>NZ_JASHIE010000004.1:0-457214 GCF_030056655.1 Flectobacillus rivi
TAAGAATCTTAGCAATTTCGGTTGGACTAAATTTGCTGCTTTTCATAATACTTACCTAAAGTTAAAAAATATCACACTTTTTAAACTTTTAATCCGTACTATTTTTGGGGAAGCTTACAATGGTAATTAAGCTGTTTCTGGTAAAAATCTTACATTAGGAGTAACCGAAGGCACAAAAAGAATTAAAAAAAACAATCCAATCCCAGCTTTACCTTCAATACCTGGACAAAAATTATAATTATTAAAGGTATTTCTTAAAGGTAAATCTATACTTTCGTATCGTTTCATAATTATATCTGCAAGCTTTAATGCATCTCTCTCTGAAATGTTTCTTAGGTTAGTAATATTACCATCAATAACTACCTGATTCAGTAACTCATCTTTTGGCATTTTAAGTGGCATACTTCTTTTAATTTCATGAAGAATCTCGATGGCAAGTTGAATAGGAGCATTATTCTGGCTCAAAGATGGAAGGAGAGAAATGTCCTTTATTAGTACATTGAGCTCAGTATCATTATTTAGCTTTATGATTGCATTTTCTATTATTTTAATAGCATCTTCTAATGAGATTTCAAACTTTGAAACTAACGTATTAATATAATCTTTGAAATAGGACTTCCTTATTTCATCAAGTACTAAATGATCCATTAGCCTATCAAAATCTTCATTTGAAAAAATATCGCCATCAATTTCTGTATTGTAGTTTATCGAAGAATACACTCGTTTATAATAATCATTATCTTTTACGAATTGAGAAAACTTCTCTAGAAAATATTTAATCAAGCCTAATTCTTTTTTCCCGACTAGCTTGTGACAAGTTCTATTGTACTCTTTTTCGTCCTTGACTGGTTCCTCGATGTAAGTAATCCAAGTACAATTGTTTGATGAAACCCAGATTGCTTTTTCACAAAGTTCATCTGCATATTTTTGAGCTAATTTTAGAAATAGTAATTTCCCTGAATCCCCCCACCATGGAAGATAAGTTGTTTGCTCTCTACCTTCATTAAATGTTGGAAGCTCATAATCAAAAGATGTATTTGGATTTCTAAATGGTTCTTCTACGTTAAACAAGGATTCATTTTGAACCATTCTTTCAATTTTAATAATTACACTCTCAATATTATAGCTATTTATTTCCAGTAGAGATTTGACAGATTCTTGTTCTAGCATCTTTACAATACGTTTGCAACATTCTCTTCCAAAACTTGTATCTTCTTTGCTTTGGTCAATATTGGAAATGGGGTCTTCTGCGATAGCAATTCCACGAAATAATTTCTTTGTAAACAGAGGAGTACTGCTTCTTAAAAGGTTAGCTTCCGTGTTACCAAATATAACAGCTACTTCATGTAAAAATGGTAGAACTAATGGGTAATTACTTTGTGAAATGTAAAGAACAGCAGAATCACTATAAATGTAATCCTTTTGATTTAGTAAGTACTTCATTGTGAATGGAATCCCCTTACTATCTAATTTTTCTGAGATAAACTTCACCCATTCTCTTATTCCACGAGTAAAACACTTTAGATGGAAGTATATCCTTAGTGTAGGCTTTCCGACCATGTAGATATAATTGTCGCCAGCAATAGCTACTGTCAATTTTTCACTATTTTTTGAAGTTTCAGAAAAATATTTTTTAGGTGTACTCAAGTACACATACTCTTTGAATTCGCCATCTATGTTTAATTTACCTCCACGAATATACTTGCCATCTTTTATTATAAATTCATGACTATTCTTTTCAACAAGTTGGCCGTCTTTTTCATTTGTTTCTTCTTTAATAAACCAAAATTTACTTTCGGTATTGATTTGACTTTCTATGGCAAAAGACTCTATATCTTCATTTTTCAGCCAACTATTTTTATATTTAGGATAAACGTGATAGTTATGATAAAGCATATCTTCCAGTCGAGATACGTTTGGCAGTTTTGCATTCACCCACCTTGACTGTTTTTTATCAAATGTAATATTTGCCAATAAAAGGCGAAGATCTTCAGCGAATTGACTCATTTTTTGGAAGAAAAAAGTTTAATGTTTGAGATACTTTACTAAAATTATTGTCAGATTGAACTATTACCTTTAAGTAATAAATCATCCAATATACTTCAATTTTCGCAAGGTGTATTGCCAACTCTTCCTCCCCAAAATATCCTATCAAAAACTGGTTAATCATATTTTTGGCCTGTGTAAATTTAGGAGATGAAGTATTAACACTAACTTGTACAATCAAAGATGAGTCTATATAAATAGTATCAAGTATTGAATTTAAACAGCAAACTACATCCCAAATCTTATCTCCCCAACCGCACATTTCCCAATCAAGAAATATGACTTTATCTTCCCAATAAATCATATTTCGAGTGGCTAAATCAAAATGTATGAAATCATTGTTATTCCATAACTTAGAGAATTCGATAATCAAATTTTTAAGTGTCGGATTATTAAAATTTGAGAACTCTACTAATGAATAATCTAAGAGTGCTTTATTAGTAATCGAATCAAAAAAATGCTCATCACTTATAAGTTTTGAAATAGTTACGTACGGAGTATTATTGGGAAATCTAGTATCAAATGTATGATTACTAACACTTGAGCGTAAATTAGTATGAATTAAGCTTAAAGTTTCTCCAATAGAAAATGCTATCGTTTCACGATAATTAATAGTAGCATTAGGCTTTTCCTTTCTACTAAATGCTTGATATAAATTTTCAACTGGAAAATGCTTCGTTACAAGTACATTAAATTCACTAAAGAACCTTACCTTATGAGGCAAAAAGCATTTGATTTCTTCGATGCTTTCAAAAACTGTATAAATCTTTTCTTCATTAACTAGCGTCGAATTATTCTCAAGTTTTTTGGGCTGCTTCAATAAAAAACTTTCACCATTACCCGTTAGAATTCTTAAATAGTTTCTTAGGGATTCTGTTGCGATGGTATAACATTTCATATCATTGTTATGATACATTTCGATCAATATGGAATAAAATAAGCCTTTATCATCATTTATCTGATTCGAAATGCACCATAACAAAAACTCTAAAGTGCGATACTCAGTTTGAAGAACACTTTGTTTCATAGAGCTTAAGGTAAATCAATAGTTACATCACCATTATGAGGAGGTAAAGATACTGTTGCATTATATACTTTGAACTGATTTTTAAAGTCAATATTCTCTAATTTCAATTCCCCATTTGAAAATATGGATAGCAATGAATATCTTTTATAATCTACCATTTCATTATTTTCAAAACAAATAATATAGATAAATGGGTCTCCATCAACTTCAAGGTTATATTCTTTCAGACTCTGAAGTTTACCTCCCTCACGTACAAATTGAATTTCACGCCCTGTCGCTTGCATTTTCAATAATTCATCATTTTGTATGTGCAGCGATACATACTTGTCAAAAGCATCATCGATTTTATTAACATTAGTAAGTTTTTCATCAAATACATGTACTAAAGTTCTGTAACGAGTATTTGGCTCTTGCTTTAAAATTAAAAATTTCTCAGCATAAGAATTTGAAGGGCTTAAAAGAACTCTTAATGAAGTCGTCATATTGAAGGTAGGTTAAAAAGTGATAGTTTAGATTATTATTTTAAGGTTCGACAAGACCATGTTTGATAGCCCATTGCATTAAGCCAATACTTGTATTGACTCCTATTTTTTTCATGAGATTTCTGCGGTGAGTATGTACCGTGTTAAGGGCAACAAAAAGCGTTTCACTTATCTCTACACTTGATTTGTTTTGTAAAACCAGCCTCACAATTTCTAATTCTCGTGGGGTTAGAGGCACTTCATCGCTCAATGTAAAATGTCCACTTGGATTTTCGGGATTTGGTATTTCTGCCAGTTTTTTTTCAATTTTTTCACTAAAATACTTTTGTCCATTTGATACCGCATATATGGCTTTGAGGAGTTCAGGTCTTTCTGCACTTTTCATAATATACGCATGTATTCCAGCCTGAAGTCCTTCTCTAATATCTGATGCTTCTTCGCTCATAGTTAACAGAATTACCTTCACCTTAGGATATTTTTCCCGTAAACGCATCGTCATGCTAATCCCATTTAGTAAGGGCATTTGTAAATCGGCGATAATGATGTCTGGCTGTGCACTTTCGACAAAGTTAAGAGCCTGCCAACCATTATTTACTGTTCCAATTACCTCTAGATCCTCTTGTAAATCGAGGAGCATTCCTAGACTTTCGGCTACTAATGGATGATCGTCAGCAATTAATATTTTGATTGATGGCATGATGAATGTGTGGCTTAAAAGTTCTTTACAAAGCACCAAACAAGAAACTATCAATTAGACCTTTGATAAGATAACCATCTGATGCACAGATTTATTACAAATAAATCTGTTAATAAAATGTTAAAGTGATTAAAGTCGCAAAAAATAATCAGTAGCAAGAATATTTTAGTTGAATTATTCAAAATTCAATTTTTATGGAGTATATTCCTATACCTAATAGTAAGTAAATTTAGGGGAGTAAATAGAAGATGGGAATCAATCTTAAAATGACATTATCCAAACTAGTCTACAGGATAAATCCTGAAGACTAAAGTTTAGAAGTGCCAACGAAATAATTGAAACATTTTACAATTATCTATAGTGCAATACATAAACTGACGATTTCTTACATACAAGTAAGTCTCAGTTTTTTGCTCAGTGAATATCCTTTTTATTGGATAAGTACCACTTGCTGACAATACAGCTCTCTTAAATTAGATTTATTAACTTTGAATACCATCACAAAAGGTGAATTGTCTATTGATAGGTTTTGTTCTACGTCGTATTTGTCGGCGATGGCTTTCCAATATTGACAAAGATAGCTGGTCATGGAGCGAGTAGATTTGTTTTCGATACCTGAAATAAAATAGGCCGTAATAATCCGATTATTGGGTAGTTGCATTGGGACTTTCGCCAAAAAACCTACATCAAACTCGGTATTACTTTCATAATAATCGCTCCAAAGTATTTGTTCCAAAATCTGATTATAATACCTTACTCTGAATCGTGTTTTATATTCATCGAACTCAATATAAGCGCCCAATTCTTGCTGTAAAGCCCATTTGACAAAATAATTAGAATAAAAACCTATCGCAAAAACACAGTCCACTTTGTCCCAAGGAGCGTCTGATTCTTTCAAAAAATATTGTCCGTGCTCTAATTTTACCAAGTCTTGGTCATAATGCCTTTTGGGTAAAATGTAATTACTTTCGTGAAAAAGGTCTATGATTTCAAGCAAACATTCGGTATCTCTCGAATCTACTGTTTGTTCATCGCTTCTCGGAGATTTCCCTTCAAATAACCCACTTGGATTTTGTCGGTCTTTGGCATCAAAAATCGCCTGAATCATCCAAATTTTACTTTCTTTTTTGATGCCAAAAAAGTCTAAAAGATTCATCGAAAACTGGTCGAGATAAGCTTGTGGGGCTTCATATCCAAGAAATTTTACAAACATGACCAAATAGTCTTCTTGAAAATTGACTACTTTTTTGGTTTGCACCTCATTCATTTTTCGCCAGAGGTACATATTATTAAAGGTTGCCGAAAAACTCAATCCAGTATTTTCTTCCAGAACTAATTGAAAATAGGTTTTCTCAAGTTTCGGTTCGGTCATTTTCCAAATATGTGTTTCAGACCCTCGAAACGTTTTACCTCTCTTGGTAAGCTCTTGTTGAAGTTTAGTTTTTACTTCTGCATATAATTTTTCGCAAACGTTTTTCTCTATGTTCATCTTTTTCAGACTGTTCCAAATTGTTCCGATTTGTTACAAAAATAGTACAATATATTCAAAACATTCTTACTAAAAATAGAATAAAACAAATAATTAATTACACCACTACCTTTATATTTTTGCATTCATTCTTTGATAAATACCAAAATAGCTATCAGAAATTGGCATTGAACTTTGGGCAGAAAAGCAGTTAGGGTTTAATAATGATTCCGATAAATATTTTACTATTAAGGATACTTCAATCTCTAAAAAAATAATCGATGAACAATAAACTGATACTTTGGGCAATTACGGTGGGTTTGGGGGGCTTCCTATTTGGTCTTGACACTGCTGTAATTTCGGGTGCTGAACTCGAAATTCAAAAATTATGGAATCTCGATAGCTGGACGCATGGTTTGGCAGTTGCTATTGCTTTATATGGTACGGTAATTGGCGCTGCGTTTGGTGGTATTCCTGCCGATAAGTATGGACGCAAAAACACACTTTTGTGGATTGGTATCCTATTTTTCCTATCATCGGTTGGGGCTGCAATTGCTTCTGGTGTAAATATGTTTATGGTTTTCCGATTTATTGGGGGTTTGAGCATCGGGGCATCATCGGTGGTTGCGCCTGTGTATATTTCCGAAATTGCTCCGCCAAAATACCGTGGTCGTATGGTGATTTCATTCCAAGCAAACATTGTTTTTGGTATTCTGATCGCTTATGTGTCTAACTATCTACTTCAAGGCGGTGCAGATTCGTGGCGTTGGATGTTAGGTGTTGTGGCTTTTCCTTCATTACTATTCTCAGTTTTGATGCTATTTACTCCTGAAACACCAAGATGGTTATTGCTTTACAAAGGTGACGAAGCCAAAGCAAGGGAAGTATTGGCAATTACGGAAGAAAACGTCACGGGTGCTGTCAATGAAATTATGGTGTCAGCTAAACAAGAAGCATCAAGTAGCACAGATAAACTTTTCTCGAAAAAATACTTCTTCCCGCTCCTATTGGCCTTTTTATTCTCTTTCTTCAATCAGGCTTCGGGTATCAACGCGGTGATTTATTATGCACCTCGTATTTTCGAAATGACAGGTTTGGGTAAAGAAGGGGCATTACTTTCAACCTCGGGAATTGGTGTTTTCAACTTAATTTTTACGATTATTGGTTGGTATTTGATTGACCGCTACGGTCGACGAGTATTGATGTATATTGGTTCGATTGGCTATATTATCTCATTGGCATTGATTGCCATGGCTTTCTATAATGAATCTTACGCCTACGTTCCGTACTATGTATTCGCCTTCATTGGTGCACACGCAATCGGACAAGGTTCTGTGATTTGGGTATTTATTTCTGAAATTTTCCCTAACTCAGTTCGCGCTTCGGGTATGGCTTTCGGCTCATTAACTCACTGGGTATTTGCGGCGTTGATTGCCAATTTCTTCCCATACTTTGCTGACCATCTAGGTGGTGGTCCCATCTTCGCCTTTTTCAGTGTCATGATGGTTTTCCAATTGATTTATGTCTGGAAAATGATGCCAGAAACCAAAGGTGTTTCGCTCGAAGATTTGCAAAAAAGATTGATTCATTAATCAAAAACAGCATTTTCACTATGTCATTAGTCTTAAAAAAAATACAACATATAGGTATTCCTGTCACTGATCTCGAAAAATCAGAGGCGTTTTATCAAAGTTTAGGTTTTGAAAACGTCATGGGTTCTACCTTTGAGCACCCTGAGGGAAAAGGGAAAGTTGCCATGATGAAAAGTGGTGAAATTATCATCGAAATTTATCAATTTCCTGAGGTAGTTTTACCCGAAATTGCTAACAGAAAAGATGGACATGTTGACCATATTGCTTTTGATGTGGAAAATATAGACCAGACTTTTGAAACCTTAAAAGCTGGAGGATATGAAATTTTTGAAGAAGCGCCTGTTTTTCTTCCTTTCTGGAAAAATGGTTGTAAATACTTCAATATCAAAGGACCAGACGGTGAACGATTGGAGTTCAATCAAGTTTTATAAGTTTCACTGAATTTTGGCAAACAAACAAATAACGATTTAATTTTTCAGAAAAATGCAACAATATATCTGCTGTTTTGGTGAAGTTTTGTGGGATATGCTTCCCAGTGGCAAATTGCCTGGAGGTGCACCAATGAATGTGGCGACGCATTTGCAAAACTTAGGTATTCCTGCCAAAATGATTAGTCGAGTAGGAAAGGATGAGTTAGGAGCAGAAATTAAAGCTTTTCTGGAAAGTAAAAATTGTACTACTGAGTGGATTCAAGAAGATGAAACGCTCAATACAGGCTGGGTAAAAGTGCAATTATCTGAAAAAAATGAGGCAACTTATACCATTGTTCACCCTGTGGCATGGGATTTTATTGAGACCAATGACACCGTTCAGCAATTGGTAAATCAGGCTTCTGCTTTGGTATTTGGCACTTTGGCAAGTCGTGATGATACCTCGTATCAAACGCTTTTGAGTATTTTGAAAAATTTGCCACAAGAAACTCATGTTTTGAAGGTATTCGATATTAATCTTCGTCCTCCACATTACTCACAAAGTTTGATTGAAGAGTTTTTACAATATGCTGATATTGTAAAATTAAATGAGGACGAACTCAAAATTGTAGCAAAATGGTACGACATAGCAGGAGATGAGGAAAAGCAGTTGCGTGAAATTAGCCAGAAATTCGACCTTAAAACTTTAATAGTGACCAAAGGTGGCGACGGAGCGATTCTGTTAAGATTAGAAAACGATGGTAAAAAACATTTTTATCAACAAGCAGGATACAAAGTGGTCGTGGCAGACACCATCGGAAGTGGCGATTCATTTTTAGCAGGTTTTCTCAAAAATATTCTTAATGGAAAATCCTCAGAATACGCACTCAATTTTGCCTGTGCTATTGGTGCTGTTGTAGCTTCTCACAGCGGAGCTAATCCTGCTATTACCGAGGCTGATATTGAGGGAGTGATGGTAGGGGTTAGGGGTTAGGGGTTAGGGGTTAGGGGTTAGGGAAAAACGCTCCCACATCCTATCTAATCACTTTTTCAACTTTTTTCGAAAAAAACTAAACCCTATACCCTCACCCCTAGTGCCTTAAAAAGATATTCTCTGAGTACAACCAAATATGGAGTTCAACTCCTTTGGGGACTTTAAACAAAGCCGCACAATTTGTCACTGAAGTCCCTACTTTATATTGTCGCATTAACCATTTATATAAATTTGATAGAGGAAAATAGGCAGTCGATATTTGACTGCCCTATTTCCAAACAAAAATTTTAACACTATCTATCCCCTTTCAACAATGCCGTAGGAAGCTTCTGTTTCCTGCGGTTTTTTATTTTTATAGCGTTGCATTTCAGCACCTTACCAACATACACAAACCAGATACTCAATTAAAACCTTGCGATACATATTACATAAACTAAAGGTTTATCTTTACTAAAATTGAACCTTAAATAAAGCTTTACTTTATGAAAAAACATATACTTCTGTCGCTATTCCTCCTTTGTGTAACTTCCAGCTTAACCTTTTCTCAAAATGGGTTGTTTCATCGCTACACAGATTCTACATTATTGGTGAGAGATGCCAACGTGGTTAGACTCAAATATCAAATCAGAATTGCTCAAAAATTAGGTAATATTTTACCAAAAGCTAAGGCTATTTTAAACACGAGTCCCTATTTGGTATACTGGGATAATGATTTGTTTACCGTTAATTTACCCATTTGGTCACAGGTAATCGAGCCTCAAAAAGCCTTTTTTACCGAACTAAACAAGAGTAAAAGTAAAGGAGAAGAAATGTTTGGGTTATTCTTTAATGGCTTTTATATCATCCACGAATTAGGGCATGGAACTGATGCCTATTTGACAAAAAAAGCCAATCGAAAGTATTTAGATTTCTACGAGGGAGAATATTTAGCCAATCAAATTGCCATTGCTTATTGGCAAGAAGCAGGCTATGAGAAAGAATTACAAAAATGCTATGAGTATGCTTTAAAATTTACCAAACAGCTTGCCAATCCTATTCCAAAGGGGGAAGACCCAATTAAGTTTTTTAATAGCAAATATGAAGAGCTATCAAGGGATCCATACAAATATGGCTATTATCAATTTAAACAGTTTGTTGAGATTTATGAAAATAGAAAAACGCTTCGTCTCGACGATTTGCTTAAATAATTACCCTTTGTGACTATTTGTAGAAAACTCTTTATAACCTCACCAAGTGTGAGGTTATTTTTTGTAATTTTGCCCTCCGAATTTTATCAACAACAAAACCATCCATTCTCTTGAATACTTTTCTCAATCGTTATAAATCTGATTTTAAAGCTACTTTTAACCTTGCACTACCCATTATTACCGCTCAAGTTGGGGTAATGTTAATGGGTTTTGCAGACACCGTACAAGTAGGTCGAATGGCACAAGGATCAGTACCTGCGCTTGCAGCTGCTGCCGACGCCAATGGTATTTTCTTTAATATTGCCATTATTGGCTATATCTGCTTACAAGTGGTGGCACCACTTGTTTCCTCAGCTCAATCGTCAAACAACCCAGGCGAATGCAAACAACTCCTACGCGCAAGTGTAGTGGTCTCACTCATTATGAGTGTGATATGCGCCATGCTCATCGTGTTGATTGGATTGAATATTGATTTGTTGAAACAGCCGAAAGAAATCAAATCTATGACACTAGACTTTCTTTGGATAATAACCATTTCCATTTTTCCTTCTTTTGTATTTTCTGCTATTAAAAGTTTTACGGATGGACTTTCTCATACTAAAGTTGCGATGCAAATCACCGTAAGTGCCTTATTGCTTAATGTTGTTTTAAATCATTTTTTAATCAATGGTTATAAAGATATCATTCCTGCATTAGGCTTAAATGGCGCTGGTTATGCTACCTTAACTGCTAGGATTTATATGGCAGTGGCAATTATTATTTACACCCTTCGGGACAAGGCATTCAAACCGTACTTGCAAGCCTCCACACAAGGTTTGGATTCTATCAAAACACTGGTTGGTAAAATAATGAAACTAGGAATTCCGAGTGGTTTTCAGGGATTTAGTGAGGTTGCAGCCTTTTATGGCGCAGTAGTAATGATGGGTTGGATAAGTTTACCACATAAAGCTGCACACCAAGTAGCGATTGGTTTTGTATCCATGACCTTTATGGCTGCTACAGGTATTGGTGCTGCGGGAGGTATCCGTGTAGGTTCGGGTATGGGTGAAAAAAACAGAAAAACGATCATCGATGCAGGGACTTCTGCCCTATTAATGGGCTTGCTATTTATGGGCACTTGCAGTCTTATATTTTTGATATTCAATGATTTTTTGGCGAGTTATGTCAAAGATGACCAAGTTGTAGCACTTGCAGCCGAATTGATTATTTGGGGAGGAATATTTCAGCTATTCGATGGAACACAGGCAGTTAGTGTAGGTATCTTACGAGGCATGGCGGACGTAAATGTTCCTACCATTATTACTTTTATTGCCTATTGGGTGGTAGGTTTGCCGATGTGCTATTTCTTGGGTTTTGTGCTAGATTTAAAACATATTGGTATCTGGATTGGACTCACTTCTAGCTTATTTGTTTCAGCATCTCTATTGAGTTGGAGATTTTATGTAAAAGCAAACAAACTGTGGCATTAAAATATGAGACATTTCCTGATTTAGTGAATGTTGAATGAGTGATTTAGTGATTGTTTTAAAAATCTGTATTCTAGCAGTAGAGTCGCAATGCTTTGCGTCTTAAGCTGAGTCAGCCAGTATAGTAATATCAATATGCTAAATAACTCAAAATTAGACGCGAAATATTGCGTCTCTACAAATGAAATATGTAGTAAAAAATCACTCAATCACAATTCACTAAATTAATAAAATCATTTATTTCCCTAAGGCCAATTTAATATGTTCCAAATGATGTTTGGCATGCCAAGCACCCATGTCTAAGGCGTCGATAAGCTTGATATATATTTGGCGAATCGGATGATAATAACCTCGCTGAAATTCTTCCTCAGACATTTGTTCGATGAGGTAAGTCCAACGAGCGTGAGTTCCTTCGATCATTTGTAAAGAAAATGCAATAGGGGCTGTTTTTGCCTCCTCCATTGTTGCCCAAGCATCAATTTTAGCTACAACGCCATTGGGATCGGTTTCAGTCAACGCGTGTTTGAAACGGATGTAATGCAAAAGGTGCATATCCGCCACATGATTGATTAATTGCTGAATAGTCCAACTTCCTTCACGATATTGTTTTTGCAAATCTTCATGTGACAAAGTTTCAGTTAAAGCACGATACTCTGCGGGAATATTCTTTAAGATATTGAGTCTTTCTTGAAACTCTTCTGGTGTGTACTCGCCTTTTGGCGACCATTTTCCAATGGGGAATTGTAATGCTGAAATGTCCATTTTTTCAAAGTTGTTTTGTTCAGAACGAATAAAGGGATGATTTATGATTTTGGATAAAGATGAATAATATCTCTCCTAAGTAACAAACTACATTTCAATAACATTTCATCTCAACTCAGTGGTAGTGAAAATTTAATAGAAAAACTTACCTATTCGGAAATGAAAGTGATTCCACTTAGCGGGTGAATTTATTCACCCGTGACAAAAAATTTGAACACCATCAACAAAAAGGCGGTCGAAATTAGTTTTTCGACCGCCTTTTTTGATACTATATTTCAGAATGATACATTTTTAGACGCAAGCATTGCGTCTCTACGCGTGAATTTCTTTTTACACTCGCAATTCACCATTCTAAATTCTCCTACAACACAACGTTAACAATACGTTTTGGCACAACGATAACTTTCTTAGGTGTTTTTCCTTCAAGCCATTTTTGTACTACTTCGTTTGCCAATACGCCAGCTTCGATTTCTGAACTTGCCAAATCTACAGGGAAAGCAATGTTTGTTCTTACTTTACCATTGATAGAAATTGGGTATTCAAAACTTGATTCTACCAAGTATGAAGGTTCAAATTTAGGGAAAGAAGCCTTTGAAACAGTTCCAGCTTCATGACCTAACAACGACCATAATTCTTCAGACAAGTGTGGTGTATATGAAGACATTAAGATGACTAATTGTTCCAAAATTTCCTTTTTAGAACATTTCAAAGAACCCAAGTCATTTACACAAATCATCAAACTTGAAACAACAGTATTGAACGAATAACGCTCTAAATCGTCTTCAACTTTTTTGATGGCTGTATGCAATACTTTCAACTCTTCTTTAGTAGCTTTTTCGTCCTTCACTTTCCATTTGCCCTGCTCATCGTAGAACAAACGCCATACTTTTTTGATAAATCTGAAAGAACCATCGATACCATTTGTATTCCAAGGTTTTGCTTGTTCCAATGGTCCCAAGAACATTTCATACAAACGTAAGGTATCTGCTCCTACTCTATCTACCAACACATCTGGGTTTACGACATTGTATTTCGATTTTGACATTTTCTCAACCTCTACTCCACAAACATATTTGTCTCCTTCCAAGATAAATTCAGCCTCTGCAAAATCTGAACGCCAAGCTTTGAAAGCCTCAATATCCAAGATTTCGTTGTTTACGATATTCACATCTACGTGCAATGAAGTCACATCGTATTGGTCTTTCAAGCCAGCCGAAACAAAGACAGGCTTTTTACCTTCGCCATTTGAAGATTTGATACGATACACAAAGTTAGAACGACCCTGAATCATACCTTGGTTAATCAACTTTTTGGCAAATTCTTCTTCGTTTACTAAACCAATATCTTTCAAGAATTTATTCCAGAAACGGCTATACAGCAAGTGACCTGTAGCGTGTTCAGAACCACCAATGTACAAGTCAACTGCTTGCCAATAATCGATAGCCTCTTTACTTGCCATTGCTTCCTCGTTCTGAGCATCCATATAACGGTACCAATACCAAGATGAACCTGCCCAACCTGGCATCGTACTCAATTCGTATTCGTATTCGCCTTTATATTTCCAACCTTCTGCACGACCAAGTGGTGGCTCGCCAGTTTCAGTTGGCAAATATTTATCGATCGAAGGTAATTCTAAAGGCAATTCAGATTCTTCAATTAAATATGGCAAACCATCTTTGAAATATACTGGTACTGGCTCGCCCCAATAACGCTGACGGCTAAATACCGCATTGCGCAAACGGAATTGTGTTTTACCTTTACCAATACCTCTTTCTTCTAAGGATTGAACCAAAGTAGCTGTAGCCTCTTTGTATTCCATACCATTGATGATACCCGAATTGATATATTTCCCTTCTTTGGTATTGTCAGCTTGCGTTTCAATTTCTTTTTGCGCATCCAAAATAGGAATAATTGGCAAATTGAAATGCGTAGCAAAATTCCAGTCACGTTGGTCACCTGATGGTACCCCCATTACAGCGCCTGTACCATAACCAGCCAACACATAATCAGCTAAATAGATAGGTACTTTCTCGTCATTAAATGGATTGATAACGTAGCTTCCTGTAAACGCACCTGAAACACGTTTTACCTCCGACATACGATCTAACTCTGAGCGAGATTTTGCCCAATTTACATAAGCCTCAACTTCTTCTTTTTGAGCCTCTGTAGTCAAATATGGAACATAATCGTGCTCTGGAGCAATTACCATGAAGCTTACTCCATAAATTGTATCAACACGCGTAGTAAATACCTCGATAAACTCTGGTGCTTCTTCTGATACTGTAGAACGGTCAACTTTGAAGCGAACTGAGGCTCCTTGTGAGCGACCAATCCAGTTACGTTGTTGTTCTTTGATAGCATCTGACCAATCTACTTCATTCAAGCCATCTATCAAACGGTCAGCATACGCGGTAATACGCATAGACCATTGCTTCATTTTCTTCTGCTCAACAGGAAAACCACCACGCTCAGAAACGCCGTCTTTTACCTCGTCATTTGCCAAAACAGTTCCTAATCCTGGGCACCAGTTAACTACAGATTCATCAGGGAAAGTCAAACGGTATTTCAACAACATTTCTTGTTGCTGATGACCTGACATATTATTCCAGTCCTCAGCAGTAAATACTGGAGTTTCCTCATCACAAACCGCTTTTACGGCAGTGTTTCCAGATTCTGCAAAACGTTCCACCAAAGAATCAATAGACAAAGCTCTATTAGCATCTTTGTCGTAATAATGGTTGAAAAGTTGCATAAAAATCCACTGAGTCCATTTGTAGAACTTAGGATCAGAAGTACGCACTTCTCTTGACCAGTCATAGCTAAAACCGATTTGTTTCAACTGACGGATATATGTAGCAATATTATCTTCGGTTGTAATGGCAGGATGCTGTCCCGTTTGGATAGCATATTGTTCAGCAGGCAAACCAAAAGAGTCAAAACCCATCGGGTGCAACACGTTGAAACCTTTGAGACGACGATAACGGCTCACAATATCACTTGCGATATACCCAAGCGGGTGACCTACGTGCAAACCCGCTCCTGATGGATAAGGGAACATATCCAACACATAATACTTTGGTTTTGAGTGGTCGATTTCAGTTTTGTAGGTTTGGTTTTCATCCCAAAACTGACGCCATTTTTGTTCTACTTCTCTAAAGTTGTATTCTGCAGACATTTCTATAAAATTGAATGATTGGAGCATAAAATGTAGTTAAGCATTCTGCGCTCGAAAATTTTGGCAAAATTACAGATTTTTGTCGGAATTTCCTGTAGGAGATTTTCTAGAGAATCGGTTTAAACTACTTTACCTGAAAATTTGATTTAGTATTTCTACCCTAATCATTAGAGCCTTCAATATTCATGGCAAAGAGAAAAGTGGATTGTGCTGAATTTTACATGCATCTCGTGCCAAAGCGAATGATTTACTTAGTTCTTGACCTATAATTCCACTTAGTGGCTTCAATGCATGACGCAAACGTCGCGTCTCAGCCAAGGGGTAAAATAATTTCTCCAACAAAATATTTAATCTACCATATTTGTAGAATAATAAAACTCTATTAACTTTGTAGGAAATATTGATTTTATAGACCAATGATAGAAGGCTCGACACAAGCAGAAATTCAGGAAACAAAAACAATTGTCCCGAAAAAATCCTCTAAAAATCCATTTGAGGAAGCTATTATTAAATTATGGAAGCGTGAAAGAACCCCCGCTGAAATTGTTATTCACATCTTCAATGCTATAGCACTTATGTTGGTGGGTCATTTTTTATTTACCTATCTGACAGTTCAAAATATTACAACCGCATTTAGCGAAGTTACCTCCGATATTCTCTTTTTCATCATGGCCGGATTCATCGCCCAAATGGTTGATGGAGCATTGGGTATGGCTTATGGCGTTACTGCTTCAACGTTTTTGGCTAACGTAGGTGTTTCGCCTGCGGTAATCAGTATGAGTGTACACGCCTCAGAAATCTTTACTAGTGGAGCCTCTGGTTATATGCACTTGAAATTTGGAAATGTAAACTCTAAATTATTCAAGGCAGTCTTGATACCAGGTGTAATAGGTGCGATACTAGGTGCCTATTTGCTTTCAACATTATTAGAGCAATATATAGGATATGTAAAACCAGCAGTATCCATTTACACACTCTGCTTGGGTATATTAATTATCAAAAAAGCATTAGTAAAACGTCAGGCTAAGAAAAATGTAAAAATGATTGGACCATTAGCATGGTTTGGTGGTTTTATGGACTCGGTAGGCGGTGGCGGCTGGGGACCGATTGTATCTTCTACGCTCATTGCTTCAGGACGTCATCCTCGTTATACGATTGGTTCGGTCAACTTAGCAGAGTTCTTTATTTCTCTTTCATCCTCATTAACCTTTATTTTCGTCATTGGATTTTCACAGTGGCAGGTTATTTTAGGATTGATTTTGGGAGGGATGGTCGCGGCTCCAATCGCGGCTAAATTATCCACTAAGATACCTACCAAAGCACTCATGATTCTAGTCGGTATTGTGGTAATTCTAGCGTCATTGAAAAAGATTATAGGATAAGAAATTTTTCAAAAACAATCGATAGATACAGCCTTCTCAGCCTAGTTGAGAAGGCTTTTTTTGTATTATTTGACCGCTTAGTCAGAATATCACTAAGTAGATAGACCTAATCTTGGTGATTCAAAATATTCCCATTAATTTTCATAAAAATTGATACCCTTAACATAGCTACTTTGTTTAACTTCCATTTTCGGCATTAAACCTGCGTTTCTTTGAAAGGCTATTAGTTTCCAAAACTTTCGAGAACACTTCTCAATTCACTTGCAAGGCAATGCTATATCTCAAACTAATATAAAATTGCTCGGTATTAAAATCTGATATTTATTTTTTATGAGTATTATTAAACGTTTTTTTCAGAAAAAATCTGCACCCAATAACCCGTATCAAGAGTTCTGGAATTGGTTTTCGGAAAATGAAAAAAAGTTTTTTGAAATTGTTAAAGATGGAGAAAAAATCGATGAAGCTTTTTTTGCCATTTTAAGTCCTAGGTTAGAACAATTACATAAAGGAATCTTTTTTCTTTCGGGAATGTACGACGAAGACGTTGCCGAACTTATCCTTACCGCCGACGGCATTGTAAAAAACATTGTTTTTATTGAAGAACTCATTGAAGCAGCACCAGCATTTCCGAATTGGAAAATAACGGCACTCAAACAAGCTGTAGATATGGCAGATTGGCAGATTGGCATTGAAGAATTAATCATCAATTCACCAAGCCTAAGCTTTTTCCCTGACGAATATCCGCAATATCCTGACGAGATTGCGATTACGATTGTGTATCAGGACTACTCAACCGAAGAACATGGTACGATTGTCTCTGGTATTTATATGTTTTTAGATAACCTTTTAGGGGAACTAAACGCTGGTGTGCAGCTGGACCAAATCAAAATTCAAGGACCAGACCCTTCCTATCCCGATTTGATTCCTATTTCCAAGCTTCCTGCCTACCTGAATTGGAGAGAAAAAGAGTTTATCGAAAAGTATGAAGCTACCGAAATCCCTGACGATGATATTCCGCTCACTACACTTCAAGCAACTAGTGAAAACGAAATGCCCTTGATTGCGACCATCAATATGCCGCTCCTAAACTGGGATGCCAAACCTTCATTTCCATGGGTTTTGCGTTTAGAGTTACAATATAACGGTCAACAAAACGATGGACTACCCAATGAAAGCGATTTTGAAATTCTGAATGAATTGGAGGATACCTTACTCGATAATTTGTTGGATTCGGGCATGTGCTTGTACACAGGTCGACAGGTAGGTTCGAATATGTGTGAGTTTTATTTTACTTGCAAAAACTTCAGAGAGCCATCCAAAAAGGTGTATGAACTTACGCCCGAAATAGAACAAAACTTCAAGTTTGAATACTTTATTTATCGAGATAAATATTGGCGCTCCTTTGAGCATTTTCGCGTAGCGCTTTAATATCTAAATTGAGTGATTTGAGATTGAGTGGATGAGTGATTATTTTAACATAATCACTCAATCGCTAAATTCGGGATGCCTCATGTTTGATAAAATCTAGGGAACCATCCAAGACATGATATTAGGAGTGAACGAAGGATAAAACTGTCTATCTCGGATATTGGATGTGGATTTCGGAGGTGTAAGCTTTTATTTTTTGTAAAAAACAAAAGTATTTTACTTTATTTCCGAAATCAGAAATCCCAAATCCGCAATAGTTAGAATTCCTTCGTACAGTTCTAATAATCAGGATATTTCATTTTATCAAAATCAACTACGCAGTTTTAATCGCTTCTTTCAAGGCTGATAAAACTTTGGCATCGACATTTCCAAAAAGAGAAACGCCTGAAGCGCCATTTTTGAGGGCTAGTTGAATACCTTTCACAATTTCTCCTTGATTATCAAAATCTGGTAAAAATAATCCCGCATACAAAGGAAATTTTCCATGGAGAGTTCTTACTCCTTCTTCTACAGCATCGCCAATCCAATTAACATCTTCTTTGTAAAATTTGTGATAAATCATAGGACAAACTCCTGACAAATTCCAGTTAGTCCAATCTTGACGAACGATGCGCTTGGCTACCTCAGGCGTTGGAAATACCGCAGCCGTAATAGGCTTTTTGAACGTGGCCGCTGTTGCAGACAAATGATTGACGATTCGGGTAATATTGTCATAACGGAACTTACGCCAAGAAAGATTTTGGTCTGGATTTTCTGACTTTAGAATATCAATTCCTTTTAATTCCTTGAACTTCGAGCGACAAGTATCACAGTAGCAAAAATCATATTCAGGTAGCTCCTGATTTTGCTGTATGCCGTAATTTTTCCAAAGATTTACAGGTAAAATCACATCACAATAACGTACATAATCCAAGTGAATACCATCAACGTAGGGCTTACTTAATTCTGTTTTTACCACATTTTCAAGATAAGCTTTTGTTTCTGGTTTGGATGGACACAACCAACGATAATAATCCACATACGGAGGTTTCGTCGCACAAGAATCGCCCTTACGACTCACAGCATACATTTCAGGATGAGATTTCAACAGACTTTCTTCCCCACGGTTCATTGTCCAAATCCAACGGTGCGTTTCCAAACCTTGTTTTTTGGCAATAGTAAAATGCTTTTCGTCATCGGCTTCAAAGAAAATACCAGTAATACCACTTTCTTGAAACTCTTTATACTGCTTGATCAGCGCTTCTTCTGTCGCTTTGTGGTCTGGATTGATCCAAATCCAAAACTTACGTTTTGCTTTTGCTGAAAAAATTTGCTGTTCTCCAGTTGCGACAGCAGTGCTAGAACCACCCGCCAAGGCCAAAGACCCTAAGCCAATTTGCTTCAAAAATGTTCTTTTTTTCATAGTTTTTAAAAATTGAAAATTGGAAAAATTAAGGTAAGATTGTTAGGTTGAAAATGAAAACTTCTTATTAAGCCATGTTGGAGTTTTGTCTCGCATACTTGTATTAGTAACAAACCAACTGGTCCCTATTCTTGATAATTAGGTAGTTGCTAACGCCAGCTTTGAAGGCTGAAAACCTGTTGAAATTATCTTTCAACCTTTAACCTAGGTAAATTTATAAATCTCGCACTAAAAGTCTGCCATCTTGTGTGAGTGTCAGCAGTTTTCTGTTAGTCAAATCTTTTAGCAAAATCATAAATAGATGTTCAGATGCTTCTATTTTGACTTCATACTCTTTTGGCCAATTCAAACCTAACTGACTCGGGTCAGAGGTGTATATTTTATTTTTTCCCAAAAAAGCTTGTTGAGCGTCATATCCTGCCCAAACCCATCTTTTCGCCGTTTCGATACTTGGCAATTGGTAGTGAATGGGGCTTTCTGAAACCTTTTTGTCAGAGAAAATTAAATAGCCCCAGCGATCAGGGATGTGCATATTAATCGCATCTTGTGGCGACCATACCCAGTTATATTCTGGCAATACACCCGTTCCATCTGCTTTTGCTTTTCTTACATATTTACCATTTTTAACCTCGTGCTGCCATTCTACTCTGGAGAAATTGATACGCCATAGACTTAAATCTTTAGGAAATGGCACCTTCAATCCCATACCCACTGACTCAAAAGGAATGGCAATTTCAACCGTCCAAAATTGATCTTCATCCTTAGGATTATTAACCGTTCCATGGCAATAAACCGCTGTTTTCATACCTTTTATATCCCAAGAAATAAGGGCATCGCCACCATTTCTGTATGATTTGGGCAAAAACAAATCGAAGGTATTATTAATAGGATTGACTTCGAGCTCAAAATAGTCATGTCCGTCACCGTCAGGATCGATAAATACTTCAAAATCATTTTCGAGAAATACGACTTGGTCTTTCTTATTTTGATATGACCACAAATGTTTTTCGTCCAATTTGGCAGCAATGTACAAATACTTATCATCCCACAACATTTTGGCTTTGGTCGCTTGCAAGGGCAAAGGCTGTTTGGCACCTTCTATGTCCACAAACTCGGTGGTCCAACTTGCTTTTTGCCAAGCTTCTTCATCTAGTTTTCCATCAATTTTTAGATTTTGAGGAGTTTTGTAGCAAATATATTGCTTGGGAAAATAAGGAACCTGCGCAAAGTTTTGAAAACCAAAGATGCCTAGACACAGGGTAAAAAAGAGTTTTTTCATAAGATATTAATAAAGAAAATTGGAAGTGTTCTATCTAGGTTTTGTACAAAATAGAATCGTACAATATTCTGACAGTTTTGTGTATTAACTATACCGAACTGTAGCGATTCCCATTCTAAGCTTTGATTTCAAGATTCAGACTTTTATATTTCAAAATGGTATCAACTCAATCAAACTTCATCATGTCGAATTTATCGCTTCATTTTGCACAAAACTTTAATCATAAATTGGATTGTGAATATTTTACCTCGATTCGCCCACAACGAGATATTTATCAAGTCGGTGCAGAAATAGATATTTATTGTCAAGAGCATTTTCTTAAAAAAGCAGTCATCATCAACATCCAAACACTGCCCCTTTTTGAATTAGACGATTGGACGGCTTTTCTTGACGCAGGTATGAATAAGGACGAACTGATTACTCTACTCAAAACCTTTTATCCTGAAACCGAAGGTTTACTCTTTAACGTATTACTCTTAAAAAGCTGTTGAGACTAAAAGACAATTTACAAAAGCAGATAAAACCTTGTTTATCAATCAAAAAAAAGTCATAATTTTCCTTTTTTAAATTTTATCCAAAATCCCAAAATTCTATGAAAAAACCGTTTTCAACCTTTAAAGCTGGAGCATTCGCCCTCCTCCTCCTCGCTTCGGGAGGGCTCAAAGCTCAAGATAAACCCCATAATGTAATTCCTGAGCCTGTCAAGATTAGCACGAGCAAAGGGCAATTCTTCGTAAAATCAAGTACTACTATTCTTATTCAACAAGAAGAAGCCAGAACTACAGCAGAGCTTTTGGCAGCACGTTTGAACAAAGCTACAGGCTGGAATTTTACCGTAAAAAAAGGGCCACATCAGCCAAACGCGATTAGTTTTTCACTACATAAAAATCCTGTGGATGAGCTAGGAAAAGAAGGCTATAACCTAGAGGTAGATGCCAATGGAGCTAAGGTAACTGCCAATCAAACAGGGGGCTTGTTTTATGGGATGCAAAGTATTTTGCAACTATTGCCAACAGAAATAGAAAGTAACACTGCCGTTAAAAAAGACTGGACGATTCCTTTTGTCAAAATCACTGATTATCCGCGTTTTGCTTGGCGTGGTATCATGTTTGACGTAAGTCGTCATTTCTTCACCAAAGACGAAGTGAAGCGTTTTATTGATGTAATGGCTCGTCTCAAATACAACACATTCCACTGGCATTTGACTGATGATAATGGTTGGAGAATCGAGATAAAGTCATTGCCAAAACTCACCGAAGTGGGTGCTTGGCGTGTGCCACGTATTGGTAAATTTAATCAGTTGGATGCTCCAAAAGATGGCGAGGCAGCAACTGACGGTGGTTTTTATACCCAAGAAGACATTAAAGAGGTAATCAAATACGCTTCAGACCGTAACGTAACCATCGTACCTGAAATAGATGTTCCGGGGCATAGTATGGCGGCAATTGCAGCCTATCCTGAACTTTCTTGTAGTAAAGATCCAAAAACAAAAGTAAACCCAGGAAGTAAATTTGCGGAGTGGTATGGTAATGGTAAATTCAAGATGTTGACCGACAACACGCTGAATCCTTCTGATGAAAAAGTCTATGAATTTTTGGATAAAGTATTTACAGAAGTAGCAGCGCTTTTTCCTAATCCTTATATCCATGTGGGTGGAGATGAATGTTACAAGGGTTTCTGGGAAGCCGATGCTAATTGTCAGGCATTGATGCAGAAAGAAAACATGAAACATGTCGAGGAATTGCAAGGATATTTTATGAAAAGAGTGGAAAAAATCTTGAAAACTAAAGGTAAAAAACTCCTAGGTTGGGACGAGATTTTGGAAGGTGGAATTGCGCCAGAAGCCACGGTTATGAGCTGGAGAGGCATCGAAGGCGGTATTGAAGCAGCCAAATTGGGACACAACGTAGTCATGACGCCTTCTCCTTATGTGTATATTGACTTTATGCAAAGTGACAGAACCTTGGAGCCACCCATTTATGCAACCTTACGTTTGAAAAAATGCTATGATTTCGAACCAATTCCTGAAGGCGTAGATGGCAAATTTATCTTAGGAGGACAAGCCAACCTTTGGACTGAAGGCATTCCTACTTTGGCTTATGCTGAGTATATGACCTATCCTCGTTGCTGGGCATTATCAGAAGTATATTGGTCGCCAAAAGAGAAAAAGAATTGGGAGAAATTTGTCACTAAAATGGAAAACCATTTTGACCGTGCCGATTTGGCAGGGATCAATTATGCTCGCTCAGCATACGATGCGGCTATCAAACCCTACATGAAAGATGGAAAATTGGTTGTTGAATTAGAAGCCGAAATTCCGAATTTGACAATTCATTATTCGATTGACGACACCGTTCCTAGCAAATTTAGCCCTGTGTACAAAGACCCTATTCAGATTCCAGAAGGACCTATTACTTTACGTGTAAACACTTATCGTAATGGCAAACCTATCGGAAGAATGATTACATTGAGTCGTGAAGAATTAGTCAAACGCTCAAAATAATTTTTCATCGTACTTTTTTCTCGATTGAGACTCTCAAACGTGTATTACATCGAATCATGTAGGTGTGATTGATGGATTTTCTAGGAATACCTGTATTTTTAGGAAAAATCACTTATCCAACCTTCATCGCAACTATATGATTCTCTTCATTCTCGAAAATTGAGAATCATTGAAGTCGAGAAAAAAGTACTTAACAATGAAAAAAACCTTTATTCTGGCTGGGCTACTCGCTTTTTCGAGTTGTGCTTTTGCCCAAAGCTCCTATTCAACCCATGCGCAACTGAGCACACGCCTCAAAACCCTCAGTAGCAAATACGCCACCACCGTCAAATTAGAATCTATAGGTAAAAGCAAAGGCGGAAAAGACATTTTTGCCCTAACACTTAGTAAAGGCGATGCAAGTAATAAACCAGCTATAGCTATCTTGGCAGGTGCCGATGGAGCGCATTTAGCAGGAACAGAAGTAGCCTTGCAACTAGCCGAAAAGTTTGTGGCTTCCGATTCTCTTGCTAAAGTTTTAGAATCAAAAACCTTCTATATTATTCCTAGCATCAACCCTGATGCACAAGAACAATTTTCAGCAAAACTCAAATTCGAGCGTAGTGGCAACGACGTAGATACCGACGACGACCGTGATGGACGCTTAAATGAAGATCCTTTTGAAGATTTGAACAACGACGGACAAATCACATGGATGCGCATTGAAGACCCAACTGGCGCTTATATCATCAGCAAAGAAGACCCAAGAGTCATGGTAAAAGCCGACCCGAGCAAAGGGGAAGTGGGCAAATATATCCTCCTCAGCGAGGGTATTGACAATGACAAGGATGGTGTTTTCAACGAAGATGGTGTAGGAGGTGTTAATATCGACAAAAATGGTACTTACGACTATCCATTTTTTACACAAGGTTCGGGAGAATATGCTGCATCTGAATCAGAAACGAAAGCTTTATTAGACTTTTTGTACACCACCAAAAATATTTATGCAGTATTTACATTTGGTCCTGCCAATAACTTGAGCGAAGCCACCAAGTTTGATAAATCTAAGACCTTGAAACGAATTGTCACAGGTATTTTAGAAAAAGATGCTTCGGTAGGAGAACAAATTACCAAACTCTACAATACGCAAACAGGCTTGAAAGACGCACCTGCTATGCCACAAACCAAAGGAAATCTTTCTCAAACGGCCTACTATCACTACGGAAGATTAAGTTTTAGCACGCCAACATGGTGGGCTCCAAAGGTATCTGCACCAAAAGATTCTACCAAGAAAGAAGTAAAAGATATCAAAGCAAGTGACAATGAAGATGTCCGCTTTTTGAAGTGGGCTGATGCTCAGCAACTAAAAGGAAGTTTTATTTCTTGGCAAAAAATCAATCATCCAGACTTTCCTAATCAAACCGTTGAAGTTGGAGGAATCGCTCCTTATGCAAAACTGAACCCTCCTATCAGTTATTTGAATGAAGCTACAGACAAACATATCAAGTTTTTCAAGGCATTTGCTTCTCAAATGCCAGATGTACAGATTCTTAATATAAAAACTGAATCTGTTTCTGCTGGTTTAACTCGCGTAACTGTCCAAGTAACCAATAAAGGTTTATTGCCAACTGGTTCAGAAATCGGGGATCGTGTGCGTTGGGTACAAAAGGTGCGAACAGAGGTGAAAACTTCAAGTTCTCAAACCATTATTTCAGGTAAAAAAGTCAACCTTCGTGGTGCTATGTCGGCTGGTGAATCACAGGAATATAGCTGGTTGATTAGCGGTTCAGGCAATATCACTATCGAAGCTGGTAATGCTATGACAGGTATTAAAACGGTATCTGTAGCGCTGAAATAGTTTTTTATCCTTCACAACGTACAATATTCAACAAATTATCTTAGCATTTTCTTATGAAAAAATATATATCCCTATTCTTGCTGTCATGCTCATTGGGTGCAGCAGCGCAAGAAAAAACCATCAACGATGACCTCACAGGGCTTCGTGCTATAGGAACTCCCGCTTCGCCAAAAGTAAAAATTAGCTGGAATCATTACAATGATTATGCGATGATTACTCGTTTTTGCCAAGATTTAGCAAAAGCTTATCCAGACTTGGTAAAAGTGGAGTCTATTGGAAAATCCACTCAAGGGAAAGAAATGTGGGTTTTAACGATTTCGGATTTTAAGTCTGGAAATGTAGATCGTAAACCAGGCTTTTATATCGATGGCAATATCCACTCCAACGAGATACAAGGAACTGAAGTGGCAATGTACACAGCTTGGTATTTGGCAGAAAGTTTTAATTCCGTAGATTTTATCAAACAACTTTTAAAAGATAAGGTCTTTTATATTGTTCCAACCATCAACCCAGATGCACGTGAGGATTTCTTGAAAAATCCTAATACCCCACACTCCCCTCGTTCGGGAATGTTGGCTTTTGATGATGATGGAGATGGGAAAGCAGACGAAGACAAATTTGATGACCTCGACGGCGATGGCAATATCGTGATGATGCGTCGCAAAACACCTTATGGTCGCTGGAAGGTTGATTGTGATAATCCACAACGTATGATTCCTGCTAAACCAGACGAAAAAGGGGAATACGAAATGTTAGGTTATGAAGGTATCGACAATGATGGCGATGGTGCTGTCAATGAAGACTTGATTGGTTATTATGACCCTAACCGTGACTGGGGCTGGAACTGGCAACCAGACTATATTCAACGTGGAGCCTTGTATCACCCAGGCACGTTAGCTGAGACGCGCAATATCAAAAACTTTGTGTATGCTCACCCTAATATAGCTGGAGCGCAAAGTTATCATAATAATGGAGGTATGTTTTTACGTGGACCTGGTGCCGAAGAAGACGCAGGATTTTATGTGCCTCAAGATGGTGCTGTGTATGATTATTTTGGAAAAATTGGAGAGAAAATCAATCCGGGATATAAGTACTTTGTGATTTACAAAGACCTATACACTGTATATGGAGGAGAAATTGACTGGCTTGCACTTGGTCGTGGAGTATTTACGTTCTCGACAGAGTTATTTACTTCTTATAAATTATTCGGAAAACAAAGTGAGGAGGGTCGTGGTCAGAATAATGATTTTGAAGAGTTTAGCAAAAATCTTTTATTCAATGATGCTTATGTCGCGTGGAAACCGTTCAAACACCCACAATATGGCGATATTGAAATTGGTGGGCCAAAGAAAAACTACACACGAAACCACCCTGGTTTTATGTTGGAAGAAGACGCTCATAGAAACATGGCTTTTACGGTTTTGCATGCTTCGCAGATGCCTAAATTAGAAGTATCAGAGATTCGTCAAAAAGCCTTAGCAGGTGGTTTTACCGAAGTAACAGCCGTAGTTACCAACGCCAAAGTTATTCCAACTCACTCAGCGCATGATTTGAAATACAAAATCGAAAGACCCGATTATATTTCTTTGAAAAATGCCAATGTAGTAGCAGGTATGATTGTTGAAAATGAAGACATCAATTTGACTAAAGAACAAAAATACACACCTCAAACGATTGAAGTTTCAAACATTTCAGGAATGAGCGCTGTGAAAGTTCGCTGGATTGTTAAAGGAAAACTGGATAAAGCAACTGTGGAAGTTGATAGTCAAAAAGGAGGCTTAACGAGTAAAACTTTGTAAATATGCTCTAGGCTGTAAGCCGTAGGCATTAGGCTAAAAAGCTTAAATTATTTTATAAGAAATTCTTGTCAACTTTTAACCTACAGCATAAAAGCGGTTGGAAAGAATTTTCCGACCGCTTTTTTAATGAAAACTTGGAGGATAATCCCAATCTTAATATTCGGGAAGACTCAGTTTTATTCCTACATATTGGCATTCAAATTTTAGTAATCAATCACAAATCACTCCATTAGGATAGCTCATGATTTATGAACAGTATCTCGAATCTGAATACGCTTAAAAATTCAAAACAGTATAACACAAGTTTTTCAAAATATAATCACATACCAATTTATAACTCTGACCGTTTACTAACTACACCTCTAGATTTCCCCCTAAATAGCTGCTTTTCAATCTTCTGAGAAATACCATATACTATCTTTGTAAACAAAATTCTTCTTTGCCCTCTCTAATTCCTAAAACTTTATGACTCATCCTCTCAAAATTATCTTTCGCACATTTATACTTGTTCTTATTCTAGGGCTAGCTATTTATCAATTTTTACCCGAAACTCCACTCCCTAAAAATGCACAAATCGATAGTCTGGTCGTATTAAAATCAAAGCGACAATTATTAGCTTTTTACGATGGGCAACTGCTCAAAACTTACTCGATTGCCTTAGGTCAACAACCGCTTGGTGCCAAAGAATATGAAGGCGATTTGAAAACCCCAGAAGGCAGTTATATCATTAATGACAAAAATCCGATGAGTGCTTATTATAAAAACTTGGGTATCTCCTACCCCAACGCAAAAGATATAGCTCACGCACGAAAGTTACACCGCCCAGCGGGAGGCGAAATTAAAATTCATGGACTAAAAAATTACATGGGACTTTTAGGCAAATTTCATCGCTGGTTTGACTGGACTTTAGGTTGTATAGCCGTTCAAAATTCCGAAATAGACGAATTATATAATGCCGTTCCTGTTGGTACTCCCATTATAATTTTTCCCTAAACCTCTTCAAATTCCACTGGTTCTTTCAAAGCATCTTTTGTATCTGCTTTTTTATTGACTGGAGTACTACAATTCCCTGCGGCACAACACCCAGTATTGGTAATAGCTTGAAAAAGTACAAAAGCACTCAACCCTAATAGTAAAAAATCCTTTTGCATCATCCCGTTTGTCAAAGCCCATGCTCCAACTGCCAAACGTAGAAATCGCATCACACTCCAATTCTTTAAATCCATGTCAATATTATTTAATTGCTCAAAGTAGTAAAAAATCCATCAATTTTACACAAATATATGAACATATAATCATTTAATAAAATTTCAAAAAAGGCTTTTCAGCCTTTTTTGATTTGCCTTGTATTAGGCTTTAATATTATTTCTAATACGACTCAAACTATCGGGATGAATACCCAAAAAAGAAGCCAAATCTTTTACAGGAATAAGCCTCAAAGCATCTGGTTGGTAGGTAATCAAATTGAGATAGCGCTCTTCGGCACTTTGCGAAATCAAACTATAAGTGCGTTTAGTTTCACGAATATATAAGCCCTCCGCAATTCTTCGGTGGAAACGTTCTGCATTTTTGGAACGTTCTAAAAGCTCCAAAACAGGTTGATAACGTAGGCGCATAGCTGTAACCTTAGTAACCGCCTGAATGCCTATGAATGACGGTGTTTGTGATAAACATGAGGCAAAAGAGCTAACAAAATTTCCTTTAAAGCCTAAATCCACGCAAATTTCTTTATCCTCTTTGAAGGAAATATATTTTACAGCACCATCCACGATAAAGTAAATACATGACTCTACCTGTCCAATCTCTGTTAAAAACTCTTTTTTCTTAAATTGAACTTCTTCTATATGACTACGATAGAAGTCCCACTCTTCTGACGAGAAGTTTGCTAGTCTGAAGATTGCCTCTTTCACGATTTCTATTTTTTGGGGATTTACTATCATCTCATTACATCTAATAGTGGGTTAATTACGCAATGTTTAGTCCTCAGGATAAGGAATATACACAAAACTAGCAAAATCATTATCAAAGACAAACAAACAGCAAAACTCATCTGGGTCTTTGTAACTTGTTTCAAAAACCTCGATACTTTCAGATGAAATAATTCCCCTTTGTATAAACTCTTCGGCTACTGTGGCATTATAGTTCCAAGTATTCCCATTCATTTCGTTGATACCGATCAATTTTGAACCAACAGGCACAACGGTACGAGAAACTGCAAAAATAGGATATTTAGAAAAACCTCTTGTTCTAATTTGATAAGAAGCTTCCTTAACAAATTCTGCCACTAAGGCGAAGTCTGTTGAAATAATGCCCAAGTACTTTCCATTCAAATCAGGAGAGTTGGGGGCATTAGATATAGCTTGATAATCTTCAATCATTTTATTTAAAATTTTACTTTTCAAAAATTAATGCCTCTTGAAGCATTAGTAAAAAAGGAATCGATTTTTCATAATCTAAGCCCTCATAATAAATACCTAACCTTGCTAGATTCTTATAGTAAGTATTTACGTTTTTGTAATAATACTTTTCGGATTGAATAAACCATGCACTTCTCCCTAATTTTTCAGCTAAAAACCACTTTTCTAATAATCGAGCTAGTCGTCCATTACCATCACTAAAAGGGTGAATATTTACAAATACCAGATGGATAAAGGAAGCGTAATAAAATACCTCTTCAACTGGCATTGGTTCTTGCAACAATTCATCTATTTCAGTCCAAAAAGCTTCAAATTCTTTCTCTATTAGTCCAAGTGGAGCTGCCTCATACTGAATTCTACCAGTTTTATGCTCCATAACAAGCATTTCGGTTTTCCGTAGCGTACCTCTTAGCCTTTCGGGAAGTAAATGAGCTGATATCAGCTTATGCGCCTCTAAGAAATTGGCGTACGTCAAGGGATAATCTTGAGCAAACAGGTATGCATTATATAAATCATTAGGTTTTTCTGTTAGCTCAGGAAGATATTCAATTTGTAAAAGTTTGTGCTTCACAAAACTATCAACCTCAAGCTGTTCTCCTTCTATCTTAGAGGAAGACATTACTGAAACAGAAGTATAAAATGTAAAGCTATGAGGTTCCAAACGTATTTGTTCTACCTCCGAAAATTCATCCTGAATATCGAGGTCTAACAATGATTTCCAAGTCTTCAGATATCTTGAGGTAATCAATTTTCCCATCGATAAATTTAGTTTTATTTAGAACCTAGCAGCCGCCAACAAACTTAGGTCTTTATAAGCTATTCCTAGTTTTTTTGCTATTTGAGCATTTGTCAAACTTCCTTTGTAACTATAAACACCTTTCATGAAAGCTTTATTGGCAAAAATTGCTTCTTCTATTCCACCTGTTTTTCCTGTCTTTAGCAAAAACGAGGTAAAAATATTGCTCAATGCCTGTGTAGCAGTATGTGCCACACGTGAAGGAATATTAGGCACGCAATAATGAATCACATCATATTTACGATAGGTAGGATTTGCTAAATCGGTCAACTCAGATGTTTCAAAGCAGCCTCCTTGGTCGATACATACATCTATTAATACCGAGTCAGGTTTCATTCTCGACACCATTTCTTCAGTAATAATGCATGGTGTAAAACCATTTTCAGCACGTAACGCTCCTATCACCACATCTGCTTGAATAATTGCTTCTGGCAAAACATGAGAATCGATAATACAAGTATAAACGTGTTGACCAATGGCATGTTTGAGGCGCTGAAGTTTATAAATATCTTTATCGAAAATCTTCACATCAGCCCCCAGACTAATCGCTGTACGAGCGGCGTATTCTGAAACGGTACCAGCACCTAAAAAAACTACTTTCGTGGGTGGTACGCCTGTTATTCCTCCCAAAATTACGCCCATACCATTATTGGCGCTACTCAAACATTCGGCAGCAATCAGCATAACGGTACTTCCAGCAATTTCGGACATCGCACGAATCAAAGGCAATCCGCCTGCATTGTCTTCGATAAACTCATACGCCAATGCTGTGACCTTCTTACGATTCAGTTTCTCAAAATACTCTTTGGTTGATTTTTGCATATTGAGTGCCGAAATCAAAGTTGCTCCATGTTTTAAGTATTCGAGTTCTTCTTCCGTAAGTGGCTGAATTTTCACAATCACATCGGCTTTATACAGTTCCTCTTTAGAATAGGCAATCTGAGCACCAGCTTCGGAGTACTGAGAGTCTTTAAATTTGGCTCCTTCGCCTGCGCCAGTCTCAATCAAAACCTGATGACCATTTTTTACCAAAAGCGATACGGCATCGGGGGTTAAGGAAACACGTTTTTCGTGTAAGGTAATTTCCTTTGGTAAGCCAATGAACAAGCTCTTCGCATTTTGCTTGGTCCATAACAACGCTTCTTGAGGCATTAGAGCCGTTTGAGTAAGACCTGTTTGGGCGAGTATTTCTTTAAATCCAGATTGTTTAGCCATTGCTTTATTCAACACAAGATTGGGTTAGTATAGCACGAAAATAAAGTGTTGCTTGACCTTTCCAAAATTCTATCGTGAAGGTTTACTAATTTTTTTTCAAAATAATAAGGCGACTTCCATCAGTTTGCACCGAAATTTCAATGCTTAAATAATTCAAGGGCCACAAGTTTTCAATCTTTGAAGGCCATTCAACAAAGCAATAGTTTCCCGAATCAAAATACTCCTCCACACCCATATCCATGGCTTCTACTTCATTTTTTAAACGATAAAAGTCAAAATGATAAAGCGTTTCTCCATTTTCGGTAACATATTCGTTGACAATTGAGAAGGTAGGACTTTGTACATGATTGGTAACACCCCAATGGGCACACAACGCCTTAATCAACGTAGTTTTGCCTGCTCCCATCTGTCCTTCAAACAACCAAATCAACTCGCTTTTGCCAAATTCTGCAATTTGAGCCGCTACTTCTGGTAATTGTTCTAGACTTTGATATTGAATTTGTTTTTCCATTTCCAAAATTAATTCTACGATTTCAAGAGGTAGGATATTATTTAGTGATTTGTGAATGAGCGATTTAGTGATTTTTTCACCATTCGTCATCGTTGGAATTAGCCTTTTGGGGAGTTTTCTCCAACAACCTTGCGTTAGCAACAGCCCAATCCTATCCTCCACACTTGAGTAGTTGCTGACGCTTGCTTAAGTCATTGGAGATAACTCCATCGACGGCAGAAATCACTAATTCACAACTTACTAATTCACCATTAAATATCTCCCAATTGTGGGCGTAATAAAATTTCTTCTAAAACTGTGCTGGCTGGCATTTTGTGTGCCGTCCAGATTACTTCTGCGACATCTTCAGAACGCATAAAACGCTCCGTTGGCAAATCGACACCTGCCCATGAATTGGTCAAGGTCGCTCCTGGAAGAATACTTGTAACACGTACATTAAAAGGTTTTAGCTCTTCACGCAATACCTTACTCATACCCAAAAGCGCAAATTTCGAAATACAATAAGAGCCACCATTGGTATAGGCTGTAATACTTGCAGTAGAACAAATATTAAAAATATGTCCCGAACGCAAAGCAATCATCTGATTTACAAATTGTCGAGTTAGATGATAAGCACTGTAAACATTGGTTTCAATCATTGCCTCAAGCGTTCCTTCCTCTTCATTATGAATTTGACCGGGGATAAAGAAACCAGTATTATTTACCAAAATATCTACATTTTCGGTATGCTGACGAACAAAGTCTGCAAATGCTATCACTTCGCTACGTTGTGATAAGTCTGCCTTGAAAAAATATACATTCGATAATTCTTTTAAGGACTCGTCTTCAGTACGAGCACACGTGAACACTTGATATTGTTCTTGGGCAAACTTTTCAACAATAGCTCTTCCGATACCTTTTGTTCCGCCCGTTACTATAATTGATTTCATAAATGATTGTTTATGGCATATATCTTCAATAATACCTTAACCTGAATTATTTTCCTATTCCTAATAACAACATCAGTCATAAAAACTCTGTTCCCTTCACCGATTATTCCTGTAAGGTTTGTTATCTTTGAGGGCACAGCTTGCTAAAGTTGTCATAGCTACAAAAAACGTAGCAACGAAGTTACTAACTTATAACGCTTAACAGAAAACGAAGTGACAAGAATAGGGAGATATTTCATTTTCATGGGGAATTTATTTAAAAATCCTGAAAAATTTAAGGTTTATTTTGATTTGGTATTTGAGGAGGCTTATGAAATTGGAATTAATTCTCTACTCATTGTTTCAATTGTTTCCTCCTTTATTGGTGCTGTAACCTGTGTACAAACCGCTGCTAACTTGTCGAATCCTTTTGTACCGAAGTACATTATTAGTTTGATTGTACGAGATTCTACAATTTTGGAACTTGCACCAACCATTACTGCCATTGTTTTGGCAGGAAAAGTTGGCTCGCACATTGCCAGTCAATTGGGTACCATGCAAATTACTGAACAGATTGATGCCTTGGAGGTAATGGGTATTAATTCTACTTCTTATTTGGTTTTACCCAAAATCATTGGTGCCATTATTACTTTTCCAATGTTGGTAGCCTTAGCAGGATTTCTTTCTATTTATGGAGGTTATTTAGCAGGTTGGCTTTCAGGTGCTATTTCACCATCAGAGTATATTCAAGGCTTACGTTTTGACTTTCATCCTATATATGTACCTTTTGCGATTATCAAATCAGTAGTTTTTGCCTTTTTGATTGCTTCCATTTCGGCATTTCAAGGCTATTTTACCAAAGGTGGAGCATTAGAGGTAGGGCAGTCATCGACCAAAGCCGTGACAAATAGCTGTATTGCCGTATTAGTTGCCGATTATTTACTTGCGCAATTACTTGTGGGAAGTTGAGATAGTCATCGTTCTTTAAGAATCAAACATGAGTCATCCCTAATTTAGTGATTTAGCGATTGAATGAATGAGTGATTAATTTAAAATTTGTATTCTGGTAGTAGAGACGCAATGATTGCGTCTTAAGCTGAGTAAATTCTAGCATAGTTTCATCAAAAAAGCGGTCAGAAAATATTTTCCGACCGCTTTTTTGATGAAAACTTAGAGAATAACCCCAATCTTAAAATTCGGGATGACTCATGTTTGATAAATGCTTAGAAAATAACCTAAATGGTAAAATTAGGAATGCCTGATATTTAATAATGACTAATAGTGCAAAACAAAATCCAACCTATTTTAGGCAAGTACAAAGGACAACCAACAATTCATCACTCACAACTACAAAAACTCCTCCAATTCGCCCAATCCTTGACGAATCACTTCAAAATCATCGGAAGTAGCATCTACAATCGTTGAAGGAATATTATTACCAAATCCTCCATCAATTACAATATCAACTACATTTTGAAATTTTTCAAAAATTAATTCTGGGTCAGTTGAATACTCCACAATATCGTCCTCATCACGAATCGAAGTTGTGATAATTGGGTTGCCTAACTCTTTGACAATTAATCGTGTGATTTCGTTATCAGGAATACGTATCCCAACAGTTTTCTTTCCTTGAGCCAACACTTTCGGTACCTTGTTGTTACCATCCAATACAAAAGTAAACGGTCCGGGCAAGGCCTTTTTCATTAGCTTAAAAGCGGCATTCGAAACCTTAGCATAATCCGAAATATGACTCAAATCATAACAGATAAAAGAGAAATTATTTTTGTTCGGCTTTATTCCTTTGATTTGACAAATACGTTCAACGGCACGGGTATTATGAATATCACATCCCAATCCATACACCGTATCGGTAGGGTATATAATGACGCCACCGTCTTTTAGGCACGAAATAATCTGATCGATTTTTCGCATATCTGTACCTTTTTCGTACAGCTTAATAAACTCTGCCATGGTACCTCCTTCTAAAAAATGTTCTGTGGATTGCGATTTATTGATGTAACAAGGTGGGAACTTGATGTCAAAAAACAAAATAGAACTACTTTTTTTTCAAAAATGCTTCTATTTCTTTCGAAAAGTAAAAATTTGGCACGATTATGGAGGAAAATTGATTATCAATGCTAAAAAGTAGGAATACTTCATTGATTTTTATGGGTTAGGGTACAAAAAGCCGTGCTTACTTTGAGTGCGGCTTTTTCAATTTTCAACCGATAAAAACTCTTCCTCGCTATCTGGCGGCACATTAATCGCATGGTCGATACTCGCATTTATCTCAAAACCAAGAATCAATACCAACGCAATCAGATATAGCCAAACCATCAGGGCGATAAAGGTACCAATTGTTCCATAAAGCCTGTTGTAGGAGGCAAAGTTGGAAAGGTAATAGGAAAATCCGTTCGTAATAACAATTGTCAAAATAGAGGCTGTAATTGAGCCGACATTAATAAATTTCCATTTTTTGTGTACCGATGGACCCCAATAATACACAATGGATATCACCAGAAAAAACAGCGCAAATATTACGAAATAGGTTAATGCTTGTAAGATATAAAACGTAAAATTGGGGTCAATCATCCCTCCTTCAAACAGCATATCAACTAAAAGTCGTCCTACAATCAATACCACAATTGATACAAACAACACCATTGTCAACAAGAAATTCATCATAACAGCAATCAATCTAGCTTTGACAAAACCTCTTTTTTCTTGTGTTGTCAGGGTTAAATTAAAGGCTCGCATCAGCGCCATTGTTCCACTTGTAGAAGCATACAAGGCAAAGAAAAAACCGAGTGATAAAACGCCTCCTCGGGGCTTACTTATAATCTCGACTATTGTACGTTTGGCTTCTCCATAAATTCCTGCAGGCATTACATCTGAAAGTAAATTAAGAATTCTTTCGTCTAGATTCTCAACAGGAATATAGGGAATTAAAGAAAAAAGAAAAATCAACGTAGGGAAAACCGCCAAAGTAAAATTATACGCCACCGCCGCTGCACGAACGTCAATATCGAACTGAATGATTTTTTGAATCAAGATTTTCAGTACGTAATAAACAGTTGCAGTAGTATTTTTTAAATGTGTTGTTTGTAAAAAATAGATTACGAGGGAGTATAATTTAGTATTTCTTAGTCGTTTGAGCATTCCGGTATCTTTTACTTTCCTTCAAAAAATCTTTTAGATTTAGCCCGCAAAATAAGGTTGTAGCAATATTGTTAATTCTTTGGGGGCTTTTGTTAAGCGATTGGTTTCACGATTTACAAACACCAAGATGGTTTCACCAGTATGGACTAATTTTCCTTCCGTATTGAATATTTCATAATTGAAAACAACACGTGCGGATGGCATAGTTTGTAAACTCGTTTTGATAGTGAGCATTTCGTCATAAAGCGCTGGTGCAATATATTTGGATTTATTTTCATACACTGGCATCATGACACCAGAATCTTCCATTTCTTTATAACTAAAGCCTAAACTTCTCAGTGCTTCTACCCTACCAATTTCATACAAACGGGCATAGTTGCCATAATATACATAGCCCATTTGGTCGGTATCCGCATAGCGAACTCGGTATGTGAATTCGTGAATATACATAAGAATTACGAAATTTTGAGGAAATTGGATGCTTTGATTTGGTATAAAAAAACAAAGACTACAAAGTTGCCACGTATGCCATACTTTATAGTCTTTGGGTCTTTGAGAATTATTTTTTAGTACTATGAATATTGAGTTTATTCAAAGCATCTTGGTAAATGCGAGCGTTATTCAAATGATCTTCGAAGCTCTCAGCAAAATTGTGATAACCTGAAAAATCCTCTTTTGCACAGAAATACATGTATTTATGATGTTCATAATTCAAAACAGCATCAATTGATTTCAAATCTGGCAAGTTAATTGGCCCTGGAGGCAAACCAATAACCTTGTAGGTATTATATGGCGATTTAATACTTGTCAAGGTACTATTCACACGCTTTATCGTAAAATCTTGGTGCGCAAAAACCACCGTTGGGTCAGCCTGTAGAGGCATTTTTGCATTCAAACGATTCATATATACACCTGCTACTCTTGGCTTTTCGTCTGGCTTTTTGGTTTCGGCTTCGACGATTGATGCCATAATTTGCGCTTGAATTGGCGTCAAACCAATGGCAGCGGCCTTTTGTTTGCGTTCTTCTGTCCAGAATTTTTTGTACCAACCGTGCATTGTATCAAAAAACTCATTGGGTGTAACGGTCCAATAAACTTCGTAGGTATTTGGTAAAAACATACACATAATAGTCTCATTAGTAAAACCGTATTTACTAGCTACAGCACTATCATTCAGCATTTTAGCAAATGTTAATGAGTCGAATTGGAAACGGTTACCTATTTTGTGTACCAAATCTTTTTTCAAACGAATATTATTGAAAGTCAAGCGAATAGCATCCTGACGACCAGAGCGAAGTTTTTTCAATAACTCATAATTACCCATTTCAGCCGTAATCATATAACGACCTTCATGTACATTTTCATGAAACTTTAAAAGTTTAGCTAAAAACTTAAATGATAGCTCATCTCTTACAATTTTATGAGCACTCAAAGAGTCCCATACTGTTTCAAATGTGGCTCCTTTAGGAATCAACAAAGCGAACCCTTTCTTTTCATCTACCTGATAATTAGGCGTTTTAGCAATTTGCCAAACATAATAAGAGAACATTGCCGCAAACAAAGCAACTGTAATAATCAGATAGCGAATGAGTTTGTTATTCTTTTGCATTTTTGATTTGATAAGCTATTTATTGAGTTAATCTTGAGATTGCTTTTTTTAAAATTTTATGCCAAAGCGAGTTGCCAAAGCATTTAGGTCATTAACAACAGGCTCCAACAAATTAATTCCATTGGCTTTGCGTTCAGCCTCTAATTCACGCTCAGGATCACCTGGAATAATTACATTTTTTCCGTCTACCGCTGGCGCTGCTTTAAAACGATTGATCCATTTGTCCATATCAGCTTTAAACTCGTCTGCTGGTCTAAATCCATCAATACGCATCGCACCCAAGAAATGTCCTGTACCTTTTCCTACTTGTTCGCCAGCAGCCATAAATCCAGCTGTGGCAAAAGGCGGAACCCAAGGACCAAAATTGGCTCCAGAAAGTACACCTGAGAAAATATCTACAATCGCACCTAAACCATATCCTTTGTGAGACCCATGTTCGCGGTCGCCACCCAATGGCAACAATGCTCCTCCATTTTTCACTGCGTTGGCATCGTCGGTTGGATTACCATCTTTATCTTGTACCCAACCAAGTGGAGCAGGCGCCCCTTTACGTTGTAAAATCTCCATTTTACCATAAGCTACTGCTGTAGTAGCAAAGTCGGCAACAAAAGGAGGATTTTCAGCGGCAGGAACAGCCACAGCAATAGGGTTTGTACCCAATAATTTTTCCTTTGAAAACGTTGGTGTAACTAAAGGGGCAGCATTGGTCATAGCCCAGCCAATCATATCTTTATGTAAAGCCTTCATAGCATGATAACCCGCAATGCCAAAGTGGTTGGAATTTTGAACCGAGATCCAGCCAGAACCTACTTTATCAGCCTTTTCCATCGCAATTTCCATTGCTTTGGGAGCAACCACCAAACCAAGTCCTTTGTCACCATCTATAACGGCAGTTGAAGGCGTTTCGTGTATGATTTTGATAATTGGCTTAGGATTAAGTCGACCGTTGTCATACAATCGCACATAGCCGCTTAAGCGAGCGATACCGTGCGAATCTACCCCTCTTAAATCAGCTGAAATCAATACTTGAGACGCCAACAAGGCATCTTCTTCGCTACATCCAATCGACAGAAAAACCTGTTGGATAAATTCTTGTAATTGTGTATATTGAAAATTCATTATCTAAAACTTTGACTATTTCTTTTGAGATTTCTGACGCAAAATTACAAATAAATGTTCGTTGAATGACTCTATTTTAAAAAATCACTGATATTAGCCATCATCCTTATTTTGAAGACCTTGAAAAATATTTTAGTAAAATTCTTGCAAAAAACTTTAAAGACGGCACTTTTCACCCTCTTTTTTTGTACTTGTTACAGCATTCTAGCTCAAAAAAACAAGTCGCAAAAGTTACGCCCCATCAACAAACCCGACACACTTTCGTTGAGTGTTGAGGAAAATCTTAGAATTAAAATTAGACGTGATATTAAACATCATACCAAACAGGTAGACGATGAGCTCATTCACGAATATCGCTCAATAGCTATTCGAGTATATAATCCATGGTTGAAGACTTTAAATATTGTGGTAGGCGAAACCATTCCTAATATTAAGGACACTGATATTGTTTTTGAAATGGAGGAAAATTCAGATGCCACTGTTGATTACAACCGAAATAAACTTTTATGGGATTTTGCACTCAAACCCAAAGAAGCCAAAACAATCGTACTGAGTTATCGAGTTCATTATCCAAAAGGCAAAACCATAATAGATATAAAAAATGTCTTTCAGATTCAAACGTATAAGCGCAAAGCTTTTTAGTTATTTTGTACAAGGTCTACTTTTACTAGCACCAGTTTATATTACGGGCTATATTATTTTCAACCTACTATCTTCTCTTGACGAACATTTTTACTTTCATTTTCGAGGCACAGGACTTGTTGTTCTTTTAGCCATCATAATGGTCGTGGGCTTTTTGGGTTCATCATTTTTGGCGGTGCCTGTTCTCAAGATTTTTGAAGAAGGGCTTTCCAGATTGCCCCTTGTCGGACTTATTTATTTCTCGCTTAAGGACCTAGTCGAAGCTTTTGTGGGAGACAAAAAGAAGTTTAATCAGCCCGTACTATTTACGATAAATAAAGAAAATGGCATCAAAAAAATTGGCTTTATTACCCAAAGCGACCTGAGTTTTTTATCACTCGATGGCGATGTGATGGTGTATTGCCCACATTCCTATGCTTTTTCTGGCGAAATGATGATTGTGCCCAAAAGTAGTATTATTCATTTGGATATTCCCTCGTCGGATGCCATGAAAATGATTATTTCGGGTGGTGTATCACTTACACAAGACAAGTAGGCATATCATGAAACTGTGCGCTTTATTACTTTACCTTTCTATCTTAAAACGAGCTTAGAATACACCAATGGACTTAATAAAACACGCATATTTGAGTAGTTTAGAGTCTTAATTCTTTTTAACCTAAAGCAACAATAATTCCAATCAACTTTATGGATTTCATTCAAAATTTACACTGGAGCGTCTGGATTGTGATACCGATTGTAGGACTGGCAATCCGTGATATTCTACAGAAAAGACATACCATCCAACACAATTTCCCTGTGATTGGGCACATTCGTTACATGCTCGAAAAAATTGGTCCAGAATTGCGCCAATATATCGTTGCTAACAACCGTGAAGAATTGCCTTTTAATCGAGGTGAAAGAGCCTGGGTATATGCATCTTCCAAAAAAGAGAATAATCTACAAGGTTTTGGCTCAGACCAAGACTTCAACTCGGTAGGATATATCTTTATTAAACATGCCATGTTAGGGCTAAAGCTCCCAAAAGACCATCCTAACTTACAAGACCCAAGCGCGGTGCCTTGTGCCAAAACTATTGGAGAATACCACAATCGTAAGCGTCCTTACAAGCCTTATTCAATTGTGAATATTTCGGGGATGAGTTATGGTTCGCTCTCGGCAAAAGCTATCGAATCCTTGAATAAAGGGGCTATCAAGTTTGGTTGCTATCACAATACGGGCGAAGGCTCGCTGTCGCCCTATCATAAATTTGGAGCAGATGTCATAGTAAATATTGGTACAGCCTATTTTGGTGTGCGTGATGATGAAGGGAATTTCTCAATGGAAAAACTCATCAAAATGACACAAGATAACTCTTTTATCCGTGCTTTAGAACTCAAGCTTTCACAGGGCGCAAAACCTGGTAAAGGCGGTGTTTTACCAGCTTCAAAAATCACTCAAGAAATTGCAGACATCCGTCATATCCCGATGGGAAAAGATGTTATTTCGCCAGCCTATCACTCTGCCTTTTCTACCATACCTGAAATGGTAGAATTTATCGAGAAAATGGCGCATAATACAGGCTTACCAGTCGGTATTAAATCTGCCGTTGGTAAAGTAGAAATGTGGGAAGAATTAGCACAGTATATGGTTAAGACAGGTAAAGGTCCTGACTTTATCACCATCGACGGTGGCGAAGGCGGTACTGGTGCAGCACCACACGCCTTTGCAGACCACGTTTCGCTGCCATTTACGTTTGCGTTCAGCAAAATTTATAAGATTTTCCAACGCTATGGATTGGCAGACAAGGTGGTATTTATTGGTTCTGGAAAATTAGGTTTTCCAGAAAAAGCCATGATGGCATTTGCTATGGGCTGTGACTTGATCAATGTTGGTCGTGAGGCTATGATGTCGATTGGCTGTATTCAAGCACAAGTTTGTCATACCAACCGTTGCCCAACGGGCATTGCCACTTCTAGCAAATGGTTGCAAGGAGGTATCGACCCTGCTTTAAAAAGTGAGCGTCTCTACAATTACATCAAAACGCTTAACAAAGAAATGCTCGAAATTGCCCACGCTTGTGGTTATGAGCATCCTTCACAAATGACCATGAAAGACGTGGATATGGCCATGGGTGACAATAACAAAACTCAGTCATTAGCTACAACCTTCGGATACGACAAAACTACAGTACCATTCAAAGGTGTTTCTGACTTATTAAAATCGCCATATCTCGGCGGAAACAAAGCTACAAAATAAGCATTTTCACGCAGTTGGGGTCTTCCTCCCAACTGCGTCCTTCACTCATCACCTCCTATACTTCCTTATCACAAAAAAATTGAATTTTTTGACATTTTTTACGTATTTTACACTTTCATTGAGTTTTTTCATCACTGGGAAAATTCAATCCTTTCTGATACCTTAACAACTTAGTAACACACACTTTGTATTTATAACCAGTAAATAAAAATTTATGTACACCCACATTAGAAAAGTAGTTTCACAATTCGTTTCGGACTTTACGAAGGAGGAGTTAGATTTAATTGAAAAGAATTTTTATCCAAAGAAACTAGGCAAGAATGAACATCTATTACAAATTGGAGAAGTGGCAAAGGAGGTGTTTTTCATTAATAAGGGTATCATGAGAAACTATGTTCCAGTTGTAAACAAGGGACAAATCACAAATTATTTTGCAGAGGAAAGTATGTTTAACACTTCGGCGGTGAGTTTTTTTACACAACAACCCTCATACGAAGCTGTTCAAGCAATTGAACCCTGCGAAGGTCTTGCTATTCAATTTGAAGATTTACAAAAGTTGTATGACCGTTTTCACAATTGGGAACGATTGGGTCGGTTATTTTTACAAGCCATTCTGATACAGCAAGATTTACGTTTGCGATGGTTTATCGAGAAATCCGCTAATGAAAGGTACGAAGCTTTTTTGCAAACTTACCCTCATTTGATGCAACGTATTCCACAATATCACATTGCATCTTATCTGGGTATCACCCCAGAATCGCTAAGTAGATTGCGTTCAAGAAGTCAAAAAATTTCGACAGATAAAATATGATAAAATTCTTCCGAAATTGACACGCCCTTCTACACTTAAACGGTTTTTGACCGCACTCTTCTTGTAAAGGTGCGGTCTATTTTTTTTAGATTGAACTAAAAACTTTCGCAGCAAATTAAAAGAACATAGACCTAAGATAAAACGCTATAAGCCTTGAAAAAAATCGTTGCTATTGTTGGCAGTGCCAGCGCCAACTCCTCTAACTTGAGTATCGTTAAGTATTTTGAATCTTTATGTTCATCCGAAATTGAATTTGAGATTTTTGAAGACTTAAAACACTATCCTCACTTCAGCCCTGAGCTCTCTGTTGAAAATACACCTTCGGAGATAGTCAAGTTTCGAGAATCTATCATGCATTCAGATGGAGTGATTATTTGTACGCCCGAATACGTTTTTTCGATTCCGAGTGGTTTAAAAAATCTTTTAGAGTGGTCGGTGTCTACGGTTATTTTTTCAGATAAACCTGTTGGCTTAATTACGGCCTCTGCCAATGGAACAAAAGGACACGAAGAGCTACATTTAATTTTAAGTACATTAGGAGCATCACTTCATGACAACACTCAGCTGCTGATTCAGGGAGTAAAAGGGAAAATATCGCCAGAAGGGGACATTACGCATCAGGAGACGAAGAGATTATTGGAGGAGTTTATGAAAAATTTCTTAATCCCTAATTAGCATACACAGCGTTATCTATCAAGTCCACAATTTCCACTATCTTTGTGATATGTTATCTATTAATAATTTATCATTCTATTTCGGGAGTCGCCCGATGTATTATGAAGCCAACTTACACATCAAACCTAAAGACAAAATCGGTTTGATTGGGGCTAACGGAACAGGGAAATCAACTCTTTTGCGCCTTATCTCAGGCGAATATCAGCCAGATGGTGGAAATATTTCAAAATCAGGCAATTGCACTATCGGGTTTTTGAATCAAGACTTACTTTCTTATCAATCCGACGAATCTATCCTTTCGGTAGCCATGCAGGCTTTCGAACGTCAGAATTTCCTGCAAAAAGAAATCGACCGTATCCTGCACAAAATGGAAACGAATTACGAGGATACTGATGTCGATAAATTAGCTAGAGTACAAGACGAATTTGATGCCTTGGGTGGATACACCATGCAGTCTGAAGCCGAAGCGATTCTGGAAGGTTTAGGGTTTACCACTGCCGATTTAAGTCAACCGCTTCGTACCTTTTCTGGGGGGTGGCGTATGCGTGTGATGCTTGCCAAATTACTCTTGCAACGACCTTCGTTATTGATGCTCGATGAACCTACCAACCACCTTGACTTACCATCGATTGAGTGGGTAGAAAACTATATCAATAATTATGAAGGAGCTATCATCGTAGTATCTCACGACCGATATTTCTTGGATAATACCGTGAATACGATTGTGGAAGTCACTGGTTCTAAATTGATACAATATTCTGGAAACTATACATTTTATGTGGAGGAAAAAGCCATGAGAAATGAAATCCAGAAAGGTGCTTACGAAAACCAGCAAGCTATGATTCGTCAGACAGAGCGTTTTATTGAGCGTTTCAAGTCTAAAGCTACCAAAGCTCGTCAGGTACAATCACGTGTGAAATCATTAGCTCGTTTGGATGTAATTGATGATGTGATTGATGAAGCGGCAAAAGTGAATTTCAAATTCAACTTTGGCACCCAGCCTGGTCGCTTTATCATGAATCTGGAAGATGTAAGTAAAGCTTACGGTTCCAAACGTATTTTGAGTGGTACTAATGCGGTAATCGAACGTGGTGATAAAATTGCCTTAATTGGGGCAAACGGAAAAGGTAAATCAACCGTTTTACGAATCATTGCAGGTACCGAAAACCTCGATGGCGAACGCAAGCTCGGACATAATGTGATTGACTCCTTTTTTGCACAGCACCAACTTGAAAGTTTGGATGTCAATAATACTCTGTTGGATGAACTAAAAATGGCAGGAACTGCCAAGCTAGAAACAGAATTAAGAAGTGTTTTAGGCTGTTTCTTGTTCACTGGCGAGGATGTTTTCAAGCGTATTAAGGTACTTTCTGGAGGAGAAAAATCACGAGTAGCCTTGGCGAAAGTGCTAATTTCAGAAGCCAACTTTTTACTACTTGATGAACCTACCAACCACCTCGACATGATGTCGGTGAATATCCTGATTCAGGCATTACAACAATATGAAGGTAGTTATGTGGTGGTTTCTCACGACCGTTTCTTTGTTTCCGAAATTGCTAATAAAATCTGGTATATTGAGGATGAACAAATCAAGGAATATCCTGGCACTTACGATGAATACGAAATCTGGCAAGCCGAGCGACAAGCCAATGCCGCACCTGCACCAGTAGAGAAAAAAGCAGAAGCACCTAAGGTCGAAGCGAAAACTCAGGTAAGTGATTTTGCTAAAAAGGAAGCTCAAAAACAAATCAAAAAGCTGAATCAAAAAGTAAGCGATTTGGAAGATAAAATTTCGAAATTAGAAGAAAATAAAACTGATTTAGAACATCAATTGGGTGACCCTGCAATTTATAACGATAGTGCAGCGTTAGCCAAAGCAAATGCTTCATACCAAGAAGTTCAACAAAATTTAGCGCAAGCCAATCAGGATTGGGAATCTGCCATGATTGAACTAGAAGAGGTAGAAGCTAGCATAAACTAAGGAATGATTGAGAGATTGGGTAAATTGATTCGAAACAGTCGCTCAATCATAGGCAGAACTACATCAAGGATTTTAAGAATCATCTATTGGGGATATTAGATGTTGGATTTCGGAAGTGTAACTTACTGTATTTTGTAAAAAACAAAGGTATTTCATTTCCGAAATCAGAAATCCTCAATCCGAAATTGCTTAAAAATTCACGTACGCTACTAAATCACCATTCCCTCATTTACCAATACTCCGTTGATCTATGTCCAATATAATCCTATCTGCAAAGCCTGTTTTTGGTAAAAATTTACTGAAAACAGGCTTATTGCTTTTGATAAGTTTTGCAGTATTTGCTCAAAAAGACAAAACTTTGATTTATGATAATCAGATTTATGAGCCTTATATCAAAACACCCCTCCTCTACCCTTTTGACGGTACAAATAACGTACAGGCAACCTTGAATCCACCTGTGATTGGTCTAAATAACAACCAAAATCTTAAACTAGAATTTGATTGTTTGAACCCTGCCGTCCAAAATTTTCGAGTAAAAATCTTTCATTGTAATGCCGACTGGCAACCTTCTACTCTCAACGAAATTGAATATCTTTCTGAATATAATGATATTCCGATTTATGATTACTATAACTCTTTTGCTACCAAAATCCAATATAATCACTTTAGTTTGGTATTGCCTAAAGTACGTGTTTCGGGCAATTTTATCGTGATTGTTTACAAAAATCGGAATGAAAAAGATATAGTTCTGTCCAGAAGATTTCAAGTGTATGATAGTCGTGTAAGTGTCGGTGGAAAAATTGTTTTTTCTAATGTTCCTGACAAACGTCGTACACATCAGCAAGTCAATTTTGCGATTAATTATTCAGGCTACGAAATTCTTGACCCAAAGAATGACTTAAAAATAATTATTCGTCAAAACTTTCGAGACAATAAAACCCTCAAAAACCTTCAGCCTTTTATGGTTGATAATTTTAATAGAAAACTTGATTATCAGTTTTTTGATGGCGAAAATAGTATTGAAGGCATTAACGAATTTCGTCTATTTGATATTCGAAGTTCACAACAAAAATTGGTCGGCATTTCCCATATTTTCTATGGAGATAAAGAAAATGTCTTTGAACTTTTTACTGATAAACCTCAAAATGGCTTGGCTTACGTGGACACAAAAGACTTTGACGGCATGTTTGTGATTGATAATTACGAAACCAACAAAGGCGCCACCGAAGCAGACTATGTGAGGGTTAGTTTTCAGTTAAAAACTGATTCATTAATCAACAAAAAAGTATATATTTTGGGTGCTTACAACGATTGGAAGCTCAATGAAACCAATCAAATGCATTATGTTCCCGAAAGTAGCGCTTACGAATCTTTTATTCAGCTCAAACAAGGTATTTATAATTTTCAGTATATTACTGTAGACAATAAAGGAATTATAAACGAACGTGATATTGAAGGTAGTCATTCACAAACTGAAAACTCGTATGAAATCTTTGTATATCACCAATCTATAGGTGGACGAGCAGATAGTTTGGTAGGTTATTCGCTCATCAAATCAAGGTAGAATTATAACAACTAAAGGCACAAAACCCATTATTTATTAAGTCCAAATTCACTCAATAATTATATCCGTCTTATGAAAAAATTTCTCATTATTTTAGGATTTGTTCCATTATTCCAAAGCTGTGTAAGTATGCAACCAAGCGGAGGATATGGAGGTACAGATAGCGGAAATAGTGGTGGCAATCAATATCCGACTCAAACACCAACACCTCAAAGGTCAAATACGAGTATCAGAATCAATAATGTTCGTCTGACCAATCAATATACCATTTTGGACATGAGTTTCAGAAACTCAGACCCAACTACGCGCGACCCACAAACAGGTCGTGTGAGTACAGTCCCTATTGCGATTAGTGCTGAGTCACGATTGCTAGCTTCTAATGGTAGATCATTTCGATTTATCAAATCTGAGGGTATTACAATTGCTCCTCAAATGACACAGGTTTCGGCACAGCAAGAAGTAAATTTTAGTGTCTATTATGAAAGATTAAATCCAGGGATTGAGATTTTCGACCTATTTGAGTGCGAAGATAGCAATGGGACGGAATGTTGGAATTCTTACAATATTCGAGTGAGTAATCCTGCGACTTCACAGAATTATCCGCAACAACCCAACAATACCCAAACCTATCCAAATAATACACCAACGTATCCGAACAACACGCCAAGTTATCCTTCCAATACGCCTTCGATTCCAGCACCGAGTGGCTCAAACGGTACCCCTACCAAAAAGCCAAAATCTGGAAAAGTAGGTGAAGTGGATAACAGTACCAAACCAACTGAAACAAATACCATTTTGGTAATGGGAATTGTACGTGATGCAAAAAGCAAAAAAGCAGTGAGTGCAACCATTAATTTTGTACAAACCAATAACAATAAAAAAGTCGACTCTACTCAAAGTTTTGTGAGCACAGGAATTTATCGCTCTAATCTGGCTGCAAATCAATCTTTTGTGATTACTGCTTATGCTAGAGGTTATGCCACCTTTACTGAAACAATTGATTTGAGCAAATTAGCTGTTAATGGCAAATTAAACAAAGATATTTACCTAAACCCACTGGCTGTAGGTGACAAAATCACGTTGCAGAATATCAATTTTGAACTATCAAAGTCAGATTTACTACCTGCCTCTTATGTTGAGCTAGACAAAGTAGTAACCATGATGCAGGATTTTCCACAAATGGAAATCAGACTCGAAGGACATACAGATGTAGTAGGTGACCCCGATGCCAATCAGGAGCTTTCAGAGGAAAGAGTTGAATCATGTAAGAATTATTTAGTCAAAAAAGGAATAGCACCAGCTCGTATCCAAACAATTGGTTATGGTAGTTCAAAACCCATTATCAAAAGTGGAACAGAAGAACAACGCAAAGTAAACAGACGTGTAGAGATGAGTGTTTTGAAGATGTAAATCTGAGAAATTTTACTACCAATAAAAAATGACGGCTCTTGAGAGCCGTCATTTTTTATTGGTAAATATTTTATACTCAGTAGCAGGAACTAATATCTCTGTAACAATTGCCCTCTAATTTTGAGTACTCAAATAACTGATATACTATTAACTAATAACTTTCTATTATCTACACATTGAAGCGGAAGTGCATAATATCACCGTCAGCAACTACATATTCCTTACCTTCTACGTTCATTTTACCTGCTTCTTTACAAGCTGCTTCAGTTTTATATTGCTGATAATCAGACAATTTAATTACTTCCGCACGAATAAAGCCACGCTCAAAATCAGTGTGAATAACACCTGCTGCTGCTGGTGCTTTCCATCCTTTTTGGATAGTCCATGCACGAACTTCTTTCACACCTGCCGTGAAATAGGTAATCAAGTTCAACAAAGCATAAGACGCACGAATCAATTGAGAAAGACCTGACTCTTTCAAGCCATATTCTTCCAAAAACATTTGACGTTCATCCAAATCTTCAATTTCTGAGATTTGAGACTCAACCGAAGCACAAATTACAATTACTTGAGCATTTTCGTCAGCAACTGCTGCTTTCAACTCTTCCACGTATTCGTTTGTACCAGATTGAATCGAAGTCTCATCAACGTTTGCTACATAAATAACTGGTTTATCAGTCAATAAGAACAAATCACCAATAGCTTCTTCTTTCAAATCAGCATCTAAGTCTTGTACTGTTCTTGCAGACTTACCCATTTCCAAAGTTGACTTGTATTGGCTCAACGCTCCTACAATCTGTCTTGCTTTGGCATCACCAGCTTTGGCTGCACGTTCAAACTTTTGTAATTTTTTATCTACTGACTCAAGATCTTTCAATTGAAGCTCAAGGTCAATAATTTCTTTGTCAGAAACTGGGCTAACACGACCTTCTACGTGTACGATATTGTCATCATTGAAACAACGTACTACGTGAATGATAGCATCAACCTCACGGATATTTGCCAAAAATTTGTTACCCAAACCAGCACCTTGAGAAGCACCTTTCACCAAACCTGCAATATCTACAAACTCGATTACAGTTGGCAACACACGTTGTGGATTTACCAATTGTTCGAGTACTTGAAGACGTTCATCTGGAACAGTCACAACACCTACGTTGGGCTCGATGGTACAGAAAGGATAGTTGGCCGCTTCGGCTTTATTAGAAGAAATTGCACTAAACAAAGTAGATTTTCCGACGTTCGGCAAACCTACGATACCGCATTTTAAACCCATTGAAGTTTTGTTATTGATAGGGCCAAGAGAAACAAATTCATCTTGGCGTTTTAAATTCTTTGATTTTGGAGGTGCAAAGTTACATGAATATTCCTGTAACAACAAAAAGCCTCTGAAAAATCAGAGGCTAAGTCTTTTTAGAGAGCATACTAAGTAGAAAAGGTCAATAGTGTAGCAAGTACAGCGTCTTACATAGAGCTGCTCTCTTACGATTCATCATAGCTTGGGTACACTAGAATAAATTTGACCTAGCATTCAATTTTCTGCCTACTCCCACTTTAGTTCACTACCAAAACCTTCGTCTTCTTCACGGTTGAACTGTGAAAAATCTACATCTGGTAACAGTTCATGCTTCACATGATCTACAGCTTCTCTTAAACCTTCCAAAAACTTATCGAAGTCCTCTTTGTACAAGAACATCTTGTGTTTTTCGTAAGCAAAGCCATCATCTTTTTGGTAGCGACGACTTTCAGTGATGGTAATGTAATAGTCGTTTGAGCGAGTTGATTTCACATCGAAGAAATACGTCCTTTTCCCCGCTCTAATGCGTTTTGAAAACAATTCTTCTCTTTCTCTTTCTTCCACTGTACTATTAAAATTTAGGGTTTATGGATTGGTAAAAGTAAAAATTTTATTGATTCTAACAAAAAAATCGAATAAAATAAAATTTGCATTTTGGACTTTTAAACTAAATATTTACCAATAAAAATATAACAAAACCAATAAATATTTTTATTTTGATTCCAAAAAGCATAGATTTGTAATTAGTGCCTTTTTCCAGTAATAACTAACTCTTTCGCACACATTCATCAAGTATATACTAATCACTTACAATGAAGAAACAACACTTTGGAATTCTCAAGATTTCGTTGATTCTATCAGTAGCCTCCACTGCAAGTGCACAAAAATTAGGCGACGAATCGTATGGAATTGCCTCTTTTTATGCTAATAATTTTTATAACAAACCGACATCCACTGGTGAGATTTTGAAAGAAAATCAATATACAGCGGCCCACATGACCCTACCCTTTGGAACCATGTTGGAGGTGACTAATCTTGCCAACAAACGCTTTGTAATTGTACGCATCAACGACCGTGGGCCTTACAAACCCGGTCGTATTATTGACCTCACTGAGAATCCTGCTAAGTGGCTCAAAATGAGAAAGGACGGTTTGACTAATGTGCGATTAAAAGTTGTAGGATTTGATGGAGATATTATGCTAGAATCTTATGACTCTTTGCGCGTAGTAGCCACCCCTAAGTTGGAATCTAAATATTATCAAAAACCTATTCTTCAACATACAAAATACTACCGTTTGCGAAAAAATTGGCACAAACGTAAATATCCTCATCTCAAAAAGAGACGCTTAAAAGTAAACTCTTATCTACGAAAATTAGCTAGAAATAGAAAAGCTGAACAAAAAAGTAAGTCAAAATAATACACGCTTAATTAAGCGTATTTCAGTCATATAGCACACTCTTTTAGACAATTTTAGTACTATTTTGTACGTTTAGCACTTGGCATCAAAGTGATATACAGGGAACAAATCTTGTATCGTCTGATGTGTTTTTTGTAGAATAGAAATTGTAAAATTTAAAGATAATGATTTTTATCTTTATTAAACTTTTTTTAGAATTCAAGCTCTTGGGGGTATTTCCTACAATTTGTCTTTTTTTAATATGCTCAATTAGACTTTTCTCACAAATGACAAGCCATGCCAAGAAAGTTTGTAAATTGGCATAATATTGGACTACTGCCTCCTATACAACAGAATTATGGATTTAGCAAAAATCAGAGAATACGGAAATATTGAGTTCTTAGCCAAACAAATGGTTGAGGGGTTTATCACAGGTCTACATAAGTCTCCATTTCATGGCTTTTCGGTAGAATTTGCAGAACATCGATTATACAACACTGGTGAAAGTACACGTCATATAGACTGGAAAGTTTATGCCAAAACTGACCGTATTTATACTAAGCGCTATGAAGAGGAAACAAATTTGCGTTGCCATTTGCTAATAGACACTTCATCCTCTATGTACTATCCTGCGCCTGGTTATGGTAAAATTACTTTTTCCATTATGGCTGCTGGTGCGTTGGCATATATGCTGCAAAAGCAAAAAGATGCTGTTAGTTTAACGACCTTTTCTGATAAAGTAGAAATTCAAACTCCCATAAAATCAACGCCAACGCATATCCACAAAATACTTTTGGATTTACAGGAGTTGATGCAAAAACCTGACGCCTCCAAAAGCACAGGAGTCGCATCTGTGATTCATGAAATTGCGGAGAAAATACATCGTCGTTCTTTGGTGATTTTGTTTAGTGATATGTTCGACAATATTACCGAGTCAGAAAAGCTATTTTCGGCACTACAACACCTCAAGCACAATATGCATGAGGTATTAATTTTTCATGTCACCGACAAAAAGACTGAGTCGGATTTTGCTTTCGAAGATCGCCCTTATGAATTTATTGATTTAGAAACAAATGAAAAGATCAAGCTTAATCCTGCACAAGTGAAAGATGATTATCAGAAAACATTACAAAGCTTTTATCATGACTTGAAGCTCAGATGTGGACAATACAAAATTGATTTTATTGAAGCTGATATAGCACAAGGTTTCGAACAAATCCTTTCAGCTTATTTGGTTAAACGAGCGAAAATGAGATAGCTCAACCATAAATAATACGGTGTTTTACTATAATGTTTATTTCAATTTGTATATTTACAAAATAGTTGTAACTCAATGATTATGAAGGCACAAACATTAACAAAAGCTAAAAAACAAAACTGGAAACCACTAAAAAGTGTAACGCCAGTTCAAATTTCTGCTAAAAATATAGAAGGGGTGAAGGTAATCGCTTCCAATACTGACTCTAAAAAATTAGTCATTGCCTAACAAAATATCTAATCTACCCTATATACTTTATGTACGAAATTAAATTTATCCAAAAAGATATATGTAAAGATGGCTCCGACCATCTTTTTTCATATATCTACAAGTTTTTTTGCTATGATTCTAAACTACATTACATCATTAGAGCAGAATATCATACAGAAAATATTTTTGCGATTAAATTTTATTGCAAAAAAGATAAAAGAAGTGATTTCAAGTATAACAAAATTATTAATAAACATAACAGTTCTACTGTTTTGAAAATTCTCAATACTTGTCTTTCAGTGGTTCCTATGCTTCTTCAATTATCTCCTAATTGTAATTTTGCGCTTTTATCATCAAGAAGCGTAGACTTTTCAAGTTCGAAAAGATTGACTGAGGGGCTACCCCAAAATCAACGATTTAGAATTTACAGTAGATTTATTCAGGAGAGAATAGGAAATATTACATTTACTCATTTTGCCTATGAGAAGATAAGCTCATACCTATTAATTAACAACAATGAAAAAGATATATATGCAAAGGAAATAAGAGTAAAGGAAATGTTTGAAAGAACCTATAAGATAATTCCAGACATTGGACATTAACATGTTCCCAGCATAAGTTAAAGCTTATTTATTAATTTAAGTATTACTGTAAAATAAATAGGTAAAAATTACATTAGGCTGTAAGCCGTAGGCATAAGGTTTACTTATTTCGTGAGAAATACTTTTTGACTTTTAGCCTAATGCATAAAGCCTAAAGCTTAATGCGGGTAAAATTATTTTAATTTTGCCCACTAACTTATTTCCCTAAATACCTCACTACAATTTGTTCCATATCCTCAATCGCCAGATTTCCCTTGCCTACCACCCTTTTCTCTTTATCCAGAATATATATTGTTGGAGTATATTGAGCATCAAACTCTTGGAAAAAATTGACATTTCCTGTTTGGTCAATCACATTTACAAAATCTTGCGTTTGATAATGTTTGATAAATTCACCCCAAGTCTCCAAATCATTGCCAAAAATTGGCGCAAAAACTAGTAACCCTTTGTCGGCATATCTTCTGTGTAATTGTACTAATTGAGGAGTGAAGTTTTTACAATGCCCGCAATCTGCTGCATAAATATATAATATCGTACAATCCGCATTTTGAGCGTGTAAAGTCTGTTCTTTTCCTGCTAAATCTGTCAACTTCACATCTGGTATTTTACTTCCAATCAAGAGCTTTTCTAGATAAAATACTCTTTCCTTTACTAGTTTAATAGTGTTTTCATCCCATAGTTGCGGTTCCTGCAGATAATACTTTTTCATCATGTAGACAAAAACTGCATCATGCCCCATAGTTTTGCTTGTCTCGAAAAAACCTGTTGTTTTAGTAATCAAATACTTTCGCATAGCCGTATTCCGTCCTGCTTTTTCAACAATTTTACGAGATAAACTTATCAGAGAATCAATAGGTAAATACGTGAGAGGTTCGAAATAGCTTGCTACATTTTGATGAATATAGGGTGTGCGAATCATTCGGTCATCGGTCAAATCAAAATTGTCGAAGAAATGATTGACGAAAAACTTATTTGACCAAAGCGGGTCTTCTTGTCCATTGGATAACTTTGGTGCTGGTGGTAAATCCATTGGCATAGTTGCTTTGATTAGTTTTGAGGCAAATGTACCCGCAAATGCCGTAACAAACTTTTTACGATATTGCTCTAATTCGTATTGGATTGCATACTTTTTATTTATCGAAACCGAATCTGTTTTAGCTTCTAATAGGGCTATTTTAACGCCCTCTCTTACTATTTTCTGTTGATAGCTATAAAACAGGTCATTTTCTCTTGAGCCTGTAAACTTAATCGAATTCACCAGATCTTTGGCGTCTGCTTCAAACGAAAACTGCTGCTCCACTACAAGAATATCAATACTTTTCCAACCTCCGATCATCAGATTATAGAGCCCTGGCTCTAAGTTCTGCTTTGCTTGAAATACGACTACTCCATTAGCATTCACTTTCGCAGAATCTTGAACATAGTTTACATCTTCGTAATAGTACGTCAAATAGCAAACAGAATCGCGAAGGTTCTTGAATTTTGCCTCAATACGATATTGAGCAAAAAGCTGGCTAGATAAACAAACTAATGAAATGGTTAGTAGGTAAAAATATTTCATATAACTAGTGATAAGTATGGTTGAAAAGGTGGTGCTAATACTACAGCATCCAAAAATAACAAATGGCACAGCTTGGTAGGCTGTGCCATTCGAATTATTTTTTAATATTTTGTTTTTTATGAAAATCTATAAAATCTTCAATTTGTTCAAGTGGTAGTCGCTTGGCTATAATTTTTTTGTCTTTGTCCAGCACATAAATCACTGGAGTAGCGTACACATCAAAAAGATTTTTAAAATCGGTATAGTATTCTTCCTTGCCTGTTTGAGGATTTTTATGAATATCTACTCCATTAATCATTGGTTCAAATTTAAACTCCTTGATGAACTTCTTCCATTTAGGAGCGCTACGATCAATAGATGCTGCCAATACTCTGATATTTTTCTGTTTGAGAGCAGGATACATTTTGGCCAATTTTGGTGCAGATTCTCTACAATGGCTACATTCTGGGTCATAAATAAATACCACAGTATAATCTGCAGGAATACGACGAATATCAATTTCTCTTCCGAGGGTATCTGTCAAATACATATCAGGGAAAGGCTTCCCATTTAATAATGGTTTTAATATGGTAATTCTCTCCTTCATTTTGCGTACCGTACTGGTATCCCAAAGTGCTGGTTCGCCGATATAGTATTTTTCAGCCATGTGGACAAAGGCACCATCTACACCCAAAATTTTAGGGTTTTCATACGAGCTAGTGATTTTATAAATCGTGTAGCGACGAATATCTCTTCCTTTTACCTTAGCTAAGATTTTATCTGCTTCAAGCGAAATTGAATCAGCATGTTGAACCGTCAAATCTTCAAAATACCTTTCTAATTTCTTTTGATAAAATGGTGTTCTCATCAAACGTTCATCACCTAAATCGAAATTATCCCAAAAATGCGATTTGTAATAAGAGAACTGAAACTGATACATGGCGGCAGAGTCTGCTTTTGTAACAATAGGTTTGCCATAAGCTGGCACTTCTGGTTCTTGAGCAGCTTTAATCAATTTTACGACAAAAGAACCTTTGTTTTGTTCTAACCAAGTTTTTTGAAAAGTCTCAATATCGGCTTGTTGTTTTTTGAATGCAGCTTCAGATACAGCATCTTTCTTTTGGCGACGCATGGCATCTAATTGTTTGAGTTTTTCAAACTTTGAAGACATTTCTTGTTGAAAGCCAAAAAATAATTCATTTTCTTTCGAGCCAGTTACTTTCATCTTTCCAATCAGGTTGGTCGTATCTGTTTCAAAAGAAAAATTGGTATTACCAATCACCACGTCCAAGTATTTGCCTTTGGGTAAAGCAATCAAATACAAACCTTCTGGTAATTCTTTGGTGCCTTTAAACTGAAATTGTCCGTAACTATCTACTTTTGCCGTATCTTTTATTACTTGTTGATTGTACCCAAAATAGTGCGCAAGAAATACCGTGGTATCTTTAAGTCCTGCAATTTTTCCTTTTATTGAAAAACTGCTTGGTGTTTGTGCAAAGCTTTGCGTACCAAACACTAACACAAGAAGGAATAGAAAAATTTGTTTAGAATAATGCTTCATTGTATGTAATTAAGGTTGAAACAACAATTTATGTAAGTTAAGATTGAGTGTCGGGTCTAATGTGAATTTTAATTTAAATCCTGTTTACCAAACTCTCGTACAGTAATATAGAATTATGACTTGTGAGCTATCGTTCTATTACTAGGTTCTGGACTTTAGTCCTTATCATTATGGTGAAAATCTAGTCAAATGCTTTTTATGGAATATATTACCATCTTAAAAGGTATTTTTATAATATGACAAAAGCAACTAATCATTCTTTCTATTTCGCATTTGAATTTACAAATTTATCTAAACTTCCTTTCCGATGGCTAGGATATACATCAAATACTTTCAAATTTATCTGTAAGACACTTTTATCCCTATCAAACGATGTTTTTTGTCCTCTCCAAACTCTTGTTTTATATATTCATGCCTATCAGTTTGATAACGATAACGCTTGTCTGGGGCATTGTCACTAAATCTTTAAAGCTTAAGAAGCCACTACTTTTGACAAGCTTGGGAATTATCCTCATTTTGGGAAACAGTACGCTCGTCAATTGGGGGTATCATTTATGGGAAACACCTCCTCCAGCTAGTCCATTCGCACAACGATATGATGTTGGAATTATTATTTCAGGCGGTATGATGATGAATCGAACAAGTACCAAAGAGCAGATTTTTACAGGAAAAACGGCCGATAGGTTCATTCAACCTTTAAGAATGTATAAAAGAGGGCTTTTGAAGAAGATTATTATTTCGGGTGGCGATGTCAGCATAAATCCCCTCAGCAATGAACATGACTCAGAGACCGCTAAAACACAACAAATTTTAATTGAATTGGGGGTAAAACCTGAAGATATTTTACTGGAAACAAAAGCGCGTAATACACGAGAAAACGCCCTTAACTGCGCACAAATTCTGCGTTCTTTTCCTGAACTCAAAACAAGTGTATTATTCACCTCTGCCTTTCATGGACGGAGGGCAATTGGTTGTTTCCGAAAAGCAGGCTTAAACACCACTCTATTTAGTTGTGCTGTGCGTGCTGTAGACATAGGATATACACCCGACACACTTATCATACCAAGTGAACAAGCCTTAGCAGAGGCTTATCAGTTAATCCATGAAATAATAGGGTTTTGTGTTTATAAGGCAATGGGGTATTGCTAAAAGAGAGGGTGAAAGTAATGCTGGTCACTATCAACTTTTGAGTGAAAAGTATATAGTGAAAAACTCACTACCACTCTTCACCCGAAAAATTTTATTTTACAGAAAATCCGTAAAACTTTATTTCAGTATTGCTTGGCTAGAGCTTTGGCACAATGCCATGAGCTCTAGTTTTTGATTTAGAATCTTATCGAAGAATCGATGCCATTCTCAACAAATCACTATTGATTAATTTTTTCTTGGTAATAGTGTCGTGGAAAGGTGTGTAAATCAACTCATCATTTACGATACCAGCCATTACATTTTTCTGTCCATTCAACAACCCTTCTAACGCACCAAGACCCAAACGACTTGATAAAATACGGTCATAGGCAGTTGGACTTCCGCCACGTTGAATGTGACCTAAATTGGTTACACGAATATCAACAGGCACATCGATAGTTGCCTTGATTTTGTCTGCAACCTCAGCTGCATGACCTTCCTCGTCACCCTCTGCTACTATTACAATAGAAGAAGACTTCTTTCTATCAAACCCAGCTTTCAAAACAGATACCACATCGTCGATAGTTTGTCTTTCTTCAGGAATCAAGATAGACTCAGCACCACCAGAGATACCGGACTGCATAGCAATATAACCAGAGTCACGACCCATTACTTCGATAAAGAAGATACGATCATGTGAGTCGGCTGTATCACGGATTTTATCAATAGCGTCCAAAGCTGTATTTACAGCAGTATCAAAACCGATTGTGTAATCGGTACCATACAAATCGTTATCGATAGTTCCTGGCGCACCAACAGTCGGAATTTGGAATTCGTTGAAGAAAATCTCAGCTCCAGTAAAAGTACCGTTACCACCAATAGCAATCAAACCGTCGATACCATGTGCTTTTAGCTGATCATAGCCTTTTTTACGACCTTCGGGAGTCATAAACTCTTTTGAACGAGCTGATTTCAATATTGTACCACCACGTTGTACGATATTACTTACTGATTGAGAATTAAGAGGAATGATATCACCTTTGATCATTCCGTTGTAGCCTCGGATAATTCCGAACATCTCTAGGCCATAATGTAAACCTCCACGTACAACAGCTCTAATACAAGCGTTCATGCCTGGAGCATCACCCCCAGAGGTAAATACTGCGACTCTTTTCATATAGACAATTTATTATTTTTAGTCGGTTAAGCTAAATCCCAAATATTATTTGCTTTTTATGCAAATCACTGCAAATTTATTGCTTAAAAATGACGTTTCGAATCATTTTCGCAAAAAAATAGCGCAAACAGTTGCAAAAGCTCTAATTATATTATTTTTCCAATTTTTTGTATAATTTTTTCACTCCAAAAATAATACACTTAGAAATATCCAAGACCTCACTTAAAATTATACAACAATTTTACGAGTATTTTTTGACTCTAAAAAAAATCTCTTCATTTATCCCAAATCATTATTCGATTTGTACAAGACTTCTTACATTTAGAAATTCTTCGAATTTTCGCTTAAGTTTTGGGGCAGAAAATGAAAGATTTTACATACCTAAGTACCAATATTTAATCGTTTAATCAAAACGTTCTTGCAAAGTAACGGACTAATTAACGAATTTTGTCTTGAATTGGGGGTTAGAATAAAATTAAATTATCAAAAAGAAATGAAAATGCTTTATAAAATCGCCGTACAATAATGAATCCATATTTGGAGTTTAATAAACAGTTCAGCAGAATTAAAGCTCTTTCGAAAATATTAAACCAACCTTATTAAATTTGCATCCACAACTAAGTATTATATTTTTATACTCCTCACACCTACCCGTTACCCATACATAATCAAACAATAAAACAACTCATAGGCTTTATAATACATGTTTAAAAGAATAATTACCCTTCTAGGTATCTGCTTCTTGCCAATTATCTCACAAGCGCAGCAATGGTTGGGTATTGCTAATAGTAACTATGCAGGCACAAATGCAATCTATGTAAATCCAGCTAATGTTACAGATTCTCGATATAAGTTTTATTTGAATATCGCAGCAAACGATGTTTTTGCCACCAATAGCTATTTTGGGTGGAATGCGCCATATTCCTATTTATCAATGTTCACTAATAGCGTTTCTGATACCTATCGTAATGCCAAAAGTGTGATTGTCTATAAAGACGAGTATTTGAGTCCCAACTCAAATCGCTCATTTGAGTCGGTGTACGCACTCACCGACACCCGTGGACCTTCGGCACTTTATACTATCAATGACACTCGTTCGGTGGCATTAACAACACGTGTGCGAGCAGGTATGAGCGCTACCAATGTAGATAGTGATTTTGCACAGGCCATGTATTATGGCATTGACAACATCCAACCAAGTACCTCAGCTTACGACCTCAAAAACATGATGGTCAATCTTAATAGTTATGCCGAGGTTGGTATTACTTATGGGCAAACGTTGATTGATAATGACGAAGAATATATCAAAGTGGGTATCACTGCGAAAAGATTAGCAGGGATTTATGCTGCTTATGCGCTTATTAATGAGGCCAATTATCAAATTATTCCTGATTTTAGAAATCCTGTTAATAACACTTTACTAATCAACTCGCTAAAACTTCAGTATGGCTACACAGATGAAGATGCCCTAAAAAGTGCTAATCCATCATTAGGTTGGTTATTGGGAGGTAATTCTGCTGGTGGTGGTTGGGGTTTAGACCTCGGATTTGTGTATGAATATCGTCCAGATATCAACAAATATACCTACCGAGAAAAAGGAAAGCGAAAACTTGATGCAAGCAAAAACAAGTATAAATATAAATTGGGCGTATCCCTCAACGATATAGGTTATCTCAATTACAATAATCAATTCTACGCCAACAGTTGGGATTTAGCGATAAACAATACTGCTTTTACTCGAGAAGATTTTAGAGGTTCTCGCGGATTTGATGCCTTATTTAACCAGATCAATAACAAATTAGGAGCTGGTCCAGGTAATAATGCGCAACAATTTATGACCATTTTGCCAGCTACCTTACAAGTCACAGCAGATTATCAAGTAAAACCTCACGTATATGTGGCGGGGTATTGGGTGCAGAATCTCACAAATAGCAAAACCAGAGGTCTGCGCACACCATCTTTGTTAAGTGTAACGCCACGATATGAACGAAAATGGATAGAAGTAAGCATGCCATTGGTGTTATTTGACAATTATACCAAATTTGGTTTTGGTCTAGCAACAAGATTAGGCCCCGTATTTGTAGGCACTGATAATCTCGGTTCTTTGTTAAATTTAGGAAAACCTAAAGGGTTTGATGCTTACTTTGGTGTAAATTTACCCATATTCAATGCAGGACCAACATTACCTAATTCATGCTGGTATGAAGACGAAGGTAAAAAGTCATTTTTACAAAAATTGATGTTTTGGAAAAGGTAGACGATATATTCATTAGAAAACCAAGTCCTATTTTGTAGTAAAACTACGTATGATTATGGCAACTGATACTTTCAATCAACAGGGCTTTGATTTTATTCCTCCTTTATATTCAGAGGAGGAAATTCTCGAAATTGTAAATACTATTGAGGTCAATACAAAAGATAAAGTAAACTTCAGAAGGTCGAATAACCTATTCGCTATTCGTAGATTTTTGTTAGAAATACCTGAAGTTCTCCCATTGGTGTTTACTCAAAAACTCAAATCTATTCTTACAGAATTACTTGGAGAAAATTATTTTCTTGTCAAAAGTATCTATTTCGACAAGCCTGCCGATTCAAATTGGTATGTGGCCTATCATCAAGATTTGACTATTTCTGTCAATCAAAAAATAGATACCGAAAGTTTCGGACCATGGACGGTCAAACCCGATAACTATGCCGTACAACCGCCCTTAGCTATCTTAGAGCAAATGGTGACGTTGAGAATTCATTTGGATGATACTTCTGCCGAAAATGGTGCTTTATACATAATTCCAGAGTCACACAATAAGGGTATCTTAAGACCAGAGTTAATTGATTGGAGTAATACCACTGAAAAGGTTTGTCCTGTAGAAAAAGGCGGCATTATGCTCATGAAACCATTACTACTCCATAGCTCCAAGCGAACCACCAATCTCCAACCAAGAAAAGTCATACATTTGGAATTTGCCAATGCTGCATTACCCAATGGTCTGGAGTGGGCTGAAAGATGGAATTGGAAGGCATAAAAAGGTGTTAGTTTTCACTAACACCTTTTTATCTTATATACAGTAAGCTAAAATTCTAAATATGTTTTTGAATAAATAAAGGAAACATTTTACCGAAAGCTCAATGCCGACCGCCTAATCATTAAAAACCTGTTCCAAGCGCAAAAGCTTTTACATTTACTGGCAAGTCTGCTACTTTGGTTGCTGCACCAGTTGTTAGATTAATAGTATAAAGTACCGATGTGCTACCCACTCTCAATGCTGCATAAGCTGTGCCACTTCTACTACCAATATCAAATCCACTTGAAGCCTCCACATTAATACCCAATGCTCCAACTTCTACTTGAGTTCCGTTGTTTGGTGGATCCTGTTCCGTCAATTTGTCAGTATTTACATCAATATTGTATAAAATTGTAGTGGTTGCTCCTGCAAAATTATTGGTGTAAGCCGATGCTGTAATTGAAGGAGTTCCAGGGTTCAACGCGCCATCTACCGCTGCTATTGCACCCGTTTCAGGATGTAATCTCAAATTTTGACCTGTATTACTTATGCATCTGATTCTGTCCACAGTTGGGTTAAAATCAAATCCAAACGATGTACCAGAGAGTAAAGTACCAAACGGTGCTGTTCCTACGACTGTAGCCGCTCCCGACGAGGTATTGAGCACATAAAGCCTACTAGTGCTACCCAATGCATACAATTGACCATTGATTGGACGAAAATCTATACCTAATATCGACTCTCCTGTTTGCAAACCAGTAATAGCTTTTGAAACTGGCGTTCCGATATTACTAGGATTAAAAATTACCAAATTATTTGATTCATCTACAGCATAAGCTACAGGATTGGTTGGAATAGCTAAGCCCGTGATATTACCAGATGGCAGATTGCCAATTTTAGTTAATTTCCCTGTCATCAAATCTACTTGATGCAATTCCCAAACACTATTAACTTTTACAGCTGTTAACGCTTTTGTACCGTCTGGGTTAATATCGAATCCACCAGAGGCAGATATATCAACACCTAATGCGCCAACTTCTACCAAAGTACCATTATTAGGTGGATCTTGCTTGTACAATTTATCTGTTTTTGAATCGATATCATACAAAATAGTTGCACTTGAACCAGCCGTATTTCCAGTGTAGGCTACCGATTCAATCGTTGGACTCATGCCTCCATTTATAGCACCATCTGTGGCAGCCACAGCTCCTGTTTCAGGATGAATACGTAGGTTCTGACCAGTGTTAGTTACCAAACGAATTCTATCCACCGTAGGGTTAAAGTCTAGGCCAACTGCTGTTCCACTAATCGTTGGATTTAATGCTGTTGCACCAATCACTCTTGCCATACCTGTTTCTTGATTGATTACATAGAGGCGATTCATGGTACTTACGCCATACAATTCGCCAGTGGCAGGACGAAAGTCGATAGAAGTTAGTGCATCGCCTGACATCAAGCCTGTAATTGTTATATTTGAGGTAGTCATATCTGACTGCATTGCATTGATTTTGGCTAGTTTGGTTCCGTCAACAAGAAGATAGAGGTTAACGTCAGGTTTAGGAGCTGACTCCATTTCGGTTTGTTTACATGAGGACACAAAAAGTCCTGTTGACAAGCTCATAGCCGTCAATGAAATAAGAACTGATTTTTTCATCGCTATTAAGACAAAGTAAAGTTTGTATGTTTGGTCTTTATTACGAAAGATATGCGATTTCGGATTTGAAAGAAAAGTGTAAACTGATTGAACGGTCATGAAGAATAGAAAAATTTACCTCCTCAGTGGATTAGGTGTAGATGGAAGAGTATTCGACAATATTGATTTGAAAGAGTACCAGCCACAGTTAGTTGAATGGATTCCTCCTCGTAATTATGAAGATATTTCTGATTATGCGCAACGATTATCAGCTCGAATAGAGCCAAATTCTATCCTTATTGGGCTTTCATTTGGAGGTATGGTAGCTATTGAAATGGCTAAATATATCCCCATCAATAAAATCATTTTAATTTCTTCTGCTTCTTATTTTAGACAAATTCCTTGGTTTTTTCGACTATGGGACTGGAGCAAAATTATCAAAATTCTTCCCAAAAACTTCATTCTCAAAGCTAACCCTGTAACATTCTGGTTATTTGGCATTACTAGACAACATGAAAAAATACTGTTACGTCAAATTTTAGCCGATACAGACTATCATTTTCTCATTTGGGCGGTTCGACAAATTACACAATGGAAAAATACTGAGGTAAACACAGAGGTTGTTCATTTGCATGGTACTAAAGACAGGCTGCTACTGAAACCTACAGAGATTTCATCTATTGATATGTTAAAATATGGGATAGAAAATGGTGGGCATTTTATGATAATTACTCATTCCGAAGAAATAACGAGTATCATTAAGAAAGAATTAAACCGATAACAGCTAAAAACAAAAAACGGAACAAATTACTTTGTTCCGTTTGGTACCCAGAGCCGGAGTCGAACCGGCATGCCAATGAAGGCATTGGTGTTTGAGACCAACGCGTCTACCAATTCCGCCATCTGGGCTCAATTCACATCATTTTCTGTGTGATTGTGATGCAAATTTAGAGGATTAAAATTTACTGTGCAAACGCAAAATTTAAAAAAAATAAAACTTTTTCGTAACATCTACCATAATCTTCTGATTACTATAGCCTTTATAAAACCATTATTTTTTTAAATAATTTCACATTTATACGTGTTTCAAAAAAGTGCTTGTATGGCTGGTTCATTTTATTCATATCTCAAAGATTCAATAGGATCTAATTTCGAGGCTTTACTAGCTGGGTAAAAACCTGAAAGGATTCCTACGAAGACACAGACAGCGATACCGAGGAACATCCACAACCAAGGAACAATAAAACTTGATGTGCCAGACATGATACCGCTAGCAATTACGTTTCCGATTGGGATAGCCAAAATCAAACCTGCCAAACCACCCAAAACACATATCACAATTGCTTCAATCAAAAATTGTAAACGAATTACTCTTGGTGTTGCTCCCAATGATTTTCTGATACCGATTTCTCTTGTACGTTCAGTTACCGACACCATCATAATGTTCATCAAGGCAATTGCCGCACCAAGTAAGGTAATAAATCCGATACCAAACCCTCCTATTCGTAATACACCTGTAATACTTTCCGATTGTTTTACCAATGAATCTGAACGTTCGATACTGAAAGAATCTTCTCTACCTAACTCATCCTGACGAACGATACGCATGGCTCCACGAGCTTCTTCCATAATATTTTCAACGTCTTTGATATTAGGAGCAGAAGTCACAATATCAAATGTCAGATTACGTCCTTGCGACAGTTTGCGACCCGTTTCGAGTGGCACAAAAACTACACGGTCGTCACCCCCACCCATAAAACTTCCTTTTTTCTCTAGTAAACCTACAATTTTATATTTTCCACCAGAAATCGTAATTTCTTGATTTAGTGGGTTACTATTTTTTTCAAAAAGTTGACTAATTACATCTACTCCAACAATACAAACATTGGCCGCACGCTCCAAATCACTACTTGAAAAATCACGACCACTCGCAATTTTATATCCTTTCATATCCAAGTAATTTTCGTCAGTACCGATAATTCTGGAGTTAGGATTTGTCTTTTTTGATTCGTGTTTAATTTCTGAATTGAATGTAACGTTGGTCTTCATCCCAATAATTGCCTGCTTGCCAAACAACGCTTTATACATTTTTGCCTGACGATAGTTGATGGGTGGATAATTACGTTCTTTTTCACCTTCTTTTCTAATTCTAAAAACATCTCTATTGCGAATATCGAAAGAGTTGGCACCCAATCCCGAAAAGCTATTATCTACCGAGCTTTGAATCCCGTCTATGGCTGTCAAAATACCCACTAAAGAGGTAATGCCTATGGCAATAATCAGCGCTGTTAAGACCGTTCTCAGCATATTACCTTTGATAGAACGTAGGGCTTCTCGTATATTTTCAATAAAGTTCATATAATTGAAATTTAAGTTTTGTGCAATAATGATAATTTGTCACTATTATTTTCTGAACTAAAATTTTGTAAAACAATCCTTTATCATGTCGATGTTTGTTAAAGATTATTCTGTACAAAACAACTTCCTTTACGAATCATATTATGTGCTTTGGTGATTAGCACTATATTTGTGGTAAGGAATCCTTGCAGAGATATACATTCCACGGTAACATTTTCGTTGAAATATCAACTGTATTTATCCGCTTAGTAGCTTTCAGTACTTCTCTGGAGTAGTTTGGCTATAATAGTTTTATGACGTAACAAATTTAGGTCTTGTCAGACAAAATTCTCAAACCAATGAAGCGCCTTATATTTCCGTTTATCATATTTTTTCTTTTTTGCACCCGTGCATGGGCCTCGTACATCCTTATTCCGATGGATGATACCCAAAAAAATCACCTCAAAGCTTATGGCTTGGCCTATTGGGTTTTGAAAAACCACGAAACTGAAGTTGAATGGTTATTGAATTATCGTGGTGGTGCTTTTATGGTTCAACAAGCACAAAAGTTTGAAAACGAATTGGTGATTCGTGGTATTAGCTATGAAGTTATTTCGGATGGAGATGCTGCTCAAATCCGTACAGAATTGAGTAGTCCTGATGTGAATATGGATGTTGTAAAATTACAAAAACCTCCAAAAGTTGCCGTTTATTCTCCCAAAACAGCCCAGCCTTGGGACGATGCAGTAACCTTGGCAATGACCTACGCTGAAATTCCTTATGATTTAATTTTTGATGAGGATGTGCTAAATAACAAACTACCAGAATATGACTGGTTGCACTTACACCATGAAGATTTTACAGGTCAAATGGGTAAATTCTGGAACCAGAGTAGTCAACCTTGGTATCAGGCGCAATTGCGTGAGGATAAGAAAAATGCGGCAAAATATGGCTTTAACAAAGTATCTCAGTTAAAATTAGGAGTGGTCAAAAAAATTAGAGATTTTGTTGCAGGTGGAGGCTATATGTTTGCCATGTGTACTGCAACAGATACGTATGATATCGCTTTGGCAGCCGAAGGGCTTGATATCGTCGATGCCTTTTATGATGGCGATGGTTATGACCCCAATGCTGACAAAAAATTGAATTATGCCAATTCTTTTGCCTTTCAAAACTTTGGATTAGTATATCATCCTCAGGTAATCGAATTCTCTACAATCGAGGCGTATCCTAACAACGAGCGTCCAGTAAGAGAAGATAATGATTATTTTAACTTATTTCAATTTTCAGCAAAATGGGATCCTATTCCTACGATGTTGACACAAAATCATGAGACAACCATTCATGGTTTTATGGGGCAAACTACTTCTTACAAAAAATCTTTGATTAAACCAGAAGTAACTATTTTAGGGGAAAATCGCTCGCTAAATGAAGCTCGTTATATTCATGGAACTTTCTTGAAAGGCTTTTGGACATTTTATGGTGGTCACGACCCTGAAGATTATCAGCACTTTGTTAACGAGGAACCTACAGATTTGAATCTTCACCCTAACTCGGCAGGCTATCGTTTGATTTTGAATAACGTTTTGTTTCCTGCAGCAAAGAAAAAGAAACAAAAGACTTAATTTAATTTGAAGATTTGAAAATAAGAGGATTTAGAAATGGGAAGATTTGGAAATGCTTTAATCTGGTTTTTAAAATTTCCCAATTCCTAAACTCCTAAATTTTTAGACATTTTCAAATCTTCAAATCCCCAAATTTTCAAATTACTAAATTATCTAATTTTCATAGTGAAGGCATATTTTCCTGAACCAAAGGTTTTAGAAATCCATTTACCCTCTTGCTTCAAATCAGTCAAAGCTACTCCGTTATTTTTTATAGAGCTTATATCCGAAGTCGGGAAATAGACTGTTGATTCGGTATTGGCAGGTACTTCTATTTCTAGGGTTAGCCAATCCCCCTCTATTTTCCAGTTTGAAGCAATTTTACCATAAGGCGTCAAATAACTACCTTTTGCAAAAGTCAATCCTCCTCCTAGTTCTGGTTTGATAACGCTCAACTTATAGCCAGCTCCATCTGCTTCCTTGGTATCTATTCCTGCAATGGTGCGATACATCCAATCGCCAACGGCACCATAGGCATAATGATTGAAAGAGGTCATACCAGGGTCTTGGAAAGTGCTATCTGGTTTCATCGAATCCCAGCGCTCCCAAATGGTAGTTGCACCATGCGACTTGATAGGATATAACCACGAAGGATAGGTATCTTGTAAAAGTAGTTTGTAGGCTACATCATTTTGCCCATAACGTGTCAAAACAGGATTTAGAAATGGCGTTCCTAAAAAGCCCGTAGTTAGATGATACTCGTAGGATTTGATATTTTCAACAAGGCGATTTACGGCATTTTGGCGTAGCGACTCTGGTAACATATCAAACTGCAATGCCAAAATATAGGCGGTTTGCGTTTCTGAAATTAATCTTCCCGAAGCCGTCATAAATTCTTGCTGAAATGCTTTTTTGACTCTTTGTAATAAAGCCTCATAGTCTGCAACCTCCTCATTTTTCTGTAATACCTTAGCTGCTTTTATCATCAACTCAATATTATACGCATAAAAACATTGAGCTACCAAATACACATCAGTCACGGCTGATTTTTGTCCAATAGCACTTTTCGAATCATCAACTCTATACGACAACCAATCGGCAAACTGAAATCCCATATTCCAGAGGTCATTTTTTGCTAAACCTCTCACATGGTTCAAATATGCCTTCATGCTCGCATATTGGTCTTGCAAGATTTGTTTGTCGCCATAAACCACATACATATTATAAGGAATAATGATACCAGCATCAGACCAACCCGCCGCTCCTGTCACCTTACCCAACACATTAGGAATCACAAATGGGATAGCACCATCTGGTTCTTGGTCAGCTGTTACGTCTTTGAGCCATTTAGCAAAAAATTGATTTACATTAAAATTATAAGCTGCTGTTCTTGAAAATACCTCTGCATCGCCCGTCCAACCTAAGCGTTCGTCACGTTGCGGGCAATCGGTCGGAACATCCAAGAAATTGCCTCTTTGTCCCCACTGAATATTTTTTTGTAATTGGTTCACCATCGGATTTGAGCATTCAAAACTCCCAAGTGGTTTCATGTCAGAATATAAGGTAACAGCCGTAAAATCTTCGGGATTAATTTTACCTTCTAACCCTTCTACTTTTACATATCTAAATCCAAAAAAGGTAAAATGTGGCTCAATTGTTTGATTCGGCTCGCCACTCAACACATAATGTGCCTGTGCTTTGGCTGAACGTAGGTTTTCAAAATATGGAACTCCATGTTTATCTAACATTTCGACATGATATAGCTTAATCATTTGACCTGCTTTTCCCGAAATCTTAAACTTTACCCACCCCACTACATTTTGTCCAAAATCTAAAATTGTTTCTCCTTTCGGTGAGGTAAGTACTTTGACAGGTTTAAATGTTTCATGTTTTTTGATAGGCTCATTTACGGAAGCATTCAAATAATCTGTCGCAAATGAAGCTATTTTTACATTTTGCCATTTAGAATCATCAAAATTTGCTAAATCCCAACCCTTGATTTCCTTTCTTAAATCCTGACGCTCGCCATCATATATTTCAGAAAATAAAATATGACTGGTCGTTGATTTCCAAGAATTATCAGAAACTATCCAATCCTCTGAACCATCGGCATACTTGATATGTAACTGAAATAATAAAGCGGTTTCTTTTCCATATAGGTTTTTATGATTTTCCCAAGCTAATTTCGTCCTGTACCAACCGCTTCCGAGTGTAACACCAACAGCATTTTTCCCTGTACTCAATTGTTTGGTAACGTCATAAGTTTGGTATTGCAAATGCTTGTTATAACTTGTCCAGCCTGGAGTCAGAAAGGTATCTCCTACTCTTTTACCATTCAAACTTGCCTCATACAAACCTCTGGAGGTTACAAAAACCGTTGCGGATGCAATGGGCTTTTTTACCTCAAAAGTTTTTCTTAAATGTGGCACAATTCCATTGACTGAATCCGCCTCAATGCCCGAATTAATCCATTGCGCTTTCCATTCGTCATGACGCATCATGGCTGTTTGAAAATTGGAGGTTGCTAAGGCAGGAGTTTTCGTTTGGTTATCCCACACTTTTACTTGCCAAGTGTACTTACTATCTGACTCAAGATTTGCCCCACCATAAGGAATTCTAAGAGAATTTTCGGAAGAAATCTTCCCTGTTGACCAAACCAATTTCTTTCCAGAACGAACACTAATTTCGTAGGCTGTTTGCTTAACATTTTGTTTGTCCGAATTGAGTTGCCAACTAAAGCGTGGCTGCGCTCTATCAATTCCAATTGGATTGGAGAGATTTTCTACTGTTAAATTCTGAACTGAAAGCTGTGCCCAACTACTAAAGCTCAAGAGTGAGGCAATTAAAAATGGAGGTAGATGATATTTCATAGGTTATTTTCGACAGTAAAATTTGGTTTTATTGAAAAATAGAAAATATTTTTTGGTAATCTGTCTTGGTCTAGCGTATAGGGTTAGGAAAGTTTTACGAGGTAAGGTTTTAACTTTTTATCGATTTCACCTATTCCTAACCCCTGTTTAAGCGCACTATAACTTGAATTGATTTTGTCCTTTTTTAAGAAGCATCGTTTTTCCTTTCCAAACAAAAGTTCCCTCGACTGGACTTTCTATCTGTATTTTCCATTGATTTCCTATCTGAGAATAATCACAAACTATTTTGCCTTGAGGATGTGGCATTTCTCCTTTAATTTGAGTTAAATTACCCAAATGAGGTTCTATTTTCACTTTAGAAAAACCTTGTGCGTCAGAATCAATTCCTAATATCACTCGATAAAATTCTATATTGGGACTGGCTCCCCAAGCATGGCAATCTGAACGAGCATGCTCTATTTCTGAAATTTCTGCCCATGTAGTTAACCCTAGTTCTATATTACGTTTCCAATCGCTCAACCAAGCAATATATTCATCCCCTTTTCCCGCTTTTACCAAAGCTTGGTGCAAATAGTATTTAAAATAAATTGAGGCTGGAGCTAAAGATTTATCATTGAGAAGTTTATTACTTACTTGTGCATAATTATTTGGAGATATTACCCCTGTCAAAATACCAAGGCTATTAGCATGTTGAGAGAATACATCTTTATCCTCGGTATCAGCCAATATCCCTTTTGAGGCATCCCAATATTTTTGTAAAATCATTTTTTTCAGTTGCAAAGCCTTCTGCGCATACATCTCAGCATAAGCTTTCATGCCCAACTGACTTTCGAGGTCGGCCGCCACTTGATAGCCCCAAAGCAATTGCAAATCCAATACAGCTGATGAACCATTTTTGCCATAAGGAGCTTCACCGTTACTCCACCCTTTACGGTTTTCGACCCAGTCTGTAAATATCCAGTAAGGAACCTTACGTAAAGAGCCTTCAGGATTTTGGTATTTCTCAAAAAACCACAAGATGTTTCTCACACCTTGCAATTTCTCTTTGATAAAATTGGCGTCTCCACGATATTTTAAATAATCCTGAAGCATACCAATGTACCATAATGAAAAAGTAGGTATTTGTTGTGGAGAAAAAGAAGGGTGACGACTCAGGGTAATTCCCTCTGCCATACGAGAATGTTCCATTTGATTCAAGGCATTGCGAGCCAAATGGTCGTCCCCAGCATTGAAATACGACACTAACGCTTGGATACGAGCGTCGCCAATATATTGTAGCTGTTCATAATACGGACAATCCATATAAGTATCTACTGCACAAAGCCTTGCTGTACGCCAACCAATATTCAAGTAAGGTTGAAAGTCGATGGTCGCACTTTGTAATTGTGCTTTTTGCGTAAAAGGAAATCCTACAAAAGTGCTTGATATTTCCTTTATCGTAAGCGGCTCTGCTCCTGTCTGAATCTCTAATTGGACATATCTGAATGTTCGGTAAGTCAAAGATTCGAATACCTCAGAATCTTTTCCAGAAAGTAAAAGGCTATCTTTTCGGCCTACGATAATTTTACCCTCAATTTCATTACGATTATTTTTCAAAATCTGTCTCTTCTTCAGTGCATCGGCATCCATCAATGCTTCGGCATAAGTCAAACCTACTTTAGTATCTTTTCCTTTTTGAAAAGTAATTTTAGGAAAAGCATTGGTCAAAAAACCCTGATCAAGCAAGATTTTCACATGTGTATTAGCAGGTATTTCCCAAGATACATTTTCGAGATTAGGGTTCGTAAGTGTCACTCCTTCAACTTTTCTAATTGCACTGAAATATTGTTTTTTATATTCCATTTCAGGCAAAGCTGAAGGTACTAACATCCAGTTATTAATATCTGATATTCCTTTCGGACAAGCGCCTCTCCAGCCAACTCGTTCAGCAGTAACCCATTGATTATCGTCAAAGTTTTCTGAATTCCAGTTGGATGGCAATGTTTTAGTGAAATCCAACAATTCACCAGCACCTGCCACATAATAGGCAGGATGACCAACGCCTTTGGACAATGGCTGATAGGCTTGATTCGAAAAGCTCTTCCAAGTAGGATTGGTATCTACAATCTTCTCGGCTGAGGTATTGCCTGTCAACACGAATGCGGTGCGGTGCGAAATTTGTCCTTCTGCCCTAAAATTCCCTTCGTTCCAAACAATGGCAGCGATGGTATTTTTACCTTTTTTAAGATAAGGAGCAATATTTACGGTTTCGAAATTCCAGTAAGATAAATCTCCTCTGGCAGGTCCTTGCGAAATGACGTTACCATTGACAAACAGCTTATATCGGTTGTCTGCCGACACATGAATAGTAAAATCTGAAGGTTGTTGAGGAAGCTCAAAGTTTTTCCGAAAATGATACACACCATACGCTTGCGGAACCGTTTGCGGAGCTGCAATCCAATAGGCGGACCATATCTTGTTGAGTATATCTGGATGAATTGTTTGGGCAGTAGTAGCCCAACTCACACCAAGAAGTAAGAGGAGAAGTTTTAAGGATTGTGTTTTCATTGGATAGTTTATTTATATTTTATCATAATTATAAAATAGCATGGCAAAATTCTATTTTATATTAGATTTATTCATAAATGTAAAAACCCTATTTGTTCCAACTGTCATTGTCAGTCCTTGTTCCTTAGAGTCAAAATCAAAAAAGGCTAGAAATATCACGATAGAGGTGATTTCTAGCCTTTTTTAAAAGAGAAAATAATTAAATTTAATTAGCTTTTCCTACTATTTTCATCAGTTGCCATTTTATATTGGCATATATACCCATGATGCTATGAGGAATCACATAGCTCATCATTACCTTTTTCAAATGCTCTGGTTTATTTGGTCTAGAAAGAACCAGTGACTTCAACGCGTAGTAACATGATAAAATAGGGTTGTTACCATATTGAATTGAATTCGCCAACATCAAGTAATACCTAGCAATATTCTTGCGTACTCTTGTATGAAAACGATAGTCTAATTCTTGATCAATACCCTTATACATACCAATACGGTTGAACAAAAATTCTGCATCCTGCTTACCATCTGTAAAACTCATACCTCCGCCATTTTTACGATAAACAGACATGACATCGTTCATATAGTAAAATTTACCATGTTTTCCGAGCAAAATATATCTTGGGATATCGCCACTTTTAGACTCATGAAACCACTGAGGGTAAGTTTTCATGATTCCATGACGAAACATCACCGCCGAGGTTGCCATATACCAAACCTCGTCTTCGCCTACTAAATCATCAAGCGTTGTAACAACCTTCTGATCAGGCGTATTGACATATTCATCTGGATGAGAACCATCCTCAAAATGAATTAAAGCATTATGAAAACAAGCGACAAAGTCAGGATTAGCATCCAAAAAATCAACCTGTTTTTGTAATTTATGAGGACTTGTCCAATAATCATCGCCATCCATTGGTGCAATATACTGCCCTTTTGCTTCAGCAAGCGTTGCCATTGTATTGTTTTTTCCAAAACCACCCAAGTTTACAGAATGTAACAATGGCTTGATTAAGTGAGGATATTTTTGCTGATATTCTCTAATAATATCAGGAGTGCTATCGGGCGATGCGTCATCGCCGACAATTACTTCGTACTCAAAATTGACTTGCTGATTAACAATACTATCGAGCGTTTGACGTATGTAATTTTCGTGCTTATATGTATGGACAATTACGCTTACTTTAATCATTGAAATGGGTATTAGGTAGCAGTATCTAGAAAAGAAGAAAATACATTAACTTCTTCGAAAACTAGTACTGATTTAATTTCTATTACTTAAGTGGAAAGAATAATCGATAAAACCTTTTGTTCAAAAACAAAAGACCTGTGAGGGATGCTCACAGGTCTGCAAAGATACAAGGAATATTGTTAGGCAAAAAGTTGCTCTAATTGTTCTTTCTTAGGAAAATCTGGCGTTACCAAATTTTCTTCAGGTTTGTAAATATATGGCATTGGAAATCCTCTTTCTTGGAAAGTTGGCTCAGCCATATTGTTGTAACGCAATTGGATCGACCAGCGAATATTTTGTGTGATATTGTCGCCAGAACGGTGTACCAAGAATGCTGAGAAAATCAACAAGTCGCCTACTTCAAAGGAAGTTTGTACATAATCTTCTTCAGGTAATGCGTCTTGAATAGAACCTGTATAGCCAGAAGTATCAGCTTGTAACAAACCAACCGTATGACTTGCAGGAATGATTTGTAAAGCGCCTAAATCTGCATCGCAATCGACTAATGGGAACCACAAAACTACGCTGTCTAAAGATCCTTGACCTGTACGCCAGTCTTGATGAGCGCCCAATTTCCAGTGACTACCACCTTTTGATAGATATCGGCTATTGAATTGCATCGCAGGACGAACAGCAATGGTCGGAAACTCGTACCCAATTTCTTTCAATAGGTTTACAATACGCTCGTCTGTACCCAGACGGTGCATCGAAATCAAGTGTTGTACTTGCTTACCTGTATTGACAAAAGAAGTGAAATCGGCCTGAAAATAATCAAACATCGCTTTTTCGAAAGTATCACGGTCATTAATATCCACATCGATACCTACAACACGCTTGATTTGAATCGCAAAAAGCTGTCTTGCTTCTGTATAAATTTTATTGATTTCTTCTTTTGAAAAGAAGTTTTTCAAAATCAAAAATCCGTCTTTATTGAATTGTTCTTTTGAGGCTGCCATAGCTTTGTGAAATGTTTGGCTAATTGCTTAGCAATGGGTTCAACAATGGCTCAAAATTATAGTACAGGATTTGGGATTTTTATGACAAATATCAAAAGCCTGAGTGACTATTTTTCTGAAACTGCATAGGCAAAACCTGATGCACCAAAGCCATTGCCATTGTACAACAAATATTTTTTGTCATTATGTTCATAATAGTGCGCATAATTTATCATGTTATAGTCAAAATCTGCTGGATTTTCAGATTTTGCAATACCCACTAAATTATCTTTACGCTCCCATTTGATACCATCTAACGACTCTGCATAGCCCATTCGGTAACTTTGATCACGATTCGTACGATAGTCAACCGTATGACGATATGAGTAATACATTTTGTAAATACCATCTTCCTTGAACACACTCGGGCGACCTACTGCATGTAGAAAATCGTCAAAAGCCAGTACTACATCGCCTGTCGAAGTCCAGTGAATACCATCTTTTGATTCTGCATAACGACAGTCGTAGAACGGTTCTGGATACCCGTGAATATACTCACATTTTTGACCTGAAATATGCCACATTCTCCAAACCCCATTATCATACATTACCGAAGGCTGAGCTGCCCAGATTGGATTATGAATCGAACGATCCATGATTGGTCCACGAAACATTTTCTTGAATGACAATCCTCCGTCATGACTTATCGCCAAGCCCATCGACAAGCGATAAGAGTTATGCGTACGGTTCCAACCTGTATAATACAACCAAATATCGCCATTAGGCATATCGACAAACCAAGAAGGCATAGCTCCTGTTTCGTCGTATTCGCCAGGGCCACCCAGTTCTAAGATAGGCTTATCGTGGATATAGCGAATCTGAGTTGGGTCATCATATTCAACATCGATAAATGTAGGACGTGATTGACCTTGTGAATCTCTAGTTGAGAAATATATTCTTAAAAAATCTTCGTGTTTGTATGCAAATGGCACTTGAGCGTGCGATTGACTATGCGCCAATGAACCGTCTGGTTTATAAACTACTCCTTTTTTAACCCACATAGTACTTTGATTTTGAATGATAAACGGAGAGTTGTGAACTCAAAATTTTATCCAATAAAATTCCAAACTCCAACTCTAAACTCAACACTTTTTTACGCTTTCTTTTGTGCGTTTCTCTCTGCACGAATTCTCCAGTTATCTTCAAAATCTTTTCCTGGAATTTGAAGATTTACATTTACTTCTGGAGTTTTGTCAGTTTTCTCAAACGCCAATACGTAATATCCAAAACCAAAAATCCAATGTAACTCAAAATTATCAATATTTTTAGGAAGGTCTTCCAAAGGTACTTGATCTGCAAACATTGGGTTGGCAGACATCAACGTTTGGTAACTTGATTGATCACGCAACCATGGCGCAACGCTTTCGTCACCTACTACTACACGGCCGCCAACTTTTACCACACGATTAAACTCTTCGAACGCCTCTTTACGCTCTGAGAAGGTATTGATACCTCCAAAGTGGAAAACTGCATCAAAAGTATTGTCTTCGAAAGGCAAATATGTACCGTTGGCAATAAAATAATTTACATCTACTCCTTCTGGTTGAAGACGTTGTTTTGCTAAACGTAACATATTTGGAGACAAATCCGACAAAAATGCTTGACCTCCAGGTGCAATGGCCTTGATAATCAACTCAGAATCTTTGCCTGTACCAGCACCCACTTCCAATACTTTCATTCCAAGCTTTAGACCAAGAAGGTTCGTCATTTTTTGGCGAACAGTCGCTTCGTCAGAATTCAATGACTCAAAAACCCAAGTCACTCCACGATCATAACGCTGATAAGCATCATTGTAGGCTAATTGTTCTTTACGATCTTGCTCAAATAATTCCTTAGGGTATGTCAAATCAACGATGTCGTTGATTTCATAAGAAATGGGTTCTTCTGTCGAAGTATTATGTAATGTATTGCCGTCTTCTGCCAAAACCAAAGCTGTTTTAGTTTTAGGGCAAATAAATTTTTGTTCGTAGTTACTCATTGCGTTGCACGAATTTTTCGTGATATGAATTATAAATTAATGTCTTTACTAGAAATTTTTGCTTTTTCAGCAGGATTGCCTTTATAAATACTCCAAGGCTCTGTTTTCTTTCCTGTGAAGTTAGTTCCCATAGCAAACAACGTTCCTTCTGCGATATGTACTCCATCGCGAATGGTAGCGTTTACTCCAAAAAAGCAATAAGGCTCAACCACACAACGACCCGAAAGTACCACATGAGAGGTAAAATACACATGGTCTTTAATTGTGCCATGATGCCCAATATGGTTACCGCTCCAAAGCACGACATTGTTACCAATTGTCACAAAAGGTTGGATAGTATTGTCTTCGAGAATAAAGCAGTTTTCGCCAATTTTGTCTGTCAGTACTGTAGCTCTTGAGCTGATATACGATATAAATTCATATCCTAAATCTTTAGCTTCTTGATAAACCTTGGCACGAACTTGGTTCATTTTTCTTTCTGACAGTGGCGCAAAAAACTTGTATTCGTTAGTCGGATACAAAGTCGTTACCTCTTCGAAAGGTACTACTGGCAAGCCACAAAAGGTTGGCTCTTTAATATACTCTTGATTTACGGTAAAGGCCACAATTTCATGGTCTGTATCAGTAGTCAAATAATAGTGGGCGAGTTCGGCCACCAGCTCTGTTCCAAAAACAACAACTTTTGCCATAGTTCGTTTAGTTTATTAGGTCAAAAAAGCTCAACCAGTCTGGTTAGTGTAAATTCATATAGATTTTTACCTTAGCAGTTATACCAATTCATACGAATCTAAAAATGTTTGTATTTGCTCGACAGAATTGAACATCAAAACATCAATAATGGATAACCAAGGGACAAAATCATTCTTTAATTGCGGATATTGAACGGGTTTACTTTTAATAAAATTCAATTGCATTCCCTGTTTTTCAAACACTTCTCTTTGGTACAACTCTATACCACCAATTGGGTTGATATAATGATTAGCCTTTTCTTGTAGACATATATCTACGATACGAGTCTGTGCTTTCAATTCCGTATTTTGGTAGATTGAAGAGCTAGAAATTATCTCCGTTGTGATGCCCAAATAAACATTGATAAGCTTTAGATTTTCAACAATAATTTCAGAAAAAATTGTTTTTTCTTGTTCTAACGTTTGCTCTATGATAGGTCTAACCTGCTGAAAATATGGTGCTTTTTTATAACTCTGTTCCAGCGTTTTTAACCATTTTGATTTCCAAGCATCATCCCAATTTACTTCTATTTCATTGATTAACTTATTCTGACTTGCTTCTTTCAAGGGAATAGTAAAAAGACTATCCTTGCCATTTACCAGAATTCTATTGCGATTAATCCAGCCTCTGTTGATAAAATTTACATCATCATAAATGACAAATTTATCTACTGCTTTAATCAATTGGAAATACCCTATATATGGAAAAATATAGGGTTGCATAATCGCTAGTTTCATATCGTAAGCTTCTCCAACAACCGAAGAACTTTATTTTAACTTTCTTAAATAATAATCTTCTCCTCTAGTAATCATATTCTTCATGGTCGTATCTGTTCCCAATCGAATATCCCCAGGCTGAGGTTTAATGACCTTTTTGGCGAAGAATAAATATTGTGCTTCCTTCGGAATTGGTTGAACACCTTTTTCGAAAGGATTTATAACGATCAAAGTACGGGTCAATTTTTTGCCCCATAATGGATACTCAAAGTCATCGTTAATAGTAGCCAGCGCAACGGTGGCATCTTGAGGTACCAACTCGTCAAACTTATGATAGGCAGGCGTTATGTCAGGACGAGCCCATGTTTGAAGGTCAATTCTATCAGTATCAAAAGCAGAAGGACGCCCCAAGGCTGCAATTGGCAAACAACGTTCATTCAAATACACAACCAAAATGGCTGATGCTGATGCCACTAATATAACAATTGCAGTATAGAATTTCAATAGTATAAACGACCCGCTTTGTAACCTCCATTTATTGCCTTCATGAAATAACAATGTCACCAATGGAACCGCATACACGGCAGTACTAATCATATAACGACCTTTCCATGCGTCGTAAGGTGCCGTAAAACTCAATGCCGCGAAATGCAAACAAAAGGCAACTGCCAGTACATAAAACGCAATTCCTCTACGAATGAAACCAATCAACACCAATACCACCAGCGGTAAAACAATGGCAAAGCCAAATATTCCCCAGTGAGGGTTTGCATTAAAAAATTCAAACCTTACATTATACGAAAAAGGGTTAATGGTAAAGTCCGTTTCTTCTTCGAGGCGAAGATGAAGCTTTTTCTCAACTTTCTCGATAGGTTTTCTTATTAATTGATTGACTGTTTCAAATTGTTCAACATTTCTCAATCCATCCAAATTCACCATATCAATCGAATATCTCACAACATTACGAGAGCCTTGTTTGATAAGGTTTTTCAATGTTCCTGCACGTTCCACAGATTGGTGTTTTAATGCAGTAGGTGGTCCAATCGGGTGACCAAACAATTGGATATTTCTCAAATAACCTGTTGGTAAAGTAAACAGTACAATCCCAACGGTTAAGCCAACAACTAAGTGAGTCAATCTACCAAAGGTTCTTGACCAGAAATGTTGGTAAGAATCACCGAGTTTATCAATAAATTTCGCTCTTAAATCTTCGCCAAAAACTGTATAAATAATAATCAAAAACAGCGGAGGGAAAGAAAAAACGAAAGTAATCTTATGTCCTAAAGCTATTCCGAAAGTCAATCCTGCAAGATATAAATAGCGTCTCCAATGTTTTTCTCTGTAAGTAAAAAGAAAATACACCAAACAAGCCAAATACGAACCTAACACGATATCGGTTTCGGTTGAAATTGACTGTATCATGACATCGGGCAATAACCACATTACTAAAGCAGCAAAAACACTCGCCGTAAAATTTTTGGTTAATCTTTCGGCAATACCAAATACGCCAAAACCAATAATGATATATGCGGTATGGTGAATCACCTTAAACCAATTTTCAATACGACCACTCATGAGATAATTGTAGATTTGAATCGTACAAACACTACGAGGATACGTATCAATATTCCAGTTTGTTCCTCCAAAATGAGCCATAGAACCATGACGCATATAATACATCAACCGGTTCAAATGCCCAGTCATGCTATCCCACTCGTTTGGAACAGTATAAAAAATCAGGAAAAGATTGGTGATTTCTGTAATAATAAATGCGCCAAAAAGTAGTCCAAAAGACCATTTTAACCACACTGGAAGGTTTCCAAACCAATTCCAAACCAGTTGAGTTCGACTTCCGATTAGTTCAAAAAATGTAAACCGTTCACGTTGATCTCGACCAAATAATTTGGTGAATTGTACGTAGAATACAAAAGCTGGGATAAAAACTGACAATGCCCAAAAGCGACGATCATCGATTTTACCTATTTCAGAAAGCGCAAATCCTGTCAAAATAACACTACCACAAAACGTAATGTATGCCGTAAGTACAATATCCACCAAAGATTTCATGCAAACCCTAGAGGCTATTCTCAACACAAAGCCTATAAAACTGGCAAACAGGATTGGATAGATAAAATTCATATCAAAAATTTTAGTCAATAGAAGTATTAGAGATTTTCGTTTACGATACGTGCAATTCTATACACATCTTCATGCGCCAAATCATAATATAATGGCAAAGCCAAAGCTCTTAAGGCAAAATCGTCGGAAATAGGACAAGTACTTTCTTCTGTTACGAATTTGAGTGTACTCAATGATGGATAAAAGTAACGACGAGGCATAATCTGATTTTCAGACAAAGCATCTCTTACCTTCAGCAAAGCTGCTTCAGATTCGAAGAAAACAGGATAATACGCATAATTTTTCACTGTGTTTAGTGAAAGCTCTGGTCGACCAAGCTTATCCCAGTTTAATTCCTGATCATATATATCGAAAATTGCCTTACGAGCGGCAATAATTTCTGGCACTTTAGGAAGATTTACCAAGCCCATAGCAGCATGGAACTCCGAGTTTTTCCCATTAATTCCAATCGTAAGATAATCGTCGCCAATATGTCCAAAGCTTCTATATCTATCTAAAAGCCAAGCATATTCGTCATTATTGGTAATCACTGCTCCGCCCTCAACCGTATGAAATACTTTCGTAGCATGAAAACTACAAGTGCTAATATCACCAAAAGAAAGAAGTGATTTATCATCTACGGACGCTCCGAAAGCATGCGCTGCATCGTAAATAAGCTTAACATTATGTTTGTCAGCTATTTTCTGCAACTCATAAACTTCACAAGGATTGCCATATACGTGAGTAGCTAAAATTGCTTGTGTATTTTCGGTAATCGCAGCTTCAACCTTTTGTGGATCAATACACAAATCTGAACGCAGAATATCGGCAAAAACAGGGGTACAGCCCTCCCAAACTACCGAATGGGAAGTTGCACAGTAAGAAAATGGTGTAGTAATAACTTCTTTGGTTACTCCTAATACTTTAAGTGCTAACTGAATAGCAATAGTACCATTTGATACAAACAAGCAATGCTTTACGCCTAAATAATCCTTAATTTTTTGTTCTAATTCACGTACTAGCGGGCCATTGTTCGTGAGTTGATTTCGCTCCCAAATGCCCTTTAGGTAGGCTTCATATTCCTCATAAGGAGGTAAATATGTTTTAGTTACATTAATCATTTAGCGTAATCTGGATATAAGTTTCAATTTCGAAGTTTCTCTTTTCTAGCAAAAAGCAGAAAGCTTTAGTTAATTCAATATTAAATAGCGTTTTCGTATTCCAACTGCATAATTGGAAACTCAATTTTCGGACGTACATATCCTGGCCATTTACCATACCACACTGTTCCTTCACGATAGTCCTCAATCTCGAAAATCAACGCTTCTTCAAAATTATAAATCACAGAGGCAGTGTCTTTCACAATCATAAAAGAGAGTGAATAAGAACCATCATTTAAGAAATCACTAGGAATTTCACATTCTGCGGAGATAATACCTTTTTCAAATTTGATAGAAGGTGTACCAATATTAAAAATACATTCACCTGTCAACGAATTCACATGGAGACTAATATTCAAGTTGGCTTGATCCATGTAATTCCAAAACTCAATTTGGATTTTGAATGAAGTACGAACATCCAAATGGTTTTGGTTATCCAAATAATTAGGTACAAGTTTAACACTTTTCAAACGAACTCGGTCGTTGCCTGGCGCTTCATTCTGATTAGTATAAGAAACTTGTAAATCTGTTTTTTGAATTTGACTCAAATAGTTTGACATAATGAGATTAGTCTCTCCCATTTGAATCAATTGTCCTTTTTGCATGTACATAGCTTTATTACACAGACCTTGTACTGCTGTTAGGTTATGACTTACAAATAAAATAGTACGTCCCGAAGTCGAGGCATCCTTCATTTTGCCAAGACATTTACGCTGGAAGTCTGCATCCCCTACTGCCAACACCTCATCAACAATCATGATTTCAGGCTCCAAGTGCGCAGAAATAGCAAAACCTAATCGAACGTACATCCCTGACGAATAACGTTTTACAGGAGTGTCAAGAAATTTTTCAACACCTGCAAAATCAACGATTGCATCAAAATGCTTCTTGATTTCATCACGCTTCATGCCAAGAATAGCACCATTCAAAAAGATATTTTCACGACCTGACAATTCAGGGTGAAAGCCTGTACCAACCTCCAATAAACTGGCAACACGACCTTTGATGGTGATCTTGCCTTGAGTAGGTTCAGTAATACGGCTTAATACTTTCAAAAGTGTTGATTTTCCAGCACCATTTGAGCCTACTACCCCAACTCTATCACCTTGCTCTATTTTAAAACTTACATCTTTAAGGGCCCAGAAGTCTTCATGTTCAACTTCGTCTTCCTCCCCTTTAGTAAACATATTTCTAAACGTATTGGTAATCACCTCACGAAAGGTATCTGACTTTGCATTACCTTTTTTGTGATCGATGATGTATCTCTTACTAACGTTTTGTGCCTCAATAACAGTCATTCTACTTCAATATTTTAAATGTAATCAACAAACGAGTTTTCTCTTTTTCTAAAGAAAATAATCGCAATAATTGTGGTTAGACAAACAAAAATAATGGTTGGCAAAAAGCTATCCCATGTAAAATATGGATAGTTTGGAATCAAACACCAACGGAAACCTTCAATAATACCAGCTAATGGATTCAACCAAGTATAGAAAGGATACCAAGATAGTTCTTTTATAGAGGAAGTAGAATATGCTACAGGACAAATAAAGAAACCATATTGAACAATCAATGGAACAATTTGTTGAAAATCACGATATTGAACATTAAGAGAAGCAAAAATAATCCCCAAACTTAGTGCTGCCATAAAGGCAAAAAATAGAAACACTGGCACAAAAAACAAGTGATAGTCTACCGAAATACCGCTATAAATCAAAAACGGCACTAATACAATAAAACCTACAAAAAAGTCCAACAATGGAACTGCCACTGAGCTTAAAGGCATTAGCAATCGTGGGAAATATACCTTCGAAACGAGATTGGCATTACCTGTAATACTATTACTTACTTGCTGAAAAGCAGTAGCAAAAAAGTTCCAAAAAATTACCCCAGTGAATACGATAATTTTAAAATCAACGCCTGAAGTATCTTCAATTTTGGCAACCTTATGAAAAGCAAATACAAATACCAATACCGTCATAATTGGCCTGACAACTGCCCATGCCACTCCAATCATAGTTTGTTTGTATCGTACTGTTATATCACGAACTGCTAAAATCCATAGCAACTCTCTAAATCTAATAATGTCAGCCCAATAATGCTTTTCAGACCTTCCTGCCTCAATGACTGTTTCTTGCATTGTCTAATTAACTATTTATTTTTTTCTTATCTTTTAACTTTTGAATTACGTCGCGACCAGCAACAAATAATAGCGCTAATACTAAACCAATGGTTCCTCCAAGCTTCACTCCTTTTCCTTTGAGAGTAACATCGGCTCCAATTGGCAATTCTGAATCATCGATTCTTGTAAACAGAGGAGATTCTTTCACCATCGAAAATCTCAGGTTGTCAAGATTTCTAACAGCTTCTTGGTACATTCCTTGCAATTGTGCAGAATTAGTATTTAATCTCTGTTGTTCAATCATCCCTTGCTGCATAATCACTTGCTGATTTTGGTCAACAACCTGTGCATATCTTCTTTGAGTACCATATAACTGGCTTTTCAACGAGTCTACACGGCGTTCCATAATACCTAACAACTCACGTGTTTTCTTCGTCTTTGTTTCAATATAAAAGTCGGTTACTGTTTTCAAAAATAAATTTGTCCAAACATGGGACAAAGTATCATTTCGAGTTGTCGCAGCCATTGTCATCAAAGAGGATTTCTTATTATCATTAGATATTGATGTTAGAGGTTCTAAAAATGCTTGTAACATTCTGATTTTAGAACGCTCATTAGCTGTGAGCTTTTCGTAATTAGTTTCTCTAAATCGAAAACGCTTCATCTCTTCATTATCTTTCCACTCATCTTGTAAACCTCCTGATTTTTCAATCAAAAAGTTACCAAAAATAACAGACTTTCCATTGACTTCAACTTTAGAGAGTATTGCTCTATTATAGATATTTTTAGTTTTCAATAATTCAAAGAAATTTTCTCCACTAAATAGGCTACTACTAGGACTAGCTCCTCCACCAATACCGAAAGCACTTGCCAAATCTGAAAGTCCACCACCACCACTTGTTCCATTGTCCATGTTAAATAGAATCTTAGAGGTATAAGTTTGTGGCTTCTTCGTTAGAAGGTCTATTGTATATCCAATTGTTAAACCTAACAATGTTAAGGCTAAAACAATCTTCCAATTGGCTACAATTAAATCTTTAAAAACTATGATTTTTCTTACTATATCTTCAAAAGAAAATTGATCCTCTGGTAATACATTTTGAATTTGGGACATATATCTCTTCTTATAAATGCTAAGATTTAAAAAATTATTGGATTGTTCGGATTAATAAAACAATGGTAGTTATTCCAGATAATGAAGCAGTAATTGTTGAAATAGTACTCAACAATTGTTGGGTAACAAGCTGCTTTTGATTGATTCTAGGAACTACAATTTCTGCGCCTGGGTTAACTTTAGGATAAATATTAATTATCCCTAACAACTTTCGTGTTCTATCGACAGAACCATTTGCATAAATCACGTAAGAACGTTTACGTGCAGAAAGTGATGTGAATCCACCTGCTTCTGAAATATAGTGTTTAAAAGATGCTCCGCCTATAAATCTCGTAGAAGTAGGATATAGGATTTCACCTTGCATTCTTACTGTTTGAGGTTCTTTAGGGATTCTAATAATATCACCATCTTGTAACAATAAATTCGATTTTGAACTTTCATCAGACAACACATCTACTAGGTCTATCCCAATAGATTCTTCATAAACTTGCTTGACAGGTTCTACTCTTAAAGTTGCATCAGTATTATTATCATTTAATTCTTGTAGCTGTTTTGACTTTCTTTCTACCTCTTGATCTGTAAGTCTTACCTTTCTAATCAAAGTAGCACCGGCTGGGTATGCTTGAGCATTTAGCCCCCCAGCACGTTTGACAACATCATATAATTTTTCGTCTTTTCTCTCCAAGGCATAAACTCCTGGAAAAATTACTTGACCCTCAATTGATACAAATTGCTGTCTTTCGTAATTAGGAGAAGAACGTACAAATACCTCGTCAAATGGCTCTAATATAAATTTAGATGCTGAAGGGCTTATCGACAAATCTGGATTAATTCCAAATTGAAATTTCTCGCCAATGGTAGGAGTAATTTGAGATGGGTCATCTTTCCAAATATTCTTTTTTCTTCTAATTACTTCTACTCTACCTGTTGCAGCAGATTCCTTTAACCCACCAGCTTTAACAATCAAATCTTCAACAGTCATATTTTTAACATATGGGAATGTCCCAACAGAAGGTGTTTCAGTATTCGATGGTAACGCTCCCACTGATGTAGATCCAGAAGCAAACCTTTCTGCTAATTTCTCTCTCGCAATCAAATTAATTTCACCTTGTATCCTTACTGTATAGGTTTCCATCATTTCGATCCCAGAGTATACTGTAATCTCATCCTCTCTTTTAAGAGTAACATCTGGAATTACTCCTGATAGAATGTCTCGGTAATTAATAGCAATATTTTCTTTTGTTAAATCATCTTTAAGACGGACTAATGTAATACGATCTAGAAAAGCATCCTCTTTAAAACCATCAGCTCGTTTAATCAACTTAGTTAACGTTGGATTATCATTTAATGAATAACGCCCAGGTCGGAAAATAGCGCCTTTCAAATTAATAGCATTCTCGTATCTGTTGAAGAGAATTTGGTCTATTGTGATAAAATCACCTGATTTGGGGAAGAATGAAGCAAGTATATCTCCACTAAGATCTATTAGTTTTCTTTCTTTATCAGTAAATCTAGTAACTTTCAACACGCCCTTATATGCTTCAGGTAAAAATCCACCAGCATAATCATTGATTATCATTTCTAAATTTTCACCAGGTAGAACCTCAAAAATTGCAGGTTTCTTTACTTTCCCAACAATTTCAATACGCGACTTATATGGTGTAACTTGAATAATGTCTTGATCTTGTAATGCTATATCTTGACGTAAATTTCCAGTTGTTAATAAATCATACAAATCCACACGAGCTACTAGCTTTTTACCCCTAATTACTTTGATTTCACGGAATGTACCATTTTCGTTAGGTCCTCCTGCTTGATATAGGACATTAAACACTTTTGCCAATGATGGAACAGCATATGTACCAGGAGCAATAACCTCACCTATAACCGTTACACGTATTGTTCTAATATTGCCTAGAGAGATAGTAGCAGTAGTATTTGCGGGAGCTCCTCCACTGGCTTTTAATCCAACATAAATTTGAGACAATCTACTTACAATCCTTTTCTTTGCTTCTTCAATTGTTAATCCACTAACAAAAATATTACCTACACGGTCAACCTTAATATTACCATCAGGTGACACAGGCAACGTAGCATGGCTTTCAGAATAACCATTAATATCAATAATAATTTCATCGTCTGGACCCAATACATAATTTTTTGGGGTCGCCATACGCGCATAAGAATCAAATGTTATTTTCGAATTGTTAAAGATTGAATAACCAAAAATTTTCTTTCTTAGATTAACTATGTTAGAATCTACCTCATTTAAAGCTAATTCTTTCTTTCTTTTCAAAGAATCTACTTCGTTTTTCTCAGCAGCGATTTCAGTGACCTTTCTTGAACTAGAATTTTTGGTACCAGTTGAAGTGGTGGTTGGGCGTCCAACAGATGTAGGAAATGACATATTTGCAGGTATGCCAGGGATTTGTGCAAAAGAATTCAAACTCCATAAAGCAATCATCAATAAAGATATAGAGCGTAAGTTAACCGCAGACATAAATGAATGACGTGATTTTATAGTCTTCAAAACAAGATTACTGGGTTTTTTGAGTTGTAGCATGATTTTTAATTTTGTTCTTGGTTTGATTTGAGAATGATTTTTTCAAAATAATCCAAAAAACGGTACTTTTATTATTAAGATAAGTTTGAATGAAATTGCAAAGTAAATGAACTTTTGCCTAAATCTCGACAATCTTACGCAGATTAATTAGGGAGTGGACAATTAAATTAATATAGGCGTACGATTTTTAATGCTTTTTTGTAGATTTGCTAACTTCTTAATCCAAAACTATATTTCTGAGTCATATCGATTAGATTTCAGCTCAAAAACATAGCCAATATGTATTTTTTTAACTTGTTTTGATGAAACATCAATAAACCATTCTTTCTCTAGCAGTATGTCAACAATTCCAAATAATGAGGTTCAATATACCGAAGACAGTATTCGGTCACTAGATTGGAAAGAACATATCCGCCTTCGCCCTGGTATGTATATTGGTAAGCTCGGCGACGGTTCTTCGTCCGACGATGGAATATATGTATTAGTAAAAGAAATCGTCGATAACTCTATCGATGAGCACATGATGGGACATGGAAAAGCCATCGATGTGAAAATTTCAGACCACCGTGTAGAGGTTCGTGATTATGGACGTGGTATTCCACTAGGAAAAGTAATCGACTGTGTATCTAAAATCAATACTGGTGGTAAATATGATTCGGGCGCTTTCCAAAAGTCTGTAGGTTTGAACGGTGTCGGTACAAAAGCAACCAACGCGCTATCAAGTTTTTTTAGAGTACAGTCGTTTCGTGAAGGAAAAACAAAATGGGCTGAATTTAGCAAAGGAGAAATGCTTTCTGAATCAGATGGCGAACCAGAAAGTAACGCTAAAAATGGTACACAAACAATTTTTGAACCTGATAACACTATCTTCAAAAATTACCACTTTATCCCACAATATTTAGATAATCTTTTCTGGAATTATGCTTATTTGAATGCTGGTTTGTCTATCAATTTTAATGGACAGAAGTATTTTTCTCAAAAAGGTCTTTTTGATTTATTAAGCAAAAAAACCAACGAAGAGGAAAATCGTTATCCCATCATTCATCTGAAAGGAAATGATATTGAAATTGCTATGACGCATGGCAACCAATATGGAGAAGAGTACTATTCGTTTGTAAACGGTCAGAACACCACTCAAGGTGGTACACACTTGCAAGCTTTTCGTGAAGCAGTGGTTCGTACAGTACGTGATTTCTATAAAAAAGATTACGCTCCCGAAGATATCCGTGCCAGTATTGTTGCTGCTGTAGCTGTACGTGTTCAAGAACCAGTTTTTGAATCTCAAACAAAAACCAAATTAGGGTCAATCACCATGTCTCCAGATTCTAGCTCTCAAACCGTTAGAAGTTTTGTAGGAGATTTTATCAAAACAGAGTTGGATAACTTTTTGCACAAAAATCCAACAACTGCTGAGGCCCTTAAAAAACGTATTGAGCAATCTGAGCGTGAGCGTAAAGATATTGCTGGTATCAAAAAATTGGCGAATGAACGTGCGAAAAAAGCCAATTTACACAACAAAAAATTACGTGATTGTCGTGTGCATTTATCTAACGAAAAGTCCGATAATCGTTATGATTCAATGTTGTTCATTACCGAAGGTGACTCAGCTAGTGGTTCAATTACCAAATCTAGAAATGTGCAAACTCAAGCAGTGTTTAGTTTGAGAGGTAAGCCACTTAACTGCTTTGGCTTGACCAAAAAGATTGTTTACGAAAACGAAGAATTCAACCTACTCCAACATGCCTTAAATATCGAAGATGGCTTGGAGGGGCTTCGTTATAACAAAATCATTATTGCAACCGATGCCGACGTAGATGGTATGCACATTCGTTTGCTGATGATGACATTTTTCTTGCAATTTTTCCCAGATTTGGTACGCAATGGTCATTTGTATATTTTGGAAACACCTTTATTCCGTGTTCGAAATAAAAAAGAAACGATCTATTGCTATTCTGACGAAGAGCGTCTGAATGCCATTCAAAAATTGGGTCCAAAACCAGAAATTACACGTTTCAAAGGTTTAGGTGAGATTTCTCCAGAAGAATTTGGTAAATTTATAGGCGATAATATTCGTTTAGAACCTGTAATTTTAGAAAAGGATACAACCATCCCTAAAATTCTAACATATTTCATGGGTAAAAATACCCCTGACCGTCAGAGGTTTATTATCGACAATCTCATTATTGAAAAAGACCCTGCCGAGGCAGCAGCATAAGATATAGGTTAGAACTCAACAATTGTTGAGTTCTAATTTAACGATCTCTTTTCCTGCTCATTCGCAGAAATATCCTGTTAACCATAATATGACCCTAGAACAATTACGACAACAGATTGATGAGCTTGACAATGAAATGCTTGGGATACTCAACAAGCGAATGGAAGTTGTAAAGCATGTTGGAGAGCTTAAAAAAACGACTCAGACTGTTATTTATCGTCCTGAGCGTGAGAAACAAATCATCGACCGTCTTGCAGAAATGAGCCAAGGTTTATTGACTCGCCCTGCGATTGAGGCTATTTACCTCGAAATTTTTGCAGTATCTCGTAATCTTGAATTACCAGAACGTATCGCCTATTTGGGTCCTGAAGGAAGCTTTACTCACCAAGCAGCCGAAAGCCGCTTTGGCGCTATGAGTGACTACTTGCCTTTGCCAAGCATCCGCTCTGTTTTTGAAAGCGTTGATACAGGTCGTGCAAGATTCGGTGTTGTTCCTATCGAAAATAACCTAGAAGGTATCGTAAAGGAAACGATTGATTTGCTAAACGAAACAGATTTGAAAATTGTAGCTGAAGTGGTTATTCCTGTTCACTTTACGTTTGCTACCAAATCTGAAAAATTATCTGACATCAAGCGTATTTATTCAAAAGACATTGCTTTTGGACAATGTGAAAAATTCTTGAATGAGTATTTTAATGGTAAAGATGAAGAATTCTTCGTTCAAGTAGATTCAACTTCAAAAGCGGCCAAATTAGCCTCTCAAGATGAGCAGTCTGCCGCGGTTTGTTCTCATATTGCTGCCAAATTGTTTGATGTTCCTATCTTGTTTGACAATATTCAAGATTCGTCTCAGAACAGAACAAGATTTTTTATTATTGGAAAAGATTTTGTCAACCAAAAGAGTGAAAAAGACAAAACCACCATTATTGCTAAACTCCCAGACGATGGTAAGCCAGGAACACTGGTAAGATTCTTACAGGAGTTTGAAAATCGTGGTATTAACCTTGTAAAAATTGAATCAAGACCTGTAAAAGAAGGTGAAACATTCAACTTCTGGTTCTTGATGGAATTTGATGGGTATTTCTTAGATGAGAATGTTCAACATATCATGAAAAAACATGAATCCGACATCAAGTGGTTAGGTAGTTATGTAAAAATGGTATAAAAATAAAAGCCGTTAGCGACAAACTAACGGCTTTCTTTTTATCTTAAAACTGATTCTTCTTGAAATATTTCACCTATATGCTTTTGAATATTTTTACACATCTGTGCTAATGGTAAGTCGTTTGCATCTGTCCCAAATGGATTTTCAATTTCTTCTGCAATCAGCTCTAAACTTGCCAACACATAAAACACAAAAACTACCACTGGAATCACTATATAACCTAGCGTAAAAACATACCCAAAGGGTAAGGTCATTACATAAAAGAAGATAAATTTTTTCAGAAAGACCGTATAGGAAAAAGGAATTGGCGTATTTTTTATACGTTCGCAAGCTCCACAAATATCCGTAAAGGTTCGAATTTCTTCATTAATAAAGAGCAGTTGCTCGCCAGAAATGATACTTTTCGCGTACAATGCCTGTATTTGATCCACAAGCAATTTGGCAATATAATTAGGCTTATGATATTCAGACTTTACTTTATATTCAGAAATAAACAACTCACTATCATTCTGATGACCACGCAAATGGCGTTTTAAAGCAAAAGCATATTCTACGATAAGCTTTTCAATTAAGGCTCTTTCTACTACCAGCTCTTTGGGCACTATCGCCTGAATTTTAATGGCAAAATTGCGTGAGGCATTTGTCAAAGCACCCCAGTTACGTCTCCCCTCCCACCAGCGGTCATAGGCAGTATTTGTTCTAAATACTAACAACATAGAAATCACAAAACCTAGCATTCCATGCATAGCTGGAATATTTTTGATATGTGAATTTTCACTTAATTTAAAAACATCTACTTCCAAATAAGCAATCAAGCCAGAATAAGCCCCTATGGCTATCAACATAGGAAACAATTTTCTGAAAGTATCGGCTTTGTGAAAGCGAAAAATAAAGGTGAACCATTCTTTAGGATTATAATTGATCATAGAGATAAGAATAATTTAGTAACAGTTTGAATGTGAAGATAAATTTAATACACGACGATACAAACAAAAACAGCTTCTATCGAAAATAGAAGCTGTTTTTATATCTATCAGAATAAAACTCGATTCATTAACCTACTGAACCTTCCAATGAGATAGCGAGAAGTTTTTGTGCTTCTACTGCAAATTCCATTGGTAATTGATTCAAGACTTCTTTAGCATATCCATTCACAATCAAAGCAATAGCTGCTTCTGTAGAAATACCACGTTGATTACAATAGAAAATTTGATCTTCACCAATCTTCGAAGTAGTCGCTTCGTGCTCTACAGTGGCTGTGTTATTTTTTACTTCAATGTATGGGAAAGTATGCGCACCACAACGGTCACCCATCAATAATGAGTCACATTGAGAGAAGTTACGAGCATTTTCGGCACGTTTCATCACTTCAACTAAACCTCTGTAAGAGTTTTGAGAACGGCCAGCAGAAATACCTTTAGAAACGATACGTGACTTAGTATTTTTACCAATATGTACCATTTTCGTACCAGTATCTGCCTGTTGCATATTATTAGTAACAGCTACAGAATAAAACTCACCGATAGAGTTATCCCCTTTCAAAATCACAGAAGGGTATTTCCAAGTAATTGCCGAACCTGTTTCTACTTGAGTCCAAGAGATTTTTGAGTTAGCGCCATCACAAATACCACGTTTTGTTACGAAGTTGTAAATACCCCCTTTACCGTCTTTATCACCAGGATACCAGTTTTGAACTGTTGAGTACTTAACTTCCGCATTTTCATGTGCTACGATTTCTACTACAGCTGCGTGCAATTGATTTTCATCACGCATTGGAGCAGTACAGCCTTCTAGGTAACTTACGTAAGAAGATTCGTCAGCAACAATCAAAGTACGTTCGAACTGTCCAGTACCAGCCGCATTGATACGGAAATACGTAGACAATTCCATTGGACATCTTACTCCTTTTGGAATATAACAGAATGAACCATCTGAGAATACCGCAGCGTTCAATGCCGAAAAGAAGTTATCTTTTACGGGAACAACTGAACCCAAGTATTTTTTGATTAATTCAGGATGTTCTTTAATTGCTTCAGACATTGAACTAAAAATAATACCTTTTTCAGCCAAAGTCTTTTTAAATGTAGTAGCAACTGAAACTGAGTCAATTACAGCATCTACCGCAACTCCAGAAAGGCGCTTCTGCTCATCAAGAGAGATACCTAATTTCTCGAAAGTACGACGTAACTCAGGATCAATTTCATCCAATGAATTAACAACTTTCGTTTGTTTTGGAGCTGAATAATATTTGATTGCTTGGTAGTCAACTTTTTTATAGTCAACATTAGCCCATTCTGGTTCTTGCATACCCAACCAAGTACGGTACGCGCTCAAACGCCATTCCAACATCCATTCTGGCTCGTCTTTCTTAGCCGAGATTTGACGGATAACGTCTTCATTCAAACCTGCAGGTACTTCATCAGTTTCGAAGTGACTTTCGAAACCATATTTATACTCCGAGGAGGTGATTTCTTCGAGAATGTCTATTTCTTCTTTTGCCATTGTATTTAATCTGTTACAGCAATTGGTATATCAGTGATTTTGTGCTAGACAATGAAGTAATTTTAAAGCATGTTAAAAAATCATTCTAAAAAATGATTTTTGTTAGCTTTTCAACTAATTATTGACCTTTGAATTCATTCACTGAAATAATTGGTCTACAAAAATAAACCAAAAAGCGCAAGAAAAGTTCTGTTGTTTAGAATTTTTCTAAGATGTCCCCTAATTATTCCTAATTTTTGAAGAAAAGACCACCTAAACCCTCCTTTTAAGTCGGATTAGCAAACGGAACCGAACGATTTACAGACTCCTCCAATGATATAAATGTTTCTGTTCTCTGAATTCCTGCCACTTTTTGAATTTTATCGTGCAATACTTCTCTTAGGTGAACGGTATCACGACAAACAATTTTGGCAAAAATAGAATAGATACCCGTGGTATAATTAATACTTACCACTTCGGGAATCTGCATGAGTTGGTCTGCTACCTCAGCATACAGCGAACTTTTATCCAGATAAATACCTAGAAAAGCCGAAATATCCCAACCAAGCCTAGTATGGTCAACAATCAATTGAGAACCTTTAACAATTCCCATTTCTTCCATTTTTGCCATCCGAACATGGACTGTACCACTCGAAACATGGATTTTTTTAGCAATTTCGGTATAGGGCATAGTAGCATCGCTCATCAAAAGCCCTAATATTTTTAAATCAACTTGGTCAATTCCTGGTACTTTTTCCATAGGTATTAATACAGTCTAAAGTTTTTATTAACAATTTCGCAAAAAATGAGGCTTTGAGAATTATCATTTTTAACGATTCGTTAACAAAAATAGTGAATTTTTGAAAATACTATAAATTTTAACATTTTTTTCTAAAATATTTGCAAAATGTCAGAACACCTGTTAACTTTGCATTGTCAAGTTAAAAGAACAACGACACACACAATGTAGGGTGATGAAATTTGGCAGACGTGCCCTCCTGTCTCGGGGGTGGTGATTACGGGATAAAGTTAGTATAATGCCTATCGCAAGATAGACTGGGGTTGACCACCAGATTTTGTACTATACCTAACTACGCCGTGGAGGTTCGAGTCCTTCTCCTACAGCAATTATCTGAAATTTTGGGGATATACGATTTGGCAAAATAAAATTTCCTGATTACCTTTATTCCCAGATTATCAGATTGACTACGAATATAAAAAAGTAGTTTTATTTGGTTTTTAGTTTGTTGATGAAGTGTAATTCAAAAAAGCAGTCTTACTGAGTCTGCTTTTTTTGTTTTTATAGCCTTTAGAACTTCATAAAACTCCCCTATTGAGCGAATTTAGCTCTTTTTCCATTTTATCTTCTTGGGTTAAGCCTCATTTTGATTTGCTTATTTTACAAATTTTCCAAATAATATTTCAATTTAGCAAAGCAGTACTTTCATTTCGATTTTATCTTTTTTGATAACAAAAAGGAAGAAAAGTTCTTTTGTTCCTACCGATTACTCAAATATTCCTATCTCAAAATAGAAAAACCTCAACCCAAAAGAGCCGAGGTTTTAATAAATATTCACGATGTGAGGAATTACTGGACTTTAAATTCCCAAATACCTGCAACTCCTTTCAAGAACTTAATTCTTAGATATTGAAATTTCTTGTTCAAAATATCTGTATGTGGGGATTTGATTTGAATATCATCATGTCCTCCACATTTGACCCAAGTTTTACCATCTTGCGAGCCTTCCAAAATGTATGCATGACCAGCAGTTGGTTTCACAAAGTATATCTCTACTTTCTTAATGGTTTGTGATTTTGAAAGTTTTGCCGTAAAAGTGGCTAAAGAATCATTGGCGTCAGCCATCCAACGAGTCCCATTTGACCAATCCGTTGCGTTGGCTGGATTGTAGTATTCAGTGCGTTTGAGTGTTGCATCATAAATATGTGGAACTTTGTATTCTGGCTTGGTTGAAGAAGCACTTGTTTCCTCAATTTTCAATCCTTTATCTTTTACATTCAATGGATTTACACCTTTATTCGTCAATTTTACGGGTTTGATAGTACCATCTTCATTAAAATCCATTTTATTAATCCAAACCTGACGATTGGTACCTGAGCGACCAAATTCGAGATAAGTGAAATAATAATCGTCGCCGATATTAAAAACATTACCGTGTCCAGGACCATAGATTTTTTCAGTAGTATCAGTTTTAGCGATAATTTCTTCCTTAGGGAATTCGTAAGGACCAAAAGGAGACACCTTGCTGTATTGATACGCATAGGCATAATGCTCATGACCACTCAAGGTGTACATATAATAGTAAATACCTTTTCGTTTAAAAAAGATTGGTCCTTCAGAGTAGCCATTTCTCTTAGTTTGAATCACCTGAATATCGCCATCCAATTCAGTCATATTGGGCTTTAACTTAGCTGCACCACGTTGCGCCCAAAACAAATAAGGCGTTTTATCATCGTCAATAAAGATTTCAGCATCAATTCCTTTGGTCTTTTTAGGACCATCCATTAGTACAAGCGGAGCAGGAGCTTTACCTTTTTCAAAAGTATCTTCTCCCACTAATTTAAAAGGACCTTTCGGAGAGGATGCTTTTGCTACATAAATATGTGTATTGACTGTTGGGTAAAAGAAATAGTCTTTTCCTACTTTTTTGGCATAACTTGGAGCCCAAAAAAGTTGTTTGGCTGCCGATGGAAAGAATATTCCATCAAAAGACCAATTCACTAAATCTTTAGATTGCCAAAGGACTGGAGGTCCTGATGTTGCTAAACCTTTATCATAGCCGTCAGTTGTCGCATAACAATAAAAAGTATCTCCGAACTTTACAATACTTGGGTCTGCAACTAAGTCAGGAATAATTGGATTATAATTTCGAGTGGTTTGTGCGACAGTAGCTTCTGCTATTGACAAGCACAGACCAATTCCTAGAAGAGATTTGAATAATTTCATGGTTTGTTTATTAAAGGGATTACATAACTTTCAGAGATTGACTTGTAGTGATAAGTGTCAATTATACACAATTATACTCAAGCCATTATACAAAAGGATTTATTGGGTGAAATTTCAATTAAAATTATCTGATTGAAGCACTAAAAGTCATTTAATCAATGGCATGATCTGGTGGAACTGGCAATCCTTGCCAAATTCGTTGAGATGTCCAAGGTTGTGGGCTTGAACTCCAAAACTCGTCCGTTTCTGGCAAGCCTAATGGAAGCAGAATAAAAGAACATAAATATAAACTTCCCGTTGTGATATATGAATCTGCGATTTCGGGTTGAGCGCCATAAAATCCGATTTTCAACCAGCCCTTTTCATCAAAAGTTGATTTTGATTCTGTTGTTTTCTTCAAAATTGCCGTTAAAGCCTCACGAGTTTGCGCAACACTAATTTCCTTTGGAAGATTATGAACCAAAGCCATATCAGCCAAATGATGAAAAGCACCTCCTCTGTATACCAACGACCTACCTATGGCAGGAAATGTACCATCGGGATTCACTAATTTTTCCTGAATATGTGCGTAACGCTGTGCACGCTCCATAATTTTCTTACCTGCCCAATTAAAAGAAGGATTTTTTGCACTAACAACTTGGTGAATATTTACTAGAAAAGGCTGAATAACATAGCTATTATAGTAATCAAAATGAAATTTTTCGCCATCGCCATAAATACCATCACCCAAGTACCATTGTTCAAACTGGCGGTAACAATACTCAACACGGAGTATATCCCATGAATAGCCATACTTGCAGAAAAAGGCTTCAATCATGCCAGAAAACAATATCCAGTTACTAAAGCCCGGTTTTATTTCTCTCGTTTTCACAAAAGAATTTACCACATTTTGTTGGGTTGCTGTATCCAAATGCTCCCAAAGCCAAGGAGAGCGCACAAAAGCCAATGCCAAAAATGCAGCATCGACCAAAGGCTGTCCAGCCCCCTCGAATTTCATATAATCTTTTGCCTGAGGATTTACAGCATTGGCAACGGCTTTTACAGCCCATTGTCTGTATGTATCTCTTAGCTCAACCTCAGCGGGATTACCGCCTTCAGCATTGAGCCATGGCGCTATACCACACAACAAACGACCGAAAGCTTCGAGATACGCTACTTGCGAACGGCTTGCTTTGTTATCTATATGAACAGATAATTCGACAGGCATTTTAATTTTGAGGCTATCATTTGCTAAGCTTTGCAAGACAGGTCGTGACAACTGATCGAGATGTGCGAGCCATATCTCACGTGTAGTAAGCGCAGGCACTTCGATAGCCGTTTCTTTTTTCTTTTTCGTTTTCTGTGCGGTAGCTTGATAGCTTAAAGCACAAGCCATAAGAGAGGCAAGGATAAGTTTTTTCATAGGTTTGTAATGTGAAAAATCAATTTGGCTCAAAGCATTTTATCTAAGCCTTGAACCAAATTGAGAGAGATCTTACTTTGATAATTCTTATTTTTTCAATTCTTGATAGCGCTTCATAGCTTCCAAGAAATAGTAATCTGCATACGTTAAAGGCACATCCACTTCTGTATTTTGAGGAATATGACCAACACAATGCTTGATGAGAAAGCCACCATTTTTGCCATAAGCAGCTTTGTATGGAGAATTTGATAAACTCCAAAGCATTTTCTCCGCTGAAGACACATAAGTTTTAGCCAAAGGAGCCTTTACATATCCTTGTAATTCCAATAGTGCCGAAGCTACAACTGAAGCAGCAGAAGCATCACGCAAGGCTTCTGGTTGATTTGGCGCATTGAAGTCCCAAAAAGGAATTTTATCTGCTGGAAGGTTTGGATTGTTTAAATAGAAATTAGCAATCTTATTTGCCTGGTCTAAGTAAATTGGATTTTTAGTCACACGATACATCACAGTATATCCATACAAACCCCAAGCCTGACCACGTGCCCAAGCCGATTCATTGGCAAATCCTTGTGCCGTTTTCTTCTGTTTTACCTCACCAGTGTTAGCGTCATAATTAATCACATGATATGAACTATAATCAGGACGGAAATGGTGTTTCATCGTTGTATTCGCATGGGTTACCGCAATCTTATAATAGGTAGAATCTCCCGTTACTTCGGTTGCCCAAAACAACAATTCTAGGTTCATCATATTGTCGATAATCACCAAAAAATCATCAGGCTTGGAATCCCATGATTTTATACAGCCTACTTTTGGGTTAAAACGTGTAGCAAGGGACTTGGCTGAAGTCAGCAAAATTTCTTTATATGCTGGTTTTGGAGCAATAAGATTAGCATTACCAAAACTACAAAACATCATAAAACCCAAATCATGGGTTGTGGTATTATACTTTTCCTTTTCTAGGTCTTTCAAAATACGTTCAGCTTCCTGATACGTAGCTTGGTCTTTGGTTTGTTCATAAATATAAAGCAAAGAGCCAGGGTAAAAGCCACTACACCACCAATCAGAGTTGCTAAACTCATAGCGGTCTGTGTTGGGAAAATACGTTTTAGGAAATTTACCAGCGGGAAGATGTTGAGCCAAAAACTGATACTGTTTCTGTGCATCGGAAAAATTTTGTTTGAATTGCTTCAACAAAAGAGGTCTTGAAATAGCTTGAGAGGCTTTTTGTGCCATACTTGTAAAACCTAACAAGCAGCAAAGGAATAAAAGAAGACTGTAGTTTTTAATAAATTGGGATTTCATGACATAAAGTTTTAAAATGTTAGAGGCTTATGCCCGAAACAATAAAGCTCAGAATAGGTAATACTTTACTCAAAGCATGAAAAAGTTTTTCAAAACTACAGAATTAAAAAGAACGTCTATCCTTGGTTGGGGAGAGGTGCTGTATGTAAAAGATTCATTTTAGAAATGAAAGGAGTTATTTACAAATGCCACAAGTGCCTCCATTTTTGGCGCAATGTTTACAGTATTTACAATTTTTACAGGCAGAACAATATTTAGACCCAGTACATTTTCGGGCAAGAACTGCTGCACTAGAATGAACACATATTGCCAAGACAATTAATGTTAAGATTTGAAGCGAGTATCTTTTTATCATAACGTTGGTGTGAGTGTGACTTAAGTATGAGTTTTGAGTGTAATTTTATGATTACCAACACCTTATTTTTATTAATTTATTCAACTTAACTCTGCACGATTACTTATAAGTTAATTTGATACTGTATTCTCTTATTTCGAATAATGAGTTCTAGTTCCTTAATAGTTAGTAAAGCGAAGGAAGAGCCTTTTTCATGTAAGCTCACAAAGCAAAATCTGAATTTTTCTCCCAATATTTCTCCAAAATTAAATTCGTTCTCCGTGGCGCCAAAAAAGAAACCTTTGGGATTATTGGGTAAATATTTCTTGGTTGTCTTTAGTTCAACCAGTACCATATCTTCCAAATAGGTCTCTATTTCATCTCCATTAATCTCCTTCCCAACAAAATCTGGGATATATATCATATCAAAGGATTGAAGGAAACGATGTTCAATCTGTAGCAAATCCAAAATTTTCTTTTTAGTTGACAAGTCAATTTTGAAGAAGCCTGTATGATTTTCTATTAGGTAATTTACTCCCTCTTTCTCTGTGATATTGTTGGATAATGTTAGCGTAAAAGAATGTTTTCCTGACATTAATTTTAAAGTTTTGGTGATAACTATCTTTATTGTCCTTTACAAAAAACAAAGTCAATTTGTCCAATATTTAAATTTAGGATGTTTTGTTACGCTCTCTCATAGGTTTTACTAGAAGATATTCAACTAACGCCTGTCTAAGTTCTTCATTAAACATTTCTTTAATGCTCACGTTAAAATCTTCACAACAGGCTGTAATCTCCAAGTTATCCTCCTCATAAGTTACCTTAGGATTTTTTCCATGCACAGGACAAACCTGCTGCTCACAATTGTGAATAATTACTTGAATATCAATCATATTAAAAGATGTTTGTTATAGGGTTTGGTAATATCTAATGAATAATTTATTAATACAAGCCAAGAATAAATGGAAACTTGATGCTCTTACACAGAAGTATGAACAACAACGCTTTATTACAATAGCTAGATCAGAAGGTATTTGGATATTTACAAGGTTAAAATTAATGTATTGGCGAGATATTGGGCGGATAAAAACTAAAAAGGCATCTACAAAAACTTGTAAATGCCTTAAAATCAAAGTGGAGAAGATGGGGCTCGAACCCACGACCTCTTGACTGCCAGTCAAGCACTCTAGCCAACTGAGCTACATCCCCATTGGAATTGGTACTGCAAAGTTATCATTTCAAAATACTTTTGCAAGTACCAATTCTATTTTTAAAAATTAAGTCTTGCTCCTATACCTGCTTGTGGGTGGAAATAAAATACTGATGGCACTAACTCTACATACGCTCCAACTTCCATGAAGATAGAAAGTGGCGAGTCTGGAGAAAAATATTCTAATCCTGCCGAACCTACGCCTCCTAATCCTGTCGCTGGAATTTCTTTTTTGTAGGCAACTCCATTGAAAGTGTCATCTACAAAATACTTTCTCGAAGTGATTTGTCCACCAAAACCATAGTAGTTTTTAAATCGACTGCTTCCCATCTCGTTATGCCATAGATACAATCCGCTTACAGCAATACCCGAACCGTTGAATGCACCATCTTTGTAGCTGTCTTTTACACCCCAGATACCTCCATAAATTCCAAAATTAATTTCGATAGCATTTTTGTCATTTCTTAAGTAGTTGCGTAGACTTAGTCCTGATGGTTCTCCAATTTTACCGCCTATCGCCCAGTCTTTGTTTTGAGCAAATGCACCTACAGATGCTACCAAGAGTAGAAGAAACAATACTGATTTTTTCATAACATTGTTATTTAATTGATTTATGCCTCATAAGAACGAAGATAACCCATTAAAATGGAATTTTCGTCTTTTGTTCCGACGGAGATACGCAAACAGTTGTCACATAAAATCACCTTTGAACGGTCACGAACGATTGTTTTGTTCTCAATTAAGTAATCAAATACAGCTTTTGCTTCTTTGAAACGAACCAATAGGAAGTTCGCATCTGAAGGGTAGATATGTTCAACATTTGGTAATTCGCTTAACTCTTTTTCAAGTTGAGCTCTATTTTCGTTGAGTGTAGCTACCGATTTTTTCACAAAATCTGTATTGTCTATATTCTCAATTAATAACTTTTGCGTCAAACCATTAATATTATAAGGGTATTTAATTTTGTTCAAAAGTGTAATTAATTCTTCTTGTGCAAAAGCCATTCCTAAGCGTAATGAAGCCAATCCCCAAGCTTTTGAAAAAGTCTGAAGTACCATCACATTAGGGTATTCGTCTAAGCTTGGAATGAATGACGGCTCATCAGAAAAATCATTATAGGCTTCATCGATAATAACAATACCTTGCTGAAAGTTTTCGATGATTTGCAAAATTGCCTCACGATTAATCAAGTTACCTGTTGGATTATTCGGAGAACAAATAAATATCAATTTTGTTTTTGAATTTATCGCCTCCAAAATCGCATCAATGTTCAATTGATAATCAGATTTAAGCGGTATTTTCTGAATTGCCACATTATTTACTGAAGCACTCACTTCGTACATTCCGTAAGTTGGTGGTAATATAATAATATTATCAACTTTTGGTTCACAAGTCAATCGAATAATTAAATCGATAGGTTCATCAGAACCGTTTCCTAAGAAAATTTGTGTTGGACGACAGCCTTTGATGGGAGCTAATTTTTCCTTAATCGCAAATTGATAAGGATCTGGATAACGGTTCCAGTTTTCGGGCGTTGCCGAACCAATTGGATTTTCGTTTGCATCTAAAAAAACACCTTCTTTACCTGTATATTCATCACGTGCAGAAGAGTATGGAGCAAGATTTAAGATGTGCGGACGCACGACTGAGTGTATGTCAAATTTCATAAGTTTGTTTCTTGGATTTAGTGAAATAAGTAAATTTTAGTGATTGCCTCAGTTTACGGACTGTTGGCAATACTGCCCCATTTAACAACAAAAGGTGACGCATCTCAACCGAATGAGGAGCTATCACCTAGTTTGTTGGTTCTATGACAAAAAATTATGCCAATCTTACACGAACCGCATTGGCATGGGCACGTAAAGATTCGGCTTCGGCCATTTCAATAATGGTATTACCCAACTGTTGAATGCCTTCTTTCGTAATTTTCTGAATCGTTATTTTTTTGACGAAGCTGTCCAAACTTACCCCTGAATAGGCTTTAGCAAAACCGTTGGTTGGCAAAGTATGGTTGGTTCCTGAAGCATAATCTCCTGCTGATTCTGGTGTATAATTTCCTAAGAAAATAGAACCTGCATTAAAGATTTGCTCGGATAATTCTTCTGCATTTTCGACAGACATAATCAAGTGCTCGGCAGCGTACTGGTTGAGCATATCAATCGCAATATCTTGATTTTCAACTAATACTGCTTGGCTGTTTTCTAAAGCTTTAGCTGCAAACTCTGCACGAGGTAATACCGCCAATTGTTTTTCTAATTCTTGGTTTACAGCCTCTATTATTTCCTCTGAAGTGGATACCAACAAAACTTGTGAGTCGATACCATGCTCTGCTTGTGATAATAAATCAGCCGCTACAAAAGCAGGGTTAGCCGAATTGTCAGCCCAAACTGCTACTTCTGAAGGTCCAGCGGGCATATCGATGGCCACACCTTCTTTGTTTACCAACATTTTGGCTGCGGTAACATACTGATTACCTGGTCCAAAAATTTTATAAACCTGAGGAATAGATTCTGTTCCATAAGCCATAGCAGCAACTGCTTGAGCACCTCCAACTCGGAAGATTTTAGAAATACCGCAAAGTTTAGCCGCATACAAAATCGCAGGGTGATCAGAAGGCGTACATAAAACCACTTCCTTGCAACCAGCTATTTGCGCAGGTACACCAAGCATCAACACCGTAGAAAATAATGGTGCTGTTCCCCCTGGAATATATACTCCAACTTTTTCGATACCAACCGACTTGCGCCAACAAGTAACGCCAGTGGTAGTTTCGATTTTTTCAGGAGCTTGTTTCTGTGCTTCGTGGAATTTATAAATATTTTGATACGCTGCATGAATGGCAGTTTTAAGCTCTTCGCTCAATAATCCTGCTGCTGCTTCTACTTTTGAAGCATCCATTTCAAGCGTTTCTAATGTTACTTTATCAAATTGTAATGCCAATTCAAAAAGTGCCTTGTCACCTTCCTTCTTTACTTTTTCAAGAATAGGGATGACTCTTTGTTCAATCACTGACATATCCTGTACTGGGCGAGTAAGAATCGCTTGGTATTCGGATGGTGATGGATATTTTATAATTTTCATGCAAAAGGAATACTTTTTGCATTCAGCCTTTGGCATTCGGCTTGGGAAATTTTGAACCCATTGAGATTATTTTCAAATCTCGAAATGTCATTTGCTGAAAGCAATTATTAAAAAATCATTTTCTCGATTGGCAGTACCAAAATCCCTTCAGCACCTGCATCACGAAGTTTTTCGATATTTTGCCAAAAATCCTGCTCCTCAATTACTGAATGCATCGACACCCAACCTTCGTCTGCTAAGGGCAAAATTGAAGGGGCTTTCATACCTGGAAGCAATTGGCGAATCAAAGCAATATTTTCTTGTTTGGTATTTAGCACAACATATTTGCGGTTTTTAGCACGTTGTACTGAGTCTATTCTAAACAAGATTTGATTAACAATACTTTGCTTTTCAGGAGAAAGGTTTGGATAGCCGATCATAATAGCTTCCGAACGAAAAATAACTTCTACCTCTTTCAATCCATTACTCAACAAAGTACCTCCTGAGCTTACAATATCACAAACAGCATGTGCTAATCCAATACTTGGAGCGATTTCTACTGAACCAGATATTTCATGAATATGGGCAGTTACACCATTATCTTTCAAGAAGTTACCTAAAATCACTGGATAAGAAGTAGCAATACTTTTGCCTTCTAATTCTTTTACGCTGCCATAAGTTTCGCTGCGAGGAATTGCAATTGAAAGACGACATTTTGAGAATCCAAGTAATTTAACTTCGTTTACATGCTTGCTTGTTTCGACATGAACGTTTTGTCCAACAATTCCGATATCCGCTACTCCATCTTCTACATAACCAGGAATATCGTCGTCTCTGAGAAACAAAAATTCTGCGGGAAAGTTTGAAGATGTCGCTTTTAATTTACCAGCACCATTATCAAATTTGATTCCGCACTCCTTGAAAAGATTTAGTGAATCTTCACTAAGGCGACCCGATTTTTGGACCGCAATTCTTAATACTTCGTTCATTTTCAGCATTTGAGGCTGTCCTAATAGATTGTTTTTTGGTACATATGGCGTACTCGGGACAACTTCGGGTGCAAAATTACGGAATCGTACGTAGCTTTCGACCTGTTTTGGATAAATTATGGTAAAAAATATAGATGAGGGATCAGGTATTGAGGGATTAGGCACAAAGTGACTAGTTTATTTTGTCAAGAAATAGACAGACTTCAAAAGTTGAGCATTGCTGATTTCTGTGAATGTTATGGCTTTTTACAGATAGAAAAAATGGTTTTTGACACCTCTCTTGACCATTTACTCACTGTAAGCCTCTATCCTTGTTCAACTTTGTGCCTTTTCTCTTTTTCTCCTAACTTTGAAAAATACTTTGTAACGCTACTTAATGATATGCTTATGAGAAATTCACTTATCTACCTCTTTTGCTTTTTATCTTTTTTTGTAAAAGCACAATCAACCTATCAATACTCTGTTGCTCAAGATTCGGCGTATATTCGAAATAATTACGTCAAATCTGAATTCATGGTCAAAATGCGTGATGGTGTTCAGCTTTTCACACAGGTGTATGCGCCCAAAGACAAATCAAAGCTGCACCCTATTATCATGCAAAGAACACCCTATTCTTGCAATCCTTATGGTACTGACAAATACAAAAAGCGAATAGGACCCAACCCTTTCATGATTCGTGAAAATTATATTGTGGTTTATCAAGATGTACGTGGTCGTTGGGCTTCGGAAGGAAAATTTATTGAAATGACGCCACATCTTGATAAAAAATTGTCAGAGAAAGATATTGATGAGTCCACGGATACGTATGATACCATCGACTGGTTAACCAAAAATATTCCAAACAATAATGGCAAAGTTGGTCAATGGGGTATCTCATACCCAGGCTTTTTTACTTCGGCTGGTTCGGTTTCGCAACATCCTGCCTTAAAGGCCTCCTCTCCACAAGCACCAATGGCAGATTTGTGGCGTGATGATGCCTTCCATTTAGGCGCATTTATGTTGGGAGCTAATTTTGGTTTTTATAACTTTTTCCAAGCTCAAACACAACCGACTAAAAATCGTCCTGCACCCTATTTCTCGTTTGACAGTCCAGATGGTTATGATTTTTACTTGAAAATGGGCCCGACTCGTAATGCAGAAGATCAATATTACAAAAAGCGTAATGAGTACTTTCATGAAAATTTTGACCACCCTAATTTTGATGAGCATTGGCAAAAACGCAATATTTTGCCACATTTACAGAATATCAAGCATGCGGTTCTAGTAGTTGGAGGCTGGTACGATGAGCAAGATTTGTACGGAACATTCAAGACTTATCAAGCCATGGAGAAACAATCTCCTAACAATGATATTCGCTTTGTAGTGGGTCCTTGGGTTCATGGAGGATGGGCTGGTGCTTCAGGACAATCATTGGCCGATGTTGAATTTGGGTCAAAAACGTCTTTGTATTATCAGGAAAAAATTGAAAGCCCTTTCTTCAATCATTACCTCATAGACGAATCTTTACCTTTGAGCTTAGCCGAGGCTACCTTGTTCGAAACAGGTAGTAATCAATGGAAAAGCTTTGATACATATCCTGCAAAAAATGCACAAGAAACAGTCTTGTATTTACAAAATGGCGGAAAATTAGGTTTTACTAAACCTCAAAACGAAAACGGCGTAACTAGCTATATATCTGACCCTAGTCGTCCTGTACCATTTTCTGGAAAAATCAATGATGGCTTTTCTGCTGAATATATGGTGGAAGACCAACGATTTGCCTACCAGCGTCCAGATGTGATTAGTTTTGAAACTGATACACTCAAAGACGATTTGACAATGGTGGGTAATATCCTAGCAAATCTGAAGGTTTCAACATCAGGAACAGATGCCGACTGGGTAGTTAAAGTTATTGACGTATATCCAAACGATACACCTAATGACCCAGCTCATCCTGATGTGGTATATGGTGGTTACCAACAACTGATTCGTAGTGAGATTATTAGAGGAAAATATCGTAACGACTTTACAAAACCAGAAGCATTTGTCCCAGGTAAACCAACGGAAGTAAAATTAGAGCTTCAAGATGTATTGCATACGTTCAAAAAGGGTCATAAAATCATGGTACAAATTCAGAGTTCATGTTTTCCTTGGGCTGATAGAAATCCTCAAAAATTTGTAAATATTTTCGAAGCAAAAGAAAGTGATTATCAAAAAGCCACCCAAAAAGTGTATCACCAAAAAGCTTATCCTTCATTTATAACTTTTGGTGTTTTGAAGAATTAAAAACCTATCTCTGATATGGATTATGCTAAGCGTCACAAGCTTGTATAAACTTCCAATATGGATTTTATACCAAGTTGTGACGCTTTTTTATTTGATTATTAATCTATCATTCATGCTTATTTCAGCTAAAAAACACACTGTATTCTCATGAAAACCGATTCTTTGTTTTAATTTTAACAAAAAACAAATCTGAATCAACACTCCTAAAACATGAAAAAACTCTTCCTTTTATTGAGCTTGTTGGTTGGTATGACTAAAATTTCAGCACAATCATTGTCCGTTGCTCAACAAGACTCGGCTTTTGTGCGTGAAAACTATGTGAAATACCAATACCAAATCTCCATGCGTGATGGCGTTAAGCTTTTCACCAATGTATATGTTCCCAAAGATGCTTCGGCAAACAATAAGTATCCTATCGTCATGCAACGTACTTGTTATGATGTAGCTCCTTACGGCAAAGATGACTATCCACAAATGCTATATTATTCTCGCCACATGATGCGTGAAAAATTCATTTTTGTAGAGCAAGATGTACGTGGTCGTTGGATGTCAGAGGGGACTTGGACAAATATGACACCTCATATTGCCAACAAAAAAGCCAAAACAGACGTAGATGAAGCTTCGGATACCTATGATACGATTGATTGGTTGGTCAAGAATATTCCTAACAACAATGGTCGTGTAGGGCAATATGGTATCTCCTACCCAGGTTTTTACACTATTGCAGGTGCTCTTTGTGGTCACCCAGCGCTTAAGGCTTCTTCACCACAAGCGCCAGTTTCAGATTTCTTCTTTGATGATTTCCATCACAACGGGGCATTTACGATTGGTTATGGATTGACGTTTCCTGTGTTTGGTGTTCAGCATCCAAAACCAACCACCGAATCTTGGTACGATAATTTGTTTCCAAAAAGAAATACACAGGACGGATTTGACTGGTATAAAACGCAAACTCCTTTAAAAAATCTTGGGGCAAATTACAAGGATAACTTTTTCTGGCAAGAGCACGTAGACCATCCAAACTATGATGAGTTTTGGCAAAAGCGTAGTATCATTCCTCATTTGAAAAACATCAAAAACGCTCCTGCGATCATGGTTGTTGGTGGCTGGTATGATGCTGAGGATTTGTACGGACCTTTGACAATTTATAAAAACGTAGAAAAAAACAACCAGAATATCTACAATACCATCGTAATGGGTCCATTTGGTCATGGTGATTGGGCTAGAGAAAGAGGTCATCACATGCACTCAAATGTATATTTTGGGGATAGCGTAGCTACATTTTTCCAAAGAAATATTGAGTTGAAATTCTTCAAGCATTTCTTGAAAGGTGCTGGCGATGGTAAATCAGATTTGCCAGAAGCGTATTTGTTCGACACGGGTAAAAAACAATGGCAAGAGTTTAAAGAATGGCCTGTAAAAACAGCTCAGAAAGTGAATTTCTACTTGAGTAATTCTGGAAAACTGACTGACAAAATCACTTCAGACGGATATTCTGAATTTGTGTCTGACCCAAATAAACCTGTGCCATACACCGAAGACAACAAGCAACTTTTTGGTTTTACCCCGCGTGCGTACATGAGCGAAGATCAACGTTTTGCAGGTCGTAGAACAGACGTATTGACTTTTGAAACAGATATTTTGACCGAAGATGTTACATTAGGTGGCGAGATTTTAGCAAAACTCAAGGTAGCTACCACTGGCACGGATGCTGACTGGTTTGTAAAATTGGTAGATGTATATCCTGGCGATGAGCAGAATACGCCATTTACTCCTAAACATATTACTCTGGCAGGTTACCAACAAATGGTGAGAAGTGAGATTATGCGTAGCCGTTTCAGAAATAGTTTCTCAAAACCAGAGCCATTAGTTCCTAACCAAATTACTGATGTGACTTTCCGTTTGCAAGATGTATTGCATACTTTCAAAAAAGGTCATAAAATCATGATTCAGGTACAATCTACAGTTTTCCCTTTGTTTGATATTAATCCTCAAAAATTCGTTGACAATATCTACAAAGCAGATGCTTCAGATTTTATCAAAGCTACTCACAAAGTGTACAACAGCAGTGCGATAGAAGTTGAGATACTGAAGTAATAATGTTGAATTTTGAATTAGTGGGCTTAAAGTATTATGTGAAGCCATCTATTTCAGATAGCGGATTGGGGATTGCGGAAGTGTACCATATTTTTTTGAATCCTATTTTGTATTTAATAAAGGCATATTTCCGAAATCGGAAATCCCCAATCCACAATTGTATCATAGCTCTCAATTTAGCATTTATTTTTACAGAGGAGACTCCACTCTCCTCTGTGATTACTAGAACCACCCTTACCCTTGATTTATGAAACTATTTGCCTTACTACTAACCCATTGGTTATTTTCCTTACAAAGCTCTGATAGTCTAACGCTCAAATGGCAAACCCAAGTCAATCGCAGATTGGATAGTTTGAGTAACTCCCCTTTTTTACAGACAGGTATGGTTGGAATGAGCGTAAAATCTGCTAAAACGGGGAAAAACGTTATTTCTTTTCAAGCTAAAAAAAGCCTTGCTCCTGCCTCCACGATGAAGTTGCTTTCTACAGCAACTGCCTTAATGACTTTGGGTGATTCTTTTATGTACCAAACCACCTTGGAATATAGTGGAAGTATTGTCGACAGCGTACTGAATGGCAACGTCTACATCAAAGGCAATGGCGACCCCTCGCTGGGTAGTTGGAGATTCAAAAATCAGCCAGATTACAAACAATTGTTGGATGCTTGGGCGAGTAAAGTAAAAGCATTGGGTATCAAAAAAATCAATGGCAGAATCATGGGGGATGCGAGTTTCTTTAACGCAAACGTGATTCCTAGCACTTGGATTTGGGGCGATATGGGCAATTATTATGGTGCGGGCTGTTATGGATTGAATATCAATGAAAATCTATTTTGGGTGACCTTTCAACCAAAAGGTTATATGGAATCGGCAGGATTTGTCAAAACTGCCCCTGATTTACCTTATTTAACCAAAATCAACAAAGTCCTAACTGATCGAGCTGGTACGGGCGATCAAGTCATGATTTATTCTACGCCCTATCAAGATGCGGTATTAATGGAAGGTTTTGTGCCTCAAGGCAGCAGTTTTTCAGTTAAAGGATCTATTCCTGACCCTGCCTTTTACATGGCTTTTGCATTGGGCAAAAAATGTGAGGAGTTGGGTATTCAAATTCAGGAAGGACCAACCTCTACGTTGGAATTAGACAAACGCTATTTAACACATAGCAAACCCAATGGTACGATGACTATTGCTACACAAAACTCTCCTAGTTTGAAAGAATTAGTGAAAGCTTGTAATTATCAAAGCATCAACCTGTATGCGGAGGCTTTTTTGAAAACGCCTTCTGTTCTGCTCAATATGGGAAATGGCACGAGCGATGCTGTAAAAGGTTTTGAGCAAATTTGGAGAGCCAAAGGGCTCAATATGCAAGGATTGAAAATGAAAGATGGAAGTGGCTTATCTCCTAGCAATGCCGTTACTACCGATATTATGACCGATGTCTTGTCGATTATGACTACCGAAAAAAGCTTCAATTCTTATTATGAGTCTATTCCAGTAGTTGGGGTATCAGGCACAGTGGCCAACCTTGCCAAGAAAAGTAAAGCTGCTGGAAATATCCATGCCAAAAGTGGTTCTATTGAAGGCGTAAGAGCGTATGGAGGCTATTTTACGGCTTCTAATGGTGAGTTGTACTGTTTTTCTATCATCTTTAATAAATATGATTCTAACTATGGAAACGCTACCAAGGAGCTAGAAAAACTCATGATCATGTTGACCGACCTATAAAAGAAAAAGTTTGTGCCAGAGACATTGCTCGCACAAACTTTTTGCTAATCACGTATAGTCCGTTTACTACAATTTTAACTTGTAAGTTAACCCAATGGTATAAACATCGAGGTCGGTAGGCACGAGAGCATAATCTCTAAAAAATGTGAGTCCCACACTATTGCGTTTGTTTACGGTATAATCAACGCCTGCCTTATATCTTATTTGGTCGAAGTCCTCTCCAATTTTGTAAAAAAAGTCTGCCGAAATAGACGGCGTAAATCTTGTTTTATTTGGATAGGCTAACTCAATTTTATTTCTTAAATAACTCTTTGTTTCTTCCAACCCTGTATCTGTATCCTTAAATTGGTCTTGATAACGAAGTCGGTAACTCAATTTAAAAATGGAGATTTTTCTATCATAATCAATATTGGCATAAAACCGATGAAAAGGTTTATAGATATAGGCATCTTCGCTTTTATCCCATTTTTGTCTTTTCGAAAATCGATAATAAGCCGAAACCTCCCAGTGTTTATTGATTTTATATCCTAATCCAAACTCTCCTACGTAAGAACCAACCGCTGTAAAATTATCCGTTGTTCGAACCTGCAAATTGGCATTGAGACTAATATGTTTATTTAGCTTTTTCTCTAACGACACTCCAGTCCACGAACGAATATCTGTTTCCTGCCCCAACATCTTTCCAGATATAAGAAGCAAGAGTAAAAGGATTTTTTTCATATTAAACTTATATGTGGTTGGCTGATTAGGTAATAATACTGAATTATGAGTTGTGAATTGTGAATGTAAATTTTCTGCTATTAGGAATTTATATTCAACATCGATAAAATCTTATTCTGCATGTTTGTTTACCTATTTTTGAATAATTAACAATGAAATACCAATGATTTGCCCTGTATTTTGAAGCTTAATTAGTAAACAAAGGTATTTTTCAATATTTCCGAAATCAGAAATCCCAAATCCGCAATAGCTCGAAATCCGTTGTTCAGTCCTCACTAATGATAAAAAATGGTCATTCTGGTAGCATCTTTCAGAAAGTCTATTTCATGGATTTCGACTCTATGAACGGCTAAGCCTGTACGTGTTCTTAAATCTTGCAAAAGTTCTTCCTGTTTATCAGGGGTAATCAACTCAATACGCTCATACATAACGACCTTCGAGTATTCCTTTCGCATGATTAAGCCACTTTCGAGCAACCATGTAACAAACAAAATCAATCCATTCAATACTGATAATTCATCCCAACCACCTTTGCTCACTGCCGAAATCAACCCTATGGCTATCACCATAAACAAATAGGTCATATCCTTCGCTGAAATACCCTCGGTACGATAACGTAGCATCGAAAACACCGCAAACAACCCAAAAGCCGCTCCCATCGACATTACCACTTTATTGAGCATATAGGTCAATAAAAAAATGATAATATTGAATACAAAAAAGGTTAAAAACAGATCTGCACGGCGATAATTTTTATAATAAATCAACCTAATTAATACCAAAACAGAGAGTAAATCTATTCCCATTCGGATAAAGAACTTGGCTGGTAATTTGTCTATCCACTGAAAACTCTCAGTAACTTGTGGTGAGGTTAGTTGTTGCAAGATGGTCATGGTGCGCCAATATTTTTGAAACTCTTCTTAAATGTTTTTTAAACTTGTTTTGCTTGATTTGGTGGTATAAACTGATGATTCCAAAACAATATTTGCTGATTCCTCCTTGCTTGAGTCGATACTTGCGCATGAGGTCAATAAAAGGAGATTGTCCCAATTTTTCTTGTTTTACCTCCGCAATTACCATCGCTGCATATACCTTTTGCTGCTCTTCAAATTCAAATGTTAGATTTAAGTCAATTGTCAATCGTTCTGGACCGACTTTACTTACCAGAGTAATACGTTGATAATTGACCCAAAGAATGCCTTTTAAAGACTCTGGGATTATATTTTGCGTAGTTTTTTGTAAAAAATCTGCACTACTCTCTTCCAAAAAATCTGTAATTTCAGGTTGTCTTATTCGCGTTTTTTTGGTTCTACCTTTATTGTTTTTATGCTTTATTTCAAAAAACGACAAACTCGATTCCACATAATTACGAGCCCGAACCTTGTAGCGATTCAACAAACCATTTTGATGAGCCTTGTAAAGCGCCAAATCATCTGTGTCATAATACAAGGTTTTGTAGTTACAGAGACGATGATCTTCTATCTCCAAAATCTTGTAATAAGGCTGTGCTTCTCGAAGAATATCAGACAATAAAGCCAAGGGAATCAAATATTTTACATCCATACGATCCATCAGTTTTACCCCGTCCATTTGGGCTAAGGTAATTGGCTCAAACAAGCTTGCTTGGATTTGAACATCCTGCATGAAAGTATCAGAAACCATACGAATACTTTTTGATTTGAATTAATTTACCCTTCGCATCATAAGTCTTCTTTTCAGTCTTCAGTCCGTTGCCATTGATGATATATACAGACCTGCTATCCAATTCATTTCGCTCATTGTAGTGAAGTACTTCTGATTTTTCTTTGAAAGAATCATATTTGTACACCTCTCGTTCCACTTGATGATTGTTGGCATCGACGATAATCTCCTCTACTTTATCGTCAAACTCATTGTATCTTGAAAGCACTTTGCGCTTGAGCTTTCCTGTTTTATCATATTCTATCTCCTCTAATACTTCACCTTGTTTATTAAATTTTTTATAACTGTCGTTACGAGTAATTTCCTTGCCTCCTACATAATCTGTGATTTGTTCAGTGACAGTTTTAATCTTATTCTTCTTAACCTCTTTTTTGCTTTGAGCAAAAGTAGAAGCAGTCAAAACGGAAAGAAATACGACAATGGTGAATTGCTTCATTGTATAAAATTTAGAGATTTTATATTGGTACATAAAAGATTTTACAATAATATTCGTTGTACTAGGTTTCTCTTTTATCTATCATGACTGACTATTCTAAGAAACTGTTGCCTGCTTATTAAAAAAGATTCTAAATAATATCTATTTTTCTCAAACTATTCTGAGTATAACCAAGGCACTTTATTCAAATATACACAATCTCCGTTGACTATTTACGAACTTCGTTTTCGTTGAAAATACTAGCGTCCATCGAAATCCTTCACAAATCACGGAAGAAATTTTGAGACCACGACTATGATAATGTTAGTGTGTAGAAATTGCCTTTTTATCTGTCGACTTTAACATTTCTTAACAAGAATTTTATGCAAAAAATGGCGTTTTTTAGTCCAAAAACGCCACTCGTCTACATAAATCCTATAAGTTTCGACAATTGGTAACATCCGTAAAATTTATCAAGTCTTTAGACAAACGTTATTTCCCAGAAGGCTTTTCTGCCAAAAATTGGTCTATTTCAGTTGCTCTTTTACCAATTTGCTTTTGCAAACTCTGGATTCCTTCTTCAAAGCTTTTCTCATTTGTCAAGTGCGAATAAGGCGCTTTCTCTTTACTAGCAGCCTGTTTTATCAAAAGAGCATACTCTGCAATTTGCTTAGTCAGTTTTGTAGCTTGCCAATCGTTTTTTCTGAAAGCAGCTATTTCTTTCAAATATTTAGCATAATACACAGGGTCCTGAGCGATGTAGGTAATCAAAACAAAATGTTTGGGGCAATCCTTCAACGATAAAGACAAACCTCTATTAGGCATTCTGAAATTTTTAGGAGGCTCTGGCATACCTTCAGGTATAGGAAAATTGGGCTTGTCGTTGGTCGAAATTGCTTCATTGTTATCCCAAGGAATCCAGACCAAACCACGATTGGGTGCGTTGTACAAATAAAAATTATGAGCCATTGCACCATAGGTATCCCAATTAGTCATAGCGGTATTGATAGCCAACCATTTGATAAAGTGATTAATGTCAAAAGTCTTTTCAAGATTTGTACGCCACAGGGCAGGTGCCTTGATTCTGCTTGAGTCGTTGAGCGCCGATACAAATGCCTGAACATCTTGGAATTTCTTCTCTTTTTTAAAGTTCTTTTTCTCGAATTCTTTCTCCCTGAATCGCTGAAAGGTTGATTCGGGTTTATAAATATTGCCTGTTGAGCTACCAAATTGTGACTGAATCATTGTATCGTCAATCACCTCTACCATGGTGTACACCCCTGCATATTGTACGCCATCACCATAGTCAAGATATACCTCATAAAAAGCCGTCTGAGCCGTTGGGATACCCGCTTGTCGGTAAATGTCGCTTGCTAGTTTTTCACGAATCAAAGAATTGTCATGAAATGCGGGAGACATTGACAGTTCATGAAAACCATACAAATCTGATTTTTCATATTTATCAAAATCTAACCTAAAGGGCATTTTATATACTCCTGCTCCCCACGAGCTCATTAAGCTCGAATTACCTTTGAGTCTGAAACCTATATTATGCCATTTTTTTCCCTCAAATTCCACTTGGCAAGCAACGTAACGAGGCTCTTCGGATGTCCCCATAGGTTGAGGCATCATTTCGCCATCACCTCCACGCTGTGGTGGAAATCCTTCTGGTCGTTTGCCATCTTGTGACATCGGTGGAAAACCCTGCTGATTAGGACGTTCACCATTGGGTGGTCCCATACGAGGAAATGGAGATTTGCCAAAATCGGTTTTGAACTTTTCCTTCATGTCTATTTTGATACTATCCCAATCTGCTTTCGAAATAGAAATAGTGATTTTGTTCAATCGGTTTTGTGGAAAAACCTTGGCGTAATCTGGTGTAGAAGAAACTTGTGCCTCTCCCCATGAAAAGTTGCCCAATACGATCAAAGACAACAACACACCTACAAGTGTTCTTTTCATAATTTATTCAAATTGAAATGTTTAGATAATCAGTTTTTCCTCTGTTAGCATAACTAGACATAGCTACAACAAAGCCATAAACAACTGTTTTTCAAAACTATACAAATATTCTGTGAATAAATTTATAAGGTAATGGATGATAGATATAGAATGTTTATTTGTAGAAAAGTCTAATGCTCGAGCGTTTATCTACACAAAGGCATTCTTGATAGACAGTTGGCGTGGTTTTGGAATTTTCTTACGTTAGTTCAACACTTTGTTATAATAGCACATACTTGAAAAGCATGAAAGTATTCGAAAAATATCAGTTAGTATTTCACATTGTTGGTTGGTCGTTGGTATTCTTTTTACCAGTGCTTATGATGCCCAATAGTTTTTATAATCGACCTGAATTTAGCCGATTTTTTACCGTCCAGTGTTTTAATAATTTGGCATTGATGGCGGCATTTTATATCAATTTACTGGTACTTGTTCCAAAGTTTTTGATGAAAAAAAGGGGCGATATATTCTCTCTTTATATCATTCTGGGATTTGTAATCATATTGGCTTTGCATTGGATATGGTCGCATTATTTTCTCAAAATGCACGGCTTTGATATGGGTATGCCCAAGATGCCTCCGCCATCGGAATGGAAAAACAGGCCTAATAATATGCCTCGTCCACCGAGGATGTTCTTGCCATTTCCGCAATTGATGAATGCCACCTTGACCTATTTTTTCTCGATTATTTTCAGTACTTCGTTGGCATTATGGCAAGAACGTTTGCGAAACCACGACTTACAACAGCAAATTTTATTAGAAAAAGTTGCTGCCGAATTAGCAGTCTTAAAACTTCAGGTGAGTCCACATTTTTTGTTTAATACGCTTAATAATATTCGTTGGTTGGCGCGCAAAAAATCTGAAAATACAGAAGATGCTATTGTAAAACTTTCACAACTTTTAAGATACATGTTGTATCAGTCTGAGAGTGACAAAGTGCCTCTAACTCAGGAGCTAGACTATCTCCAAAATTATATTGAATTACAGAAAATGCGTATCTCGGGTAAAAACTCAGCCGAGTTTTCGTACGAAGGACCTATACATTTGTATTCTATAGAACCACTGCTATTTATACCGTTGGTCGAAAATGCTTTCAAATACGGACTGCACAGTATAGAAGAATCACATATTTTGATTAAACTTTCTGTAGAAAATGACACTCTAAGATTTATTACCGAAAACCGCAATTTTGACCATAATTTTAAGGAAGAAGACAAGACGGGTATAGGTTTGCAGAATGTAAAAAAACGCTTGGCTTTACATTATCCTGAAAAACATGAGTTAAAAATAACAGAAAACGGTCTTTTCATCGTTGAAGTATATATACAGTTATAATTATCCTCAACCCGAGTGATTCCCAAAACGAAGCGATTTAGTTTGCTTTTTAACCAATAATTAAACACGACTACCTACCAAGATAAGGTTATCTTCGGCACTCTCTCCTATTTGTAATCTAATATACGAATCCCTTTATTCTTATTTGTAATCGCTCAAAATCCATCAACCTTTATGAATTTTATGAAGCCATCAACTCAATCTGACTATCCCACTAAACTGAAATGTATCGCAGTAGATGACGAGCCATTTGCATTAGAAATGATTGCCGACGATATTCAAAAAGTCCCTTATTTGGAGCTTGTGAATACTTTCTCTAGTCCATTTGAGGCTTGGGAATTGATTAATTCGGGGCAAATAGATTTGGTATTTTTAGATATTCAAATGCCTACACTAACGGGTACGCAATTTTTACGAAGCTTGATTCAGCCTCCCATGGTCATTTTTACCACGGCATATCAGCAATATGCCATGGAAGGATATGACCTTAATGTGATTGATTATTTGCTCAAACCAATTCCGTTTGACAGATTTTTGCGAGCCACCAACAAAGCGTATGAACTATACACGTTACGTCACAAAGAAGTCGCCGAAACTACTGCTCCTGAAGTAGACTATGTCGTAATTAATGCTGATTATAAGAAGATTAAGCTATTTTACCAAGATATTTTATTCGTAGAAGGACTTAAAGACTATGTAAAAATCTTTACGGTAAATGACAACAAACCTATCCTTACTCGTTCAAACTTGAAGGCTATGGAAGGAAAGCTTCCTGCTCAATTTTTTTGTAGAGTACACAATTCATACATTGTTTCTTTACAAAAAATTACAGCTTTCCAAAAATCTAAAATAGAGATTGGTCGTGTGGAAGTTCCAGTAGGAAGTAGGTTTTTACCCGCATTTGAAGAAATTTATCAGGGACAACTTCGATAGTTTGATACTCATTTTTAATGAGTTGGTCGATAAATCCAGATAATTCGTCACAAAGTGAAGATATTCAGACAACGTTCTAGGTAGGTTTTGTGTCTAAGTTTTTGAGTAATCAAAGTTTTACCGCCCAACTCCTAATTGTCATGAGCTTTATCAATACCTTACAAGAAAGAAACCACCCCGAAGTGGACACCAAGAAGCAGTTCTCTATTTTAGTTCCTTCTTGGAACAACTTACCTTATTTAAAGCTTTGTATTGAAAGTATCAGAAAAAACTCGCTGTTCAATCACCAAATCATCGTTCACGTCAATGAAGGCAAGGACGGAACGTTGGACTGGGTTCGTGAACAATCAGACATTGACTATACTTACAGTGCAAATAATATAGGTATTTGTTACGCTCTGAACTATGCTGCCCAACAGGCAACCACCGATTATATATTATACATGAACGACGATATGTATGTGTGTCCAGACTGGGATAAAGCGATTTCGGAAGAAATCAAAGCCATCGGACACCCCTATTTTTTCTTGTCGGCAACCATGATTGAGCCTTACAATACCAATAACAATTGTGTGATTCATCATGATTATGGGACAGATTTAAAGTCGTTTAATGAAGCAAAACTTTTAAAAGAGTACCAAACTTTCAAAAAGCCTGATTGGACTGGTGCTACTTGGCCTCCCAATATTGTACACCGTGACATTTGGAATGCAGTTGGCGGATACAGCGTTGAGTTTCATCCTGGTATGTATTCTGATCCTGATTTTTCGATGAAGCTCTGGAAAATGGGCATTCGATTATTCAAGGGCGTTGGCGAAAGTAAAGTATATCATTTCTCTGGTCGCTCGACAGGACGAGTAAAGAAAAACAAAGGGTATTTTACTTTTATCCAAAAATGGGGAATGACATCGGGATATGTTATGACGCATTTTTTACATAAAGGAGAAGAATTTCACGGCATGCTCACCGAACCAGTCGATAATGCTGCCGCAAAGGTTAAGAACTTATTCAAGCGTGTTTCTGCAAGTTTGCATGCTTAATGGTATGTAAAGGTTCATTATAAGAATAGAATATCAAAAGTCTTTTGCTGTCAACAAAAGACTTTTACCTATGTTACGTTATATAACAAAGCCGAGTAATGTAAGTTCCTCGGCTTTTTGTATTTATTTAACCTCCATCTACTATGAAATCAATCTTATGCTGCGCCCTATTTTTTGTATTGGAAAGCTGTCATTCCTCTACAAAAGCCTATAAAAATGGGGATATTATTTTTCAAATTTCTCTTTCGGCTCAAAGCAAAGCTATTCAGCTAGCTACCCAATCACAGTATTCGCATTGTGGTATTATTTATCAAAAAGGCAAAGAGTATTTTGTATTTGAAGTGGTACAACCTGTCAAGCTTACTCCTCTCAAAGAATGGATTGCAAGAGGAAAGAACCAACACTATGTGATTAAAAGACTCAAAAATGCACAAAGCATTCTTACGCCAAAAGTATTAGTCTCAATGCAAAAAGAGGGTGAAAAACTTCGAGGTAAAAAGTATGATATTTACTTTGGATGGGACGATCAGCGTATTTACTGCTCCGAACTTGTTTGGAAAATATATAAGCGAGGCGCCAATATCGAAATTGGAAAACTTCAAAGATTAAGGGATTTTGACATAGATCATAAAGTTGTCAGAAAAAAATTGAAAGAAAGGTATGGAGATCGAATCCTTTTGAGCGAAAAAGTTATTTCTCCAGCGAGCATTTTTGAAGATTCACAGCTTATTGAGGTAGAACGAAATTAAAAATAGGTGTAGGGTCCAAGTTAACTAATAGTATAGTAGAGAAGTTTAGAGGTTAAACTAAGGTCAAAATCTCATTATTTCATCGTGGTCTTTTACCTCTCTGAAAATGGGACTTAAGATTTTTACAAGATTATCAATCAGTCTTTGGGCATATATGCCATAAGGGTCAAGGGTTGGGTCTAATATGGTCAGTTGTATGCCTGCTACCTTCGGATGCGCCATCAAGGGTATCAAAAGTTCTCGAAGCTCATCGTATGACATTCCTCCCTGTTGGGGACTATCTACAGCTGGCATTACTTTATGATCTAATACATCGACATCGAGATGAATCCAGAAACCATCCCATTTTTTTGCTTCTATATGCATAAAAAATAGAGATAGTAGGGTATCTATTCCCATCTCACGGAGGTGTGACAACGGCACATATTCAATCTGCGAAGATTGTATGAGACCCACGTATTCGGGGTCCCAATACCTATTACCTATACACCAAACATTTTCTTCTTCAAAATAGGGCTCTAGCTGATGAATATTGGTTAGCTTATGATGACCATGTCCCGTCACAATGGCCAAGTCCATCCCAGCAGCACCGCCAGTTTGGGACATAGAGGGCAACACAAAATCTGTATGACCATCCAGATACATCAAACCATAATTACCTAATTCTTTCAATGCCAAGGCATTGCCTATCAAAATACTACAATCACCTCCAATTACAACAGGAAATGAATCTGTTGCCAAGACTCTTTTAAGTTCCTGCGCTTGTGCTTTGGCATACTCAACTATCTTGTAGGCATTGAGCACACCCGAAGCTTCATCAAGCTGCGAGCTATATGGAGGAGCTGCCAAATGGATTATCTGAGCAGGGTTCAGTTTATCGTACAAACCATGCTTTTTCAAATGCTGAGGCAGTCTACTTACACCTGGCTCTTTTCCTTGGGCAGACTCTTTCAAACCCAAATTAGAGGGTGATTCAATGATAATAAGGGGTTTCATAAGCCTTATATCGTTTTATATGGAACAAAGTAATCAAATCTGTTGAGCTTTGAACAGAACAATAGTAGCAAACCGACCTTAAGTAAAACCTTAACACAGCACTGAGACTGTTATCGGCGAAATCAAATTATTGTTAGTCAAATAATCACTATTCAATCCATTCACAGAAATAGCCCCAAGAATGTAAATGCTTGGGTATGGCTTCTATTTCTAGATGAGGACTATCAACTCTCAAAATCCTATCACAATCCTCTAAATCGAAATTGAACTTATCATTCGGAAATACTTCATGCAAAAGCTGAAGCAATTTGGCGGCGGTCTTCGGACAACTAACCTCTGTCCGAAATATTTCTACTTGGTTTAGAGCAGTCGACATAATCACGTTTTTTATTTTTTACGTAAAAATATAGACAAATAAATTATTTTGCGAGGTTATTTATGACAAAAGTAATGGTTTTTTACGACAATCAAACAATTTGAATACTTTTTTTATTCAAAAACTAAAAATATTTATCTGCAAATAGTAGGCAAGGCTATTTTACGATTCCTTCGAGTTGCTGGAAGATGGGTACGAGGGATTGTCCTCTTTCGGAAAGATTGTATTCGATATGGAGTGGCTTTTCGCTGATGATAACTTTGTGTAGGATACCTTCAGATTCTAATTCTTTGAGGGCAGTTGCTAACGATTGCTTGTTGGCACCTTCTATTTCTCTCAATAATGTATTGAAACGAATAGGACCATTGACCGCAAAACGGAAAATTTGAGGCTTCCATTTTCCTGACAATGTCTTTAATAATCCTTCGGCAGGACAAGTGTTTTCGGCTTGGTTTTTGGTAGTCATGTTTTTTTGACCTCTTGTTTATAAAAAAATTGGTGCCCAAATTTACTGATAATTACTCGTAGGAGTATATGATATTTGTTAATAAACAAAATGGTAACTAGTGTTGGGTGTAGTTTATTGTTCTAATAAGTAGAATGTTGTAATGAGTCATAACGAGTTTTTTTGCAAAAATAATAACGACCAAACTTCAAAAATTTCGTGTATTTAATACTAAAAGCAATATCCTAAGCTAAAAACCAATTTCTTTTTGTAGTACAATTTTACCCTATTATTAAATGAACTCTCTCTTTAAAAACTTAATAATTATTGCCTTGTTAAACAGCCTTGGTGGATATACTAGCCAAGCACAAAAGAAAAATTCTATGAAAGATTCTAAATCGAATCCACTCTTGTGCGATCCCGAAACAGGAGTTTGTGAGATTGATACTTCGTCTACAACTAGTGATTTTGACTATCAATTCCAGCAAAAAAAGTTAATTAAGATTATCTATTTCACTGACCCAATTTGTTCATCTTGCTGGGGTATCGAGCCCCAACTGCGTAAGCTAAAGCTTGAATATGGTAAGTATGTCGAAATTGAATATCGAATGGGAGGGCTTTTGCCCGATTGGAGTTATAACAGCGGTGGTATCAGTAAGCCTTCTGATGTGGCGCATCACTGGGACGAGGTAAGTGCTTACTACGATATGCCAATAGATGGTGATGTTTGGTTGGAAAATCCTCTTGCTTCTTCGTATCCTCCGTCTATTGCATTCAAAGCAGCTCAGTTACAAGATGAAGCCAAAGCGCAAAAGTTTATGAGAAGAATGCGTGAAATGGTTTTCCTGGAAAAGAAAAACATTGCAGACTGGAATCAAATTAAGGCAGCAGCGATTGAAGTAGGTTTGGATGCAGACAAAATTCAGCAAGATTATGCAGGAAAAGCAACAGAGCTTTTCAAAGAGGATTTGATGTTGGCAAGAAAAATGGGTGTAAGAGGTTTTCCTACCCTGTATGTCAATAATAGCCTCAATAATACGCAAGTCATTTACGGTTTTAGACCTTATGCTTTATTCGAAACAACGCTTAGAAGTTTGGCACCAGCAGCTTTTAAGGATAGTTACGATACTTCTTGGGAAGGCTTATTTGCCAAATACCCAACGCTGACAGCTAGGGAGTTTACTGAATTGAGCGGCAAATCTCGTCAAGAAAGTGAATCGTTACTAAAGCAGTTAACGCAAGAAGGGAAACTCAAGCAGCATACTACCAAAAATGGAAGTATCTGGAAAGTGAAATAAGTATTAAGGCAGAATGTAAAAGCAGTAAAAGCGCCGTAAGTACGACAGACAGACTATCTTGAAGTCTACTCTCTGTCGCACCTACGGCGCTCCTTTAATAGCTCAGAAAATTGATTTAAGACTACCGAACTGTCGCTCCTACGGAGCTAAAGCAAAAATCAACTTTGGAAAAATTTATATATTTGAATAAATAGATTATCACCGCTTTAGGTTAAAGTTAGCCATATGACTAGTTATTGACCAACGATTCCCATTAGCGGGTGAATTTATTCACCTGTAAAAAGGTCAGACAGCTTCTAGTTCCGTAAAAACAACAGAAAACATACACGTCAGAGCACTGTCGTATCTACAGAACTTTCATTAACCCCTCTATCCTTTCAAGCGAAACTCTACTGGAGTAAGTCCTACCTCTTTTTTGAATAATCTGGAAAAATAAGGAGGGTTTTCAAAACCTAGCTGATAGGCTGTTTCGGCAACGGTTTTGTCAGTACCTAGCAAAAGGTTTTTGGCTTCATCAATCAAGAAAATATGGATATGTTCTAGTGCCGTTTTTCCTGTTTCTTGCTTTAATAAATCACTCAAATAACGAGCAGAAGTATGAAGTTCACTAGCAATGGCATGGACAGATGGTAAGCCAAATTGTTGTACTTTACCACTTTCGAAGTACATTCTTAATATTTTCTGAAACCTCGAAACTGTTCCTCCTGACAATTGAGTACGATTGATAAATTGCCTTTTGTAAAAACGCTGTGCATATTTAAGAATCGAATCAAGATGAGCTAAGATAATATCCTTGCTAAACTCGTCTTGGTTATTTCGATATTCAACGCCAATTTTTTCATACAATTCCCACATAATCAACTCCTCACTTGGCGAAAGGTGTAAAGCCTCGTTGATTTCATAATCGAAATAGCCATATTTTTTGATTTCATCGTGCATAGGATGCCCCAGCAAATAATCTTCATGAACATAAATCACAAAGGCTTTTTCGGAAAGTTCAACATTATTGATTTCCAAAACCTGTCGTGGCTTCACAAATGACATAGACCCATTATCGTGGTCATATTTGGTTTTGCCATACAAAAAAGTCCCCGATTTGATTTTTTTGAGCGCTATCATATAAAAATCAGCCGTAAACTTACTGTTGCCCCATGAGCATGTCGAAAGCTCCTGGCAAGTCAGCAAGCTTATCATAGGATGCTCAGGAAGCGGATAACCACTACGCTCATGCAACTCGGTGATAGTTTTGTAATGTTCCATAATGTTTTGACTTTACCAAGAAATACATCTTGTAAGATATTGATAATGAGACTAAGTCTTGAAATAGTGGATTAAAGTATGTCACACTAATATTTAACGACCAATTTCCCGATAGTAGTTCCCGACTCTAATTGGGCGTGTGCCTTTTTGAAGGTTTCAGCGCTTAGTCCTGTAAGCGTGTTCTGATGAGTCGAAATCAAGGTTCCTTCCTCTAGCAAAGCGGAAACTCTATTCAAAATATGATATTGTTCGATCATATCTTCGGTCTGGAAAGATGAGCGAGTGTACATAAACTCCCAAGAAAAAGTCACGCTTTTCGTTTTGAGTTTATTGATCAAAATGGGCGTACCACTTCCTGTAATGGAATTGATATGTCCTTGAGGTTTGATGAGTTCGACAACGGCATCCCAATATCCATTGACATCGACCGCATCATAAATAAAATCAACAAAATGAAAACCTGCTTGACGCACCTCATTGACCAAATCTTTGTGATTTACAACCACATCGGCACCCATTTTTTTACACCATGCTATTGTTTCAGGTCGCGATGCCGTAGCAATTACGGTTAGACCTAATAATTTTTTAGCAAGCTGAATCGCAATAGAACCAACTCCTCCAGCACCACCAATAATCAAAAGAGTTTTACCCTTATCTTTTTCTGAGCTTAAACGCATACGGTCAAACAACGTTTCCCAAGCCGTGAGGGCAGTCAATGGCATAGCAGCCGAAGCTTCAATCGAAAGAGAGGTAGGTTTCTTACCAACAATTCTTTCGTCAACTAACTGATATTCAGCATTACTCCCAGCACGAGTGATATCTCCTGCATAAAAAACCTCGTCTCCTACTTTGAATAAAGATACCTCCTCTCCTACAGCTTCGACGATACCAACAGCATCCCAACCGATAATTTTGGGATTCTCTAAAACAGTATCTTTTGCTGTATTTTGACGGATTTTTGTATCTACAGGATTGACAGATACCGCTTGAATTTTCACCAACAAGTCTCGTCCTGACAGATTAGGTGTTGGAGTTTCAAACTCGATAAAACTTTCTTGAGACGATATAGGCAATGAGGTTTTGAATCCGATGGCTTTCATTTTTGATGATTTTTATAAAAAATAAGATAAGAATCGTTCTGAAAATTGCAACGCTGGTAAAATTACAAATATGCGGTTTATACTTCAAGCTACCCTCAAGCAAACGGTTAAAGTTGCCTGCTTGAGGGTTTATTCAACAAAGTTTAAAACTTGATATTGAAGCTGTTTAAACTTTTCAAAAAACATGTTTTATTGATTAATTCTTCGTCTTACTTTTTGTCTTAATACAAAAAGTAACAAAAAAATCAAGAATTTATAAACTCGCTGCGCTCAAACAGTATAAATTCATTGCTTACGCAAGCAATTTTACGAAAGTTTAAATAGCTTCATTCTTAAATAATCGTGCAAAATAATATTTAGTCAATTTTGAATGTAAAATATTGAAAATTTTCATTTAAAATTCACAACTCATCATTCAGCACTAATACTTAATGTCCATGAGCTTTGGCACTAATTTCTTTATTTTCTTCCCAAGAAGCAAGTCGCTGCTCGTACACAGATTTTACAATTGGATAGCCCACTTTTCCTAAAATCAATCTTAAAGGAGGTTCAGGCGAAGCAATCAAATTGAGTACAGGCTCAACAGTCGCTTCGGGCTTGCCATAACTATCGGGAGTACTGCCATTTCTGAAAGCCGTTTTTAAGGCGTCATAAGCTGGGATTTCCTGTGTTTGTGCGGCAGATGCTCCTGCCCAATCCGTTGAAAAGCCATTAGGCTCAATCAAAGTAACATGAATTCCAAACGCTTTTACTTCTGTAGCTAACGTTTCGCTTAAGCCTTCAACCGCAAATTTTGATGCATTATACAAACCAAGCGTTGGCAAAGTGAATAAACCTAAAACACTCGAAACCTGAATAATATGTCCCGACTGTTGGGCACGCATATAAGGCAATACCGCCTGAGTAACCCATAATAGTCCAAAGAAATTCACCTCCATTTGTTGGCGAGCTTCAGCTTCAGTCGTTTCTTCGACAGCCCCAAAAAGACCATATCCCGCATTGTTGATAAGGACGTCGATACGACCAAAATGTTCGTTTGCTTTTGCAACTGTATCCAATACCTGTTCACGATTGGTGACATCTAAAGGCAAAGGTAAAATTTGCGAACCGAAAGACTCTACCAAGTCATTCAAATCCTGTGTATTGCGTGCTGTAGCTACTATTTTATGACCTTGTTCTAAAAGAGCCTTTGCCCAAATTTTCCCGAATCCACGAGAAGCGCCTGTAATAAGAATTACTTTTGACATGAGAATAATTGTTTAGTTTGATAGGACAAAATTACAAGGTGAAGTTGTGCTAAGGCTTATACAGAATTCCGAAGATATGATACATTTTTACGTAGCATCCTGAATCAGCGGTAGAACACTATGCAACAGGACGCTTGCCTACTCAGGAGATATTATTTTCGTCCAAAATAAATCCCAATGATATGACATTTCTAAAAAACACGATTGTATTCTTGATGATATTCCTTTTTTGTAGTTTCAAAAAAGACAATCCAATTACCTTTACAACTACAACCATTAAAGCTCCCTTTGGCACAGTTAAGGTAACGGCTCCAAATTTTAGTAAATCTCCCAAATTATCAATTATCGATTTTGGTGCAGAAAAAGGAAATCAAGAAAAAACAACTCTAGCTATTTCAAAAGCCATCACAAAAGCAAATAAATTAGGAGGAGGCACGGTTGTAGTACCTGCTGGAGAGTGGTTAACAGGTAAAATTCATTTGAAGAGCAATGTCAATTTACATCTTGAAAAAGGGGCAACACTTTTATTTTCGGGTAATCCAACAGACTATTTACCAGCAGTACACAGCACTTGGGAAGGCATGGAATGTTATAACTATTCGCCCCTAATTTATGCCTATCAGTGCAAAAACGTAGCAATTACAGGAGAAGGGGAAGTAAAAGCACAAATGGATATATGGAAAATTTGGTTTGCAAGACCAAAGCCACACATGGAAAGCATCAAGCGTTTGTATCTACAAGGAATCAGCTATACCCCTGTTATTCAGCGCCAAATGGTAAACGACACCGCACATTTACGACCACAATTTATTCAATTTAATCGTTGCGAGAATGTGTTACTCGAAGGCATTTCGATTCAGAATAGCCCTTTTTGGACAATACATCCATACCTATGCAAAAACGTAAGTATTCGTAAAGTAAATGTATATGCCCATGGACACAACAACGATGGCGTAGACCCCGAAATGAGTCAAAATGTATTGATAGAAAACTGTGTATTTGATCAAGGCGATGACGCCATAGCAATCAAATCTGGACGAAATCCAGAAGGATGGAGATTAAAAACACCCTCAAAGAATATCATTATTAGAAATTGTTTAGTCAAAAATGGACATCAACTTGTAGCCATAGGAAGTGAGTTATCGGGAGGCATTGAGAATGTTTGGATACAAAACTGCGAGGTGGTAGACGGTGCGAAGCTCTTTCATTTGTTATTTATCAAAACCAATGAAAGAATGGGCGGTTATGTTGATCATATTTATGTTGAAAACGTAAAGTCAGGAAAAATTGATCAAGGTATTTTAGGTATTGAAACCGACGTATTATATCAGTGGAGGAATCTAGTACAGACTTTTGAAAAAAGGCTTACTCCTATCAAAAATGTATTTCTGGATAACGTACAAGCAACAGAGGTGAAATTTATTTCGAGAATCCTAGGACAAAAAGAATTACCAATCGAGAATGTCCGACTCAAATCGGTAAAAGCCACCAAAGTTATCGACCAGCCATCTATTCATGAAAATGTAACAAATTTCAAATCCGAATAAAGCATCAAATCCCCGCAAATGACCGGAGGAAACCAAGTCTGCGGGGATTTTCTTAGGTATATTGAAGCGATTGAAACAACCCGTAAATAAAAGTATTTAAACTAATTCTTCTAAAATTTGCGACATTGACTCTGAGTCTTCAGATGGAACAAAATTTTACAGATAAAGACAGGGTGGTCTTTTGCACTTAAAATATAGACTATGATAATATCTATTTATATTTTTTATCTCTTACCAATCTAATACTATTAAACTCTGGAAATACACGAATATCATCTTCTGGTATAATTCCTCGCCGAATCCAATTTGTGACAACAGACTCATCCGCTATAGCGTACTTTTTACAATAGTTTTTTATTGTAAGCCAGTCACTTAATTCGATGATTTTTCCCTCTAAAATTAGAAAATTCTTTGCATTCTCAATTAGCTCTTTAGCTTGATTAAGAACATCATCAGTTTTAACGCCAGAGATTTCTATCATTATCTTTAATTGGGCTTTCGCCATTTTATAGTTTGAGTTCTTCAATCATTTGATTGATTTTCAGAATTGAGTCTAGATAGTTATTGATTTCGTCATCAGAGAGTTTTTTTATTTCCTCTTCTAGCCTCTTATAAAGACTTTCTTTTGACTCCTCAAGTGCTTTAATAATCTGTTCTTTCATATTCTGTTTGTCTATTTGTTTATTATACAAATAGGCTAAATGTTCGGTTAGCAAACAAACATATTATGTACTTTTTCGCTAAATAACTCTGAAAGAATTCAAAGTCATTTAATATTTCTATTTATAATAGTACGATTAAAGACTTCGTGGAGCATCCACAAAATGAACGTACGAATGTTATTCCAATTCCTATATGACACGATTAAAAGACCCGAATTTGTAACAAGAATTGATTCAAATAATTTATTTCAATTCCTACGTGGTACGATTACACGGTCAATAGTCGTACTTGCTGAATCAAGTTGCTCATAGTTAAATTCCTACATGCTACGATGAAAGGGAATATATGGAAAAAATCGGAATCAAAATTGGTGTTTCAATTCCTGTATGGTACGATTAAAGGTACAAAAAGAAATTGAAAAAAGGTATGGTTCTAAAAGTTTCAATTCCTACATGGTACGATTAAAGGTTCTACTTGCTCTTTAAATAGTAATTGTTCTTGGCTGTTTCAATTCCTGCATGGTACGATTAAAGGTTTATCAATCTCTTTTTTAAAGATTGCTTGGTCTTGTTTCAATTCCTGCATGGTACGATTAAAGGTATGATTAATTACAAAAATGATTTGTAGAGAGTAAGTTTCAATTCCTGCATGGTACGATTAAAGGAGTGCCAATCTGGTCGGTGTTTAACGCTTGTTTTTGTGTTTCAATTCCTGCATGGTACGATTAAAGGATGATAAAATGTCTATAAGTAGCTATGATGTAGATTAGTTTCAATTCCTGCATGGTACGATTAAAGGTGACAATAGTTGTATAAGAAGCTCCGAAAGATGAAGTGTTTCAATTCCTGCATGGTACGATTAAAGGTTTCTTTTATTAGGAGACTCAACGAATCATAATGGGTTTCAATTCCTGCATGGTACGATTAAAGGTCAGCCATTTGCTGAGCAAGTTGAGCCATCGCCTTTGTTTCAATTCCTGCATGGTACGATTAAAGGTATTTTTGAAAATAGTGCTATATGCCCTTTTGATACGTTTCAATTCCTGCATGGTACGATTAAAGGGAGGAAAAAGATTAGGACTATTAACTATATCCTAGGCGGGTTTCAATTCCTGCATGGTACGATTAAAGGGAGGTTACACTATTTGCAGATTCGAGCGTAAATTAGTTTCAATTCCTGCATGGTACGATTAAAGGATTCAGCCACAAGTGAATTATTATTTTCACCTGATTAGTTTCAATTCCTGCATGGTACGATTAAAGGAATTTTAGGCTCTCTCATTTCACCTGTTTTGGGCAAAAGTTTCAATTCCTGCATGGTACGATTAAAGGTATCTAACCGATACTGCCAAACAAACAGCTCCAGAATTGTTTCAATTCCTGCATGGTACGATTAAAGGTTTTTGCTCTACTTTATGAAAGCGCACGTGCTTGGGTTTCAATTCCTGCATGGTACGATTAAAGGAATTATTAGAGGTCAATTATCTATTATGGTAGGAAAGTTTCAATTCCTGCATGGTACGATTAAAGGCCAGAGCATTCGGTTTATACCGAAGCTTTTTTTGGGTTTCAATTCCTGCATGGTACGATTAAAGGCTTTGTCAGTGCTACAGGAGATGGGAAAATTACAAGTTTCAATTCCTGCATGGTACGATTAAAGGTGTATATGCCTACCGTAAAAGACAAGAGTTTTGACGTTTCAATTCCTGCATGGTACGATTAAAGGGTAAGACAGGACGGTTTATTTGGCATGCAGACCGTAAGTTTCAATTCCTGCATGGTACGATTAAAGGGGAGATTCATCAAGACCGGGCGTATCCAGTCTTTCGAGTTTCAATTCCTGCATGGTACGATTAAAGGCAGAGAATGTAACGAAGGTCGTCATTACTCGGATTCTGTTTCAATTCCTGCATGGTACGATTAAAGGGTGCTCTGAACACAACATTCCAGCAAAATTTCAAATGCTGTTTCAATTCCTGCATGGTACGATTAAAGGAAACGCTATTGCATTTTGCTGATACTCCTTTTCCTGTTTCAATTCCTGCATGGTACGATTAAAGGAAGCGCCTACAAGATCAATTGTCAGAGCTTCAGTATAGTTTCAATTCCTGCATGGTACGATTAAAGGATAGCATTGTGAATGATTTTGAAAGCCTTGCTCAGTGTTTCAATTCCTGCATGGTACGATTAAAGGTAATGAAAAAGTTTTTAAAATAAACCAGGGAAACACCGTTTCAATTCCTGCATGGTACGATTAAAGGACCTAAAAGAAATATTAGGTCAATATGGTTGATTCAGTTTCAATTCCTGCATGGTACGATTAAAGGCAGTCCTATTGCCTTCATCATCAACTTGAATACAGTTTCAATTCCTGCATGGTACGATTAAAGGGACAATTCCCCACAATTGATTTGCCATAAGGTTGTGAGTTTCAATTCCTGCATGGTACGATTAAAGGAGGAATATGTAAGGATAACGGAAAAAGGCAAGCTTGTTTCAATTCCTGCATGGTACGATTAAAGGTTTAGTTTTAAGCCCCATTTTCAGGGGCTTTTTGGTTGTTTCAATTCCTGCATGGTACGATTAAAGGAACCTTATCTATTTCCCATCTGATTGGGAGTCACGAGTTTCAATTCCTGCATGGTACGATTAAAGGTTTTGATAGCTCTCCAAGCGCTTGCTTATATTTTAAACGTTTCAATTCCTGCATGGTACGATTAAAGGATGACAGGCTATGAATTATCTCGAAATTGGTTTAATGTTTCAATTCCTGCATGGTACGATTAAAGGTCTTCAGTTCAATTCCCAACTAACAAAGCAAATAACGTTTCAATTCCTGCATGGTACGATTAAAGGAAGTTACAGCCGAGGAAAAAATAGAGCTATTAAAAACGTTTCAATTCCTGCATGGTACGATTAAAGGTGTTAAAACCTTTGAGGATATTTACCCAGAACGCATGTTTCAATTCCTGCATGGTACGATTAAAGGGAGTAGCTGGTTTTTGAGTTCTTGTCGGAATACTCTGTTTCAATTCCTGCATGGTACGATTAAAGGAGCGAAGAAAGCTTTACAACATCATCAGGGAGGAGCTGTTTCAATTCCTGCATGGTACGATTAAAGGTCGGCAAGTAGACAGAATGCGGGGAACATCTATCGTTTCAATTCCTGCATGGTACGATTAAAGGAGTAGCTGGTTTTTGAGTTCTTGTCGGAATACTCTGTTTCAATTCCTGCATGGTACGATTAAAGGCTTAAAAGTTAGTGCTGACAGAGTCATCTATGACGCTGTTTCAATTCCTACATGGTACGATTAAAGGGATAATACCTGTAGTACGCTCAAAGTGATTAATCAGTTTCAATTCCTACATGGTACGATTAAAGGAAATAAAGGGCATAACTTATGCCGTCGTTGAGATTCCTGTTTCAATTCCTACATGGTACGATTAAAGGTGTGAGTGATGAAAGTTTCATTGATCTTGAGTTAGTTTCAATTCCTACATGGTACGATTAAAGGGGAAGTAAAAGTGGTTATCCCTTCCCACAAACGCGTTTCAATTCCTACATGGTACGATTAAAGGTCGAAAAAATGTCACCAGCAGAGCAAAAGCAATTCTGTTTCAATTCCTACATGGTACGATTAAAGGTGAGAATACATCTATGTGTTCTCTTAAAAGAAATGTCTCGTTTCAATTCCTACATGGTACGATTAAAGGTGGTGACTACTCTCGAAACAGGATTGATAATGTTGTTTCAATTCCTACATGGTACGATTAAAGGAAAAGAACAGAAAAAGACTATTGTGACCCTTCGAAAGTTTCAATTCCTACATGGTACGATTAAAGGTACTTAGTCAAAAAGGAACTATTCTTTATGCTCCTGATGTTTCAATTCCTACATGGTACGATTAAAGGCTTGAAGGAGAAGTCAAAACCCTAGTAGAAAGATTGGGTTTCAATTCCTACATGGTACGATTAAAGGCCCAAAAAGGGTTTAGATTCCTTTATGTCGTTCCAGTTTCAATTCCTACATGGTACGATTAAAGGTAAAAAGGTATTAAATTTCTGTACATATTCGCTAGGTTTCAATTCCTACATGGTACGATTAAAGGCAGTACCGAGTTGCAAGCGTGGAATCAGTATTAACCAAGTTTCAATTCCTACATGGTACGATTAAAGGGCTGGGCAGTAAGCAAAGCCTGTTCAATTTTAGCTGTTTCAATTCCTACATGGTACGATTAAAGGCTAAAAGATGCCAAAACGGAAGAAGATGTAGTACGGTTTCAATTCCTACATGGTACGATTAAAGGAAGGAAAGGAAAATGAAATTGAAAGAGCTATATTATTTCAATTCCTACATGGTACGATTAAAGGAGAAACTAGAATTTTTATGCCACAACGTCAATTTAATTTCAATTCCTACATGGTACGATTAAAGGTACTATAATACATCTGCAAAAACAAAATTAGCATTATTTCAATTCCTACATGGTACGATTAAAGGATATTGTTGTAGGACGTCGGGTTGAAAAGGATTTAATTTCAATTCCTACATGGTACGATTAAAGGGCGATTGAGGCATCTGGTTTTGTTTTAGAGGAGGTTATTTCAATTCCTACATGGTACGATTAAAGGTGGAAGAGGCTCAAATAAATATAAAGAAGGATAATTCTAATTTCAATTCCTACATGGTACGATTAAAGGTCATGGATAAAAAGCGAATTATGTTAATAGGAGGCGCATTTCAATTCCTACATGGTACGATTAAAGGTAGTATTTTTTTCGATTTGTTGTTGGATATTTTGCAACATTTCAATTCCTACATGGTACGATTAAAGGACAGCCATAATTACACCCAATGTAGTCTTGGAAGTGCCATTTCAATTCCTACATGGTACGATTAAAGGCTTAACAGCAAACACGTTCTACTGGAACTCTGCCAGATTTCAATTCCTACATGGTACGATTAAAGGTCATTTGAATAATTCAGACATCCTTTTGCGAATGTCATTTCAATTCCTACATGGTACGATTAAAGGATACAAATATTATTCACAATTTCAGGAAATTTCAATTTCAATTCCTACATGGTACGATTAAAGGAGACCAAGATTGACCATTTTCTCGAATGCCTTTACAGATTTCAATTCCTACATGGTACGATTAAAGGACATGGGGGCTAAATATTTTTGGCAAACAAAATTCAAAATTTCAATTCCTACATGGTACGATTAAAGGATTTTTTGGGGTCAAATTGTAGCTGTGCTTGATACTATTTCAATTCCTACATGGTACGATTAAAGGTTTGACATAGATTTGATAGAGCCTAAGCCTGTAAAAAATTTCAATTCCTACATGGTACGATTAAAGGGTATTTACGTTTGTCGCAACTGTATTAGTAGTAGTAAATTTCAATTCCTACATGGTACGATTAAAGGGCGTCACGTGGTTCAATGCACTCGATTTATTCCACGTTTATTTCAATTCCTACATGGTACGATTAAAGGACTACTACCACCAAGACAATATCAGGCTCAGAAAGCTCATTTCAATTCCTACATGGTACGATTAAAGGGTATTTACGTTTGTCGCAACTGTATTAGTAGTAGTAAATTTCAATTCCTACATGGTACGATTAAAGGTGACAGGTGTGGCTTTGGCCATTTGACCCCAAATAAATTTCAATTCCTACATGGTACGATTAAAGGCGTAATGGATTAGAATTATTTGTTTGGCTAAACAAATTTCAATTCCTACATGGTACGATTAAAGGGGTTTAATCTTTAGGCTAACAGTTCCTTTAGTTACTGGATTTCAATTCCTACATGGTACGATTAAAGGTGCCAATAGATACATCAAAAGCATCTGTTTTATATTATTTCAATTCCTACATGGTACGATTAAAGGTCAATCATTGAAGAACATGGAAGATTAAATGTTCACAATTTCAATTCCTACATGGTACGATTAAAGGAATTATCTTCGCTAGTCTTCTTATCAATTTGGCTGCACATTTCAATTCCTACATGGTACGATTAAAGGTTTTACCTCATTGGCACAGGTAGAATCCATAAAGTCATTTCAATTCCTACATGGTACGATTAAAGGATAATCTATGTCTAACCTTTTTGCCCTTTAGCATTATTTCAATTCCTACATGGTACGATTAAAGGGCATCAGGTTATAGTTTCAATCACTGGTTAGCAACATTTCAATTCCTACATGGTACGATTAAAGGTCGGTCATGGAAGGTGTTCGCTGGATAAGCCTTTCGTAATTTCAATTCCTACATGGTACGATTAAAGGTCAGATTATGGACATACCTCTACCTACTCTTAAAAATATTTCAATTCCTACATGGTACGATTAAAGGAGCCTTTGACAGATTTTGTGCAGGGCATTCCAACAAATTTCAATTCCTACATGGTACGATTAAAGGAAGAGGTGAAGAGACATTGCAAGAGTTTTGCAATAGGCTATTTCAATTCCTACATGGTACGATTAAAGGTGGTTGGCAACAAGACTGTATTGATAAAATCTTCGTCCAATTTCAATTCCTACATGGTACGATTAAAGGACAACTCAACAACTGACATACAAACCTTAGTTATAATTTCAATTCCTACATGGTACGATTAAAGGAAAAAGCCAAGTCAGAATTGCGTAATATTTCCCTAATTTCAATTCCTACATGGTACGATTAAAGGCTGTTTCGGCGAACTTGCTCAGGGTTAAACTCTCTACATTTCAATTCCTACATGGTACGATTAAAGGCGAGAGCTCTAGGATAATTTCGTTTTCTGGAAAAGCATTTCAATTCCTACATGGTACGATTAAAGGAAGTATGCAGGGGTAAACTCAAAGCTTCATTTCCACAATTTCAATTCCTACATGGTACGATTAAAGGCTTAGTGAGAGATTGAATGTCAATTCCGACATTACTATTTCAATTCCTACATGGTACGATTAAAGGAGGACGTTGGAGTAAGTTCAAATATACCTTCAGCAAATTTCAATTCCTACATGGTACGATTAAAGGGGTCGTTGAGGTCAATATTGCTAGTAAACTCCTTGAGCTATTTCAATTCCTACATGGTACGATTAAAGGCATTCACAAAGTCAAGTGCAAAACTTGGACGTTGTGAATTTCAATTCCTACATGGTACGATTAAAGGTCTTCTAGCTATTGGATTCGTTAATCGAATTTTCAAATTTCAATTCCTACATGGTACGATTAAAGGATTTTAAGGTCACCTCTACGAATGTTGTAGTTCTTCATATTTCAATTCCTACATGGTACGATTAAAGGTCGATTTGTTCTGCTTATTAAGCACGTTAATATTGTATTTCAATTCCTACATGGTACGATTAAAGGTGTGTTCTTTAGAATGAGGGGCTGGCTTACGGATTTGTCATTTCAATTCCTACATGGTACGATTAAAGGACTCTTCTTTTACCTTTCTCGCAATTTCGGCTGCCACATTTCAATTCCTACATGGTACGATTAAAGGAATCCGAGAAAAAGAAAGACTCGTTGGAATACGCCTATTTCAATTCCTACATGGTACGATTAAAGGTACAGCAAACGACACCTTTCTAGGGAACTGTAAGGCATTTCAATTCCTACATGGTACGATTAAAGGATGCAAGCAATGATGTGATGTCATCTTTTTCTTTCATATTTCAATTCCTACATGGTACGATTAAAGGCTCAAGACGTTCATTCTCCCAGGACAACAGTTGGAAGCATTTCAATTCCTACATGGTACGATTAAAGGTTATTATTGAAAAAAATAACGGTTCATTCATCTGGTTATTTCAATTCCTACATGGTACGATTAAAGGTCGAGTACGAAGATGGCAGCACTTCGCAAATCGTATTTCAATTCCTACATGGTACGATTAAAGGGACAATAAGAAGTATAATGTAAGGCTGAATATTTTATTTCAATTCCTACATGGTACGATTAAAGGTTCTGTATGAAAAATGCTGAAGATAATATCGTAAAATTTCAATTCCTACATGGTACGATTAAAGGATATTTCCTCTTGTTTTACTCTTGCTTGCTGTGCAAATTTCAATTCCTACATGGTACGATTAAAGGGAGCTAATGTAGCACTACAAATACACAAAGAAGCATCATTTCAATTCCTACATGGTACGATTAAAGGAGAGCTAGCCACTCTTTTTCTATCTGTTTTTTCCTCATTTCAATTCCTACATGGTACGATTAAAGGACGAGAATGATGTTAAGGTTGAATCTTTGTTGCGCCTCATTTCAATTCCTACATGGTACGATTAAAGGGTTTTGATGACAAAATAGAACCAGGTGATTTGCTACATTTCAATTCCTACATGGTACGATTAAAGGCTGCTTGTGTTCTGGCATCCTCTAAAGCCTTATTAAATATTTCAATTCCTACATGGTACGATTAAAGGACAAATGGACTTTTTGAAATTAACCTCTGATTTGAAATATTTCAATTCCTACATGGTACGATTAAAGGTACTAACGATTATCACGGTAGCCCTACGATTATAGCAAATTTCAATTCCTACATGGTACGATTAAAGGTTTAAATCGTACTGTTTGAGAAAATATTCTCTAATAACATTTCAATTCCTACATGGTACGATTAAAGGTCTCGAAGGCTGCATCAACAATCGTTAATGCTCCATTTCAATTCCTACATGGTACGATTAAAGGCTTTTGAATTTTCGAGCGAAGCATAATTTGCAATTCTCTATTTCAATTCCTACATGGTACGATTAAAGGTTGAATCCTGTATAGTTTGCAAAAAATAGGGAAAAGCCAATTTCAATTCCTACATGGTACGATTAAAGGTTTGTTTAAATTTGTTCAAATATAAAAAATAATCAATTTCAATTCCTACATGGTACGATTAAAGGTCAGAGTACAGTTGTTCAAAACGGATACAAAGGTAAATTTCAATTCCTACATGGTACGATTAAAGGCACTTAATAAATCATTGTTTTGAGTTAAAATAAAATAATTTCAATTCCTACATGGTACGATTAAAGGCAAATTTTGGGTCTCAATTGCCTATGACTTTTGAGTAATTTCAATTCCTACATGGTACGATTAAAGGAGTAGCTAGAACAGACTATAGCAATATTCAGTCAAATTTCAATTCCTACATGGTACGATTAAAGGTAGTGGAGGAGCAGGGGGGTCAGTAAGTATTGACCAAATTTCAATTCCTACATGGTACGATTAAAGGTGTACTTCCTGAATATACTCAAAATTAATCAAGTCATATTTCAATTCCTACATGGTACGATTAAAGGGATGAAATCCATAGTAGAATTTCTTTGAAAATAATGAAATTTCAATTCCTACATGGTACGATTAAAGGGGGGGCTCAATCACATATTCAGCGGGTGCAGTAAGATTTCAATTCCTACATGGTACGATTAAAGGGGGTGCTTACATACTTCAAAAGGTGAAAGTATCTGAATTTCAATTCCTACATGGTACGATTAAAGGTATACAAACCAATTTAAGACTGACATAGAACTTGCTTATTTCAATTCCTACATGGTACGATTAAAGGTTTTTGGGTATGTGTCATTTAATAGGCCTATGAAAATATTTCAATTCCTACATGGTACGATTAAAGGTTGAACATTGTCAAGCATTTGGGTCAACGATGCTAACATTTCAATTCCTACATGGTACGATTAAAGGTTGCCCTAAATGATAATTGGTTCTTATGTTCAGTAAGATTTCAATTCCTACATGGTACGATTAAAGGGACTTGCAACAACTTCTACTCAGTTACCTGCTTCACTATTTCAATTCCTACATGGTACGATTAAAGGTCAATAATCCTGAGAAAAAGTACACGCCTACTGAACATTTCAATTCCTACATGGTACGATTAAAGGGCAATACAATAAGAACTTGGTCTTTCGTCAGTTTGCACATTTCAATTCCTACATGGTACGATTAAAGGGTACCCCGGACACATTCAAGTTGTAAGTCGCAATGATATTTCAATTCCTACATGGTACGATTAAAGGGCGCTTTCTAGGGCTGAACTAAAGCCTTTTGAAGCTAATTTCAATTCCTACATGGTACGATTAAAGGCGTTGTCAGATTCAGTAGGCTTTTGCTCTGTTCCTTCATTTCAATTCCTACATGGTACGATTAAAGGGAGCCTCTTTGTTTTCCTCCACTATTGCCTCCGTTGCATTTCAATTCCTACATGGTACGATTAAAGGGCCAAACGGTAAAAGAGACCTTCTAATGACAAATTTATTTCAATTCCTACATGGTACGATTAAAGGAGACTGCACCTTCACAGATACGAATTAGTTCCCTTGGATTTCAATTCCTACATGGTACGATTAAAGGGAATGCTCATGTGAGCAGTGATTAACCTTTTTAGGTAATTTCAATTCCTACATGGTACGATTAAAGGCTTTTAGATTCATTTCTGCGTCTATTACTTGCTCCACATTTCAATTCCTACATGGTACGATTAAAGGGTATGTTACTGACTCAGAAAACCACTCGTTGCATATTGTATTTCAATTCCTACATGGTACGATTAAAGGATCATTCCAGCAAAACGAAATCATTATGATTTCGCTATTTCAATTCCTACATGGTACGATTAAAGGGTTTATACATTTTGGGATAATGCTTTTTGATACATTTCATTTCAATTCCTACATGGTACGATTAAAGGGAAGTCAAACGAAATGCCTCCTAACTCTCCTCTAACAATTTCAATTCCTACATGGTACGATTAAAGGTGTATCCTCCAGAACTGGCAAGTATATAATTATTGCATTTCAATTCCTACATGGTACGATTAAAGGTTTACTGAAAAGAAACCATCCCTAGCGTATTTATGATTTCAATTCCTACATGGTACGATTAAAGGGTTTATATGAGTTGATTTGCTATTGCTTTTGCTATACCATTTCAATTCCTACATGGTACGATTAAAGGTTGCAAGATTTTCAATGTTTGCAACTGGAGAAGGTAAATTTCAATTCCTACATGGTACGATTAAAGGGTTTTGCGAAGGGTCTGCAACAAATCGTCTTGATATATTTCAATTCCTACATGGTACGATTAAAGGGGGCCTCCCCAGTCAAAAATTCCTCCTCTGTCTCCTGATTTCAATTCCTACATGGTACGATTAAAGGTTCTAAGGAAATAGAGTTTCTTAGAAAGGAATACAAATTTCAATTCCTACATGGTACGATTAAAGGTCGCTCAATATCAAAATGGAGGTTGGGAAATACGAAATTTCAATTCCTACATGGTACGATTAAAGGGTGGTCCCGAAGAAAATAAATTTCATTTTTTCCAGAATTTCAATTCCTACATGGTACGATTAAAGGTTCGCTAATACCGTACAAGTCTCCTACTGTATTAATAATTTCAATTCCTACATGGTACGATTAAAGGATATAAAACCCAGCCCAAAGGACATAGGCTAAAAAGCATTTCAATTCCTACATGGTACGATTAAAGGTTGGCGGTAATATCTCTTACTCTACTGGCTCGGTCTCATTTCAATTCCTACATGGTACGATTAAAGGAAAGATTATATTCGCTTGTTGCCAAAATCTAAAGAAATTTCAATTCCTACATGGTACGATTAAAGGGTCTAACATTTAATAGTAAAAACTCCAAAAACATCAATTTCAATTCCTACATGGTACGATTAAAGGCTGTAAATTTCGGGGATTTACGCCAAAGCGGACTCGATTTCAATTCCTACATGGTACGATTAAAGGAGTCTTTTGCTTTCCTGCTTCATCTACGCCCCCGACATTTCAATTCCTACATGGTACGATTAAAGGGGCTTCAAAATATCCTTTCTCACTATGATAATGTAAATTTCAATTCCTACATGGTACGATTAAAGGGCACATTCAATAGTCTCAATTCTTGATCCTATCTTCATATTTCAATTCCTACATGGTACGATTAAAGGTGTGGCTGAATGCTACGAATAATGTTGTCATGGTATTTATTTCAATTCCTACATGGTACGATTAAAGGAAAAATGAGTCTAAACGATTTAAGACTCCTTACAAGTTTCAATTCCTACATGGTACGATTAAAGGAGGACGCTTTTTACTCTTCCTCATTTGCAGGTGGTTTGTTTCAATTCCTACATGGTACGATTAAAGGGCCATCTTCTACGCCTTCTTTAAAGTCGTAGTAATGGTTTCAATTCCTACATGGTACGATTAAAGGTAAGCGGAATTAATGCGCTAAAAGAATACATTTCCAAGTTTCAATTCCTACATGGTACGATTAAAGGTTTAATTGCTTATAGCAGTGAAAAGTTTGTAGTGAGGTTTCAATTCCTACATGGTACGATTAAAGGGACCTTGGAGTCCTCGGAGTATATTGATATAAACATGTTTCAATTCCTACATGGTACGATTAAAGGGGAGCGCCACCCCATCCAGCCCCAGCAACTAACATCATTGTTTCAATTCCTACATGGTACGATTAAAGGGTTTGCCGTGTTGAGCTTCTACAATAGACAAAAGCACTTTCAATTCCTACATGGTACGATTAAAGGAAGCGGGTATCAGCTTCGATGGTTTCAATCAAGAACTTTCAATTCCTACATGGTACGATTAAAGGGTTGGGTTGTTAGTAGTGAAAGCAGTGGAGGTGCTTGCTTTCAATTCCTACATGGTACGATTAAAGGGAGGCTTAAGTCTTATTAAATGAATTATAATCCTTACTTTCAATTCCTACATGGTACGATTAAAGGTTGAAAATAAGAAAGACATCCCTGCTAATATTACACTCTTTCAATTCCTACATGGTACGATTAAAGGTGGTATTGTGGCTGTGGCTGCTGCTCTGACTTATGCTCTTTCAATTCCTACATGGTACGATTAAAGGGTAAAATAGTAATTTCGTCAGACGCTACGGCAGAAAACTTTCAATTCCTACATGGTACGATTAAAGGTACCTTTATAAATCTCTTAAGAAAAATCTCATTTTTTCTTTCAATTCCTACATGGTACGATTAAAGGATGGCACTTGGATTTTAGAATACAACACCAAAACAACTTTCAATTCCTACATGGTACGATTAAAGGGTACTCCAAGTCTCCAGCTTCGTCTACTATTACAATCTTTCAATTCCTACATGGTACGATTAAAGGGTTCCACTCTTGCATACGCTTTATGGTTAGCTCTACTACTTTCAATTCCTACATGGTACGATTAAAGGTTTATCTGCCTGTACACTTGTCTGCTCACTTGCTTCTTTCAATTCCTACATGGTACGATTAAAGGGAAGATACCTATTTGATTATAACAGATAGTTATGAAACTTTCAATTCCTACATGGTACGATTAAAGGATTAGACAAACCTCAACGAGCTGGAAGTATTATATCTTTCAATTCCTACATGGTACGATTAAAGGGTATCCCTGCTCAGGATAATAGCAATTTTGGTATCGACTTTCAATTCCTACATGGTACGATTAAAGGAGGTATTCACCCATGTAGATACAGTCTTTTGGGTTACTCTTTCAATTCCTACATGGTACGATTAAAGGGAACATTTTTTATTGTCATGAACAAATGAATAAAGTTGTCTTTCAATTCCTACATGGTACGATTAAAGGTGGCAGTATGTATGTTTCGGAATTATACGGCTAGTAAGCTTTCAATTCCTACATGGTACGATTAAAGGAAAATTCATGTCCTTAGGCTTTGGGCAAAACCCTCGCTTTCAATTCCTACATGGTACGATTAAAGGAAATATTAGTGGCGGGTCCTTATCGACTTTAGCAACCTTTCAATTCCTACATGGTACGATTAAAGGGTATCAAAAGACCTTAAAACACCTAATGGTGATGACTTTCAATTCCTACATGGTACGATTAAAGGGATTATTCAGCACAAATACTTTTACAAATTTTTTCATCTTTCAATTCCTACATGGTACGATTAAAGGAAAGGTAAATCGTGGATTCATAAAAGGTTGTTCGATCTTTCAATTCCTACATGGTACGATTAAAGGAAGCAATAATGTCATTCAAATTGCCATCTGGTACTACCTTTCAATTCCTACATGGTACGATTAAAGGATGTGTAATAATCCTGAAGTTGGTACTGGATAAACAACTTTCAATTCCTACATGGTACGATTAAAGGTGTATGGAAATAATACACATCCGCTGCAAAGCTATCTTTCAATTCCTACATGGTACGATTAAAGGAAGTCTGCAGAACAAGTCTTATTACTTGCTGTCAAACTCTTTCAATTCCTACATGGTACGATTAAAGGGTAAAAAATAATTCCCGTTCTTGTATTTTATTATTTCACTTTCAATTCCTACATGGTACGATTAAAGGAAAGAGAAGCCTTTGGGGTATCAGTGAAGTACTTTACTTTCAATTCCTACATGGTACGATTAAAGGATACAGCCCGATGCAGTCAATACGGTTGTATCTCCTCTTTCAATTCCTACATGGTACGATTAAAGGGCAGTCTCATTGGTTCCTACTATCACATTCAAACTCTTTCAATTCCTACATGGTACGATTAAAGGACTACGCCATTTATCTCAACTCTAATGACATTTTGTGCTTTCAATTCCTACATGGTACGATTAAAGGACCATGTTACAAATTGTTTGTAGACTTCTTAAACGTCTTTCAATTCCTACATGGTACGATTAAAGGATGTTAGACCGCCATTATCCTTCAAAGATTTCAATTCTTTCAATTCCTACATGGTACGATTAAAGGTGGCAAGGAGCTATTACGATATAAGCAAGAAAAACTACTTTCAATTCCTACATGGTACGATTAAAGGAGAGAAAACGGGCTTGATTATACCGACTACAACAAACTTTCAATTCCTACATGGTACGATTAAAGGGAGCGCAATAGTAGCCTGCAATACTTAGATCAAATAGCTTTCAATTCCTACATGGTACGATTAAAGGTAAAAACACCTCCATACGGGTTTTATCTTTGTACTCTCTTTCAATTCCTACATGGTACGATTAAAGGGCCTCCAGCTCTTTTTCTTCTCGGTATCTTAGCTCTCTTTCAATTCCTACATGGTACGATTAAAGGTATCCCTGCTCAGGATAATAGCAATTTTGGCATAGACTTTCAATTCCTACATGGTACGATTAAAGGCTAGGTCGATATAGCTTTTGTTAGTAGCAAGCTCTTCTTTCAATTCCTACATGGTACGATTAAAGGGAAACGGTTAGCTGTTTGTAGCTTCGATTGCTCAAGCTCTTTCAATTCCTACATGGTACGATTAAAGGTTAGAGAAATTGAATACCTGATGCGCCCGCGTGAGCCTTTCAATTCCTACATGGTACGATTAAAGGGTTGGAGTAGTTACAAGTTACTGCTAGTACTGAAAACTTTCAATTCCTACATGGTACGATTAAAGGAATGTTACGCTTACGGGTAATATCAATTTCTTTTTTCTTTCAATTCCTACATGGTACGATTAAAGGGTTTGCTACAATCCATAAACTTCTTTTTCCCAACAGACTTTCAATTCCTACATGGTACGATTAAAGGGATTTCGAAGTGCAGGTAAATCAGTTCACGTTTGTACTTTCAATTCCTACATGGTACGATTAAAGGGCATTACCTGCTTTAGTCAAACACGGAATTGTACCAGACTTTCAATTCCTACATGGTACGATTAAAGGGCTGTACCTCGCAATCCATTACGGTTATTCGTTAAGAGCTTTCAATTCCTACATGGTACGATTAAAGGTAGCGCCGTACAAGGTGAACTTGACATTTAAAAAGCACTTTCAATTCCTACATGGTACGATTAAAGGGGTTAGCCCTAGTTGAACCATTGCAGTTGCAACGTCCTTTCAATTCCTACATGGTACGATTAAAGGGTATCTACAATCTGTAGGACTTGGTGCAGGATACAGTCTTTCAATTCCTACATGGTACGATTAAAGGGTTACGAATCATCGGATGAAAAACAGATACATAGAATCTTTCAATTCCTACATGGTACGATTAAAGGATTTCAGAGGTGGAAAACTGAGGTTTCCTATGATAGCTTTCAATTCCTACATGGTACGATTAAAGGTTGTAAATCAAAATTTACATATCCATTCCCAAAACCTTTCAATTCCTACATGGTACGATTAAAGGGAGCTCCTGAACCATCATACCAGTTAGCAGTCTCATCTTTCAATTCCTACATGGTACGATTAAAGGTTTGTCTGTACCATTGAACATCGGACGGTATTTGACTTTCAATTCCTACATGGTACGATTAAAGGTAATTGCTTTTTTGTTGTAGGGTCAAATTGAAACCTCTTTCAATTCCTACATGGTACGATTAAAGGGTCGCTGGTGGATTTGCTGGCGCTGGTGGGTTTGCAGGCTTTCAATTCCTACATGGTACGATTAAAGGGTGTAAATGCTACGGGTACGACAGCTTCAAATTTAGTTCTTTCAATTCCTACATGGTACGATTAAAGGAATCCTTCAAGCCTACAAAGGAGCAATCCGAGCAAACTTTCAATTCCTACATGGTACGATTAAAGGGCTCGAACTAATGACGCTAGTTGGTCAGTCTGCACCTTTCAATTCCTACATGGTACGATTAAAGGGTCAAAGTTCATGCTTGTATCTCTAAGCTCAAGGAAGTCTTTCAATTCCTACATGGTACGATTAAAGGGACAAGGAACTTTGAAATACAATCAAAAGGTAATACTCTTTCAATTCCTACATGGTACGATTAAAGGGTTGTAAATATTCAAATGATTATTCTCAGTCATATCTTTCAATTCCTACATGGTACGATTAAAGGGATAATCACAATACCCACCAGAAAACCCTTCATAATCTTTCAATTCCTACATGGTACGATTAAAGGGCAATTGGCCTATTTGATTTGGGAGTTTATTTACTTCCTTTCAATTCCTACATGGTACGATTAAAGGAAGTCAAAGGCCGTCTTGTTGGCACTTTTAGAAAACTTTCAATTCCTACATGGTACGATTAAAGGACAGGGTTTGGAGGAACTTCAAGAGGTATTTATATCTTTCAATTCCTACATGGTACGATTAAAGGGTTGCAGAAATATTCTAAGAAACGGCGAACGGCCAATAACTTTCAATTCCTACATGGTACGATTAAAGGATTAAACTAAATACTCATAAAGAATCAGACCCTAATGGCTTTCAATTCCTACATGGTACGATTAAAGGGGGGCAATAACAAGCGCCGACTATCTAGGAGTATTGAACTTTCAATTCCTACATGGTACGATTAAAGGGTGAAATTTGAAGGTTTTCAATCTCCTTTTCATCAATCTTTCAATTCCTACATGGTACGATTAAAGGGGGCAAAATTAAAATGGTCTGACCCTGACTTTATGCAACTTTCAATTCCTACATGGTACGATTAAAGGTAGCATCATCAGCATACTTGGCGTAACCTATTTGTAGTCTTTCAATTCCTACATGGTACGATTAAAGGGGATTGATCAATTAAAAAGAGATATGGAACTTACCGACTTTCAATTCCTACATGGTACGATTAAAGGCAGGGGCAGAATTTTGCTCCTAGCCTCTCATTCGATCTTTCAATTCCTACATGGTACGATTAAAGGGGTGTATGAATTAGACTTGCCGGGAGGGTAATCGTTATCTTTCAATTCCTACATGGTACGATTAAAGGAAATTAGGCTCACAATCATAATTACCTGTAGCCATCTTTCAATTCCTACATGGTACGATTAAAGGGTTTATGTTGGCGTTACTGGTGATATTAGTGTTTTCACCTTTCAATTCCTACATGGTACGATTAAAGGTGCTTGCTGGTGCATCTGTAGTATTCCCCAAGTCTCTTTCAATTCCTACATGGTACGATTAAAGGCCTTTGTTGAGGAGATTGCTTTTACATACAAATCGTACTTTCAATTCCTACATGGTACGATTAAAGGAATAGCGGTCAAATGATGCTTGTTGCTGGTGCTGGACTTTCAATTCCTACATGGTACGATTAAAGGAGCGCAAGAGCTTACACAGCCAACGACGGAAGTACAACTTTCAATTCCTACATGGTACGATTAAAGGCACCATGCAGTACATAGATATAAACGACCTTCACGAACTTTCAATTCCTACATGGTACGATTAAAGGGCGAGTGATTTTGGGGTGGTATCAGGCAATGTAGTGAGCTTTCAATTCCTACATGGTACGATTAAAGGTATAAGACGACGTGAAAATGAAAATGCCTAGGAAAGCTTTCAATTCCTACATGGTACGATTAAAGGGGCGAGTGGCATTCATCATGCAACATTACAACGCTCTTTCAATTCCTACATGGTACGATTAAAGGGCAAAAAGGTAAAACATAGATTCTTTCTTCCTATTGAACTTTCAATTCCTACATGGTACGATTAAAGGATTAATAAGTCGCAAGGTGTAGGCCTTGGATATGACTTTCAATTCCTACATGGTACGATTAAAGGGATTCATAACTAATCCAATTAATCCAACTCCAACAACTTTCAATTCCTACATGGTACGATTAAAGGGTTGCTAACCAGTGATTGAAACTATAACCTGATGCTCCTTTCAATTCCTACATGGTACGATTAAAGGCGCGTTGCAACAGGTTACAGGGTTGAACCTTGTTACTTTCAATTCCTACATGGTACGATTAAAGGATTACAATCTGCGGTACACATTTGTTCAAAATACCAAACTTTCAATTCCTACATGGTACGATTAAAGGGTGTGGGCATATTACAAAAACTCGTGATGTGGATGCCTTTCAATTCCTACATGGTACGATTAAAGGGCAGGAATTTTTGTATCTATACTACTTAGTGAACTATCTTTCAATTCCTACATGGTACGATTAAAGGTGTGTGGACGGTAAAGGACTCGAACCTATAATTCTCCTTTCAATTCCTACATGGTACGATTAAAGGCTTTGGAAATCTCAGCTAAACCACTAATTAAATCCTCTTTCAATTCCTACATGGTACGATTAAAGGGGTGGGCTGATAGAGGTATGTATAGCGTTCATAAAAGCCTTTCAATTCCTACATGGTACGATTAAAGGTTTTCTTGAATAGTAGGCAATTCTGGTCTTTGCATTCTTTCAATTCCTACATGGTACGATTAAAGGGAAGTAAGAACAAATTTCATGAAATTCCACAAAGAAAACTTTCAATTCCTACATGGTACGATTAAAGGCGCAAGAGCTTACACAGCCAACGACGGAAGTACAACTTTCAATTCCTGCATGGTACGATTAAAGGGCAAAATCTCGTCTATCATATCGGGGTTATCCACATGTTTCAATTCCTGCATGGTACGATTAAAGGAGAAATCTTCTTGGAAGATAATAATGCAGATAAGTTTGTTTCAATTCCTGCATGGTACGATTAAAGGATCTTCTACACAGTGTTTTGTTGTTAGTCCCATAAGTTTCAATTCCTGCATGGTACGATTAAAGGTTCTTTATACCATTCTTCAGCGAAAGAACAGCCGAGTTTCAATTCCTGCATGGTACGATTAAAGGGCAGTTTAGCAAATCCAAGATTCTGGTAGATGAATGGTTTCAATTCCTGCATGGTACGATTAAAGGCAATATCCTCACGAGCAGATAAAATCATGTCTTTTGCGTTTCAATTCCTGCATGGTACGATTAAAGGACACTGTATCAAATTCAGTATTATCAACAAAATCAGTGTTTCAATTCCTGCATGGTACGATTAAAGGTTAATGTTTCCGCTATCTCCATCGCAAACAGCAATGTTTCAATTCCTGCATGGTACGATTAAAGGAACTACAAAAGCCGTGAAAATTGAGCTTCTTTTTGTAAGTTTCAATTCCTGCATGGTACGATTAAAGGAATAGCGTTTTAGCCATATTTTCAAGCATTTCTGTACTGTTTCAATTCCTGCATGGTACGATTAAAGGTGTCGGTAAGCCATATTTATTTCAGTCCTTGCAAGCCTTGTTTCAATTCCTGCATGGTACGATTAAAGGAGCCACGAAGCAAATAGAATCAAAGTTTATTACTTCGTTTCAATTCCTGCATGGTACGATTAAAGGCTAAATATTTAGGGGCTTTTTTTGTATATTTACGCTAGTTTCAATTCCTGCATGGTACGATTAAAGGAATAATATTGATGCTGACCTAAGAATATCAGACAGGTTTCAATTCCTGCATGGTACGATTAAAGGGCTAGCATTCTTAGTACCTTTCTCGTAGGCTGGAATGTTTCAATTCCTGCATGGTACGATTAAAGGTGTTTTACAACAACATCCCTGCGCTAATGGAGACAAGTTTCAATTCCTGCATGGTACGATTAAAGGTGAGGCGAATGGAGGCGTATCTAATAGCCGTGGTGTAGTTTCAATTCCTGCATGGTACGATTAAAGGATAATCTTCACTTGTAATAATCAGGTGGTCTAAGATGTTTCAATTCCTGCATGGTACGATTAAAGGAATTGTTTCGATACTACAACTTCAAAAAGCTCAAAGTTTCAATTCCTGCATGGTACGATTAAAGGCTTTTTTGATCGTATGACTTACAGTGAAATTATACCGTTTCAATTCCTGCATGGTACGATTAAAGGTTTTAATTTTTCGGTCTTTTGTAATCCTAATCATAAGTTTCAATTCCTGCATGGTACGATTAAAGGCTATAAGTACCGTCGGGCTGTTGTACCATGATGGCTTGTTTCAATTCCTGCATGGTACGATTAAAGGAAACAGATAATCAATAAATTCTTTAATCGTAAAGTTGTTTCAATTCCTGCATGGTACGATTAAAGGTTGGATTGAAAGGTTAGAAAAGGGATAAAAGATATTAGTTTCAATTCCTGCATGGTACGATTAAAGGGGAGGTCTTAATATTTTCTTTTCTGGTGTCTACAACGTTTCAATTCCTGCATGGTACGATTAAAGGTACAAGAGCTTCTACTCCATCAGGAAAATCCTCCTGCAGTTTCAATTCCTGCATGGTACGATTAAAGGTACCTACGTATTGCAGGTATTTTTTTTACATTATTGTTTCAATTCCTGCATGGTACGATTAAAGGCTGCCAACTTATCTCTAGTCACTTGGTCGCCTTGACCATGTTTCAATTCCTGCATGGTACGATTAAAGGTCAACTAATACCTGAGTAGTCGGGATATTCCATTTTGTTTCAATTCCTGCATGGTACGATTAAAGGTAGAAATCCTCCTCGTCTATAATGGCGTTTTTATATGTGTTTCAATTCCTGCATGGTACGATTAAAGGCGCCTGAGTTGTTTTCTACAATCAGAGCCGTTTTCGAGTTTCAATTCCTGCATGGTACGATTAAAGGTCGAAATTGACTTCCAAGACAACGATAGTAATTCCCAAGTTTCAATTCCTGCATGGTACGATTAAAGGTTATCAGGTTGCAAAAGGGCTAAAACCTTTTGTAAAGTTTCAATTCCTGCATGGTACGATTAAAGGATGAAGAGAGTTCAATATAGCCTAGATGAAAGTTTAGCTGTTTCAATTCCTGCATGGTACGATTAAAGGTTTCAGCCTTAAGAAAGTTTACTTTCGAATAGGCGTTTCAATTCCTGCATGGTACGATTAAAGGTCGTCGGGGTGTCGTTCCAGCTATACGGCGTTACATTCGTTTCAATTCCTGCATGGTACGATTAAAGGAATATCATGAGGGGAAAAGCTAAACTAAAATAGAAAGTTTCAATTCCTGCATGGTACGATTAAAGGCCCGTTTTTATCCCTAACACGTCTAAAAAGTTTATTGTTTCAATTCCTGCATGGTACGATTAAAGGAAGCTCTCGAATTGCTCTAAGCATTTCGGGCCATAAAGTTTCAATTCCTGCATGGTACGATTAAAGGCTTAAGCCTTGTACCTAGTAGTACGGCTTTTTCTTTTACGTTTCAATTCCTGCATGGTACGATTAAAGGACGAAATAGTACGGGCTAATTCTCAGTACAAAATGTTTCAATTCCTGCATGGTACGATTAAAGGCCCGACGCATTACTAGGGCTATCGGGAGGGTTTAGGTTTCAATTCCTGCATGGTACGATTAAAGGCCCGACGCATTACTAGGGCTATCGGGAGGGTTTAGGTTTCAATTCCTGCATGGTACGATTAAAGGACCCAATACACGTAAGCGGCACACCACGGGCGGGATTTGTTTCAATTCCTGCATGGTACGATTAAAGGAATAAATTCGATTTGTGAACCTTCAATTACCTGCTTTGTTTCAATTCCTGCATGGTACGATTAAAGGACAAAGTGCCGATCTATAACGATAAAGGTTTAGATAAGTTTCAATTCCTGCATGGTACGATTAAAGGTTCTTTTTAGGAAATTTCCAGAAAATTATTTTTTAGGTTTCAATTCCTGCATGGTACGATTAAAGGACTTAAAACGTGCCAAATCGGCGGCGTTTAGGGTTAAGTTTCAATTCCTGCATGGTACGATTAAAGGTTGAACAACTTAAAACCGTTTTAGGAGGCGTCCAAAGTTTCAATTCCTGCATGGTACGATTAAAGGATTTACCAAGTGCGCCTTTTGCTCGGCAACTTCTTGTTTCAATTCCTGCATGGTACGATTAAAGGAATAAATTATAAAAAATGCTTATTTCTTTCTTTCTAAAGTTTCAATTCCTGCATGGTACGATTAAAGGATCAAATAAAAACTCGCATTTCAGTACACTTTCACGTTTCAATTCCTGCATGGTACGATTAAAGGTGGGTCACGGTCTAAGACCTTTTGCACCCAAATATTCTGTTTCAATTCCTGCATGGTACGATTAAAGGGGTGTATTCATTCACAATACCATTATATTCTGGCTTGTTTCAATTCCTGCATGGTACGATTAAAGGAGTGCACTGGTGATTGTACTAGCGTTTTCATAATTCAAGTTTCAATTCCTGCATGGTACGATTAAAGGTTTCACTACCAAATAGCCCTTACAACAGGGCTATTTGTTTCAATTCCTGCATGGTACGATTAAAGGGACATGGTACGAAGACCGAAAAGGCAGACGGTTTTGTGGTTTCAATTCCTGCATGGTACGATTAAAGGAATGGTGCAAGTTCTAGGGATGCAGAATTTTTGTTGTTTCAATTCCTGCATGGTACGATTAAAGGAAGTATTGCCATTATTTCAATAGCTGCCATTGCCTGGTTTCAATTCCTGCATGGTACGATTAAAGGCGAACCTATCACCGTAGTTAGTATCAAACCAAAACTTGTTTCAATTCCTGCATGGTACGATTAAAGGGCATCGCTTCTGGCTTCACGGATTTGCTTTTCAAGTTGTTTCAATTCCTGCATGGTACGATTAAAGGTTATGGCTCAAACGAATTGCATTAACTTCTTTTTGTTTCAATTCCTGCATGGTACGATTAAAGGCTGTCAATAATGCTGCTGGCAAAGCAATTCCAGCCACGTTTCAATTCCTGCATGGTACGATTAAAGGTGGCAATTTTACCTTTACAGGATTGACATTTGTTTCGTTTCAATTCCTGCATGGTACGATTAAAGGAGAGATAAACAAACAACTCTACTTAGTGCCGTCGAAGGTTTCAATTCCTGCATGGTACGATTAAAGGCTTGGTAATGTCGTTATCAATTGGCTTGCTTAAAAAGTTTCAATTCCTGCATGGTACGATTAAAGGTAGCGGCTGAGTTTTCGGCTGCTGTGGCGGTTTCGGTATGTTTCAATTCCTGCATGGTACGATTAAAGGAGGTCTTTCAGGTTTGCCCAACACACCTGTACGTCCCTGTTTCAATTCCTGCATGGTACGATTAAAGGAACACCATATCTACTAAATATCCTTCCTTCTCCAAAGTTTCAATTCCTGCATGGTACGATTAAAGGGATTCGTAGGGATAATACCATTCTCTTTTGCCTTTGTTTCAATTCCTGCATGGTACGATTAAAGGGATTCGTAGGGATAATACCATTCTCTTTTGCCTTTGTTTCAATTCCTGCATGGTACGATTAAAGGAAACCGTGCACTATCATGGCGCAATCCACTGCATTTTGTTTCAATTCCTGCATGGTACGATTAAAGGTTTATTCGTGGCGTTCAGCTTAATAGCATTAACAGCCAGTTTCAATTCCTGCATGGTACGATTAAAGGAAGCAGAACAACGCCAAACAGGTGCGATTATTACCGGTTTCAATTCCTGCATGGTACGATTAAAGGACGCCCGACCAATCAATGATTTTGAATAGTCAATATCGTTTCAATTCCTGCATGGTACGATTAAAGGGTTACTCAATTCAAGAATGGAACGCAATGCTTAAGGATGGTTTCAATTCCTGCATGGTACGATTAAAGGGGGTGCTGATTTGTCCAGCGTTCGCTGATAGTTGCTCATGTTTCAATTCCTGCATGGTACGATTAAAGGTCGATAATACGGTTTGATGTACCTAGCCATGTTGCGTTTCAATTCCTGCATGGTACGATTAAAGGCAACCGCCATGTTGCATTGGAGCTTCAACTTGAGAAGTTTCAATTCCTGCATGGTACGATTAAAGGGGTATAGGGTCTGCTATCAAAACCCTCAATGACGAGTTTCAATTCCTGCATGGTACGATTAAAGGAAGCTAATCGAAAAGCAAGATGCACTTCAAAGCGGTGTGTTTCAATTCCTGCATGGTACGATTAAAGGTTATTGTTTTTAGGTGGTGTAGAAGTTATTACCGTTGTTTCAATTCCTGCATGGTACGATTAAAGGTACAGATGTTATTGCATCCAAAATGCGATCGGTTATTAGTTTCAATTCCTGCATGGTACGATTAAAGGCTGCGATTTGAGATAGGGCCTCGAACATACTTTGTTTGAGTTTCAATTCCTGCATGGTACGATTAAAGGCTTCTACAATAGACAAAAGTACTGGCTTTAGGGACGTTTCAATTCCTGCATGGTACGATTAAAGGTACAGAGCCACAAACTCCAAGTTTAAAAGTGGCAGTAGAGTTTCAATTCCTGCATGGTACGATTAAAGGACTCGACGGTGAAGTATTACCCGTTCCAGACTTAGGTTTCAATTCCTGCATGGTACGATTAAAGGCGGGAGTAGGCAACGCCAAAAAGTCTTTTCCTAAAAGTTTCAATTCCTGCATGGTACGATTAAAGGTTATGCCCGCCTTTGTTCCGCCTCCATCATTGTCATAGGTTTCAATTCCTGCATGGTACGATTAAAGGTAGCATGAACAACTTCTTGAAATCAGCCCCACCGGTTTCAATTCCTGCATGGTACGATTAAAGGGGGCTAATTGCCTACGGAGTGTATAAGTTTTCGAGACAGTTTCAATTCCTGCATGGTACGATTAAAGGCCTATGATTCCGCCTGTTGTTTTGTACCAAGCCGTGTTTCAATTCCTGCATGGTACGATTAAAGGTAGCAGGCGGTACATTTAGCCCCGATTTATCAACAATGTTTCAATTCCTGCATGGTACGATTAAAGGCCAAGTTTTCGTCTTTTGTTGCTGTAACTGTAACCTCGTTTCAATTCCTGCATGGTACGATTAAAGGAACACGCCGTACTTTTTTAATATCATCACAAAATTTCGTTTCAATTCCTGCATGGTACGATTAAAGGAAACATAGGTGAACGGTCTCGTATAAACGCCAACGAAGGTTTCAATTCCTGCATGGTACGATTAAAGGCGCAGGAAGCCATCAAAAAAACTACGCATACAACCGTGTTTCAATTCCTGCATGGTACGATTAAAGGCGCAGGAAGCCATCAAAAAAACTACGCATACAACCGTGTTTCAATTCCTGCATGGTACGATTAAAGGTAAATCCTCTAAATCTTCGATTGTGATATTGCCCTGTTTCAATTCCTGCATGGTACGATTAAAGGAATCAAATACCATGCTCCATTGGCAAGCATAGGATTGTTTCAATTCCTGCATGGTACGATTAAAGGATGAGTTGGATAGCACAGGAATTAAAACCAGCTCGGTTTCAATTCCTGCATGGTACGATTAAAGGAAAGGTGAAGAGGATGATAATAAAGGAGTCTGGGTTAGTTTCAATTCCTGCATGGTACGATTAAAGGCTAGAGGTACAGCATCAAAAAGGGATTGTTCTACAGTTTCAATTCCTGCATGGTACGATTAAAGGAATGCAAAGATATATTTTTGTTGTCACATTACCCAAGTTTCAATTCCTGCATGGTACGATTAAAGGATTGACTTTCAAATTAAAAACCATGTGTCAAAGTACGTTTCAATTCCTGCATGGTACGATTAAAGGTGGCATCGTGATTATGTTAAAAAATGTAAATGATAGTTTCAATTCCTGCATGGTACGATTAAAGGATTTAATGGTTGAGTTAAATCAGGAACAAATGTACGAGTTTCAATTCCTGCATGGTACGATTAAAGGACGGGAACAGGATTAACAATATAGGAATACCTAATAAGTTTCAATTCCTGCATGGTACGATTAAAGGCTGAGACAGAATCTAAGATTGATTTGTCTACGATGCGTTTCAATTCCTGCATGGTACGATTAAAGGTCGACCAATTAACCGAAGAAGAAAATCAAGAATATGTTTCAATTCCTGCATGGTACGATTAAAGGATTTTATGAAAAACAAGGTAGTATTGCATCAAATTGGTTTCAATTCCTGCATGGTACGATTAAAGGATACAGAAAGATTGCTTTTATTCTTAGCTGGACAAACTGTTTCAATTCCTGCATGGTACGATTAAAGGTGTGCCTGTGCGTCGGCGGTGGCTTTGGCGTGTGCCTCGTTTCAATTCCTGCATGGTACGATTAAAGGTCGAGAGCGTGGCAGTTTGTTCGGGGCTTGTAGAGCGTTTCAATTCCTGCATGGTACGATTAAAGGTACAGATACCTTAACGCTATGGTAAAAAGTACCAGGTTTCAATTCCTGCATGGTACGATTAAAGGACTTAGAATTATCCTGCGAAAAAGTGATTTGTGCAGTTTCAATTCCTGCATGGTACGATTAAAGGCTTTAAGAGCTTCCAAGTTTTGATTGTTATATCTAAGTTTCAATTCCTGCATGGTACGATTAAAGGAGGAGTTTTGGGATGAAGTAATCACAGACCCCGTAGAAGTTTCAATTCCTGCATGGTACGATTAAAGGTTTTGAATTTGTCGTGCATAGGTGTGATTTGATGTGGTTTCAATTCCTGCATGGTACGATTAAAGGTAAAAGTTGAGAATGAGATACAGCATACTTTTAGAAAGTTTCAATTCCTGCATGGTACGATTAAAGGATTTAAAAGCTTATCTAGTGCAATTTTTTGAGTGATGTTTCAATTCCTGCATGGTACGATTAAAGGGCATTATGCGACGCGTTTAACAAATCTGGACAAAGGTTTCAATTCCTGCATGGTACGATTAAAGGAGCCAACGCCTGAAGAATTTGGATTTGATGAGACTAAGTTTCAATTCCTGCATGGTACGATTAAAGGAAAAGTTATTATTGCTAGAGCCAATATGTCCTATTACGTTTCAATTCCTGCATGGTACGATTAAAGGCATCTATGTTATTGACTCTTAACCACTCAATCAACGTTTCAATTCCTGCATGGTACGATTAAAGGTCTCAAGCGTTTTTTCTACAGAGCTTGCAAATGCTTGTTTCAATTCCTGCATGGTACGATTAAAGGCTGGCATCACTCAATTGCCTGATAATTTGACTGTCGGGTTTCAATTCCTGCATGGTACGATTAAAGGTGATGTTTCCAGCGTGGCTATGGACAATTGCACCTGTTTCAATTCCTGCATGGTACGATTAAAGGAAGGATCTATGGATATACAAGATTCACTATAATATAGTTTCAATTCCTGCATGGTACGATTAAAGGGTACCCCGTGTCCAGGGCACAAATCCAATCGTTAAGCGTTTCAATTCCTGCATGGTACGATTAAAGGGAGAACAACAAGCCGAACAGGGGCAAATTATCGAGTTTCAATTCCTGCATGGTACGATTAAAGGGTTGAGATGCATTTTGAGATATTTCTACTATATCATGTTTCAATTCCTGCATGGTACGATTAAAGGATTTACAAAATGCTATTGATTCACTTGATGAGTCAAGTTTCAATTCCTGCATGGTACGATTAAAGGGGTAAGCACTGCTACCACTTCCGCAAATACTCTTGCAAGTTTCAATTCCTGCATGGTACGATTAAAGGTAAGATAAATGGTGTACCTCCTAATGCACAGGATTGTTTCAATTCCTGCATGGTACGATTAAAGGATGTCTGGAGCCTTGAGGCACACCAGCGTTTTTGATGAGTTTCAATTCCTGCATGGTACGATTAAAGGTTCGAAAGTAAAATCATAGTCTCGACGGATATTTCGTTTCAATTCCTGCATGGTACGATTAAAGGTTTTGAAAGTTTTCAATAGCAGTGTTGGCCACTAGTTTCAATTCCTGCATGGTACGATTAAAGGCATTGTTACGCCTCTAATGTCAAACAGAACTAAAAGAGTTTCAATTCCTGCATGGTACGATTAAAGGAGTTAGAAACCCAACTGCAAAACCTTAGTGGTAAAGTGTTTCAATTCCTGCATGGTACGATTAAAGGGTAACTTGGTCTTGTGCAGCACCGACAAAATAAACGGTTTCAATTCCTGCATGGTACGATTAAAGGTGTTTGGGTTTCCGTATTGGTTGTACTGTCCTAGTGGTTTCAATTCCTGCATGGTACGATTAAAGGGATGATTTGAAAGTATCAGCCAAAACAGTTGATGCTGGTTTCAATTCCTGCATGGTACGATTAAAGGCAGCACAGAATAGAGAAAGATTATATTGGACTAACATGTTTCAATTCCTGCATGGTACGATTAAAGGAATGATGCTGGAGCTTGCAAAAAATGCTTCACTTCGGTTTCAATTCCTGCATGGTACGATTAAAGGTCGCAAGGCGCTGGTTTGTGCTTGCCTTTTTCGAGTTTCAATTCCTGCATGGTACGATTAAAGGGCTATTGAACTTTGAAATACAGGAACTTGCTAAGTCGAGTTTCAATTCCTGCATGGTACGATTAAAGGAACCAAGGAAACTTTACTAATCGAAGGCATTCAAAGGTTTCAATTCCTGCATGGTACGATTAAAGGTCATGCGAAAATGGTTCGACGTTATGAGAATAGACCGGTTTCAATTCCTGCATGGTACGATTAAAGGCAAGCGATTAAGCGACTCTTTCAATGAAGATAAAGAGTTTCAATTCCTGCATGGTACGATTAAAGGCAAGAGTTAATGGGTACGAGTTAGTACCATTATTAGTTTCAATTCCTGCATGGTACGATTAAAGGTAAGGGTTGTGTGTTTAATAACCCATCAATTAGGATAGTTTCAATTCCTGCATGGTACGATTAAAGGATTTTAGTAGTTACGAATGTAGGAATATTTACTGAGTTTCAATTCCTGCATGGTACGATTAAAGGTAGATAGTACGGACGGATGGCAGGATGATACGGCACGTTTCAATTCCTGCATGGTACGATTAAAGGTGACCCATAGTGATAAGACGTAAATCGTTTTTAGTAAGTTTCAATTCCTGCATGGTACGATTAAAGGAGATGCCATTTTGTATAAAGTGCCTAGTTCTACTAAGTTTCAATTCCTGCATGGTACGATTAAAGGTACCCCGCCAAATCAGAAAATTATTATCATTAAGCGTTTCAATTCCTGCATGGTACGATTAAAGGAATCTGCTCCGTCTGGCATGATGTAGCAAAGATTCTCGAGTTTCAATTCCTGCATGGTACGATTAAAGGTCTCCAGGAGGTTGGACGTGGTACCCGTGCAGAAGCGTTTCAATTCCTGCATGGTACGATTAAAGGGCATCTTTGAAATCAGATGGCACAAATTTCTTAAGGTTTCAATTCCTGCATGGTACGATTAAAGGAAGGGATTCAAGGTAGTGATTTGAAAAGTTTGATTAGTTTCAATTCCTGCATGGTACGATTAAAGGTGGAAGCAGTACCAAAAAGACTTGCCAAATATTAGAAAGTTTCAATTCCTGCATGGTACGATTAAAGGATAAAAAAGAAGACGTTGATATGAATGCTTCTTACGTTTCAATTCCTGCATGGTACGATTAAAGGTAGCTACGGTAATGAAACTAGATTTACGCAGGAAGAAGTTTCAATTCCTGCATGGTACGATTAAAGGGAGATGAGAAAGAGTTGATTTCATTAACAGATAAAAAGTTTCAATTCCTGCATGGTACGATTAAAGGATATTTTTAACGAACCGTTACCAGTTCCACAAACATTGTTTCAATTCCTGCATGGTACGATTAAAGGAGCTTGATGCCGACGGTGAGCCAGAACTTGACAAAAAGTTTCAATTCCTGCATGGTACGATTAAAGGATAAGTTTGTACGCACCGCTACTGTTGCCTATACCAAGTTTCAATTCCTGCATGGTACGATTAAAGGACGAAAAGGAAAATGCAAAAACAAAAATTAATATTCAGTTTCAATTCCTGCATGGTACGATTAAAGGCCTCGTTGGAGCAAATAGGTCAAACGGCGTTGTTTTCGTTTCAATTCCTGCATGGTACGATTAAAGGAGGGTTGTGTGTTTAATAACCCATCAATTAGGATAGTTTCAATTCCTGCATGGTACGATTAAAGGTTCAAGAATATCATTCAGAAAAATATTTTTGTCTTGGTTTCAATTCCTGCATGGTACGATTAAAGGCATAAAACAAAAAAGCCCGAAATAGTGGGAGCGTTGTTTCAATTCCTGCATGGTACGATTAAAGGTTCGAGGTTATCTCCAACACTTAGGGTATGAATCAGTTTCAATTCCTGCATGGTACGATTAAAGGGGATGTATTAAAATAACCATCAACCACCGCTCAGAAAGTTTCAATTCCTGCATGGTACGATTAAAGGTGCCAATTACGGCAGGTAACCAAGTGGTATTTAAGGAGTTTCAATTCCTGCATGGTACGATTAAAGGAAGGAAATAGAAGAATTGCTGCGATGAAAATTATTCAGTTTCAATTCCTGCATGGTACGATTAAAGGCCGTACTTACAACGGCAAGCTAAGGGGCGACCTTCGCTGTTTCAATTCCTGCATGGTACGATTAAAGGACTCATGCCAAAGGAGACAATGCAAGTAGAGAAAAAGTTTCAATTCCTGCATGGTACGATTAAAGGTAACACTTACGGCTCAACCTGCCTCAAGCTGTACCGCGTTTCAATTCCTGCATGGTACGATTAAAGGCCGCAGATGCTGCCATATTCGAGCCCCATCCAAGGGTTGGCTGTTTCAATTCCTGCATGGTACGATTAAAGGGAGCAAAAAGGCTATTAACCCTTTGTATGGTACTAGTTTCAATTCCTGCATGGTACGATTAAAGGCCTATCGAGGGGCTTTTGGCGGTTGGGGCTGTTACTTGTTTCAATTCCTGCATGGTACGATTAAAGGATGTAGTTTTTGCTTATAAAAATATTATTCTGCAAACCTGTTTCAATTCCTGCATGGTACGATTAAAGGTCCTGATGAACCTAATCTCGATGCGCTCGATGAACTCTGTTTCAATTCCTGCATGGTACGATTAAAGGAAAATTAGGGCATTTTTTCTTCAAAACTTCCAAGTAAGTTTCAATTCCTGCATGGTACGATTAAAGGTCTGCCTTTTCGACCTCCATCGATGCCACATCTTCGTTTCAATTCCTGCATGGTACGATTAAAGGGAAAGATGAACTTGCCGAACTGGAAGTACTTGAGTAGTTTCAATTCCTGCATGGTACGATTAAAGGCTCAAATTTTTCGAGCGGCTCCGAGCTGCTTTGAGCGTTTCAATTCCTGCATGGTACGATTAAAGGCACCAAAGACCCTAAAGAAGTGCTAGATGCTTACAGTTTCAATTCCTGCATGGTACGATTAAAGGAGAAACTATGATTACAGTAATTATCCTTATTATCACAAGTTTCAATTCCTGCATGGTACGATTAAAGGAATTTGGTTATTCCCTGCGGGATACGTCTTGCTTTGCAGTTTCAATTCCTGCATGGTACGATTAAAGGAAGGAGCAATAACCCCCGAATTAACGGTACTGAAGTTTCAATTCCTGCATGGTACGATTAAAGGATAATAGACCAAAAATAATTGTGAGAGTGATTAATTTGTTTCAATTCCTGCATGGTACGATTAAAGGGAATGATATTGTATTGCAAAAGTTGTTCTTGCAAGTGTTTCAATTCCTGCATGGTACGATTAAAGGGCAGAGTACCAGAATATTAGGCAGAATGTATTCGAGTTTCAATTCCTGCATGGTACGATTAAAGGATACAATTCTCAATTAATAGCAAATTTTTCTTTGAGTTTCAATTCCTGCATGGTACGATTAAAGGCCAAAGGTGTTAGTATTAATACAGGCTTATCGGTGGTTTCAATTCCTGCATGGTACGATTAAAGGAATTACTTTAAGAAGAAGATTGACAACCTTCCAGAAAGTTTCAATTCCTGCATGGTACGATTAAAGGTGAAAGGAGCAATAACCCCCGAATTAACGGTACTGAAGTTTCAATTCCTGCATGGTACGATTAAAGGGATTTTGAATCTTTGCCCAAACCCATTACCTGAGTTGTTTCAATTCCTGCATGGTACGATTAAAGGCGGCACGCCACCGCCCAGAGTGGCAACCAACAAAAGTTTCAATTCCTGCATGGTACGATTAAAGGGGCAAAGTAGTCTATCATAGACGATTTACTCAAATGTTTCAATTCCTGCATGGTACGATTAAAGGTGGTCAAATTCTTTTAAAAATTAAAGTAAGCTAATTAAGTTTCAATTCCTGCATGGTACGATTAAAGGAATCTCTAAGGCTGTTTTGGGTTTTTCTGTACTGAAAAGTTTCAATTCCTGCATGGTACGATTAAAGGTGAAAGTATCAAAAGGTTGGAATGTTAAATTGGTAGTGTTTCAATTCCTGCATGGTACGATTAAAGGCCGTTGGAAAAGTGGCCTTGATTTGATAAAATAACACTTTTTCCCTCGAAAAAACTAGAAAAAAATCGTCGATGTGTAATGATAAGATTTACCCCGTACATCGACGACTATTGATTATCAGAAACTTAACTCAAAAACCTATCTCTTTGATTGATAAAATTTCAGTATTTCAATGAACTTTATAAGACTCGACGACTTGCGTATATCATTATACGTCATAAAAAATTATCCGTACTCATACGCTCTACTCCTATCACTTGCTTGTCAAGCCAACGCTCATTCCTGCTCTTAAAGATAATCAAACTATCTTCATTTTCATTCATGATTTTTCGTGCACCTATCTCTAACTCCTTCAACTTTACCTCCGTAATTTCCCCCTCAAATACCGAATTTTGAATCCAGTTTAAATACTTTCGGCAATGTTTCATCATTTTGCTTACTCGCTTTTCTCCCATATCATACACCAAAATTACATACATATCAATCAAAGTTTTAATTCCATCAGCTTTATTCACTAAATTACTCATTCACAACTCACTAATTGGCTTTACCACATCATTTTAAAAGGTTTGTAAGTCTCTATTCCCAAAATATGCTTGCTGAGTTTATAACACTCCAATTTTACTAGGTGCTTGTAACTAACGTTGCGTCCTAATGTTCGATGTTTGAATGTCTCTTTTAATCGTTCGTCAAATGCTTGTACAAATACCTTCTTAGCGCTGTCTTTCAATACACATCTGTTGGTATCCTGCCGAAAATCGTTTGCTTGTATTTGCTTTTTGTTCAAAACACTAAAAATTGTCCTATCTACCAACAATGGCTTAAATATCTCCGAAATATCCAAGGCCAATGAATATCGTCGCACACCCGGCTCATGCAAAAAACTAATCGTAGGGTTCAATTGAGTATGATAAATTTGATCCAAACACATCGTATAACACATCATATTGCCAAATGAAATCAAGGCATTTACTTCGTTTTTGGGAGGTTTTTTACTGCGATTTCCCATCTCAAAATCATTGATTATCGTATCAAAAGCATCATAATATGCCTGACGAATATTGCCTTCTATCCCCATTAATTCATCGACCTTTTTGGCCCTTTCAATCAAAGAAACGTAATTTTCTATACGTTCCAACGAACTGGTAACATCTTTACCTCTACTCTGGTAATATTTCAAGTTACGACTCATATTAAACGCCGCTCCATTAATCAAGGTCTGGGCAATAACCATTCGTTTTTTATCCGAAATATAGTGCTTGGTTTGCTCTACTTGCATTTTGCCTGCCAACAGGTAATCTTTAGACATAAACGAGCCAGTGTAGTGCTCATAATAGTCAAAAAAATGTACCGATATATGGTTTTTACCCATAAAATTAAACAAAGCGCTATTGGCATCCAAACTTCCAAAACAGTATAAATTATCTACCGATTCAACAGGTATTGGGCGAACTTGACCTTCATTCCCATGCTCATCTACAGGTGTAAAGTACAGCGTATTATCCTTACGACTCATACGCCCAGGGTTAAATAGGTAATAGGATTTTTTCATGTTGTCAAAAGGTTTATATTATGGTGTTCAAACGATGTTACTCTTCTATTTCACCAGACCAACAAAAATCAAAATAGCTACATGAACGGCATTTGGATATAGATAATTTGGGTGGACAGACTTCTCGGTGAATAATCTCGGAAACATCTTTTATCCAATTTTCAATCTCTGACATTTCATCATCAGGTAATTCAACCCGTTCGGTTGTTCGTAGTTTTGGGTATTCAATAATGCCATAATGTGCTGGAATACCATTTTTTCTCAATAAAAAGAGATAAAATTTCACCTGAGCCACATGAGCTCTTTCCTTCGCATCCGACTTCTTGGTCTCATGAACAATGCCCTTTTGAGCATCAAAAAAATCTATCTTTGCCGAAGCTCGAATGCCACCATCCAACTCTGCTAAAATCTCTAATTCTTGATTTTTCTCAGCACGCTGCGGGTAGCTCTCTTCTCCAATAAGTTTACCTTCATAAACCACATCAGAGGTATGCTCCATCGTAATACCGTTGGCATGAAGCCAAAGTTTTCGATGACAAAGATGAAAGTAATTGATAAGCGTAGCGTTGATGTTCATGGTAGAAAGAATTTGTCATCTTCCCAACTTTCAGGGTTGGAATAAATATAGTTAGAGATTTTTTGAAAACTATCAGTACCCTTAATAATATGCTCCCAATAGCGTTCTTGCCATGCAAAACCCAAAGAAGGAAATACTTCATTAATATGCTTGGTGCATACTGATTTGAAAGAACGAATAACTACCGGAATACCACTTGCTTTAGGAGAAATAGATTGATAATACTTGGTCTGTTTTTTAACATTATTGACAGCCGTTTCCTTAGGTTCTCTCAGTGTACCAATATCAATTATCCCATGAATATGATTAGGCATTACTATAAATTCACCTAAAGTTATATGAGGAAAATGCTTAGGAATTTGATACCAAAATCCTTGTACCAAGGCTCCTATACTAGATAATTTCATTTTTTTATCCTTACATTCTCCAAAGAAATGCTCCCGATTTTTTGTACAAATAGTAACAAAATACATTCCTTCTCCATTGTAATCCCAAGAAGTTAGCCGTGTAGATTCTATCCGATATTTGTTTTTGAATAACGCCATATTTTCCAAATTTATAAATGTAAAACTCGTAGAGACGTTACAGGTAACGTCTAAAGAATGTCGATACCTTGAGATATGAAAACGTCCTCTGCTATAATTCCAAAACGTCACCACCAATTAATAACCTATCTATACGAAAATTACGCAAAATATAACGTAGAGATGTTACATGCAACGTCTAAAGAATCTCGATACCTAGAAATATGAAAACGTCCTCTGCCATAATTCAAAAACGTCACCACCAATTAATAACCTATCTATACGAAAATTACGCAAAATCTAACGTAGAGACGTTACAGGTAACGTCTAAAGAATGTCGATACCTTGAGATATGAAAACGTCCTCTGCAATAATTCAAAAACGTCACCACCAATTAATAACCTATCTATACGAAAATTACGCAAAATCTAACGTAGAGACGTTACAGGTAACGTCTAAAGAATGTCGGATACCTTGAGATATGAAAACGTCCTCTTCTATAATTCAAAAACGTCACCACCAAGTAATAATCTATCTATACGAAAACCTCGAAAAATCTAACGTAGAGACGTTACAGGTAACGTCTAAAGAATGTCGATACCTAGAGATATAACTTACATCCATAATTCTCATTTGGCATGAAGACGTTGCATGCAACGTCTCTACGTTTCATTCCGCTCATTATTAATTTTCGTAATCAAAATCAGAGAGAAGTTGGATAAGATGGGCTTCTGCTTTTTCAAGGGCGTCAGCACTTCCAATTGAGCCTGCTATATAGCTTGATGCAATTGGAGTAACAAAAATTGATGCTTTTGTCGTTTCATCAATTTTAGGAACAGCCGTTGGCTTTTCTCTGTCATCTCTTAATTCGCCCCTAATTGCATAGGCAATTTGATTAGCATTGTCACTGACGGCTAATGCTACTGTTTCCATTAAACTAAAAGTACGAGATTGATTAGATGTAATTCTCCAATTAATCAAAGCATTAGCTAATTTAGGTATAATTTCATCTCTTTTACTTTTGGGGCATATTAAGCATTTTCCAAAAATATTTTTCCCTTCAACCCAACCTTCTTCTCTTAGTTTAGCTTCAATTTCAGGAAAAAGCTCTGGTTCTAATTTATTGGTTGACACGCAAAATAGTGTTCGCAAATCAATTGCAATGTCGTAACTAAACAGTCCAGTAGCTCGTGTTTGGTCTTGAATAAATGCTCTATTAGGTAATGACCTATGGTTTGTTGTAAGCCAGCTTTCAAGTTCTTCGTCTGATAGCTTAGTGCCTCTTTTTTTATTTTCTAACCAATAAACTTCTACCTTGTGATGTTCAGGATGTGAAGTTCTATCAAATGTTAAATTTTCAGTTGGATATTCAATTCCTCCAAGTAAAGGATGAAGTGGACGCATTGCTGAAATAGATAATGGGCTACGTCTTTTAACAGTAAAACTTCCACTCTCAGCTTTCATATAACCTCCAAGCAGTTGGTCCGCAAAAGTTGGATCACAAGGAGAATGAGGCTCTTTTTGACTCGCTTTATTCTCTTTTTTATCTATCTCCCAATTGAAAGTCATTGCTGCAAAAGGTAGCTCTAAAGCCTCAATTACAGACCTTTTTACCTGCTGACCACTTGAATAAGCCATTCTCCTTCCAAATTGTGGGTCAATATAAAACTTTTGCCCTTCGTTTACTGCAAATACTGTATGTTCTGCATGACGTAATCCTCTTAAATAAATAAATGGTTTCATGTTTATATTATGTTAAAAAGTTTTAATTCTTTGATTTTTGATATGAATATTCGAATCTGATTAAAGTATTAAATAAAGGGAAGTTATCCGAAGGCATTTTCAAAACTTGCTCTACAACATTCTTGAAAGTGTCAGCATTCTCTTTACTAATAATTTCTACTAATCCGTCTATGAAGTCTTTTGTCGTTTTAGCTTCCATTACTTCTTTTGAAGTTCGGAGCTGAGTATTTTTTGTTTTTTCTCTATCTGATTGATTTGATTCTAAATCAATCAGAGTTTTAGCTACATTTGAAGCTAAGTTTAGTAATTCTGTTTTGTTTAGCATTGCCGTGATCCAAATTTGGTATAATTGAAATAGTTGATATGAATTTTCGTTTGAAAACTTAAATTCTTTCCCTTGAGCGAAATCAACAGAACCTTTAGGCATAAACTCTCGTAATCCTCTTGGTTCTAATGCTTTTAAACCGATTGTTCCAATTTTACAAGCACTCCTGAAATTGAAAAATGTTTCCAACTCACTTATTTGCTTCCGATTTAAAATCACTTCTGCTCTTTCAATAAATAACTTATCTTTAAGTTCATATAGATATTCTATTTCGGGCAAATAAATATTAATAAAGCCTAATGTGGTATTAGTTTGCGATAAGTTATAAGCATAAGCTGTAATTTTTCCATGAAATTGCTTTGTCAATGCAAATATTACCATCGACCAAGCCTTTGTCGGAATGGCTATATTTCCCTGAACCTCAGTTGTTTCAATAGAAAATCCATCAAAAGGTCTATTGATATTAAAATCATCGCTCAAGAAATGGCAAAGCCATTGACCATTCCAAGTTTCAATTTGCTTATCCTTGACTTTTGGTGTTTGTACTAAGTATTGTCTATAATATTTCCAACCTTCAAATAGAGATAAGAGTATTTCATCTTCTTGTAACAACATTACAAAACCACCACTTACTCCAATTCCTAAACCTTGTCCAATCCATGAAGTGTATATTTCCTCTTCATTAATTTCAATATTAATACTTGAAAGTTGCCCTGAAGATGTTGCCTGAATTTCCTCAGCTCCATAACCTACATAAATTGAACCGCTTGGAATACCACTTTCAATTTTTTTTCTAAGATTAAATAACTGAGCTTTCGATTTACTTCCATTTAACTTAATTGCATCCTCAGTTGGTTTTTGAAAAAATGGTGAATTTCCAACGTGCATCAAGTGTTTTTCACTGTCAAAGAACAATGGAAAAAACACTTCGTCAAAAAACTGTTTTGCGGAATAATCTTGAGGCTTTTTTTCTTTTTCTTTGTATAGTAGGAGAAATTTTTTTCCTATATAGCTTGTGTACATATTTAAATAAAGTTATCGTGTTCAACTAATTGTAACCCAAGTAATTTATAATCTTCTTCTGATTGAGGAACTACAAAAGGAAATGCCCCTACTTGCAACTGTTCATACTCTTGTTTTTGCTTTGTAATAGTTTTATAGTTGACTGGTATTTCCAACATGATACGTTCTTCCCAAGTAGCAGTTAAATACTTAGCTCTATCGCATTCAAGAATACAGGTTGCACTTTCTATTTCTAACGCTTCTACTATTACTGCTTTCTTACAATTTGTTAGTTCCTTTATTGAATATGCTCCATCGTTGTAAATGAGATAAATATCAATATCCTTTGTTTCCAATGAAGGGAAAACGTTATCTATTTTTTCTTGTAAAGTTCTCTCCTCAAGCACTTCAAAATTGTCTGGTAACTGCTCATAGCTTGCTCGAAGTATATCCATTTTGTAAGGCAAAACATTTCCTTGAGGTTTTATAACATGTACAGGCTTATACTTTCCAATAGTATCTTTATTACGTTTCCTGTTGACACGACCAAACCTTTGAATAAGTCCATCTAAAGGTGCAGCTTGTGTTATCATTCTATCAAAGCTTATATCAAGACTCACCTCTACAACTTGAGTAGATATAACCAAACATGGCATCAAGCCATTACCAAATTTTTCGCTTTCATCCCCGTTAAATTCGGTCTTTAGTCGAGTTTCTAATACAACTCTGTCTCCTCTTTTAAATCTACTGTGAATCAGCATTACAGGAATTTCAGGAAACATTTCTTTTAAAAACAAGTAAGCATTTTGCGCCTTATTAATAGTATTATATACCATCAATACTTTTTCTTTTTGTTCAAAAGCTTTTTTCAAAATATCGAGAATAATTTCCTCAGCTTCAATTTTTGAAACTTGATGCCTATTAAATGTATCTAAAATTTCATCAGATAGTTTTACTTCATAAACATGGTTTTCTCCACCTAATATTTTTTTGAGTTCATTGTATAAGACACTTGGCATTGTAGCAGTACCAATATGAATTCGACAATTAAGTCTTAGCAGAGTCTTTACAATTTCTAAAACCATACTTCTCGAATAATCTGAGTATGTATGTATTTCATCTAAGATTATATCAGTACCCTCTAAATCTAAAATCATTGTTTCAAAACCTGATGTGCCAAATATAATGGCAGCTAATTGATGCGGTGTAAGCACTTTAATTGCCGAACCTGCTAAAGGTTGTAATATTTGCTCATCAATTTTACCTTTAGTAACAATTTTAGAAGTAGCATGCAGTAAACGAATATCTTCATTTGGAACAGTTTTACAAATCCGTTCCCACATAGCATTTATACTTGCTTGAAAAGGTAATGTATAAAAAACACGACCTTTGCATCTCCTTAAAAGAAAATCTGTCTTACCTGCACCTGTTGAAGCAACTACTAAAGTATGTTTACGATTATCATCTGTTGATACTTGGGAAAGTGGGTAAATTTCATTTTTCCTCTTTTCATCATCATAAAAACTCAAATTCGGAACTTCAAACAAAGGTTTTAGTTTCTGTTCGGTTGCGTGTGTAAAAGCAGAGGCAAAATGGTCTGCTGATTTTAACAAACCACGTGCAGGAGAAAAGCCAAAACCTTTCTTTTTACAATATTTAACGGCATACAAAATCGCTTTTTCGGCATTTATTTTTGAGATTTCGGTTGTGGGCAAATTGAAAATCTGTAAGATTTGTATTCCATACGTATGCCAATTCTCCCAGTCTTTAAGATGATTTTCAATCATCTCATCGCCTTGACTTTCCATCAAATCTAATATTCCTCTTTCCGATGGGTCATTTAGAATAGACTTATGATGACCCACAACTAAATCAATCAAAGAATCCCATTCATTTTGTGGAAAACACGGTAGAAACGCTAATGAAGAAATCTCATGGCGATGAATAAAATCCCACTCTCTACTTTCTTCCAAACTTTCGCCATTAACTTTCTTTATTTTTCTTTGAAAATGTGGATGTGCTTTACCTAAATCATGAATAATTGCTCCTTTCCTTGCAATTTGAACATCAAAATCAAAAGCATATTTTTGAGCAAATAACTCTATTGCTTGCGTTACCTGCTGTGTATGTTCTAAAAGTGTCAAACTACCGTAGTTTACACTTTTTGCTAATATTTGATCAAGAGGTAACATTTTTAGTTTCTTATAGGGCTTCCAAATACCTTTAATTCGCCAAACATCTCTGAAGCATTATCAAAACGATTGTGTCCAACTTTGAAGCCATTTTCAATGTCAGTAAAAATGAGTTCAAAACCATCAATATTGTCAAATTCTAAGATGTTCATTTCTAATAATTCAATAGGAAATACCAAATCTTCATTTCTACAAAGACAAATGGTTTGTGTAAATGCTTTAGAAGCATCTTCTTCATTTTCAAAAGCTAAATACAAATTAGGATTAAGCATAACGCCCCTATTCAAAATACCTAAATTAGTTTTATACTGTCCTTTATCTTTGTAAATATTAATTCCGCCTTTTGACCAAGTTCTTTCTTGTTGTATATCTAATCCTTGATAATTCAAGCGGTATCTTTTTATTTTTAGTATTTTACCATTATTCTCTTCCCCCAACAACTCAGGAAAAAGCTTCTTCTCAATCCCTTCCACGATTGAGGGAGTAAGAAACTGCTGCGAAAATGTTTCACTATCTCTTACCGCAGTCCACGGCTTTATAAAACCGAATTGTCCGCTGTATTTCACTACGTAATATTTTTCCATTGTATCTTAGATTAATGAGCCAAAGCCTATACCCGTTGAATTTCCTACTCCGACATTCCAAGCAAATGCCAGTTGTTCAGGTGCTCCTTTGATAATTACGGGACAAATCGAACCTTTGTTGAATATACCTTTGTAAGTAACTCCTTTAGTAATTGGATTTTGATAAGATTCATCAAACTGAACAGAAACATCTTCATACGACAATCCTGCATCGTTCAGTTTATGCTGTAAGCTCTCGGTCAAAAATTGGTTTGCTTCTTTATCATTGTAATAGAAGAATTTCGACCCTTTCTCTTCAACTTGTGAACGCTTGATAAAAACAGGACTTCCAACCAAAAAGCGGTGCTGGTATTCTAATTCAGGTTCTTTTTCAAGAGTTAAAGCCTTGATTTTCATTCCCCAACCAAAGTCATTGTCTTGCTGAATGCTTTTTATTAGCTGCTTTATGAGTGAACTATCATAACAACTAATAAAAAACTGACTTCCAGTCCTAAAATTCAAACCTCTGCTTCCTTCTTGGCGACCATTTTTTAGCCATGAAAAGGAGTATAGAGATAACTTGTCGTGTATCTCATTTTTGCCAAGCCAATAATGTAATTTACTGACCTGCTGTTCCTGATAATTAAAAGGAACGATAGTTGTATTTTTTGAAAGATTAATGTGCAATCTCATATAGTATATCTCTTTATGTGTTTTCAATTTTCGAAAAATGCTTTCCAAGACATATACCGCAATTTCCTTGCAGGTCAGTCCAAAAACAAAGCCCACAATTTGTACAAATTGTTTTCGGGCGATTGATTAGAATGTCAATGTTGCTCATATTGAGTATGTTTTCATTACACAACAAATGTAATAAAAATAAAAACTCCTATACAAGTAAAACATTAAAATTATTTTCCCTAAATCATATCATTGTCTATTTTATTTTCAATTGTCATCTTCTGAAACTAATTTCGTATCGGTTTTTACCTTGAGGGAATTGAAATATACAAGTAAAGCATTGGCTCGTAAATCAAAGCTATCAATCGTATCCAATGGGTAAAAACCTTATTTATTTTAATATATTGCAATGTTATTTTCTTTTCCCAAACCTACATCCCGACCTACCTCATTATTCCCCACACCCATCAATTTTCTAAAAATTTATTTTCCCAATATGCCTTCGGATATGTTCTATGAGGCTTTCGGGTTCGATGATTTCTACAATATGCTCGTGATAGCCCAAAATAAAATTGGTTAGTCCAAAGAATTTTTCGTTGACATTGCATTCAAAATCATAAACGCCCAACTCGTCGGCTGAGGGTTGTAAATAGGCTTGAGTTAATGGAAAACGTTCTATCAATTCGTTATAACCGCCCACTTTCAGACGGATATGTACCCGTACTTTATGATCATTTACAATTCGAAACGGATCAGTGGCAGTTACATAATGTTGGCTTTCGTGTTGCCAAGCCATACCCTGCAATTCTACTCGCTCTATTCTGGAAATACGGAAATGGCGAATTGCCTTCTTCTCTACTTCAAAAGCGTGAAGAATATCTTCTTTTACGCTTACCTGAAACGGTTCTACCAAGCGGTCGGTTACTTCACTGCTATTGGTTGAGCGATAGTTAATGAGTTTGACAATCTTTTTTTCTTGCTTGGCTTGCTCTAACAAGTTGGCTTTTGAGAGAAAAGTCCTTGAAAATAAGCTACTTCCCAATTTCGAGACATCATATATCGTATTGAGTTTTTCTTGCATACGCTTGGTTCTTTTCTCCGAAGCTTTGGCATTATTAGCAAGAGCATCTAACAAGATTTCCTTCTCTGCCTCTGTGAAAAATAACATATCTTCCAGATGTTCCATGGGCTTGTTCGGAACAATAGCATATCGATATTTTTTATCATATTGAACATCGAATCCTGCGTCTTTTAACTCTTCAAAGTCGCTAGTAATTGCATCTTTACCAATGTTGAACTTCGTTTCCAACATGACTTTGGTATATTGATTCGGACTCTCAATCAACAGCTTGAGAATCGCCAATAAGCGATATTTTGGACTATTATCATTAAACTTATTCATAGTTATTGTCAAAAATAGTGTTGTACTATTAACTACCTCTCCCAAACCTCCACGCAACCACATCCAACGGCACAGTATTTTCCTAGTCCTCCCAAAAATCCTATTTCCAAAAGTCTGGCCGGGGCGGTTATTTCGAAGGTAAAGTTATGATAACCAATAACTTTGGTTTCATCCTTAAGCTTTCCTTCTTTTACGAAGAAACCTCGTTTCTTCACTTTCGTAGGGTCTGATATAAGCTTGAACTTCACTAAACTTTGGGCAATGGTGCTATCTACTTGCAGACTGTCGGTACCTTCTATGGTGCGGTATCGGTCAACCAAGTTGATGGCAAAAAACTCGCTGTAACGTTCGTCTGTTGGACTTAAATATTGGTCTAATCCTTCTTCTTTTCTCGCTACCACCATAGGTGAAATGGTTCTGAAAGACATCGTTACGACTTGATTACCCGTAAACGTATCGAATGGATTAGGCAATGCTTCGACGTTGGTTACGATAAAGTTGGCGCGGTAGTCGCGATTGAATAAACTTACCTCCTGATTCTGAAATAATCCTACGATAAATCCTTCGGCAGCTTTGTCGATATAGAACGATACAACTAACGAAATACTGTCCGAACTGAGTTGTATATACGTGTCGCCAGATTTGATAGGTTTGGTCTTTCCGAGTTGTAATGAGGAAAATGTAAAGTGCTTAAAACTTTTATGGCTATTGGGTACTGCATAACCTTGATTATGCAAAAAGGAAGCATACGACTGGTCCGCCTGATACAAGATTTTATATAACCAAGCTTGTAACGGATACTGATAATTAAAAAGTAGCTTTTGTCTATCTTCGGTCGGTTTAAGATGTAGCCTGAATCTCATTTTTTGGCGTAAAAGTTTAGTTTAATAATGGGTTCTAAAGATGGTATAAATGTAGAAAGATTTCTTGTTTAATAAAAATGAAAACAAGAAATCTTAGTTATGTGAAATTATGACCTGCATAGGAATTCGAAATCCTATTTTACACCTGAGCAAAATGTCATAAAATCGGAAAACAATCTATATCATCGTTTTTTCCATATCATGATAAAGTAAGATTTTCCAATTTTCTTCTTGGGCTTGATGTTTCCATTGAGTTCTTAGATCTCTGGCTTTTTTACCGTCATAATCCGATTTGTAGGCAATGCTATGTTGCCAGTAACTTTCCTGTGGAAGATTATCTGAGCCGAAGAAATAGGTTTCAGCACCGTCTCTAATCCAAAATACTTGTAAATATGATGAGTGCCCTCCTACTACTTGATAGGAGATTTCAGGTGTGAGTATTCCGCTATCTTCATGCATCCAAACCATATTGGTTAGATGTTGCAACGGAGTCAGTTTTGAGAGATTATAGGAGGTACTTTGCGTTTGCAAAAGTGCATATTCATATTCTCTCTGTTGTCCATAAACTTGGGCATTGGGAAAATTTATTTGGTATTTCCCATCCTTGATAACTCCCAAACCATCAATATGATCTTTATGAAAATGCGTCAGAAATACCTTAGTTATTTGTTCGGGACGAATTCCGTCTTTGGCTAACAAATCAAGGATAATTGGACGTCCTAATTCTTCGTGCCCCGAACCAGTTTCGATAAGGATATAATCCGTATTGGTAATTACTAGAAATGGTTGCACTGCAAGTTTTAAACCTTGCTCGTTTATGGCAGAAGTCAATGGGATAAACGCTCGATTTTTATCAACAAAATAGTTGCCTTCTTGTAAGGGGATAATTTTCATATTCTCAAGTGGAGTATGAGCCTATACACTCAGTACACGGCTCTTATTCAATATTTTATTTCTTAAAATAACCATGGTAATGATATTGACAAATGCCAAAACTACCAATAAACTCACAAATTTTTTGACACTAAAATGAGCAATCATATAGCCACTCAATAGAGGTGTCAGCGCTTGTGCGACCATTGGTAAACCCGCCAATCTGCCCATGATCGTTGCATACGAGTCGGCACCAAATATCCACAAAGGTAATGTGCCTCGCAAAATTGAACGCATTCCATTGCCCAAACCAAAACAAATGACAGCTAAAAAGGCTATTTGCTGACTCATTAAAAATAACACCAGTCCTACAAAAATGGTTACTGACGATACCAAAGCTGAATTTAAAGGTGTTTTTTTAGGTAAAATGGCATCCAAAAATCGTATTCCTACTTGACTGGGACCTAACATAGCACCAACACTAATCGCCATAGTCAAGGGAAGTCCATTGTCATTTAAGATTTCTACTAAATGTACAGAAATCCCAGTCATCAAGATAGATCCAATGGTGAAATTTACTAAAAGTATCGTAAACACGCTGGTATTTTCCAAGCCTGTTGGGAGTTCTTGTTGAATATTCGTTGAGGTATTTTCCTCCTCTATCATTTGTACTTTTTCTGGAATCAAAAATTTATGAACTGGAAAAACCCAAACGATAAGAATTCCTGCATACACAAAACAAGCATTGCGCCAACCATAATGATTTAATAAAAACGAAAGTAAAGGCCAAACAACCGTTGTAGTAAACCCTGAAATTAGGGTAACTTGTACAATAGATTTACGGGCTATTTTACCATATTTTTTACCTAAAGTAGCAAAAAGTGCATCATACAAACCCATCGCCATAGCTACGCCAACCACACACCAGCCTAATAAAAATAGCAAAAAATGATGAGATAAACCTATGATGATAAGCCCCGCTCCCATCACAAATCCTGCATATAATAAATTGTAATTTTTAGCGATTGTCTCAATCATTTTTCCTACTTTCGATGCCAACATTCCTGATACCAACATCGCCAAAGACAAGGCGCCATACACCAATTGGTGCGACCATCCTGTTTCTGCAATAATTGGTTTAGCCAAAATAGCCAACAAGAAAAATGAGCCACCCCAAAGTAATATTTGGGTAAACCCTAGGATAAAATTTTTCGGTAATGAAACCGCCTTATATTCGATATTCATGAATTGGGATGTTTTACGTTATGCAACATTCTTCTCAATATCATCCACACTCTAGAAATGCTTCATGATTACACTACAAAGTTGTAGAGAAGTTTTAAATTCGTAAAACGCTTTTTTTCTATCACATCAATCGGTATTTTCGATTTAGAAAAACCTCCTCAATTTCGGATTTTGGATATTTGATTTCGGATTTATAATAAATCCAAAATAGGGAATACCCTAAAACAATTCACAATTACGGCTGTACGAAGGATTCCAAACTATTTCAGATTTGGGATTGCGGATTTCGGAAATTAGGTTAGTTATCTTTATTTTTTAAGAAATGTAAATGATTACATTTCCGAAATCCAACATCCGATATCCGAAATAAACAGTTTTAGAATCCTTCGTACAGTTGTAATTCAAAATTCACTAATTCACAATTCACTAATTCACTCAATCCCCATGGAACTTCGTCAATTAAAATATTTTCTCAGGGCTAAAGAATTACTCAATTTTACAGAGGCCGCAGAGCAACTCAATATTAGTCAGAGCACTCTTTCTCAGCAGATTAAGCAACTAGAGGATGAGCTTGATATACCGTTATTCAATCGTATTGGCAAACGTGTTACTCTAACCGAAGCGGGTGCATTATTTGCAGATTTTGCTTTTCAAAGTATCAATAAGGCACAAGATGGATTGCTGATGCTGAGGGACTTGCACAATTTTCAAACTGGAAAAATTACGATAGGGGTTACTTATGGACTGCGTTATGTATTGACTCCAGCGCTGATTCGTTTTGCAACGCAATACCCACAAATTAAGATAAAAGTCGTATTTGGCACTTCCGAAGAATTGATTGATAAATTAAATCATTTGGAGCTTGATTTTGCCTTAAGTTTTTTTGGGGATATAGCTGTTGAAAAACATTTTGATTATCAAAATCTATTTTGCTCGCCTATGACAGTTGTGACAGCTCCAAATTCAGCATTAGCGCAAAAAGAGATGATAACTTTGGAACAGATTACTCAATATCCATTGGTTCTTCCTGCCAAAGGATATATGACCAGCAAATTTGTTCATGATTTATTTGAGCGCCATGCCCTGTCGCCCAATATTGCGATTGAAATCAATGATATTCCAACTTTATTGGAATTGGTCAAAACAGGAAATTGGCATACGATTTTGGCAAAAACTTCGGTTAGTCAGAAAGACGGATTGGCAACGATTCCGCTGTTGGGTGAAAATATGGACCGAACGGCTATGATTATTTCAACGAAAGAAGTTTATCAGAAAAAGGCTGTCAAAGAATTTTATCGAATTCTGCATGAGGAAATTAACTTGTAAGGTAGTTTTCTTGTTGTCTTTTACAGGTTCGTTTGATTTTTTATAACTTTACTTCATGGAAAAGGTTCATACTTTAGAAGATTTTTATCTGAATAGCGCAGATTGTTTACCCGAAAACCTCCGTAAAGACGTAGGGCATTTCAATGTATTCAAGATGGAGGATTATATTGGTAAACCGACAAAATCTGTGCCTTATAGTCGTAAGGACTATTACAAAATTTCGTTGATTATTGGCAACAATATTTATCACTACGCTGACAAATCGATTGAAGTAAAGTCTGCGGGAATCTCATTTGCTAATCCTATGATTCCTTACAAAATCGAGCGAATCGGGGAATCACAGCGAGGATATTTTTGTGTGTTCACAGAAGCTTTTTTGAATCAAATTCCTAATATCAAAGAATATCCTATTTTTAAGCCTGGCAGTTTTCCCATCTATAATCTCGATGAGGAGCAAATTGAGGAATTTCGACTTATTTTTGAACAGATGTCAGCTGAAATAAATGTCGATTATGCCTTCAAATACGATTTTTTGAGAGCATTAGTACAACAGGTTATTCATAAAGCCATGCGTTTGTCGCCAAATGATAATATCCAAAAACATCCACATTCGGCCAATAACCGCATTACCTCTTTATTTGTGGAATTACTAGAAAGACAATTTCCGATTGAATCGCCTTTACAAAGAATGAAACTACGCATTCCTGCCGATTTTGCTGGGCATCTTTCCATCCATATCAATCATCTCAATCGTGCCTTGAAAACAGTTACAGGTAAAACTACCTCTCAGTTGATTCAAGAAAGGGTGTTGCAAGAGTCGCAAACCCTCCTCAAACATACTGATTGGAATATTGCTGAGATAGGATACGCCGTTGGGTTTGATGACCCTTCGCATTTTACTTCCTTTTTCCGTCGTTCGTTGCAAACCACCCCAAAGTTATTCCGAGAAATATAAATTGTTTGATTTTTTATAGTTTCTGTTTCGTTTGGGATAACTGTACACAAGAGTTTTGTAAGAAATTTGCATCCGATTTTTAGTAAAAACTTTTTCAAAAACTAATAAAACAAAACCTATGAAATACAATTATGTAGGCGAAACTGGTCTTTTGGTATCAGAATTATGCCTCGGAACTATGACTTTTGGCGGACAAGACGCTGGTATATGGGGAAATATTGGTCAACTTCAACAGGAGGAAGTAAACCAATTAATCAAAGCAGCGATTGATGCAGGAATTAACTTTATCGATACGGCCAACATTTATTCATTTGGTCAGTCTGAACAACTACTCGGACAGTCACTTATTGACCTCGGTATCCGTCGTGATCAGGTGGTGATTGCAACCAAGGTTTTAGGACGAATGGACGAATCACCTAACAGTGCAGGCTTGTCACGCTATCATATTTTTAACTCGGTAGACGCAAGTTTGAAACGCCTTCAAATGGATTATGTAGACATTTTGTATGTTCACGGCGTTGACCCTCGTACTTCAGTTGAGCAAATTGTACATAGCTTAAATGATGTAGTAAATGCAGGAAAAGCCCGCTACATTGCCATTTGTAACTGGCCAGCATGGATGGTGGCTACGGCGCAAGAAATTGCCAAAAGCCACAACTGGCATCATTTCATTGGTTTACAGTACTATTACTCGGCTGTTTCTCGTGATATTGAGCATGAACTAGTTCCAATGGCACAGCATCACAAATTAGCAATTTTCCCTTGGAGTCCATTGGCTGGGGGCTTCTTAAGTGGCAAATATACCCGTCAGCAAGTTGTAGCAGGTTCGAGAAGAGAGAATTTTGATTTTCCTCCAATCGATAAAGAAAAAGCTTATGATTTGGTAGATGTTATGCAGGAAATTGCAACAGCTCATCAAACTACCGTGGCACAAGTAGCTTTGGCATGGGTTCGCCATCAACCAGGTGTTACCAGTACGATTATCGGAGCTAAAACAATTACTCAGTTACAAGACAATATTGCTTCGACACAAATACAGCTTTCGGCTGAGGATTTGCAGAAAATTGATGCAGTGAGTCCACTTCCCATGCAATACCCAGGCTGGATGGTAAAACGTCAAGGAGATTATAGAAAATAATTGAGTGAATTGTGATTTAGTGGTTGAGTGATTATTCTTCGTGAATTTAACTTGTAGAGACGCAATGATTGCGTCTAAGAATGTGTCAAAGGGAATATAGCATCCAAAAAGGCGTTCGAAATGAGTTTTTCGAACGCCTTTTTGGATGCTAATACATTTAAAAATAATCACTCATTCTCTCAATCACAAATCACTCAATCTAGAGAATGTCTCTTTTTTAGTTATTTCAACGCTTCTTTGATTGATAACGCTGCTTGCAAGACGGCAACTTTAGAGGCCGTAACCCCTGAAATAGGGTTCAACATACCGTAGTCATGAATCAATCCGTTATATCTTGCCAAAGTAACTTTAACACCTGCTTCATTGAGCTTTCTCGCATAAGCCTCACCTTCGTCACGTAACACATCATTTTCTGCTGTTTGTACCAATGCCTCTGGCAAACCTTTTAATTGCTCTACCGTAGCTTGCAAAGGTGAAGCATAGACTTCTTTACGTTTTTCCACCTCTGGTAAATAGTTGTCCCAAAACCATTTCATCATATTTTTAGTCAAAAAGCGACCTTCTGCAAATTCGTTATATGAACCAGTCTCGAAGTTGGCGTCGGTAACGGGCCACAAAAGTACTTGAAGTTTTATCGCTGGTCCGTGGTTATTTTTTGCCATAAGCGCAACTACCGCTGACATGTTCCCTCCTACGCTATTACCTACTACTGCTAAGTTTTTACCATTTACACCTATCTCTTTACCATGTTCGGCTACCCATTGTGAAGCAGCATAAATTTCATTGATTGCTACTGGATACTTTGCTTCTGGTGATGGTGTATAATCAGGAAAAACAGCCACGGCGCCACTATTTACCACTAGGTCACGGACTAATCTTCTATGTGTTGGATAGTCTCCTAACACCCAACCTCCTCCGTGCACGAAGATAAAAACAGGTGCGTTTGGTTTTACACCTATAGGCTTGGTGATATGTACTTTTACTTTATAACCATTTTGAGAGATCACTTTTTCGCTCTCTTGAATTCCAGAATAATCTACCTGAACCGATTTTTGAGCTCCGACCAAAACTTGACGTGCATCGGCTGGACTGAGTTGTTCGAGCGGTTTACCATTACTTGTGTTGAGTGCTTTCAAAAATGGTCTTATTTCGGTAAAAACTTGTGGGTCGTCCTGACCAGCATAAGGGCGTAATTGACCAAATGTGATATGCGCTACTAAGGCTAAAAAGAGTACTAAAAATGACTTAAGGAAAGTCAAATATGATGTGTTGCTATACGAAATAGTTAGTGCTTGAGCTTTCATGTTTTTGATTTGTTTAGTTGTTGTTTCAAATTGATAGTACAAAATTACTCCAACGAACCACCCAGATAAAGGCACAAAAGCATACAACTATTGTACTTTTTTCCCTTGAAGGTATTTATTTCTAAAATTAGTCGTCGTATCACCAACTTTTTGAGCAAAAAGGCGATTAAAATAGGCAGGGTCGTCATACCCCAAGTGATACCCAATTTCTTTAGCGCTCATTTGTGTGTAGGTCAGAAGGCGTTTTGCCTCCAAAATAATACGGTCTTTGATTACTTCATTAGGCTGCGACAAATGCAGTCTTTTAAATTTATGTGTCAAGGTTTTGGGGGCAAACCCCAATAAGTCCGCGTAGTCAGCAACGCTATGTTTTTCTTTATAATGGATTTCTACCAATCGACTAAAATCTCGATAAAACTCCATGTCACTATTAGTTCCATCTTGCACTTGGTGTAGTTCTTGCTTTTTCCAGATGCGAGTCGCACGAATGATTAACTGTTTCAAATATACTCGTAACATTTCTTCCTGCCCTGATTCGTTCATGGTCAGCTCTTCCTCTATTTGTGCCCAAAGCTGATTTGCCCATCCCTGTTCGCTTGTTGGAAGTTCCACCATCGGCATATTTTGCAAATTGTTAAACAATAAACCATCGCAAGCCACCTCGGCATCATGAATTTGAATACAATAAAAATCACGGTTGTAATACATTATATATCCTAACTGCTCCCCCACTTGGTCTATCTGTAAAAACTGATTGGAGTTCACAAAAAACAAACTCGGTTCTACTGTTTGGTATTCTTGAAAATCTACTTTCAATTGGTATCCTTTGGGCAAGTACAAGACCTTAATAAATGGTTTGTACATATCACTATTAGCTGATGCCAAAGTATCCGTTGAAAGTGGTAGTAAACCTAATTTTTTATAATGTGATTCGAAAATAGAAGGCGTTTGCTGAGTCATGTTAGCGAGAGTTAAGGATTCCTTTTTTGAAAGAACTATTTCGAAATTACTTACGTTGATTGAGTTTAACAAATCTATAACCCGACCTATGTCTTATTGCAAAGCTATTCAAAATATGCAAGCTGCCGACCGCAAGGCCTTACATGCCAACTATCATGACCATCACTACGGCTTCCCGATTCACGACGATAATGCACTATTTGGAAGATTGATTTTAGAAATCAATCAAGCGGGTTTGAGCTGGGAAACGATTCTTAGAAAAGAAGAGGCCTTCAAGGAAGCCTACAGCCATTACGATATCGACAAAGTAGCATCTTATACTGAGGAGGATAGAGAAAGGCTTTTATCAGATGCTGGCATTATTCGCAATCGCTTAAAAATCAATGCAGCGATAGAAAACGCCAAAAAAATTCAGGTTTTGCAAAAGGAATATGGCTCTTTCGAAAAATGGCTAGAAGCACACCATCCTAAAACCAAGGAAGAATGGGTAAAACTTTTCAAGAAGACTTTCAAATTTACAGGAGGCGAAATCGTAGGCGAATTTTTGATGAGCATTGGCTATCTCAAAGGCTCACACGACGACGATTGTCCGACACAACAAAAAGTACTTGTCCAAAACCCTAAATGGGCGGAGGTTTAATGGTGAATTTATTCTGGTTTCCCTCCTTTAAATGGGTTTAGAGGAGGGGCAACTGGGATACGAAATAGCGACTCATGTTTTTTTTAGCTTCATGGCAACTTTATAAACGTGAGAGCCTAAATTTTTAGGATATTCTTCATCTTTTTCATCTAATTGCTTTGCTTGTTCGATAGCAAAATCAATGGTTGGAAGAAATAACTCTGGCTTAGGATTACTTTTATTATACGCACCTAAAATTTCCACTATTTTAGCATCTACGTAATTTTTCTTGTTACTTACTTTCCCATTTTTCAGCATTAAATCAAGCTCTTCTTCACTGTATTCTGCGATATCTTTAATGTGTAAAAGTAACCAAAACTCAAAGCAAGGATTACTCACAGCGACAAACATATTTGACTGCTTTTTACATTCTGAAATTATATCTGGAATGTTTTTCCATCTATCTGTATCAATTATCATCCAAAGCTCATCGGTATCCTTAAAATTATACTCATCTTTTGCTTCCTTTTTCAGTTTTCTAAAGACGTGATTTGGAGCACTATTGGTGTCTTTTTTAGGTCGTTTTAGGAGGTGTAAAAATATCAAGGCATCATTGAAAATCTCTGAGTTCTTAAATTCCTCAAAATAGATTTCTTCAGTATCGTTACCTTCAAAGGCTAAAACTATTATTTTTTCTTTTTCTAAAGAATTGCTTTCTCTAAATAAATCCTCTCTTTCTCTTGGCATAATTTACAATAAATGATGATTTAAAATTGTAAGCTTATTTCTATTGCCTATGCGAGGTACTGCCTTAAATCTTCCTAATAAATAATCTTTTCTAATTTCTTTGTCGAATCGTACATTGTAATCTTCGAGAGAATGAAGTTTACTGGCTCCAAAATTATCTTTTACCACAAACCAAACTTCGTCTTTTCGTAACAATTTTTGAGTTAATACAGATGATTCGTGACTAGCCAAAATAAGTTGGCTATTAATATTTGTAGCTTTTGAAATAAACAAATCGATTAAATCGTACATCAGATTAGGGTGCAGACTCCTTTCCATTTCGTCAATAATAAATACATTATCTCCTTTTAACAAGTCCATTAAAAGTGGTATAAAATCCATTATTCTATTGGTTCCGTCAGACTCATCACTTGTATCAAACTTTTCTAATTCGTCCTGTCCTTTAACAGAATGCTTAGTCATAAATTTCTCTACAACTAAATCTGTATCTTTAATAGAAAGAAAATAGGTGGTATTTCTATTTGACAGAATTGAAGCTCTTACATTTTCTGACTTCTTACTTAATAGATCTTCTTTTATTTTACTTAAAATTGATTTAGGTACATCAACGCTATCAAAATCAACTTTTTCAAGGCATACACCATTTATACCAGTATCAAAATATTTTAAAAACTGCTCAAATGTTGTTAGTAACTCTTCATCTTGATTCAATTCAAACTTCAAACCCTCATTGTATTTGTCATCAGGAAAAATAACTTTTAAAGAGTTTTGAAACCAATCTATCACATTCAGTATATCTTCAATTTTTGAAACATTTTCTTTGACTTTTCGAGTTCTGATTTCATTTAAAAACAACTGATTATTCGGTGTTCCTTTTGCTATAAATTTCAAAAATTGCTTTTCTTCGTCAGATTTGATGTTTTTCACAATATTATCCAAATCATATATTTGGCTATTATTGATGTTTCTTTCAAATATTTTCACTTCGCTCTTCAAGCTCACCTCAAATAGCCATTCTTCCTTTATGGCAGTGGAATCAAAAACAAATCCATAAGCATAATTTTTGCCATTATGTTGGATAACATATTCGATTCTAGAATCTTTATTAGTACAATTTTTATCTAATCTGAATTTTTGATAGTCAATAATAGATTCAGGATTTGTTCCTCGTAATACTAATCTTTTCCCAAATTCGATTGCTTTGATAAGGTTTGATTTTCCAGAAGCATTGGCACCAAATAACACAGAAGTTTTAAGGACAGAGATTCCTTTAATTTTTTTTGTCTTATGTTCTCCCTTTAGCGTTCCTTTGCCTGGTAATAATGAGAAATTCTGCCTACCATTAAATGACGAAAAATTCTCTACAGAAAACTTAATTAACATACATTTTAGTTTTATCTGTACAAATTTAGTGATTTTTTCACAAGTAGTGCATTTTTAATAGGTTTTAACAATAGGTATAAAGGCATTCTGAAAAAAATATGGGCGTACATATTAGCATAAGCTACTTTTATCAAGCTAAGATTTTAATAACGTTAAACTTAAGCTTCAAAAACATCTACTTAAGCTAAGATTTGAGCAAAAAAAAACCTCCTCTAAATGGGTTTAGAGAAAGTTAGAGAAGTAAATTTTCAAGCAATTACTCTACAAAGTCTACCAAAATATCCCTTCTTTTTTTTCTGTTTCTTTTAACGTTTTCTGCACAACAATTTCAAAGCTTACTTCTCCGTCAGCGTCAAAAGTATAGTCTTGAGGATCAAACAACTGTCGAACTGTTAAATTATATAATCCATTTTCAAGCGTTATTGCCAAGTCAGCATGATGTGGAGCAGGAATTTTTACCTCCTCGAATTGAGCAGACATGGATAAATCTTCAAAATTAGTTAAAAATAGCTTTCCCTCAGTGACTGTAATCGTAGTGGTAAATTCACGAAAAGGATTTTTGTGGATAGGTCTATCAACAAAAGAAACAACCCAAATACTTGGTAAGCCTGTAGACCAAATAACTAAACTTTTGTTATTCATCTCATTGACAAAATGTTCTATTAGCTGAGTAAGTTGCCAGTCTTCGTCAACAAAAGATTGATATGATTCTGAATTTACAATTGCTAAAAATCCAGAATCGTCTGATATCTTAATTTGGTTAGTTTGGTGAAGAAGTGAGAACATATCTTTGTTTTTTAGGGTTTAAGAGCGCTTTGCCAATTCTATAATTTGAAGAAATTTTCTCGTCTAATCAGCGGCTTGTCAACTTCGTAACCAAGGGTGACAACATAAATACAATCCAAATAATAATATGTCTTGGGAGGAAATCAAATCGATAATTTAACCAGTAAAGCCCTACCGTGAGTACAATAATAACGCACGAATGTTTAAAGTCAGTTTGGTGGTTAGAGTATCTCATGATGTGATTATTTTTAAACTCTTGGAGTTCACTAAAGTATCTTGAATTAAAAAATGAACCTCTACTAGGTAAAAAAAACAATAACATAAGTGCATTTTGCACAATGTATATGCTCGAAACGCCTAGAAAAAAATACTGAAGTACGAAATACGCTCCATCTTCAAGAGATTGAATAGATGTAATATTATGATTTTGGTACACTCGATATATCACATCAATACTCATCAACAATACGATAATAGAACTCCAAAGACTCAATACCAACCTCGTAGTTCTAGAAAGTATGAAAGGTGTCAGAGCATTGAATATGGAAAATAATGATAACAATAACCCAAGGATAAGTAGAGATTTTACCAGCCAGTTTTCAATTCTCATAAATCCATAATCGATAACCCAATAGATTATAGAAATTGAGTATAGCAACGTTACTCCTTCTGTTAGCTTAAGCGTTGCTTTCTCATCATGGAAAATAGCAGATATAAAAGAAAAGACGATCCAAAATATATAAGGAAAAGAAGATAGATGTTGTCGAATATTATAGAAAGGAGGTAGCAACATAATAATACTGCAGATAAAAGCTGCAATAAAAATGTAGCCAACCCTTACCCAGCTATCAGATATTCTTAAACTTTCAAACAGTAATCCTAAAAAAAGGGCTAAAATACCGAATGAATATATTTTGTATTCACTCGGTACTAATTTATAGCCAATAAAAATTACGAACACGCTAAATGATATGATGATGACTACATACAAAATATCATTAAAATAAGGTAATCTTTTGTTCATGTTGAAAATCAATTGGTGTGAAAGATGGATTATATTTCCTATCCATCATAATTCATATTTATTACTTTTCTTTCAACAATTTCTATTTCTAAAGTATGATCTGATACAAAAATATCTCCAACCGAAATCTCTGCTCCAAGCTTTCCATTTTCTGCCACACCGATATTAACGTTATATATGTCTAAAGTGTGATACCACTCTCCATTTGCTTCATCACCTGAAAAATCGCTCATATTTTTATTATAAAATTTTATAAGCTCTTTTTTACAGGTTCCTAGCCAAAAGATAAAGTCAATTATTTTTTCTGCATAAGTATCAAACTGACTCCCTCCGCAAAGCGAAATACTTGTAGTATCCTTTTCAATAATTTTATCAAAAATATAAATCTCCTTGCTTGTTATATGGTAGTGATTCTCCTCTGTTTCTGAAGCTACAAAATCTGTAGGTAATAGTTTCGACAGTATTTTTTCTTGCTGTTTTTTTCTAAAATCTTTTATGATATATCTATTCCCGTGAGATTGAGATTTTTCCTCCATTACATACAATTTGGCGACCACTTTTTTATCACTTAAATCAGCCACCGATTTCAAAACTTTATAGGCTGAAAGATGACAACCCAACATGCTATATACATTAGCAAGTGTTATGTCATCGTTTTTAGTTCTTGTTGCGGACTCTAGATCATAAAGCAAATCATACATTTTTATGATACTATCTTTTGAGGGTTTAGCCCTTTTGAATTCACTTGCAATCTCAATAAAATCTTTGGCAAAATTTCTTTCCATAATTTTTGTAGTTTGTAATAGAGGTACTCATTAGTTTATCAATGACATATAACCAATAGAACATGCTAGATTGTTGAATTTTCAGTTTTTAACGTCATTTACTATTAATAATACCTCTAAATATACTACAATTTAACGCAGCAATATTCCCCTCATCCAACTTTCTTACCCAACGTCAATATACTAATAAAACCCTGACAGAAATATCCATTTCCATCAGGGTTTGTGGCACTATTCGCGTTTCTGGTTAAGCTAAAACTTCTCTCCTACGGTAATGTGTGTGCTTACCGAAATACGATTCCATGCATTGATTGCCACTACAATCATAATGACTTGGGCGATGTAATCTTCACTGAAGTATTTCAGTGCATTTTGGTAAGTTTCTTCTGTCAAACCTTTTTCACTGATGAGCGTAATTTCTTCTGTTATGGCTAATACTACTTTTTCCTCCTCTGTAAATAGGTCCGTTTCTCGCCAAGCATCTAGTAATAGAAGGCGCTGCGTTGTTTCACCATTTTTTAGGGCGTCTTTGCTATGCATATCGATACAAAAAGCACAATGGTTGATTTGTGAGGCACGCAACTTGATAAACTCTTTGTGAGTTTTACTTACTGAGGTAGTTGCCAAATATTGTTCTAATCCGTACATGGCTTTCCAAGCCGCTGGCTGTGATGCGTGAATTTTTACTCTAGTTGTCATGGTATGATGTCAATTTGTCGTTTAAAAATATCCATCGAATTTTATTATTATTTTCGTCGCTGGACTACATGACAAAGTTCACTTTTTGACTACAGAAAAAACTTAAACCAGTTTAAGAACGATCAAATGTTACTTTTTTTCTAAGGTTTTTTTCTTACGAAGTTCACTCAAATACTCGGGTGAAAAACCCAGAAATGATGCCAATACTTTCTGCGGAATCCGCTGAACAAATTCGGGGTAATGTGAGGCAAAATGTTCATAAAAAACATCTTTCGACATCGTATAAAGGAATTTGACCCGAAGCAAGGACGCCGAATACGCCCGCTGATAGACTTTTCTAAAATACCGTTCCAATTTGGGTACTTCACACAAGAGTTTTTCCAAACTTTCATGAGTAATTACCATCACCTCCACTTTTTCGAGTGCTTGTATGCTAAAACCCGATTCTCCAGATTTTTCGAATGCCATCAGGTCGGTCATCCACCACGTTTCGATGGCGAATTGAATGGTTTGCTCCTGTCCTCTTTCATTCATAAAATACAATCTCAAACAGCCTTTCGACACAAAAAATAAGTTCTTGCAGATATTACCCTCTTGTAACAAATGTTCTTTTTTTTGATATTCTTGTTTTTGAAAATAACTCAAAATACAAGCTATTTCGGTATTTGTCAAATTGATTTGTTCGGATATATGTGCAATTAACGGGTGCTGAAACATGGTTTGGAGGGTTTAAATTGGCTTGTTATTTTTGTATTTTTCATTTGGTTCAGCAAACATAATTTCGTCTGTCGGATATTCATAATCAAATTAGAAAAGAGAGTCAGAAACCTAGAAACAAAACCATAATTTTATCCATCTTTTTCGAGATTCTATCCATTTTGCCTCAAAGTATAAATAGTGAATTTTGTATAAGTTTTTAAACTATTTCAACAGAGAAATAGCTTAAGGCTTCGCATCCACAAACCTAACCACTATTGTATATTGATTTATGGATTTTAAATGTTGATGCTACGTCAACTCACCCTTTTTCAGCTCATAAAGATGGATAAAATTAAACATTACCTCATTGCACTTTTATTGTTAAATACTTTTTCTATTTTTTCACAAAACAGTCTCAATTTATCAGGACAATGGCAAGTAAAGCTTGACCCTGAAAATGTAGGCTTAAAGGAGCATTGGTGGTTTTCTGCGTTTTCAGAAAAAGCAAATCTCCCTGGTTCATTAGCCGAAAACAATTTAGGAAATGATATTACTCTTCAAACGCCTTGGGTCGGCGATGTGATTGATAGTTCTTATTTTTTTTCACCCAAATATGCCAAGTATCGTTCGGGAGACCTCAAAATTCCCTTTTGGCTTAAGCCTAAAAAAAGCTTTGTAGGCGTGGCATGGTACAAACGTTCATTTGATAAGCCTCAAAATTGGTCAAAAAAACGTATTATTCTCCATCTTGAACGTTGTCATTGGGAAAGTTCTGTTTTTGTCAATGGCAATTTTTGCGGTACTCAAAATAGTCTAGTAGCTCCACACGATTACGACATTACGGATTACCTAAAAGCAAAAGGCAATAGTATTTCCATCAGGGTTGATAATAGTGTTCGACTCTATATCGGTCCCAATTCTTCGAGTATTACTGACCACACTCAAACCAACTGGAACGGTGTGATTGGCGACATTAGTCTGCAAGCGCAAGAACCTGTGCACATTGCCGATGTCAAAGTTTATCCTCATATCAATACTTCTGAAGTTGAGGTAAAAGTGTTAGTGGAGAAAAAGTCCAAAGAAGATTTTTCTGGTAAATTAGCTTTCAACATCAGTTTAAAAAATGCTGATAATCAATCGTTTTCAGAAAACATTGCAGTCACTTCTCATGCTCAATGGATTACGAAAACCATCAAAATTGACAATCCTAAATTCTGGAATGAGTTTACTCCTAATCTCTATACGCTAGTAGTAAATTTAACCAAAGAAAATCAAACACTTGACGCGCACAAGCTTCAGTTTGGTATGCGAGAAATCAGTGTTAAAAACAAAAGGATTCATCTGAACGACCGCCCTATTTTCCTCCGTGGCGACGTCGATTGTGCGGGTTTTCCTCTCACAGGATATCCTTCTATGGAGCGTTCTTATTGGGAAAAAATAGGTACAACCATCAAAAATTACGGTCTTAACCATTTGCGTTTTCACTCGTGGTGCCCACCAGAAATAGCGTTTCAAGTGGCAGATAGTTTGGGGATATATCTTTATGTAGAAGGACCACTTTGGGCGAATCAAGGGAGTGCTGTAGGTACCGACGGGTTAATAGACCAGTTTATTTTCCAAGAATCTGAGCGAGTGGTACAAACTTATGGCAATCACCCTTCATTTATCATGATGTCTTATGGCAACGAGCCTGCTGGTAGTAAGCAAAATGAGTTTTTTGCTCGTTTTGTCAAACACTTCCAAGCTCTCGATACCCGTCACCTCTATACGTCTGGTGCTGGTTGGCCCATGATTCCAGAAAGTGATTTTCATATTCATTCAGATGCTCGCATACAGCGTTGGGGCGAGGGCGTTAATAGTATCATCAATGCCAAAGCTCCATCGACCACTTACGACTGGTCGGGAATCATTGGTAAAATAGACAAGCCTTATATCAGTCATGAAATTGGACAGTGGTGCGCCTATCCCAACCTCGACGAAATCGCCAAATACAAAGGGGTATTAAGAGCAACCAATTTTGAGATTTTTAAAGAAACCTTAGAAGAAAATGGGTTGGGCGACCAAGCGAAGGACTTCTTATACGCTTCTGGACGATTGCAAACTTTATGTTACAAAGCTGACATAGAAGCGGCATTGAGAACACCTAATTTTGGAGGGTTTCAACTTTTAGGACTACACGATTTCTCGGGACAAGGCACAGCACTTGTGGGTGCGCTCGATGCTTTTTGGGAATCTAAAGGTTATACTTCTGGAGAGGAATATCGTAAGTTTTGTAACTCAACGGTGCTGTTGGCACGTATTCCAAAGCTTATTTTAACAAATCAAGAAAACTTTGAAGCTGCTTTAGAAATAGCGCATTTTGGTGCAGAAAAGCTTCTGAATCAAACGATTCAGTGGCGTATTCAAGACGAATCGGGGAAGATTTACCAAAAAGGTTCGTTTGTAAAACCAGAAATACAAATTTCTAATAATCAAACGATTGGCAATATTTCTGTTTCGCTCAAAAACATCAAAAAAGCACAAAAGTTCATTCTTTGGACAACTATAGCGGGCACTACTATTCATAATTCGTGGGAGTTTTGGGTATATCCATCGCAAGTAGATTTGAAATCGGCACAAGGCAATGCCCTTATCGCAGAAGAACTAAGTCCTGAAGTAATGAATGCATTGGAAAAAGGCAGAAATGTATTGCTTTTGACCCATGGTAAAATCAAAAAAGGCAAAGGCGCTGAAGTAGCTATTGGCTTTTCGAGTATCTTCTGGAATACTGCATGGACAAGTGGACAAGCGCCGCATACAATGGGGTTATTGAACAACACACAGCATCCTATTTTCAAAGATTTTCCAACCGAAAAATTTAGCAATTACCAATGGCAAGACATGCTATCTCATAGCCAAGTGATGTTACTCAATGATTTTCCGAAAACGCTCAAAGCTACAATCCAGCCTATCGATACATGGTTTGAAAATCGTCGTCTGTCGCTAGCTTTTGAAGCAAAAGTTGGAAAAGGCAAGCTCATGGTGTGTAGTATAGATTTAGTGAAAGATTTAGAAAATCGACCGTCTGCACGACAATTCAAATATAGTTTGCTCAAATACCTCAATAGCAAAGACTTTAACCCAACACAAAACCTAGAGATAAAAGCAATACAAGCGCTTTTCTAATAAGTAGGAAGACGTTATTAGTTAATAGTATATGGGTTTTATGAAAGCATTGTTATAACCATATCACACCTCAGATATACTATTACTCTAACCTTTCTTATTACTTAAAACACAACAGTTCAAAGGTAAATCCAGTGGTTCAAGGATTTACCTTTGAACCCACCTTTTTATACAACACTATATCAAAATGGAAGTAAAAGTTTGGGAAGAAGCCATCATCATTCCCACCTATGGCGTCGGTGAATCAGAAAAAAATCCTATGTTTCTCGAAAAAAGAGTCTACCAAGGCTCAAGTGGTGTGGTGTATCCTCATGCCGTAATCGAGAAAATCGAAGATACAAAGCATGACCAAACCTATCAAGCTGTTTTTCTAGAAAATCAATACCTCAAAATCATGATTTTGCCTGAACTCGGTGGCAGAATCCAAATGGCTTTCGACAAAGTAAAACAACGACATTTTATCTATTACAATCAAGTCATCAAACCCGCTTTGGTAGGACTCACAGGTCCGTGGATTTCGGGAGGAATCGAATTCAACTGGCCACAACATCACCGCCCAAGCACTTTCGAACCCGTTGATTTTACGATAGAATCCAATCCCGATGGCTCAAAAACCGTTTGGGTAAGTGAAGTGGAAAGAATGTTTTCGACCAAAGGCATGGCAGGTTTTACACTATATCCTGACAAAGCCTATCTCGAAATCAAAGGCGTTTTGTACAATCGTACCGCCTTACCACAGACTTTTTTGTGGTGGGCCAACCCAGCCGTAAAAGTCAATGACCATTATCAATCGGTATTTCCGCCCGATGTATATGCCGTTTTTGACCATGGCAAAAGAGATGTATCCTCCTTCCCTATTGCCACAGGGACATATTACAAAATTGACTATTCGCCAGGAACAGATATATCAGGTTATAAAAATATTCCAGTACCTACCTCCTACATGGCAATTCAGTCCAAATATGACTTTATGGGCGGGTACGAAAATGATACCAAGGGAGGTCTTTTACACGTAGCTAATCACCATATATCCCCCGGCAAAAAACAGTGGACATGGGGAAATGGTGAATTTGGTTATGCTTGGGATAGAAACCTTACCGACGAAGATGGACCCTATATCGAACTCATGACGGGGGTCTTTACTGACAATCAGCCTGATTTTTCATGGATAATGCCTAATGAAGAACGTCGATTTACACAATATTTCATGCCTTATAGTGAAATCGGCATGGTCAAAAATGCTACGAAAGAAGCGGCTGTAAACTTACTTTGGACTGCCTCCGAAGTACAAATAATGGCTTATGACACTGCCCCATATCATGCGGTCAGTATTATTTTTCGTAAAAATAACCAGATAATTTTTGAAGCTAAAACAGATTTATCTCCTGAAAAACCATTCATCCAATCCATTGATTGGACAATCGATACACCCGAAGCCTATACCCTTGAGGTGATTTCTCAAGAAGGAAAAATGTTAGTGAGTTACACCCCAGACGTTTATCAAACTCCCGAATTGCCAGAACCAGCCATTGCTGCGCAAGCACCTTCAGCAATTGAGCATATCGAGCAGTTGTTCTTAACGGCACAACATATTGAGCAGTATCGTCATGCCACCTACTCGGCGATGGATTATTATGAAGAGGCACTTCGTCGTGATCCACAAGATTTTCGTTGCAACAATGCTATGGGGTTATGGTACTACAAAAAAGGGCAATTTGCCAAGGCAAAACCTTGTTTTGAAAAAGCCATTCAAACGCTTACTGCTCGCAATCCAAACCCTTACGATAGCGAGCCTTACTATAATTTGGGACTTTGTCTCAAGCAACTCAACGAATTAACGCCTGCCTATACCGCTTTTTTCAAAGCCTCTTGGTCGGCAGCATGGCAAGATGCTTCTTTCTTAGAATTGGCACGAATTGCGTGTATTCAGCATAATTATGAAGAAGCACTAAATCAAGCCACAGACTCTTTATATCGTAATTGGAAAGGGCATAGCGCTCGACAATTGAAGGTTTCCTTATTGAGAATTTTGGGCAAAAAAGAGGAAGCCTTACAACTGATTTCAGATAGTTTAGCATTTGATCAGTTTAACATGCTTTGCTATTTTGAGAAATATCTGCTTCAAAAAGACCAGCCAGAAGGTCTTGAAAGCTTGAGCAAGTTCAAAAAATTGATGCGTGGGTATGTCCACAACTATCTCGAATATGCCAACGATTATATCCAAGCAGGGCTATATTCGGAAGCATATCAGTTGTTGGAAACCTATTTACTAGAATTGTATTTATCGGAAAAAGACAAATCCAAAACTTATCCCATAGCCTTATACACCTTAGCATTTTTGGCAGATAAGCTACATTTATCGGCTCAAAAAGCAGGGTATTTGCAACAAGCGCAACTAGCATCGCCAGATAAAGTTTTTCCTAATAGGTTATTTGAACTAAACACTTTGCTTTGGGTATCTCAAGAAAGTACAAATGACGGCAATGTATTTTATTTCTTAGGAAATTTTTGGTATGCCCACCGACAGTATCCTGAAGCAATTAGTGCATGGGAAAAATCGACCAGCTTAAAACCTGAATTTCCTACCTCCTATCGTAACTTGTCCTTGGCATATCACAATAAGCAAAATGAACCAGAAAAGGCGTTAAAAGCTTTAGAAAAAGCCTATTTTCTTGACCCAACGGATGCTAGGGTTTTGATGGAATTAGACCAATTGTACAAAAAACTCAACGTCGCCCCAGCAACTCGCTTGGCATTTTTGCAAGAACGTCAAGACATTTCGCTTCAAAGGGATGATTTATATTTAGAGTATATTGCTTTGCATAATCAAACAAAGCAGTTTGAGAAGGCTAAAGTCTTACTGTCAACGCGCAACTTCCACCCTTGGGAAGGTGGCGAAGGAAAAGTAGTTGGACAATATCTTTTTACGCATATCGAACTTGCCAAAATAGCTTTTGCACAAAAGAACTTTTCTCAAGCCTTAGCTTTATTAGAGCAAGCCGAAACATATCCTGTCAATTTAGGAGAAGGCAAGTTGCTAGGAACACAAGAAAACGATATTCATTATTGGAAAGGGCTTATCTATGAAGCTTTAGGCAATAATGAATTGGCACTAAGTTATTTTCAAAAAGCCTCCTCAGGCATTTCAGAGCCCGTACAAGCGATTTTTTATAATGACCCACAACCTGATAAAATTTTCTATCAAGGTTTAGCTTGGCAGAAATTAGGCAAAGTTCAGAAGGCGCAAGAGATTTTTGAGCGATTGATTCAATTTGGCGAAAAGCACCAATATGACGCTATAAAAATCGATTATTTTGCGGTATCTCTTCCCGACTTGTTGGTTTTTGATGTTGATTTGGACGAAAGAAATAACATTCATTGTCAATATTTGCAAGGCTTGGGCTGTTTAGGTTTGGGTAAAAACCAAGAAGCCAAACAATTCTTTGATGCAGTATTAGCCAAAAACATCAATCACCAAGGTGCATTGATACATCAGAAAATGTTGGTTTTATAAATAATCAACTCCCTGTACCTTATCATTTCGAAAATCACGGGGCGATTTTCCCATGATGTTGGTAAATACCCTTGAGAAATGATAAGGGTCGTGGTAACCCATTTGAAAGGCAACTTCCTTGACTCTTAAGGTGGTAAACTCCAAAAGATAACAGGCTCGTTGCATTTTCAAAAAGGTAAAAAAGTGAACAGGCGTACTTTGTAATTTTTGACGAAATACTGCCGAAAAATGCGAGGCTGACATACCTGCTATTTGAGCAAAATCTTCCAGTGTTTTGATTTCAGACAAATGCTCTTTCATGTAATGAATCACATTTGAAATAGGATCGTCTTGCTCAGCAGAAGTGGCAACAGTAGTAAAATGGGTGATTTTGAAGGAATTCAAATACTGTCCCAATGCAAGGTTGGCATATACCACATGTTCTTGATGATATGACATTTCGATATGAGCCAAAATATCGTTAAATAAAGCATTTCGTTCTTTGTTTTCAGGAATATCCTGCACCCAAACACTCTGATTAGGAAAAAGATATTGAAGGTATTCTTTGGCATTTTGACCTGTAAAATGTATCCAATAAATACTCCAAGGATTTGAAACATCAGCGCCATATTGATGAGGAGTTTGGGCAGGAATTACAAAAAACTGGTGCGGTTTTATCGCCGTACGAACATCGTTGACAGAATACCAGCCTTCACCATCGACACAATAAATCAAAATATATTGCTCACAACCGCTGGCACGCTCACGATTGTGAAACGATGCTCTGGGATAATATCCAATATCAGTAATATACAATCCTTTGGATAAAGGATGTTGTTGGTTAGACACTATGAGGTAATCGGGTAATACAAAGGACCTTTGTCCAATAAACCCTTCGCTTTTTTTGAGCATATCTATTTGAAGTGCTTAATCTATTTTTTCAAAACCCTAAAGGCTTTTACAAATCTATTTGATTATGAAACATAATTCCAACTATACTCTACTCATTTCAGCAATTTCGGCGTTGGGTGGCTATCTCTTTGGCTTTGACTTCGCGGTGATTGCTGGTGCATTACCCTTTCTCAAAACTATTTTCGAGCTCAATGCTTGGTGGGAAGGCTTTCTGACAGGCACTTTAGCGATTGGCTGTATGATTGGCTGCTATTTGGCAGGAAAAATCGCTGAAAAATTTGGTCGTCGTCCTTCCTTGATGATTGCCGCCATCACATTTGCTTTATCATCTTTAGGAATGGCCTTTTCTTCTAGCCTAACTCTTTTTCTTGTTATGCGCTTGATAGCGGGTGTGGGCGTAGGTATGGCGTCGATGCTCAGTCCAATGTATATCGCGGAAGTTTCACCAGCCGAAATTCGAGGTCGCAATGTATCCATAAATCAACTTACCATTGTATTTGGGATTCTCATCACCAACCTTGTCAATTATGCCATAGCCGATACAGGCGCAAATGCTTGGCGTTGGATGTTTGGCTTGGGAGCAGTTCCTGCTTTGGCTTTTCTGGCGGGTTTATTTTGGTTGCCCGAAAGTCCACGTTGGTTGATTTTACAAGGAAAAAAGACTGAAGGTTTAGCTATTTTGCATAAAATTGGTGGAGAAGATTTTGCGCTTAATACGCTCAATCAGGTTGAATCGAGTGTCAAAAAAACAACCGCACAAGTTTCGATTTTTACCCCACAATATCTTCCACTTCTATTTGTGGGCATTGGATTAGCCGTATTTCAGCAGTTGTGTGGTATCAATGTGGTATTCAATTACACCTCTACTATTTTTGAATCGGTGGGTGCAGATCTCAATAGACAGCTTTTTGAGACGGTTTCTATTGGTGTTGTCAATGTCATTTTTACGATACTCGCCATGTTTTTAGTAGATAAAATTGGTCGCAAACCATTGATGCAAGTTGGTTCGTTGGGATTAGCAATCGCCTATATTTTGATTGCGATTTTGCTAAAAACACAAGCTCCAGCGCTGTATCTATCCATTGTAGTTCTGCTTTCTATCAGTATTTACGCTACAACGCTTGCTCCTGTAACATGGGTATTAATTTCTGAAATATTCCCCAATACAATTCGAGGAAATGCCACTTCTTTTTCAATCTTATGTTTGTGGGCTGCTTATTTTGTTTTGGTATTCACCTTCCCTATTTTGGCAGAAAAACTAGGCACTTACGGCCCTTTTGCTTTGTACGCGCTAATATGTACGATAGGTTTTGTTTTTGTCAAAACTCAAGTAAAAGAAACCAAAGGCAAAACGCTCGAACAAATGGAGGAAGTTTTCACAGGACACTAGGGATTAGTAGTGTACGAAGGGTTGTAAGAATCATTTATTTCGGATATCGGATGTTGGATTTCGGAAGTGTAACCTACTTTTTTATTTATAAGGTATTTCACTTTTTCTCTGAAATATCTGCAATAGTTCAAAATCCTTCGTACAGCCTTAATTTGGCATATTCATGATCGTTCAATTTTGAGTTTATTGTAATTCTTTGGGAATATCAAGTCATATTTCACTCAGAAGAAAGGTATTTATTAGCGATTAATAAGGCAGTTGAAAATCAATTTTCAATCGCCTCTTTTCATGACACATCTTTAGACGCAACGCATTGCGTTTCTATGGGTAAAATGTATATTCAAAAACGTTCACTCATTAAATTTGGGCTAACTGTTGTCCTGAAGGAGTAATGAAATCAGCACTTGATTTGAAAAAATCAGTAAATTATTGCTAGTTCTTGCTTTATCTATATGTAAAATGTATTAAGTTTTTTACAAAAAATCCCCCTATAAAATCGATATTATTGCAATCAACTGTTGAAAACAAAGTGTTTATTCCGAGACAATTAACTAACAACAAAACAAATGTTTTCACAAAAATCCGTTTTATCACTCTGCCTGTTAACAGCAGTAAACTTGACTGCTTTTTCACAAGTAAAAAATTCATTTAAGTTTGATTTTGGCACAGGTGCTGTTGCCAAAGGTTATCAAGCTGTAAGTCCAAGCGACTATTATTCCAAGGCTAAAGGTTTTGGGTTTATGCCCAACGCTAAAATCTCATCCGAAAATCGAGCTTCTAAAGATGCACTTACTTCCGATTTCTGCACCAGTAATACTTCCTTTTTCTTTACGGTTGATATTCCTGAGGGAAATTATGATGTCAAAGTAATCTTGGGCGATGCCGAAGAGACTTCTTCCACAAGTGTCAAAGCCGAATGTCGTCGATTGATGCTAGAAAAAGTAGAGACCGAGAAGGGAAAATTTGTCACTAAAAATTTTACTGTAAATGTTCGCTATCCCGAAATTTCTGATTCTTCTAGCGTAAAACTCAAACCTCGAGAAAAGGAATATCTGCACTGGGATCACCAACTGACGCTCGAATTTACGGGAAAATCCCCCAAAGTGTGTGCCGTAGAAATTACGCCTGCCTCGAGTAAAATTCCAACTGTATTTTTGGCAGGGAACTCCACCGTTGTAGACCAAGCCATTGAACCTTTTGCCGCTTGGGGGCAAATGATTCCAAGTTTTTTCCAAGCAGGAAAAGTCGTATTTGCCAACCATGCCGAATCTGGCGAAACCATTAAAAGTTTTACTTCTGAAAAACGTTTTGAAAAAGTCATGAGTCAAATCAAAAAGGGAGATTATTTCTTTATTGAATTTGCACACAATGATCAAAAAACAGGCTCTGGACTCAAATCTCAAACCACCTACAAAGAGTATTTGAGTAGTTTCATCAAAAAAACGCGTGAAAAAGGGGCTACTCCTGTACTAGTTACCTCGATGCATCGCCGTAGATTTGATGAAAATGGTAAAATCATTAATACGCTTGAAGACTTCCCTGAAGCTATGCGTCAGGTAGCCAAAGACGAAAATGTAGCCTTAATTGATTTGAATAATATGAGTAAAACGCTTTGGGAAACACTCGGCGTAGAAAATTCAAAAAAGGCTTTTGTCCATTATGAGGCTAATAGTTTTCCGAATCAAGAAAAAGCGATTCATGACGATACGCACTTCAGCAATTATGGGGCATACCAGTTGGCAAAATGTATCGTAGAAGGAATCAAATCCAATCATTTAGGGATAGAAAAGTATCTCAACAAAGACGTTAAAGCCTATAATCCAGCTCAACCTGATGATTTGAACACATGGAATTTTCCAGTAAGTCCTTTGGTCTCAGTAATCAAACCTGATGGAAACTGAATGAAGTGATGAGTTGTCCTTGCCTAAAATAGGTCGCCTTTGAAATTTAGCGTAAAAAGGTTTGGCAAATATGTGTTATGACCTTGAATACAAAGCCTTATTAGGTTGGCAATTGAATAGTATTGTTATTGCAGGGAAAAGCTCCGTAGGAGCGACAGTTTGGTAGAATATATAGAAATAAAAGTCCCTTTAGAGCGCCGTAGGTGCGAAAGAACACCAACTATCGTGAAGTCTTTCGCACCTACGGCGCTCTTTTTCTTGGTTAAAGAATATACCCTACTACCAAACTGTCGCTCCTACGGAGCTAAGGTAAATGCCTGTAGTTTTCCTTACAATTTTCTCTTCAAGAGAATTGAATAATGTTGAAAATTTATTGAAGATAAGGCAACCTATTTCACCGTTCACAACTCACCACTAAAACGCCAACGTAGCAGCAACGCCACCAAATTGAGGAGAATAGATAGGTTGAAAAGTCAAGTTTTTCTTTTGTTGTAATCGTTTATGAAATTCAGGAACGAGAATACCGCAAATAGCCCCTGATACAAAACCTGTAATCACATCTGATTTAAAATGCTTACCCGCTTCTGTTCGGTAATAGCCCACCAAGGCTGGCGGAATGGCAGCAAGTGTGAACAGTCCTACTCTTTTCAAACCTTTTATTTGATGATAATCAGTATAAACTTTTGCTAAGAAAAAAGTCGCTGTTGAGCTAAATGAAACGTGTCCACTAAAAAACGAGTTACTTCTTCCATCTCCCATTTTTTCCTCCGCAGTCAAATTGGGATTATAAGTCAAGGGACGTGGTCGACGAATAGAATACGCCGCACCGAAATACAGAGCATTATCTACCGCATGGCTCATCATGTACATACTCAGTAAATCAACCCAATCTTTTCGAATATTTTTATCAAGCATCAATAGTGCTGGACTTACCAGCGAAAGATTCAAGAACAAGTCAGAATTCTTCTCGGCAGAGGCAAAATTGGCAGGATTCTTAAACGCAATAGGTCTATCAAAACTATTCAAATCGTTGGGATTTAGTTTTAGAATATCCTCTTTTGATAAATGCGCTACCTTATCTAATTGTCGAAAACCGAAAAAAGAAGCCACTGTCAACCCAATGCCTGTGGTTAATTCAATTTTGGGTTTTACAAAATAGATTTTTTGATGCACCAGTGTGTCATTTTGTCCAAAGGATGGTGCAACTAACGATACAAGGAATAGAATCGAAAAAATTATTCTCATAATAAGTGAATTAAAATCATACAACATAAGCCTTGTCGTATTGAGCATTTCAGACAAGCTAATTATTTCTTATGCTCAAACAACCAAGATAATAGATTTGGTTCAGCAAAAGCGTTATCCCAACTATTATGATTAACATTAGGGTATTCGGTATATTTCACTTCTTTGGCTTCCAAAGCACGCAAAGCCGCATACATATCTCTTGAATAGCCAACTTTTACAACACCATCAGCATCGCCATGAAAAATCCATACAGGAACAGTTTGAGCATATTTTTTGGCCCAAGTCAGATTGGCTCCTCCACAAATTGGCACGGCTGCGGCAAATAATTTTGGATTGCGAGCAATGGCCTCAAATGTCCCCATGCCTCCCATCGACAAACCCATGATATAGATACGATTTTTGTCTACTTTTTCAGTTTTACTGATTTGTTTTACCAAATCAACTGCGGCAACTAAAGGCCAGTTAGGTTGTTCGTTATAAGTAAAATCAATATCTAATGGAGACTTACTTCTATCAATTTTAACAGAAGCCCAATAACTATCAGTAGGACATTGTGGAAAAATAACAATAGCAGGAAATTTCTGGCGATTTTCTGGACTCAAAAATAATTTAGAACCATGTGTCAACTGCTTTTCATTATCGTTGCCACGCTCGCCTGCACCATGTAGAACTAATACGATAGGATATTTTTTTGAGGCATCGTAATTCTCTGGAAATAAAATTCTGTATGGCAATATATGCCCTTCTTTATCAGTAAAGGTTCTTTTCTCAAAAGTTTCAGCTTGAGAAAAACCCTTTATTGATAATAATAATAAAAATAAGTTGAGAAGATATTTCATAATTGTTTTGGGGTTTGAGTGAAAGGAAGTTATCTGTTAATAGAACAAAACGAATAGACACTATGCTGTGCCCTAGCATTTGCAAGTTACAAATAACCTATTCGAGAATTTATCTTGGACTATCACTCTTCAATTACTAAAATTTAGTTTTAACAATAATCAATCAAAAAAGGCGGTCAAAAACAAATTTCGACCGCCCTTTTTGAAGCTATAATTCCAGTTGATATATCTTTAGACGCAAACATTGCGTCTCTACTCATAAAAATCAATCACTAAATCACAACTCGCTCAATCACTATCTCCAAGCTTTGTATGCGTTAATCAAACCATTAGTTGAAGAGTCGTGCGAGGTAATGCTATCTTCAGAAGCTAATTCTGGCAAAATCTTGTTCGCCAACTGCTTACCTAATTCTACACCCCATTGGTCGTAGCTGAAGATATTCCAAATAACTCCTTGTACAAAGATTTTGTGCTCGTACATTGCTACCAAGCTACCCAAAGTGCGTGGAGTCAATTTTTTGAACAAGATAGAGTTAGTTGGTCTGTTTCCTTGGAAAACTTTGAATGGTGCTAGTTCAGCAATTTCCTCAGCAGATTTACCTGCTTTCTCAAATTCTGCTACTACTTCTTCATACGTTTTGCCGTTCATCAATGCTTCAGTTTGAGCAAAGAAGTTCGACAACAATAATTGATGGTGATTGCCAATCACATTTTGAGATTGTGCAGGCGCCAAGAAATCACAAGGAATCAATTTTGTACCTTGGTGAATCAATTGATAGAAGGCGTGCTGACCGTTTGTTCCTGGCTCGCCCCAGATAATTGGACCTGTTTGGTAGTCTACGGCTTTTCCGTCACGACCTACATATTTACCATTTGACTCCATATCTCCTTGTTGGAAATAGGCCGCAAAACGGTGCATATATTGGTCATAAGGCAACAAAGCATGAGAATCAGCATCGAAGAAATTATTATACCAAATACCTACTAATGCCAAAATCACGGGGATATTTTCGTTGAAATCTGTAGTTCTGAAGTGCTTATCCATGGCGTGAGCACCTTCTAACAATTCAATAAAGTTTTCGAAACCAATAGAAAGGACAATCGATAAACCAATAGCCGACCACAAAGAGTAGCGACCACCAACCCAGTCCCAGAACCCAAACATATTGGCAGAGTCGATACCGAATTTAACTACTTCTTTTTCATTAGTTGAAATGGCTACGAAATGCTTGGCAACAGCCTCTAGCGAACCACCATTTGCTACAAACCAATCACGTGCTGAGTGTGCATTGGCCATGGTTTCTTGCGTTGTGAAAGTTTTAGAAGCAATCAAAAACAAGGTAGTTTCTGGATTAACTTTCTTCAAAACTTCGGCAATATGAGTACCATCTACGTTAGATACAAAGTGTAAATTAAGGTGATTTTTGTATGGTTTCAACGCCTCTGTTACCATTACAGGGCCTAAATCCGAACCACCGATACCGATATTTACAACGTCGGTAATAGCTTGATCTGAATAACCTTTCCAAGCACCTGAAATAACTTTTTCAGAAAAGTCTTTCATTTTATCCAAAACAGCATTTACCGCTGGCATCACATCTTCGCCACCAACTGCGATAGGCGTATTTGAGCGATTGCGTAGCGCTACGTGCAATACAGCACGGTTTTCTGTTTTGTTAATCAAATCGCCTGTGAACATACGTTCGATGGCATCATCCAATTCACATTCGTTCGCCAAAGCAATCAAAGCTGCTTTTGTTTTTTCGTTGATAAGGTTTTTAGAATAATCAACTAAAATGTCTTCAAAACGGATTGAGTATTTCTCGAAACGCTCTGAATCGGCTGTGAAAAGTTCTTTAAGAGGTGTTTGTTCGACTTCAGCTTTTAATTTTGTTAAATGTTGAAAGGCGACAGTTTGGTTGAACGGGACAGATTTAAGCATGATTAGTCTTTAAATTTATAAAAAGGAATTGTTGGACAAAAGTACGAAAACCAGTTATAAGATACCGAAAAAAATAGCTTTTTAGCTTTGGTAATTTTTATTAGGTGTAAAATAAGAACAGAATTGTCCAAAACCATGGTCAAATCGTCAAAATTCTGGAATGATACATACATATTACACCTCTTCTGTTAGCATTGACTGTCAAATGTTTATGGAATAATTTTCTCAATTATATACAAAAATCAAAGCTCTTCACTTCAATACCTATCTACAAAATATATTTTAACCATTTATTGATAATTATTTAATAGTTTTTTTGCTACTTATGTAATTTTTTCTTGATTTTTTTGTTATATTTATAATTCGCATTCTAATCACTTTACGTAAATAAGTGCTGCAATGAAACAAGAAACAATCTATCAGGTGATTTGTGATGGTCATATTCATACCATCATTCCTGCGGAAAACGATGTTCCAGCAGGTTGGAAAACAACAGGTCGTATGGGTACAAAGGATTTGTGCCTAGAATATATCGACGAGGTAATGAGGAATTCGATCGTTTCTTATTTGAGGAACAGAGGTAATTGTACCTACTAGAGTAAAGAGTGGTTTGTGGTCGTATAAGAGAGAGTATTTTCAAAAGCTTTTTACGAATCCATGTTTCACTCCTCAACATTTCAAGATTTTTTACGATTTTTTCCAAATAACAAAGGGTTCCAGCTTCGGCTAGAACCCTTTTCTTTTAGATATTATTAGGCTTTCAGCAGTCGGCTATAGGCGGACGGCAATAGGTCTCTATAGTCTACGAATAAGCACGCTTCATCACACAATTTTATCAACAAAACTTAAACTTAAGTCCAAGACAATCAATTATTAACGCACTATTAGTACAGTACGAAGGTTTAAATTTTGTTTTTTAAATAAAATTGCAGTTGGCAACTTTTCCGATTGCCCAACTCAACATGGCAACCACAAGGGTTGCCACTACTACAAAAATGCTAACGATAAAAATACTTGTGAACAAAATAAAATCCTTCGAACACTTCTAATTCACAATTCACTAATTCACCATTCAAAAATCACTAAATCACTAAATTATTCACCCATTGCATCATCAAACCTGTCAAGTAACCACAATACGTGCCCAAGGCATAACCTAATATTGCCAGCAAAACACCTACCGAAGCCAAAGAAGGATGAAAAGCCGCCGCTACTACCGACGCCGAAGCTGCACCACCTACGTTAGCCTGAGAACCCACAGCCGTGAAAAAGAAGGGAGCTTTGACCAGATAAGCCGCCAATAAAGTAAAGCTTGCATGAAAAAACATCCAGATAATTCCAATCAGAAATAGCTGAGGTTTGTCTAACGCCGAAATAACGTTCATCTGCATACCGATAGTGGCAATGAGGATATACAAAAAAAGCGACCCAAATTGTGAGGCTCCCATACGTTCTATCTGACGAGCTTTAGTTTGTGATAATCCCAGTCCAAACAGCGTAACCAAAGAAATCACCCAAAACGATGATGAAGTTAGACTAAATTTCTTTAAATCAGGATAATGCGTTTCGATAAAGGGTACAATCATGTCAGCACAGGCATGTGCAACTGCTGTAGTTCCAAAGCCCACAAACAAAACCATCATCAAGTCTTTCACGCTCAAACTTTGTTGTTGATTGGCTGCCTCTGCCTCCATTTTTTGCTTTACTTCCTCCACTGCTGACGTATCTGCGCCAAGCCATTTGTCTAATTTGGTACTACGAGCTACCCCAAATAGCAATACTGCTAGCCACAATTCAGCAGTAATCACATCAACGGCAATTGCCTGAGAAAAGACCTCTGGACTAGGTTGAAAAACTTCCTTCAATGCTGTCTGATTGGCACTTCCTCCTATCCAGCTACCTGCAATGGTGGCTAATCCTCGCCATACGTCTCCTGCTAGTACTTCTGGCCATATCGTTTTGACTATCCAAATTGAAACAGGACCACCAACCATCACGCCCAAGGAACCCGCCAAAAACACAATCAAAGCTTTAGTACCTAGTTTTTTAAGTGCTTGAAAATCGATACTTATGGTAAAATAGACTAAACAGGCTGGCAACAGAAATTTCGAAGCTACAGCATATAATTTAGATTCTTCTCCAGAGATAATATGAAACGAATTGAGTAAGCCTGGCACAAAATAGCAAACCAAAATACTGGGAATAATTTGATAAAACTTTTGCCAAAAAGGAGACTTAATACTTGAGGTATAAAAGGTAAAAGCAATAATTCCAATAAGTAAACCAAAAACAATGGCATCGTTTGTAATGAGTGTCTGCATAGAAAATGGAGGTAAGTAGGTATTCTGTTAAAGAGCAAATTAGGAGATTATTGCGAAACAGACAAGTATCCAGATTTCTTTCAGCAGCTTCCTTCTTTATTTTTTCCAATTAAAAAAAAGGAAAATGTATCAAACAAACGTTTCATGCTAGTTTTTTGAAATATACCTAATAATTAGTATTGTAATCAATCTGAAAGCAGAATAAATTTGGTTTAGCATTCAAATGTAATGCTATATCAATTAGAGACAACAAAATACCACTTATGTTGTGTGTATGAAACACCGACCGCAAAATTGCCAGTCGGTGTTTTTAGTTTCATAGTTTTTATTTCTGAAAATTATTCAGCAGGATTTTCTTCATTCTTTTGTTTTTTAGTCATCTCTTCCATCAATTTCAACCCTAAAAGTCCACTTAAAGGACCACCTTGTTCGTTGTTTCCACCTGTTATCAAAATATCAGGCATAACTTTAATTTTTTCTTTACCGATACTTTCAGTGATTTTTAATTGTGTGAAATTATCGCCACCCATAGCTGATACTTGCAACTGATACGACTCTGCTTCGGCTTTACCAATAGCCAGAATTTTCTCAGCCTCAGCACTACCAGTTTTGCTAATTTTTTCAGCTTCAGCAGTTGCCAACAATTTAACTCTCTCCGACTCGGCACTAGCTTGAAGTTTTACTCTTTCAGCCTCTGCGCCAGCTTGTAGTTTCAAACTTTGAGCTTCCCCTTGTGCCTTTTTCACAGCAGCATCTGCAACCCTTTCGGCAATTACTACACCTTGGTCGGCTTTTACAATATCTTTCTGAATATCCGCAATCGCTGTTTCTTTCTCTAATGCCTGACGGGTTTCTTGCGCCATTTTTTGGGTATCATAAGTTACTTTTTGTTCTTCAGCTAACTTACGATCGGTCAATGTTTTCATCAAAGATTCTGGCGGAACGATATCCCCTATCAGCGTATCTACAGCATTTACATTGTATTGATTGAGTACTTCGGCAATATACTTTCGTGCGGTGTCTTGGCGTTCGGCACGAGAGCCCAAGAACGAAATTACATCTGAATCCTGTGCCGAATTTCTGAAATAGTTACCAATCGTTGGTTCTAGCACCTGACTAACCAAGTTGTTCATATTACCAAAACGAGCAATTACTTTAGGTGCTTCATAATTAGGAATATGAATGATTTGCGAAACATCCAAATTAAACGGGAAACCATCTTTAGAACGCACTGTAATCGTCGAAAGGTTTTTATCCAACTGATGGGATTCAGAACGAGCACTCGCCCAGTTTAATACCAAGTTGGTCGTTGGCACCAATTCAATTTTTTGCACATAGGTATTTAAAGGATATTTACCTGGTCCAAGAGGTTCGTTCCAGACTCCTTTAAAACCTTTTTCCACAATATTGCCATGCTTAAACTCGGTTCCGCTTATATCTACGCCGTCTTCACCTACATACGAAATCACAACCCCAACGTGTCCTATCGGAATCTCGGTCATGTGGATTTCTTCTACGCGGGCAAACCACGGATTAAGGTTATACGAACCCGCTAGGATTACTTGCTGTTGCAAACCTTTATTACCTCCAGCATTCAAAAACTGGTCGGCGTCTTGAAAGTTATTATGCCCATCGATAGGCTTACCCGAAATTTGTCCGACAGGAATCGACGCACCATCCATTGTGGTGATAATTCCCACCATATTCTCCTGAATTTCGGTGATGTCTGTAATTTCTATTTCAAATAAAAGCGTGTTTATGCGGTAAGAACCCGCTGTGATTACGGCAGTTTGTCGACCTTTTCGACCACCAATTTTCAAAAATGCTTCAGCATCTTGAAAACCATCGCATTCGACCTTGCGAGCTAAAATACTGCCTGTTTCTAATTCTTTACCATCACGTGCCAAAACCAAACCAATTTTACCTGTTGGCACTACGGTAAGGGGTTGTAATACGACATCGTACTGCCAAATCCAAAGCCAAAAATAAATCCCTGGCGCTAATGGTTTTGCTTGAAAGCCAGCCTCTCCTTCGGTGGCAAAAATCCTGCCTTCGGGCAAAGATTTTTTATCGCCAAATAAGACAAACTTCTTGGTTACTAGACCAATACGGTCTTCTGGAACAATGATAATACCCAATAAACGGAAAATGAATTTGTAAAAAATGAGGCAAAGTATGGGTATAAAAATCACCACATACGTAGAATAGGATGCTAACATTGAAGTATATATGTTATGTGAAAGTATCAAACCGCTGATTAGCAGTGGTTCACATGCTAAATTTGGAGGGAAGTCAGACTCGTTATACTGCTTTTGTGAAGAATGGTAGGCGGTTAGGATAAAAGGAGCTTTTTGATTTTATCCTAAAAATACCTTTAAAATCTGAATATTTTTTCAGTTTTCGTTTTAGAAAAATAGCCTAAATATTTCTCTAAATTTGTATCTCCAAAATGTACCTCCTCAGCTTTAACAGGAAAACTTATGACGGATTTTTTGAGTGCATCACAGCACGAAACATATTTTAAAATATATTCTTCCTCGGCGGGTTCGGGGAAAACCTACACTTTAGCAAAGGAATACATCAAACTAGCGCTTCGTTCCAAATCTCCTTGGTATTTCAACCATATCTTGGCAGTAACATTTACCAACAAAGCAGCGGGCGAAATGAAAGAGCGTATCTTGAAATATCTCCGTATTTTTTCAAGTAACGATCCGCAAGAGCAAGCGACTGAACAAGGACTTTTTAATCAGATTTTAGAAGAATTACAGCAAGAAGGTATCGAGATAGACGACGTTACCTTACGTGCCCGTGCCTCCGCTACTTTCAAGCATATCATACACGAATACGCGAACTTCTCAGTTTCGACGATCGACTCGTTTGTTCAGCGAGTGGTAAGTGCCTTTACTGAAGAATTAGGTTTTCCGTTCAATTTTGAGGTAAACCTTGATTCTGAAGTGCTATTGGATGCGGCCGTTGAACAATTATTACAAAAAACTAATACCGAAACCTACGAGCAAATTACAGAGGCCATCAAAAGTTTTGCTTTAGACAAAGCTACCGATGGGCGCTCATGGAATGGTATCAATGATGAGATTGCCAATTTTGGTCGAGATTTATTGAATGACCAATTTCAAGAACATATTGAAAAATTAGGTGCACTGGAGCCTCTGGATTTTCTAAAAATTGAACAGCAACTCAAGGATTTTAATCAAGGTGTCGAAAAACATATCAAAGAAATCGTGGCTATTGCGCTTGAAACTGCCAACGAAAATGATTTGACGGTAGATGATTTTCCATTCAAAAAGTCTGGTCCGTTTGGATATTTTATTCAATTGGCAAACGGTGCTGATATTTTTAAAGAACCTGGCGCAAGATTTTTGAATGCTTTGTCCGACAATACTTGGCATGCTAAAAGTACAACCAAGCCTATCGCTGCCACTATCATGGGTATTGCCGATACGCTAACCGATACAGGCAACTTTCTATTAGAAGCGCAAAAGCGTTTAAAACCAAGATTTTTGCTTTATCGAGAAATCTTAAAGCAAATCAAAAAGCTCGCTTTGTTGAGTCAGTTGAAAAAAGAAATCGCTGCTATTCAGGACGAATCGGGACAAATCCATATTTCAGAATTTAATCGTAAAATCCTTGAAATTGTCGTAAATGAGCCTATTCCTTTTATTTATGAGCGTTTGGGCGAACGATATAATCATATTTTGATAGATGAATTTCAGGATACTTCTACCCTACAATGGCATAACTTTTTACCTTTGATAGAAAACGCCCTTGCCAGCGGGCACTTCAACTTGGCTGTGGGTGACGCCAAACAATCTATTTATCGATTCAGGGGTGGTGAAATGGGTTTGATTGTCAACCTGCACAAAAAGCAAATCGATGATTTGACCAAACCTATTGCCGACGATACCTTTTTGGTAGAACGCTATGAGAGTATTCGCCCCTATATCAAGCCAGAAAACTTGAATACCAATTATCGAAGCTCGGCAGAAGTCATCAGCTTTAACAACGCTTTATTTGAAGCCATCAAAGTTGACCCTGAGTATTTGGCAATAGCACCAAGTTTGCCGAGGGTTTATGATGAATATTTTGCGCAAAAAGTACCTGCAAAACCTTTGGAGGGCGGTCATGTACAGGTTGATTTTATCATAGGAAAAGAAACAGACCGCTTGATGATTGAAAAAGTTGAGCAAATTCTGGAAGAAGTACTTGCCATTGGTTACAAGCTCAAAGATGTAGCCGTTTTGTGTCGTAGAAATAAGGATTCTAAGATCATCGCTAATGCACTGAAGGAACGAAATATCGATGTAATTTCTTCTGATTCTTTGAGTTTAGCCGCTTCAGACGCCGTCAATTTAATCATGGCGATTATGAAAGTAGTACAAAATCCAGATAATGCCCTTGCCAAATATGAAGCCGTGTATTTGTACTATCGAGTGGTTTTACACAAAGTCCCTAATACCCAAGAAAACAAGATTATCAAAGAAACCATCGAGAGTCGTGACATATTGAAGTTTTTTGATTTAATTGATAAAAGCCTTGTTCCCACTGCCTTACAGCAAATGAGTTTGTACGAAATTGCCGAAAAGTTATTACAGACTTTTGAACTTTTCAAACATGACAAAGAACTTGACTTTATTTTCCGATTTTTGGATGTTGTCATTGAGTTTCAGCACATGAAAAGTACTCACTTAACTGACTTTATCAATTATTGGGAAAACAAAAAAGAAAGCCTTTCGATCATGTCTCCAGCGGGGCAAAATGCCGTTACGGTAACGAGTGTACATAAATCTAAAGGTTTGGAGTTTCCTGTGGTCATTATTCCTTATTGTCATTGGTCGATTGACACAGGACTTAATTCTTCTCGTTGGTTTGGATTAGAAGACGAAGGACTTTTTGAAGAATTAATCGTCGAACAAGCCGAAGAGAATATTACCAAAGCATTAACGACAGCACCGCTCAAAATGGTCAAGGAGTTAGAAAATACGCATTTAGTAGAAGAATATCGTGCAGAGAAAGAAGAAACTTTTCTTGAAAGCCTAAATATGCTCTACGTGGCGCTTACTCGTCCTAAAGATAGGCTATACATGGTGATCAAAAGAGATAGTAGAAACCTCAATAAGACTGTCGGTGGCTTATTGCTACGCTTTGTAGATGGCGAAGGAATACCTCCTGAAGAACCCTTTACGAAGGTACTATACGAAGGGTTACCAAAGGTCTTAAAACCCGAAAAAGAGAAGATTGCTCCTACGATGATTATTCAAGAAATCGTTACTTCAGAACGTAGTCAGACGATTCAGCTCAAACAATCAGCGGAAAGGCTATTCGACTTAGAGACTTTTGAAAAAAGTAAAGATTACGGAAATAAAGTCCACGCAGCTTTTGCCAAAATAAAAACTAAGAAGGATATAGACAGCGCTTTGGCAGATTTACAGCGTGAAGGATTAATAGTTGAAAATGAGCAAGAAGAGTTAAAAGTAACCATTCAAAAAATTATTGATTTGCCAGAAATCAGTCCATTTTTTGAAGTGCCAGAACGCTTTATCAGAAATGAAAGAGAAATTCTAAGACCCAATCAGTCGCCATTACGCCCAGATAGAGTAATCAAAATGGGCTCAAAAATCGTAATTCTGGACTATAAAACAGGGTCAAAAAGTAATAGCCACAAATACCAAGTCAAAGACTACCAGAAAATCTATCAAGCCATGGGATATACCGAAGTAGAAGGATATCTAGTATATCTCGAAACGATGGAAATAGTAAAAGTTTAAGTAGGTTTCTAATGACAGAATGGACACATTTTAGCCGAATGTCCATAGCTGATTGCCTAGCTTAAGCTATGTTTTAATAACAAAAGCGCCATAAATACCACGATGAAATGGTATTTATGGCGCTTTTGTTTGTTGTGAACCCTACAATTTTTTCATCTCTTTGTACGCAGATTTCATCCAATAAAGTACCCCAAAGAAAATGATTAATTGAAAAGCATATTCAATAACGAACTTGATTTGTAGGAAATATAACCAGCTATAAAAAGGCTTTCCAATTCTAAACCAAAGAGAAGGTTGTAAAACGGCTGCCGTTTGAATGATAAAAGAATAGACAAAAAACTTTTTATCTTCAAAATTGACCAATCCAAAAAGCATTGGCATAGCATAGATAAAAATATAATTTGAGTACGCTCCTATTTGAAATATCATCATTACGCCAAAAATACCGAGCCAAACAAAAGGTACAAATTGTTTTAATTCAAGATTTTTGAATTTGACTGCCTGCCAAGACGAAACCCCGACAATCACGAAAAGTCCAATCCAGTTTAAAATTCTAATATTAAATTTGGCGATTAATTCGCCGAATATCGGATAAGTTATCGACCAAACATTAGGACACATTGGCTCTTGTGCGAGTTGAATTGGCATCAAAAAAGCAGTGCCTCCATGCAAATACAAGAAAGCTAATGTAGGGATTCCTAATGCCGCCATTCCCAAAATAAAATTCCAGCGATTACTCAGTTTTAGAAAAATGGGAGGTACAAAAAGCACAAAAAATGCTTTTGTAACGATTAATCCTAACGCCACAATCACACCCAACACAAAGTCTGATTTGCCTTTTAACCATACCCAAACCATCAAACAAGCAAATCCCCACATCCAAATATCCTCTTGACCTCCTATTACACAGAAGATAAAAGGCGCAGGAAAACACAAATAAATCAAGGTTTTGAATAAAACTTGCCCATTCGAAAGCCCATTGCGGTAAGTACGCATCGTCAGCAGCAGTATCAACAGCTCGAAAATAATCATCAGTAGTGTTACAGCTTTTGCTGTATCCCAAAATACCAATGGAATAGCTGTAATATAAGCAAACAGTGGCGAGTACAATGAAGGGAAGTCACGGTAAACAATACCTAATTCTTTTGCCTTTTGTGCTGAATGCCAAAAAATTTGCACATCAGACTGCGCATCAAAACTGAAATATAGATATACGACCAAAAACGGAAGTATCCTAAATACAATAGCTAACAAGGAAAAAGAAACAGTTTTGCCTATACGGTCAAAAAATGATTCGATTTGCGGTCTGAACCTAAATGCCAGCCATGCAATCAAACAGAGGCTTAAAGAAATATATGTTTTGTTGTAAATAACTTCGTACATAAAGAGATTGTTGGTGGATACTTCCTCAGAAATGCTAACACCATGATAGAATATTCTGAGCTAAGTTACGGAACCACTTTTACCGATAGTCTGTATTATAAGATAAACACCATGATTGATGTAACTAGCAAGAGAAATCACGGAGTAATCCAAACAAATTGTGATTAGAATCGTTACAAAAACAGGGTAAAAAAACAAAGGAAACTTCTTTTAACAATGATACTTCCCGTTGGGATTGCAAAATTAACTTTTCTAAATTTAATTATAGAAAGTTTGAGTAAAAACTATCAGGATTAATAGAGGACAAAATTATATTTTTCAAAGATAACTTTTGAAACAAATCCTTTACTCTTATTTTTGGCGTCTGAAATGAAACAGGGTACCGCCAGAAAAAAGATTTGATTAGTGGTTATTGACTAATACAAATGTGTTGTCTAGCTTTAATGCTTGTTTTATATTTGTGAATTACTTTAAAACGGTATTTTCAATCCCTTTAATTAAAGATTGATGCAACGCAAGTTGCTTCGACCATAAATTTCCTATAACTAAGAATCATGGCAGAAATTATTACGATGCCCAAAATGAGCGACACCATGACTGAAGGTGTTGTGGCAGAGTGGCTCAAGAAAGTTGGCGACGTCCTCAAGCCAGGCGACGGTCTTTTGGCTGAAATCGAAACAGATAAAGCGACAATGGAGCTTGATTTGGATGAGAGAATGGACTTGAGCAATTTTAAAGATTGTAGACTTTTATACATTGGCTTAGAAAAAGGTAAAGCTGTACCTATCGATAGCATCATAGCTATCATCGGTGAAAATGGCGAAGCATACGAGCATCTCTTGAGTGGTGCTCCTGCTGCGGCAGCTCCTGCACCTGTTGCTGAAGCTCCTGCGGCGGCTCCTGCTGCTCCAGCAGCTCCTGCGGTTGATACGTCAGGTATCAAAGCAGAAATCATTGGTATGCCAAAAATGAGTGATACCATGACAGAAGGTACACTTGTAACATGGCTTCGTAAAGTTGGGGATGTAATCAAACCTGGCGAAGCTCTTTTGGCAGAAGTTGAAACTGACAAAGCTACAATGGAGTTTGACCTTGATAACTTCATTGATATTTCTAAATATTCTCCTTGTACCTTGTTGTACATTGGTATCGAAGAAGGTAAAACAGTTGCAGTAGATGACGTTATCGCTGTGATTGGTGAGCCTGGTGCCAACTATCAAGCATTGTTATCAGCGGGTTCTGCTCCAGCAGCTCCTGCACCAGCAGCAACACCAGCGCCTGCGCCAGTGGCAACTGCTACTCCTGCGGCAGCTCCTGCACCAGCAGCAGCGCCTGTAGCTGAAGCAACTGTAACTTCTGCTGATGGCCGTGTGAAAGCTTCTCCTTTAGCGAAAGCTTTGGCGAAAGATAAAGGTATCAACTTGAACGAGGTAAAAGGTTCAGGAGAAAACGGTCGTATCGTAAAAACTGATATCGACAATTATGTACCTGCTCCTAAGGCTGCTCCAGCGGCTAAACCAGCGGCAGCACCTGCAACTATCTTGGGTCAAGAAAGCTATGAAGAGTTCTCAGTAAACCAAATGCGTAAAACTATCGCACGTCGTTTGTCTGAGTCTAAATTCTCTGCTCCTGAATTCTATCTAACGATGGAAATCAATATGGACAAAGCTATGGCTGCTCGTACTTCAATGAACGAATTCTCTCCTGTGAAAATCTCGTTCAATGACATGGTAATCAAAGCTGTAGCTGCTGCATTGACTAAACACCCGAAAGTAAACTCTTACTGGTTGGGCGACAAAATTCGTATCAACCACCACGTACACATTGGTATGGCGGTAGCAGTTGAAGACGGTTTGTTGGTTCCAGTAATTCGTTTTGCTAACACGAAGTCATTATCACAAATCTCTGCTGAAGCGAAGGATTTGGGTGGTAAGGCTAAAAATAAACAATTGCAACCAAAAGATTGGGAAGGCAATACATTTACAGTAAGTAACTTAGGTATGTTCGGTATCGATGAGTTTACTTCTATCATCAACCAACCAGAATCTTGTATCTTGGCTGTAGGTGGTATCAAAGAAACAGTTGGTGTGAAAAACGGACAGTTCTATGCTACTAACGTAATGAAAGTAACATTAACTTGTGACCACCGTACTGTGGATGGCGCAACTGGTGCTGCATTCTTGCAAACATTCAAGCAATTACTTGAAGACCCAATCAAATTATTGGTGTAATCCAAGTATTTGAACCATCAAAAGATGAAAGATACTTCTTATCCAAAAGATGGGAAGCGTCTTTCATCTTTTGTGTTTTATAGAGGACTTAACGTCTTTCGTTTCTTTACCGACAAACATTTTATTCTTGAAAATAGATGGAAAAAATTAGATCAACCACCGTCTTGGCGATTGTGCACAATGGCGAGGTAGCCATCGGAGCAGATGGACAAGCAACCATGGGAAGCACCGTAGCCAAAAACCATGTTCGTAAAATCCGAAAACTGTTGAATGGTAAAATTGTGACAGGTTTCGCTGGTTCTACTGCCGATGCATTTACCCTTTTGGAAAGATTTGAAGAAAAACTCAATGCTTTTGGAGGTAATATGAAGCGTGCTAGTATTGAATTAGCAAAAGACTGGCGTACCGACCGCTATTTGCGCAGATTAGAAGCCATGATGATTGTAGCTGATAAAGAGGAGGCTTTGATTATTTCAGGTACAGGAGATGTACTAGAACCAGAAAATGGTATTGCTGCAATTGGTTCAGGAAGTAACTATGCCCTTTCAGCAGCTTTGGCATTGAAAAAACATGCTCCTCATCTAACAGCTGAAGAAATGGTTAGAGAAGGATTAACCATTGCGGCAGATATTTGTATTTATACTAATCATAACTTCGTTATCGAAAAACCTGCTGTTTAGGTATAAATGCGAAATTATGAGCTAAGTCAAAAACTCCGTAGCGACGATAGAATTATACTAAATTTGTTTTCTATCGTCGCTACGGAGCTTTTTTTATGCGCATCATTCGCTACCTTACTTTCTTACTTCTTCTCTGGCAAAAACAATAAAATCGGTGACAGGTAGTTCCTGCATTTTGCCCTTCAAATGACTCACCAATTGCCCACGGTGATAGCCCGAATGAAGCATCAAATGTGTAAGTATTTCATATAAACTAGAAAAATGTGTTTCGTCCTTGCTATTAGTATAGGATACAGTCCTCCCAAAGGTCAATTCTTCACTCTGATCTATGAGTTCTTGCCATCTCTGAGTAATATTTCTCAACATAATTACACATTCCGAAAAATCCTTAGTTTCCCATAAAGGAATATACGCTCGAACTTCTCTAGCACGATTATACCATGTCAAATGAGCTGCCAAAATATGTGATAATAGTTCTAGTGAGCGTGTATCTGGTCTATCAAGTGATTGTAAGGCTTGGATAACTTGTTCGTTTGCCCAAACTTCATAATTCATTAATTTAGCAAAATGATACTTCATAGTAAGAGTGTTTTTTGGATGATATTTAAAGGTATCAAAGTGGACATTTATCATTAAAATAATAAAAAATAGACCTAATCTTTGTATATTCGGCTAAATCTTTTCGAAAAAAGTTGATTTTTATCAAGATTCATAAAGTTTTCTTCAAAACTGGAACTAAAACAAATATAATCTTGTAAGTTTATAGACTAATTAGAGTACCCATAGTATAAACCTAAAACAAATATTATTATGTCATTAAGATTAGGAGACATTGCCCCAGACTTTACGGCAGAAACAACGCAAGGTACAATCAATTTCCACGAGTGGATTGGCGATTCATGGGCTTTATTGTTCAGTCACCCAGCTGATTTTACTCCTGTTTGTACTACAGAGTTAGGTAAAACAGCGCTTTTGAAAGGTGAATTTGAGAAAAAAGGCGTAAAAGTTATTGCTGTTTCGGTAGATGATTTGGACTCTCACCAACGTTGGATTCCAGATATTGAAGAGGTAAATGGTGTGTCAGTTAATTTTCCTATCATTGCTGACGAAAGCCGTAACGTTGCTACTTTGTACGATATGATTCACCCAAATGCTTCTGAAAAAGCTACAGTTCGCTCGGTGTTTATTATCGGTCCAGATAAAAAAATCAAATTGACGCTTACTTACCCAGCTTCTACTGGTCGTAACTTCCAAGAATTGCTTCGTGTGATTGATTCTTTGCAGTTGACTGCCAACTATCAAGTAGCGACTCCAGCAGACTGGAAAGACGGTGAGGATGTAATTATTACGCCTGCGGTAAAAACAGAAGATGCTGCTGAGAAATTCCCTAAAGGATTCACAGTAGTTAAACCATATTTGCGTACAACACCACAGCCTAACAAATAGGTTGTCTTATGTTATGTTTTACTTCGAATTCTAATCGAGTGAATTGAGATTGAGGGAATGAGTGATTATTTTAAGCTGTAGAGACGCAATGCTTTGTGTCCAGTAACGAGTCATCTGGCATAACAAAAAGCGTTCGAAAAACAATTTTCGAACGCTTTTTTGATAAATAGTTAGAGAATAACCCCTATTCCAAAATCAGAGAAGACTCATGTTTGTATTTTCTGTCAAAATCTTCTACCAAAAGCGCAAGTAGTTCAGAAATAGTTTACTACGAATTTTATATTTTTGCAATATGATTCAACTATTACTGAAAAGATATTTCGCTTTACCACGCAATACAAAAATTGCCATACTTCTCACGATTTTCCTATCTATTGTTTCCTTAATCATTTGGGGAATCTATGCCATTGTGATGCTTTTCAGACCTAATCCTAATGGTTGGGAAAATGTCTCGAAAGTAGGAATTTCAATGCCTTTACGATACGAAGTACATGGTATTGATGTATCTCACCACAATGGTGAAATTAACTGGAAGAAAGTCGAAAAGATGCGTTTTGAAGATAATAGAAAAATAGAGTTTGCCTTTTTGAAAGCTACCGAAGGTATTACACACGCCGACCGTCAGTTTGATCGTAACTGGGAGCATGCACGCAAATTTGGTATGCGACGTGGTGCCTATCACTTTTACATTGCTTGGCGCGAACCAGTAGGGCAAGCAAAAAACTTTATCAATTCAGTAAAACTCGAGAAAGGAGACTTTGCTCCTGTTTTGGATATCGAACAAAACTCCTTGAAATCTGACGAGCAAATTATTAGAGAAATTGGCGTGTGGCTCAATATGGTCGAAAACCATTATGGCACTAAGCCAATTATTTATACCAATCCTAATTTTTATAAGAAGTTTATCAAAGGTAATTATGACGATTACCCACTATGGATTGCGGATTATTCTAACGAGACACTCAAGGGATATGGATCTAATCTTTGGTTTTGGCAACATAACAAAAATGGCTGGGTTGAGGGTATCAAAGGAACTGTAGATTTTAATGTTTTTTTAGGAAGCAAAGCTGATTTAGGTAATCTATACATCAAATAACTTTGGGAATTACCCATAAAAAAGCCCCACTAACTTTCGTCGGTGGGGTTATTTATTTATATTGATGTAATCAGTTATTCGTTAATTTTTGCAAAAATATCGTCAATTGAAAGTTTGAACTGCTCCCCAGAAGTCATGTCTTTCAGAGTCAACAAACCTGATTGTAACTCATCGGAACCAACAATTACCACAAAAGGAATCTTTTTACGGTCTGCGTAATCCAATTGTTTTTTGATTTTGGCATTGTCTGGAAAAACCTCTGCATTAATACCTCTTTCACGAGCAGCACGAAGCAATGGCAAGGTATAGTTTTGCTCCTCTTTTCCAAAGTGACAGAATAATAATTTGGTCGTTACCGCTTGGTTATTAGGGAATAAATTCAATTCTTCCAAAACATCATAAATACGATCAACTCCAAATGAAATACCCACTCCCGACAAACCTGGTACTCCAAAAGTTCCTGTTAGGTTGTCATAACGACCACCTCCTGTGATAGAGCCAATTTGAACATCCAGTGCTTTTACCTCGAAAATAGCGCCAGTGTAGTACGACAAACCACGTGCAAGCGTAATGTCCAATTCAATATTTTCGTCGGTCACGCCAAAGGCTGTCATGTAATTCCACATTTCACGAAGCTCTTCAATACCTTTTTTACCAACTTCCGAAGTTTGAAGTAATTCCTCCAACTTCGTAAACTTTTCTTGGTTAGAACCTGTGATAGAGAAAACAGGCGTCAAATTAGCCAAAGCCTCCTCTGAGAAACCTCTTTCCGCCAACTCTTCCATTACTTTTTCCTGACCAATTTTATCTAATTTATCAATCGCTACAGCTAAAGCAGCTTCTTGTCCAGCAGCACCAATAGCTTCGGACAAACCAGAAAGGATTTTACGATTATTGATTTTGAGGTTAAAGTTGATATTCAAACTTTGCATTACTTCCTGAATCATCATCACGATTTCGGCTTCACAAATCAAAGAATCCGTGCCTACTACGTCGGCGTCGCATTGATAAAATTCACGATAACGCCCTTTTTGAGGACGATCCGCACGCCAAACTGGTTGGATTTGGTATCTTTTGAAAGGAAGAGGCAATTCGTTACGATTCATCACTACATACCTTGCAAATGGTACAGTCAAGTCGTAGCGCAAGCCTTTTTCTGAAATTTTGGTCGTTAGTTTTTTATACCCTTCATCCAAATCTGTCTGTGAGATTTTCTCAGAAAAGTTTCCAGAATTCAAGATTTTAAACAAAAGTTGGTCACCTTCATCTCCATACTTTCCCATCAAAACCGAGAGATTTTCCATCGATGGAGTTTCCAATGGTTGGAAGCCAAATCTTTGAAAAACGGCCTTGATTGTGTCAAAAATATAATTTCTTTTGACCATTTTCTCTGGGCCAAAATCTCTAGTTCCTCTTGCTAATGATGGTTTGCTACTCATGATTCTGAATTAGTAATTTGATTAACTCTTAAAAAGTAGGTGCTTTTGAGGGCAAAACGAATATAAAATCGCTGAATCGCAACATATTTAAGCATTTTTGAGATTCAAACTTGATTTATGGATTTCCTACTCTTTATTTAAAATGTCTGCAAAAATAACAAACCCTTTAGGTTTTTGGAAGCCTAAAGGGTTTTAATATCCGAAAATCTCTATATTTCAGGGTATTTCTCAAAGGAATATCCAATATTGTGTTGGATAAGAATGTTTAATTCTGTAATTTTGCACCTCAAACAAAAAATCTGTTTACAATGGCCGTTACAAGACTAAAAAGAAAAGACAGAAGAAATAAGGCTATAGCTACAAACAAAGTCGAAGCAATTAAGCGTTTGCGTTTGAAGCCAGAAATCAAGTTGATTGATATCGAAGCTATCAAAGCTGAATTTGCTGCGAAGGCTGCGAAGTAATTTTCGAAATTTCTTCTAAGAGATTTAAACCTCGTCGGTAGTGGCGGGGTTTTCTTGTTTTTCTACCTTTGGTTTTTCGTTTACTTTTCTCTGATTGGGTTTCCCTTTTCTATCATCCTTTTTATCCTCTTTCTTTTCCACCTTTTTATCTTCCTTATTTCTAAGTACCTCACCCAAGTGGTTCAATTTCTTAATTTGCTTTGCTAGCTCCTTTTCTTGCTTATTCATTTTCTTGTTAATATCCATCAACAATCTAAAACGAACAGCCTGCCCAAGGCATACCAATCCCAAACTTGTCAAGATTAATCCATACAAGCCTAGCAAGAACCATATATAAAAGGCTTCATTCATGCCTTTTTTGAATGCAGCGGTAGCTACTACAGAAAGTCCAAATCCAAATAATAAAATACCAGCAGCGGCGCACAAAATCCATTTGGTACGCAATGGCATACGCTTTACTAATCTTTCTCCTGGTGCTTTTTTTGCAATTTTTGGTCTCATGTCGTATTGTAAATGTATTAGGGTTAAAAAGATGTGTTAGTTTAGCTTGGGCTTTTGGCGGTAGACCAGCAGCCAAAATAACGATGATTGTTATCGCTTATCAGCAAAATACTGATAAAACTTATCTGGAAAGCCAATAGTCGGCCAACAGTTTTTCTACCTCTCTAAATTCGTCGTACAAACTTTGTGGCAAAATGGCTTTTGAATACGAATAACCATGTTTTTGCCAGAGGAAAAAAGTATAATAGTCAGACTCATAAATAGCTTTCATGATAGACTTTTGTTTGGTATTGAGTTTGGTTGGCAATTTTTTCTCAACACTCATCAAAAAGTATGCTTTGGTTTTGAAAAGTAGCATTTTTTTCCCGTTTACATATTTTTCAACAGGCTGAGCCTCCATTTCTACACTTTTTAGCGCCTCTTTTGGCAAATATACATCATCGACACGTTCGATATAAAAATTTGATCCATTCGTCTTAAATCTCCAACCTTGTGGCAGCTCGTTTCGGAGTGCCAATACACGTTTGTCTTTACATAAGGTATTTACATCAAGATAGCGAAAAGCTGTATTTTGTCCAAAAAAAGTATGAGAGATAAGTATAAACCCTGATAGGATATAGAATTTAATCCAATTAATTTGGGCATTTTTCATATTTATTCAAGTTTGCTGTTAAATTTACAGACAGTTTATTTCGGTAAACTTAAAACTATTTTTATAATCAATAACTATTCCCGAATTACAGTACGACAAAACGTCTTATTTGGATACACTCAAAGCAGTCGAATTGTTTTACTGTAGATTAAAATTTAAACTTAAACAATTTTTCCAATGAAAATCAAGAAGAAGGTAATTTTAAGTGCCGCAGTTTGTCTTTTGGGCTTAAAAGTTCAAGCACAGGATTTCCGATTTGTAGAAAAAAATCCTGAAAAGCCAGACGCTACTGAATATTGGGACCCAGAAGTTCGCGTTGTAACCCCAGGAGCTATTCCTTCAGATGCTATCGTGCTATTTGATGGCAAAAATCTTGATCAGTGGGAGTCTATCAAAGACGGTAGTGCTGCTAAATGGGAGGTGAAAGATGGCGTATTTACAGTAGTTAAAGGTACTGGAAATATCTCTACTAAAAAGCATTTTGGTGATTGCCAATTACATATCGAATGGCGTTCTCCTGAAGAGCCAGAGAATGTAAAAAGTCAAGGACGTGGCAATAGCGGTGTTTTCTTCCACGGAATTTACGAAGTACAAGTATTAAATTCATACAAAAACAGAACGTATCGTAATGGTCAAGCGGGTTCGGTTTACAAGCAAACACCTCCAATGGTAAATGCAACCGCGAAACAAGGTGATTGGAATACTTACGATATTATCTATACAGCCCCACGTTTTACAGTTAATGGCGGTATCGAAACGCCTGGTTATGTTACAGTAATCCACAACGGTATTATCGTACAAAATCATACTAAAATTCAGGGTGTAACCAACTATATCGGTCAGCCTACCAATCCTGTACATGGACCAAAAGGACCAATCTCATTGCAAGACCACGGAAATGCAGTAAGCTTCAGAAATGTTTGGATTAGAGAATTGTAAGATTTTATAGATTCAACAAAAAAGCGAGTGTTTTTCGAAACGCTCGCTTTTTTGTTTTTATTACTTACTCAAATTATATCCCAAGGACAGACCAACTTTTGTGATGCTAGCTTTTATAAAATTACTCCATGATGTTCTTCCTGAATCGTTTTGAGAAAAGTTTATACTGGTGAATAATCTGCCAAATCTGGTTCCTAAACCCACTTTGTATCCAATTATATCATCATAGTGAACAAATGTGTTCATAGGAGTACTGTCACTTATTACTTTTTCATAAGTTGGACCAGCTTGTATAAATAAAGCGACCGTTTCTGCCTCATTTTGGTAAAATACATATTGAGGTAAAAGTGCAAAACTTAGGGCTGTTACGTTTCTTGCAGGTAAAAATCCAGCATTCATTTGTGCAAGTTCTTGGTAGCTCGCAAAAGCTGCATCAACCTCTATCCCTAGCTTTCGATTAAATCCTTTCGGTTCCCATATCAAACCAGCACCCAAAGACATGTTCGACAACGCTGATTTGTGAAACAACCTCTCATTATCCGCAATTCTGTAAGTATTGTATCCATACGTATTATACTCTGCTTTTACAACCATTTGTATTCGCTTTCTTTCAGCAGAAATGTTATAGTTTGAATGATTACCTATCAGTCTATCTGTTTCAGAATAATCAGCGTTATCAAGAATGTATGCTGTATGACTTTTGAGTTCAGTTGCCGAAGTTTGGATTGGTTGAGCATCGTTATCGATGGTATCTTGGGCAATCAAAGGTGAGGTACAGAAAATGAACAAACAGGAGACGAACATAAAATTTTTCTTCACGAGCAATTAAAATTTAGGTTGAAACTAAAAAACAATAGCTAGATTCATAAAATACAAATCTAGCTATTCTATGCAACGACAGGATAAGTGCTTTATTTTAGTGTTTATATGTTAAAAAATGTTATAATAGCTATGAGCTATGAAGATATACAAATAGCTGACCATATTAACCAATAACAATTTATCAGGTTCTGAAGAAGATTCTCGCTACAAAACCTCCATCCTTTTCACATTACTATCAATCAGTGCAATGATGAGCTTTTTGCCCTTTTCTGGAACATAAAACAGATAGGTGGAATTTTGCCCTATAATGGTCACTTTCTGGATTTGTCCATCATCAAAAGTAATTTGGTAATTAGGCTTAGTTTTACCTTCGGCAATAAGACTCTTTTGCTTGGTGCCTCTTCCTAGTTCGATACCAATAAAAAAACCAAAAAAGATAAGTCCAGTACAGAGGATAAGTAAATTCATCGCTTGCTCTTTGTCATGTTTTGCGTTAAACTTTTCGCTCAATTTATTCACTAGCACCAGTAGTAAAACCATTCCTAAAATGGTAACAGGAATCAGCCAATGGCTCATGAGTAAGGTTAATGGAGCGGTTAGAATATCTGACAAAGAGGCAAAATAAAGGATATTGATACCCAACATTTTGTAAAAAATAGACTCGCTAACGACGCCTAATATCAGCAAATAAAGATACCCAATAGATAGGTACTCCTGAAATCCTAAATTTTTCAGCATTATTAAATACGGTTTTTAATTTCTTCTTGAACTTTTTTGAGGCTTTTTTGGGTAAGAATCAAGCTTGGTATCAAGCCCCCTAAAATAACAAGGTAGGTAAATTGCTTTTGAGTAACCATCAAATAAATCGCTACAACTGCTAATAGGATTTGTAAGCCCAACGATACTCCAAATGCAACTTTGTACGTTTTTTCTTTGGCTTTTAGCTCTTCGAGGGTCAATTTTGAATAGGTTTCATCTTTCATATAGAGAGGTGATTGAGTTTAGTCGTGATTTAGTGACCTTCAAGTTATAAAAAATATGGTTGCTAGTACATTGAAAAAATGATTATCGGTAAAACTATATAGTAATTTCTCTTCGTCCCGAACTTTAAAGTACTTAATCCTTTCTCCAATCGATAAACTTCTTATCTTTACTAATACCGAATTTGACTAAAGTATTAATGCAAAATAAAATTGCATCAATACGCTTTAAGCAATAAGCTGTAGGTTTTAGTCTAAATGAATTAATAATTTCGTAAGAAATATTTTTTATCTACAGCTTATGGTCTAATGCCTAAAGCGGATAAAATTAATTTTGTTTTGCCTACTAATTTATTTATTCGGCGATTATGTTCACTTTTCTTCATCATAACTTATTATGAAAAAACTGATTACACTCCTAGGATTTTTGTGCCTAGGACAACTTACCTCGTCGGCTCAAAACCTCCTCGGATTCTCTGAAAAAGGTACTGCTTCCGAAAAAGAATTAGAAGCCAAATTTGATGCTCAACTCAACGCCCAAAACCTGCGTACTTGGATGAAGTTTATGAGCTCAAAACCTCATTACGTAGGCTCACCACACAACCGTGCGAATGCTGTGTATATGCGCGATTTGTTTAAATCGTGGGGATTTGAGGCTCGAATTGATACCTTGTACACGCTTTTCCCAACGCCCAAAGTTCGTGAAGTTAGTTTGGTAAGTCCTACGATTTTCAAAGCCAGTTTGGTCGAACCTATGCTTAAAGAAGATGGTACTTCCAACCAGCTCAAAGATCATTTGCCGACTTACAATTGCTTTTCAGCAGATGGTGATGTAACAGCTGAATTAGTTTATGTAAACTTTGGTCGTCCTGATGACTATGAAGTACTCGAAAAAATAGGGGTTAGTGTTAAGGGAAAAATCGTGATTGTGCGATATGGCGGTTCTTGGCGTGGCTTAAAACCTAAATTAGCTGCCGAAAAAGGCGCTGTGGGATGTATCATTTACTCCGACCCCAAAGACGATGGTTATGGTCAGGGCGATGTATATCCAAAAGGTCCCTTCAGACCAGAAGCTGGCGCTCAACGTGGCTCGGTGTTAGACCTGCCTGTTGCGCCAGGTGACCCACTAACGCCAGGTTACGGAGATACCAAAGATGCCAAAAGATTGGAAGTAAAAGATGCGACAACGATTATGACAATTCCCGTATTGCCTATTTCTTATGGCGATGCCTTGCCCCTACTCAAAGCATTAGATGGAAGAATAGCACCAGAATCGTGGAGAGGAGGCTTACCTATTGCCTATCATGTAGGTCCGGGAGCTGCCAAAGTGCATTTAAAGCTCCAATTTGATTTTAAAGTAGAACCTTTGTTCAATGTTATTGCTGTAATGAAAGGTTCGGAATTTCCTGATCAGTGGATTCTCAGAGGTAATCACCATGATGCTTGGGTATTTGGCGCAGCCGATCCTTTGAGTGGTATGGTTGCCGTAATGGAAGAAGCTCGTGCCATTGGAGAATTGGCAAAAACAGGCTGGAAACCAAAAAGAACCTTAGTATTTTGTGCTTGGGACGGTGAAGAGCCAGGTTTGTTAGGCTCAACCGAATGGGCTGAGGCCAACCGCACAGAATTGCAGAAAAAAGCGGTAGCATATCTTAACTCTGACGGTAATGGACGTGGTTTTCTGTCTGCTGGCGGTTCGCACACATTAGAAAAATTCTTTAACCAAGTAAGCCGAGATGTTATCGACCCACAAAAAAACATCAGTGTTTATGACCGTTTACGTTCGTATATTTTGGTCAATGGCTCTGGCGAAAGCAAAAAAGAAGCTTTAAGTCGTGGAGATATTCGTATTGGTGCCTTGGGTTCTGGTTCTGATTTTACTCCATTTTTACAACATTTGGGTGTATCTGCTATGAATGTGGGGTATGGTGGCGAAGATGAAGGAGGCGAATACCATTCTATTTATGATTCTTTTGACCATTACACTCGTTTCAAAGACCCAGACTTTGCTTATGGTGTAACGTTGGCAAAAACTATGGGAAGAACAGTTTTGCGTTTGGCAAATGCTGATGTATTACCTTTTGAGTTCCAAAACTTTTCAAATACGCTTCAAAACTACGGCACAGAGGTAAAAGCTTTACTAGAAAATATTCGTAGCAAAACTGAAGAAAATAATCGTCTGGTAAAAGAAGGACATTTTGCGGCAGCCGCTGACCCGAACGAACCGATTGTTGTGAAAACTTATGAGGAGGTTCCTTATATCAATTTTGCGCCGCTCGAAAATAGTTTGAATCGTCTCAACAAAAGTGCTAATGCTTACGCTTCTGTGGTAAAAAACAGCAATAAATTAGCGCCAGCGAAGCTTGAGGCATTGAACCAACTTCTCTATACGATTGAAAGAACCTTGACCCTGCCAGAAGGTTTACCGAATCGTCCGTGGTACAAACACCAAATTTATGCTCCTGGATTTTTTACGGGATATGGTGTAAAAACAATCCCTTCAGTACGTGAGTCTATCGAGCAAAGAAAATGGAAAGATGCAGAAAAAGGCATTGAGATTGTGTCATCGGTGCTTAATAAATACTGCGATCAAATAGACAAAGCAGTTGCTTTGCTTGGAGAATAAAGGTAAAAATTTAGTCATCACTAAGGCTCCATTTTTCCAAAATACATGAATCTTTCTTCATTGAGTGAATTGGGATTGAGTGATTTAGTAATTAATATGAATTTGACTAGTAGAGACGCAATGCTTTGCGTCTAGAGAGGTATCATTTTGAAATTTAGTATCAAAAAAGGCGGTTGAAATTAATTTTTCAACCGCCTTTTTTTGGGGAAAATAACGAAGTATTATACAATTACTTTCTTCTTGAATAAATCTCCTCCTCTACCATTTTCAATTGCAGTCTATGTTTGTTGCGATATAGCTGTACCCCTACGTTCAACAAAATTAAGGGAGCAATCCAACCCGGTTTGTTGACAGAAGAGATAAGATATACTGATGTAAGTACCAATGTAATTTGGAATACAAAAAAAGTGTTAACATAAAACTTTAGAGATTGTTTTTTGCTCAAAAGTTTAGATAAGGTCCAGTTAGCAAAGACGGTATCTTTCATAAAATATATGTATAAGTTGTTGAGGATTAAGTTTTACTACTTTACTAGAACAAAAAAAGAGACACTTTTATTGCAACAAAATGTGATTTGTAGACCTATTTAAGATTATTTTTTATCAGAAAAATAGGTTCTTGATTCTCTAGTATCTTATATGTGGGTAAAATTTTGTGAGAGGTCTTCTTTAATAGCTCTCTCTTTAAAGTTTTATGTTAGACCATGTTACTTTTCTTTAACCAAAAAAAATAATTCACATACCGATTGGTATGTGAATTATTTTTTTTCCTATATTTACAATCCATGGAAACGACGCAAGAATACATACTCGAAAAAGTAGCTCCTCTTTTTAACAAAAAAGGCTACAATGGCACGTCGCTTTCTGAGATTACCAAGGCTACCAATCTCACCAAAGGAGCAGTATATTTTTACTTCAGAAACAAAGAAGATTTAGCATTTCAAGCTTTTCATTTGAATGTAAAAAAATTGGTCAAACCCCTTAATAATGTAGTCATTGAACGTAAAGGCGCAATCAATAAGCTTTATGGCATGACCTTTTATTTCAAAGAATACTATTATGAATTAGCTTCTGAAAGAGGAGGTTGTCCGCTTCTTAATTTGGGAGTTGATGCTCGTTTCAACAATCCAATTTTGTTTGAGGAGGCTCGTAAAATTTGTGATAGACTTATCCAAAATACTGCCACTATTATCACCCATGGCATTAAGCACAAAGAAATCAAAGAAGCTACTGATGCACATACTTTAGCTACCAATATTTACTCTATGATTGAAGGGGGAATATTCATGTCTTTGATTACCCAAAATAAAAATTACATAGTAAATATCGCTAATCATATTGAGTCGGCTATTATTGAACAAATCCGCCTCTAAAAAAATTTGTAGTACCACATACCATTCGGTATGTGTATTCAAACAATTCAAAAACAAGTTAATATGAATGCAATTATTGATTCTATCGGGGTGTATCTTCCTGAAAAGAAAATCGACAACCATTATTTCGAACAATTTTTGGAAACCACCGACGAATGGATAGTGAGCAGAACAGGGATTAATACCCGCTATTACAGCTCAGAAACCGAATATACCAGTGATTTGTGCGTAAAAGCGGCTCTAAATCTTGCTGCTAATTATCAAAAGAATCTTGCAGACGTTGACTTTGTAATTGTAGCCACTAGTACTCCTGACCAAGCATTTCCAAGTATGGCAAGTCAAGTGCAGAGCCGTTTGGGTATTCCAAATGCAGGCTGTATGGACGTATCTGCTGGTTGTGCAGGTTTTGCTTACGGTTTGATTTTGGCAAAAGGTCTTATCGCAACAGGTGACTACCAAAAGGTATTGGTTATCGGTGGCGAAACGCTTTCAAAAATTTCAGATTTTACTGACCGTACCAGTTGTGTGTTATTTGGTGATGGCGCTGGAGCAGTATTAGTAGAAAGTTCAGAAACGCAATATCTACATAAATCTATTTCGACAACCAACGGCGACTTAGGAAAAGATTTGTATTTATCGAATCAACCAGCTCCCATCAATTTTGAGCAGATAGATTACAACGGAAAAATCCACCAAAATGGACGTACCGTATTCAAGTGGGCTGTATCGAACCTCCCTGCTAATATTATCAAATTGGCAGAAAAAAATGGTATCACCACAGATCAAATCGATTGGATGATTCCTCACAGTGCAAATATTCGTATTTTGGAAGCCGCTTGCTCACAAATGGATTTCCCTATTGAAAAATGCTTGGAGAGCGTTGTCAACTACGGAAATACCTCAGCAGCCTCTATCCCAATTGCTTGGTACAATGGTATCCAAAATGGGAAAGTACAACTTGATGACAAATTAATGTTAGCAGGTTTTGGCAGTGGACTTACGTTAGCAGGTATTTATTTGACTAATCGTATTCAGAAAGCTTAATATATTCTTGATTTTCAAGTTAAAACAAAAGCGGTCGAAATGAGTTTTTCGACCGCTTTTGTGATTTTATGCCTTTGTTGGAGAAAATTCCAACGAGGATATAAACTAGATTAATAGCCCTCCAGAAAAAAATCTTTTTCCAATTCTACCTCATCCAGATAATAATGAATATCCTCAAGTTCATTCAAATACCCACTTGGAGGTACGCTCACTACGATTTTATTCCACGGTTTCCAGACATCTTTTAACATACCATGATTAGTATTTTCATAGTGCTCTTTTAACCATGTTTCAACATTAGAAGTATTCTCCGAAATGATATCTCCATACTTCTCAATTTTTTCTGAATCATAAACAGGAAGTGTTTGTTTTCTACCATTAATGAGATATAAATCAACAAAGGGTTCTCCGTCCTTTATTTCAAAAGTCATTATAATTCTGTTGTATTTCCTATTAAACTTAATATCTTCCAAATGGTAAAAGACTAATGCTTTTGCCATTGCATGTGGAAAACCCTTTGAACCAAGCTTTGCATAGTCAAACTCAACCTTATATACTCGCTCTTCATCATACCAATATTTATACTCATAATTCCCATCAGGATACAAAGTAACTATGATATCGCTGTAGATATTACCATTATTAAATTTGTAGATTAGTAGCTCTTTTAATGCAGTGTATGATTCTTCCAGTAGCTTTAACTCACCCACTCTGTCAATAATAGTATTTAAAGACTCTTCATAAAAATATATACTTAGATATGTTTGAGGGTTTGTAATATCTCTGCCTGTTTGGCACCAAGCTTTAATAATCTCAGTCTGGCTCTCCTCAGATGGAAGTTTTCGAAATAGGGATACAATATGCTTTTCTTGCTCGGTGATGTTCATAGATATGAAGGTGTTTATGTTTTGATTTTTTCGCCGTTAGTGATGTTCTCGCCAATGAGAATATTTAAGGAATTAGTACTATTTAAGGTATTTTTCTGGAACTTCCCAATTAATTAATTTTTGAACTACTTCTAAGTAATAATCTTTACTTGACTCCAAGCCAACTTGTCCAGACTCAATACATGATTGGTACCATTTGATAAAATCATTCACTTTAGGGTCATGACTGAACTTCATAGTCAAAGCTCTTCTGCTTACCGAATCATCCTGAAAAAAGAACCCTAAAAAATTTCTACTCATTGCAAACTCATGAAAACTACCTATATAACCAACACCTTCTTTGTACTCTAAATCATATTCTTGATACTTTATATTAAGTGACTGTATTTCTGAATATTTGTAAAAAAAAGGAAGCATTTCTTTCTCAAAAAAGTCTTTAAATGCGATCGCAAACAAGTGTATTTGCTCATCATGATAAATATCAACACCTACAACTTTGAATGGACCATACAAAGTTACAGCCTGTTTAAGGCTATCGTTTATTTGTTCTTTTGAGAGGTGACCATACAAGACATCAATAGATGCTTTTTCAAGGCTTACTTCTTTAATTCTACAACTTATTGATTTCAAATGTATTGTATCGTAGGTATTAAAAGTAAGTCGTACAGTCCAAACTAAATCTTTTTCCGATTTACAAATGGTACAATCCTGTCTGATTTTAAAGCCATGTTCAGCTAAATAAGAACCCATTAGCTTATTCAATTCCGTTAAAAAGTATTTCCTTGTCATTATTCTTTGTGGTGATTTTAATAGAACTGATTAGTTATTTTCGCCTTTGCTGGAGAACATTCCAACGAGTGCATAAACTAGATTAATAGCCCTTCAGAAAAAAATCCTTTTCTAGCTCTACATCATCCAGATAATAATGAATATCCTCAAGTTCATTCAAATAGCCACTTGGAGGTACGCTGACTACGATTTTATTCCATGGTTTCCAGACATCTTTTAAGATACCAAAATTTGTCCTCTCATAATGCTCTTTTAACCATGTCTTTACATTGGTAGTATTTCTTGTGATAGTTTCTTCATACTTGGCAACTTTGTTAGAATCATAAACAGGCTTATGTTGTCCCTTTTCATTTATAAAATAATAATCCACAAAAGGTTCGCCCTCTTTAATTTCAAATGTCATGATTATACTTTCATACTTCTTTTTGAAATTAACCTCTGCAAGGTCGTAAAAAACTAATGCCTTTGCCATTGCATGTGGAAAATCTTTTGAACTACGAAGGGCACTTTCGTATTCTTGCTTATAAATTCGCTCTTCATCATACCAATATTTGAATTCATAGCTTCCATCTGTAAACAAGGTTATCAATACATCACTGTATGGTTCTCCATGATTAGCTTTGTGAATTAATACCTCTTTCATTCCTGAAGTATAGTGCTTTGATTCCTTAAAAGTTGGAATGATAAAACTTGTTCTTGATTCATTGTAAAAGTAAATACTTACACCTGCATTTATATCTCTCACATCTCGGCCTGTAAAATACCACACCTTAACAGTTTCATTTTGATTTTCGACAGGTATATCAGCTCGAAATAGAGAAGCTAGCTCTTGTTCTTTAATGTTAATATTCATAATTGTAGAGGATTTAAAACTTTTGAGTAAAGTATTTGGGTTTAATGAAATGACAAACTAGCAAAATAAATTACATATTCAAATACACTTTTTAAATAAATTATAGATTCACAATGACATCATTTCTATAAATTTAGATACATTTTGTATAACAAAGTACTCATAAAGCTAGCATTTTTAATCAAAGCTATTTAATGAGTCTATTCTGTCAAGTAAGTAATCCCTCCTATTTTATTTCGGAATCATTTTTTACCTTTGCAAAAAATATATTTGACCATCATTTCCATGAAAAAAATTATTAGCTGGACACTCCGAAACATTCCTCGTAAGTATTTGCAATTAGTTAGTCACTTTGCCATGAACCTATATGCGTTCTTTTTGCGAGGTAATAAGGTGGAATGTACAGTTTGTGGCTCTACATTTTCGAAATTCGTTCCTTATGGTCGTCTCGAGCCTCGTGATAACGCTCTTTGTCCAAACTGCCTTGCGCTCGAACGTCACCGTTTGATGTATTTATACCTTCAACAAAAGACTAATTTCTTCAAATCTGACCTTAAAGTTTTGCACGTGGCGCCTGAGTATTGTTTTATCCACCGTTTCGAAAAAATGAAAAACTTGGACTATATCACCGCTGATATTGAGTCGCCTTTGGCAAAAGTAAAAATGGACTTGCACAATATTCCTTTCGAAGACAATACTTTCGATGTAGTTTTCTGTAATCACGTATTGGAGCACGTCGACGATGATATTCGTTGTATGCAAGAAATGCGTCGTGTGCTAAAACCAAACGGTTGGGGTATTATGCAATCACCACAAGACTGGAACTTGGAAACTACTTTTGAGGATAAAACCATCACCGACCCAAAAGAGCGTGAGCGTCTTTTCAAACAAGATGACCACTTCCGTATTTTTGGTCGTGACTACCATAAACGCCTCGAACAAGGTGGTTGGCATGTTACACAAGACCGTTTTGTGATGGAAATGCCCAAAGACAAAGTAGAACGCTATGCTCTTCCGAAGGAGGAGATTATTTATTTGTGCGAAAAAAAATAACACCAACAACACTCATCAATGAAATACTTACCAATAGATAGTCAACTGTTTGTAACAAACAGAGCTAGATTAAACCAGCTATTGAAACCAAAAGGTATAGCGATTTTCAACTCAAATGACATTATGCCGACCAATGCTGACGGTACAATGGGCTTCAGACAAAACTCTGATTTGTTTTATTTGAGTGGTATCGATCAAGAAGAAACGATTCTTTTGTTGTTTCCAGATGCTCCAGACCCACTTATGAGAGAAATTTTATTCCTACGTGAAACTTCAGATGTGATTGCGGTTTGGGAAGGATACAAATACACAAAAGAACATGCAAAAGAGGTTTCTGGCATTGAGACGATCTATTGGACTAGCCAATTCGAGCAAGTTTTGACTACCTTGGTATTTGAGGCAGAAGCCATTTATCTCAATACCAACGAACATATCCGTAATAGCTCTGAGGTACAAACACGCGATGCGAAGTTTATCAACTGGGTAAAAGACCGTTATCCTTTACACCGTCTTGAGCGTGTGGCTCCATTGATGCACCATTTACGTGTTATCAAAAATCCTGTAGAGATTGCGCAACTCAACGAAGCTATTCGTATTACAGAATTAGGTTTTAGAAGACTCTTGAATTTTGTAAAACCTGGTGTTACAGAATACGAAGTAGAAGCAGAACTTATCCATGAGTTTGTAAGAAATCGCTCAAAAGGATTTGCATATCAGCCAATTATCGCTTCAGGTGCCAATGCTTGTGTATTGCACTACATCGAAAACAGCCGTATTTGTAAAGATGGAGATTTGTTGTTGTTGGACGTAGCAGCCGAATATGCTAACTACAATGCGGACTTAACGCGTACTATTCCTGTCAATGGTCGTTATACAGCTCGTCAGCGTGCGGTATATGATGCTGTTCATCGTGCTTTCAAATTCGCTAAATCTATCATGCAGGTAGGTGTTTTATGGAGTGAATACCAACACGAAGTAGAAATGTTCATTGAATCTGAATTGATTGGATTAGGTTTGTTTGATAAAACTGATGTAAAAAATCAAAATCCAGAATCTCCTTTATTCAAAAAATACTTTATGCACGGAACATCACACCACTTAGGTTTGGATGTGCATGATGTATGGAGTCGCTACCGTCGTTTTGAGGCTGGAATGGTATTTACAATTGAGCCTGGGATTTATATCCAAGAAGAAGGTCTGGGAGTTCGTCTCGAAAATAATATCCTTGTTACTGAGGATGGTAATATCGATTTGATGGGAAGCATTCCAATGGAAGCTGACGAAATCGAAAGCTTAATGAATGCCTAAAAAGGCACAAAGTGGCAAAGGCACATAGGGACAAAGTGTCTTTGTTATTTTGGATTTGAGATTTCTGATTTCGGAAGTGTTTGAAATATTTTTCCGAAATCAGAAATCCCAAATCTGCAATAATTTAAAAACTCTTCACTCAGCACTCAAAATGCCTTTCCCGACTATTTTATTATTTGATTTAGATGCTTCTGGTCATCATTCTGAATATCTAGCACATTTGATTGAATATCAGTTAGAACATCGTCTACCTATCAAGTTAATAGCTTTGGTCAGTCCAATCTTTGCTAAAAAACACGTCAATCTTACCCAAAGAACATCGGTGGACACTTCGATTTTTGAGTGGAAATATATTTCTGAGGAAGAATTTCAGCAGTATCAAACAGAAAATAATGTCATTAAACGTGGAGATTTTGAATGGGGATTATTCTGTAAATACGCTTCAGTGTTTCAAGCCCAACATGGTGTTTTGATGTATCTGGACCATTTACAATTGGCGATTTTACAAAAAGGCAATCAAGCTCCTTGTACTTTTTCTGGCATATTTTTTAGAACTACACTGACCAATTATCGTCCTGATTCTTGGAAAGAACGTATCAATTTTATTCGTAAAAAATGGATGCTTCGTGGGTTACTTTTTTCTAAAAAGTTAACCAATCTTTACTGCCTTGACCCCTTTGCAGCTGAATATATTCAAGAAAAATGGCATAGTAACAAAGCATTGTATTTGCCTGACCCAGTCAAAACCTATCCATTTCCAGAGGAAGCTCCCGCTTTGCTCCGACAACAGTTAGGTATTGAACCGCATCGTAAGGTATTTCTTATTTTTGGTTTTTTGGATGAAAGAAAAGGAATCATTCCAACACTGGAGGCATTGCTTCAATTACCCCAAAAACAGCAACAAGATGCTTGCCTACTGCTAGTAGGCGGCTGGACTGCGGAAGAAAAAGATCGTTTTGAAGAAAAATTAAAAGTAGTTGGAGCAGAAAAACACTTACAAATTGTTAAAGTTGATTATTTCGTGGAGCCCGAACTAATTCAACAATTCTTTGCCCTTTCTGATGTAATTATGGGCTTGTATCAAAAACATATCGGTATGAGTGGTATCATGGTGCGCTCGGCTTTTGCTCAAAAACCGCTCTTAACTTATAATTACGGTTTGATGGGAGAACTTACCCGAAGAAATCAACTGGGAATTACCGTAGAGCCAAATAATCAAGAAGAGTTACAAGAAAAAATACAATTTTTGATAAGTCAATCAAAAACTGTCGGAAATCAGACCATGATGAAAGAGTTTTCTGACCATCATCAGGTAAAATTTTTCGCAGAATGTATCTTCAAAAAAAATAAAAAAATATTATCCTGAAAATCAGGCACTTCAAAAAAACTTAGCCCCTTTACACTTAGAGTTCTAAGTAATTTTCTTACCTTTGTATCCCGTAACCATAGTTTCGGATTTTCTAAAATGAAATCTTCTTTGGGAAATCTGAAACGTCCATGAACTTTCGTTCATCGGAAAATTCACAAATCAATCATTTCTTACAATGTCAGGTAAAGGGCAACCTAAAACCGCGAAATACATCTTTGTTACGGGCGGTGTGACTTCTTCATTAGGCAAAGGTATTATTGCCTCATCATTAGCAAAACTTCTGCAAGCCAGAGGATTATCGGTAACTATTCAAAAATTTGACCCGTATATCAATATCGATCCGGGTACACTTAACCCTTATGAGCATGGGGAGTGTTATGTAACCAACGATGGCGCTGAAACTGACCTTGACTTGGGTCACTATGAGCGTTTCTTGGGCGTACCAACTTCACAAGCAAACAACATTACAACTGGTCGTATTTACTACAATGTAATCACAAAGGAACGTCGTGGTGATTATTTGGGTAAAACCGTTCAAGTAGTTCCTCACATCACGGATGAAATCAAAAGAAGCATCTTGTTGTTGGGCGAAACTGGTGAATACGACGTCGTAATCACTGAAATCGGTGGTTGCGTGGGTGACATCGAGTCACTTCCATTTATTGAGGCTACTCGTCAATTAAAATGGGATTTAGGTGAGAAAAACACGTTGTTTATCCACCTAACATTGGTTCCATATTTGGCATCAGCGGGTGAGCTTAAAACAAAACCAACTCAACACTCAGTACGTCAATTGTCAGAATCTGGTATTCAGCCTGATATTTTGGTATGTCGTACAGAGCATCCTCTTCCACAAGATATGCGTCGCAAAATTGCCCTATTCTGCAACGTATCTGCCAACGATGTGATTGAGGCTATGGACGCTGAGACTATCTATGATGTACCTTTATTGATGCGTAAAGAAAAATTAGACGCAAGAGTATTGTACAAATTAGATATTTACAATGACCGTGATGCAGACTTAGACCAATGGAAAGCGTTCTTGGGTAAATTGAAAAACCCTACAGAACAAATCACGATCGGTTTGGTTGGTAAATATGTAGAATTGAAAGACTCGTATAAATCTATTGCTGAAGCAATTATTCACGCGGGTGCGGTTTGTGAAACAAAAGTAAATATTCGTTGGATTTCTTCTGAAACGCTAATCGATGCTGGTTATGAAAGCAGATTGGCTAACTTGGATGGTATCTTGGTAGCGCCAGGTTTTGGTGAGCGTGGTATCGAAGGTAAAATCAACGCTGTAAAATATGCCCGTGAGCACAAAATTCCATTCTTTGGTATTTGCTTGGGTATGCAATGTGCCGTAATCGAGTTTTCTCGTAACGTATTGGGTCTTGCTGAGGCACACTCTTCAGAAATGAATCCTGAAACAGCACATCCTGTAATCGACATCATGGCTGAGCAAAAGGATATTACCAACAAAGGTGGTACAATGCGTTTGGGTGCTTATGGTTGTAAAATCGAAAAAGGCTCATTGGCTCATAGTATCTACGGAAAATTGAATATCCAAGAGCGTCACCGTCACCGTTATGAGTTCAACAATAATTATTTTGAACAAATCAAAGCGGCTGGAATGGTTCCTACAGGTATCAATACAGACTCTGGTTTGGTAGAGATTGTTGAAATCAAAGATCATCCATTCTTTATTGGTGTTCAATTCCACCCAGAATATAAATCAACGGTGGTAAATCCTGCTCCGTTGTTCGTACATTTTGTAAAAGCGGCTTTAAAAAATGCTTCTCCAGTAACAAAAGGAACAAGTAAATAACCTTTTGTAAAAAAATACAGCTAAAAAGCCAAGTTCTTTGTAATTTTGCACCGCCAAAGTCGAGGCGGTGCATTTTTATTTCTTTACCATTCGATTTTGACGATTTTAAATATATTGAGGCTGTTTAAACTTTGGGAAATTGCTTGCGTAAGCAATGAATTTATACTGTTACTATTTGAGCGAATCGAGGTGGAACGCCACACCGATTATAAATTCTTGACTTTCTTTTGCTACTTTTCTTGTGTCAAGACAAGAAAAGTAGGGCTTTGCGAAGAGAAAAAATAGTATTTATATACAAACTAAACATTTATTTAACCTTATTCTCAATACGAAAAGACTAGCCAACAGTTACTTTTGTTTTTGCCACAAAATACCAAGGTCAAACTTTTAAATACTACAATTCCAAAAATAACTAGCCTTTTAAAAATGAAAGGCACTTTTAAACAAATACCAAATGGATAGAAATCAAGTCACGGGGCTATTATTGCTGATGGGGATGTTGCTGGGGTACCAGTTTTTCTTTGCTCCGAAAGAAGAACCAAAACAAGCACAAAAGGCGCAAGTTGCACAAACTACTGTACACAAAACAGTAGCTCCAACTACTGATACTGTAGCTTTGAAGGCCGCAGCGGGTGATTTTGCGACGGCGGCTACTGGTGTAGCGCAAGATGTGGTTCTTGAAAACAAAGACATCAAAGTTACTTTCTCTACGCAAGGTGGTAAAGTAAAACAAGTATTGCTCAAGCACTACAAAACATATAATGATTTTGCGGCTCATAAAGAAAATCCTTTGACTATTTATGATGAAGCATTCGACAAACTTTCTTTCGAACTAGCTACTACAAAAGGTAATGTAGACATCAACAAGTTGTTCTTTACTACCCAATCAAAAGGTGGTGTGGTAGCTGAGGGTCAAAAACAATCTGTAACGTTTACATTGGCTCTAGCAAACGGTCAGTCTATCGAACAGACTTATACTTTGGCTGGTGAAGGTTTCTTAGTTGACCAAAACACTCAAATCAAAGGATTGGACGGTTTGTTGAAAAGCCAAACTGCTAAAATCAACTGGATTGAAGAGGTTCGTCCAACAGAAAAAGATTTAAACGAAAACCGTAAGGCTACTGTTAACTACCTAATCGCTGAAGGTGAAGAGTTTGACCAGTTGACAGAAAACCCTACAAGTGCCAACGATGCTACAGTTGAAAAGCCATTAAATTGGTTGACATTCAAGAAAAAGTACTTCTTGTCAGGTTTTATTGCTAAAAACACCCCTATTACTAAAGCACAAATTTGGGCAACACCAAATCCACAAGATTCGGTTAATATCAAAACATTGCGTGCTAACATGGAGGTTTCTTTGGCAGATATGAAAGCTGGTAAAGGACAATATCAATGGTATTTTGGTCCAAACGACTACAACAAAATCAAAGAAATTGCTCCTGCATTTGGTCGTAACGTAAAATTGAGTTATGATATTTTCTTACCAATTACACGTTATGTTTTTGTTCCATTGTTCAATGTCCTTGAAACAGTGTTTAGCAATTATGGTTTATTGATTATTGCTTTGGTGTTGGTGATTAAGTTTGCCTTGTTGCCATTGACATACAAATCGTATGTAAGTATGGCAAAAATGCGTATTCTTCAACCAGAATTGAATGCTATCAAAGAAAAGATAGGTGACGATGCAGCTAAATTGCAACAAGCTCAAATGAAATTGTATGGTGAAGTAGGTGTAAGTCCATTGAGTGGTTGCGTGCCTGTGTTAGCTACCATGCCAATTTTGATGGCGGTATTTATGTTGTTCCCTAACTTGATTAACCTTCGTCAGGAGGCATTCTTGTGGGCAAATGACCTTTCTACTTATGACTCTGTGTGGGATTTGCCATTTAGCATTCCTTTTTACGGTAACCACGTCAGTTTGTTTACTTTGTTGATGACCCTTTCGAGTATTGCATACGGTTATTACAACAACCAAAATACACCAGATCAAGTAGGTCAGCCAATCGATATGAAGAAAATGGCTTATATCACGCCAGTAATCTTTATGTTCGTGATGAACTCACTTCCTGCAGGTATGAGCTTCTATTACTTTGTCTCTAACTTAGTAACGATTTTACAACAAATCGGTATTCGTAAGTTTGTTGACGAAGATAAAATCAAACAGATTTTGGAAGACAACCGTAAGAAAATCGCTGCTGGTGGAGGTAAAAAATCTCGTTTCTCAGAATATTTGCAAAAGCAAATGAAAGCTGCTGAAGAAATGCAGAAACAGCAAAACGATGATAAGAAGAAGAAAAAATAATTATCTGATTTGAGAATTTGAAAATTCGATAATTTGAAAATTATTAATTAATATAAGAATGTCTTCATTGAGAACTAAATTGTTTCTCAATGAAGACATTCTTTTTTTCTTAAATTCTACAATTTTCAAATCTTCAAATCCCCAAATTTCCAAATTAATCTTTCAGCATTTCTATATGCTCAATACCATCTTCGAGATAAATTTCGCTTGTTTGAACAAAGCCAAAAGATTCGTAAAATCCCTTTAGATACAACTGTGCTCCTATCTTGATAGATGAGCCGTAAAGTTCTTCAGCCAATTCGATAGAATTTCTCATTAATTCCTTTCCTACGCCATATTTTCTTACTCTAGGAGAAGTTACCACCCGTCCAATAGACGCCTCTTCATAGGATAACCCTGGAGGAACGATGCGAGTATAGGCTACAATCTGTTGAGTTTCAGTATCAAATCCCATTAGGTGATGACATTTAAAGTCCTTATCATCAAGATCTTGAAACGGACAATTTTGCTCCACAATAAACACTTCGCAACGTAACTGCAAGATTTGATAAAGTTCTGTCGTGCTGAGATTTCTAAAATGTTTATAGTACCAGTTCAAATTCATAAGAGGATAATTAATAGTTTGTGATTTTAGGTTGACAATAGTAAATTTAATAATAATGTCATCAATTACCCCAACTTAATCGGCATTCGTCAAAGTTTATTATATTTGTACAATCACAAATTCCATGAATTATGAAGAAATTATTGTTAGGAGTGTTACTTGTGGCATCATCCTACGGCTTCAGTCAGGCACAAAATAATCTGTCAGAATATGAAGCTCAGTATCAAAAAGCCTTACTTTTCTATCAAAACAATGATTTTGAAAAAGCTAGAATCGCCTTTAGCCAGCTAAGTAACCTTCGTTTTAATAATCCTATTGTTCCTTATTCTTACTATTTTCAAGCTTTGGCTGCCATCAAAGTCGGAAAATATGCCGAGGCAGAATCTAGTTTACAGAATCTTCAATTAAGATACCCAAACTGGGAGAAAAATGAAGAAGTAGCCTATCTCTATGCAACCATTGCGTTTGAGAATAAAGATTATGCAAAAGGACTTCAGATTGCCAATGCCATTAACTCCGATTCTCTTAAAAATGATTTAAAGGATCTGAAGAGAAATTTCCTTTCAGAAATTACTGACCCCAAAAAATTAACCTCATTGAGTGAACAATTTCCTGAAGAAATATTGCTAAAAGAACGTATCCAAGCCAAATCTTCTGAAATGTCTTCAACCAAAGACCTACAGCAATATCGCTTGAATAAGGGATTTCTTAATTTTGCTTTTTTACTCCCAGTAAACATCGACGAACTATCGCCTGACCATCCACGTCGCTCCAACCAATATGTCTTAGATATGTATCAAGGAGCAAAACTGGCAAAAGCACAATTACAAAAGGAAAAAATTAATGTTAACCTTCAGGTATATGATATTTCCAACGAAGGTGATCAAATGCTCGAAGTATTGAATAATGCGTATTTCCAAACTACCGATTTACTGATTGGACCGTTGTACGCTGAAAGTAACAAGTTGGCAAATGCCTATTGTGAGAGTTATCAAATACCGCTTATCAACCCTATTTCTAATAATGAAAAGCTATTAGATATCTTCGATAAGTCATTTTTAGCGCAACCATCTGTCAAAATGCAAGCCATCAAAGCTGCGGAATATGTGACAAAACAGGCATTTTTAGGACGCAATGCTGCTATTTATTATACTTCATCAAGCACAGACTCTCTGTTAGCAGAAGCGTATAAACAAGTACTCGTTAAAAAGGGTTACGATATTGAAGCATTTGTGAAAGTAACCGCCAACTCAGAAGTGATTGCTAGCAAAATTCCGGATAAAAAACTTAGCCATGTTTTTTTGGCAACTTCTGACAAAAAAGCAGGTTTGGCAATGCTCACAGCTTTACAGAAAGATTTATCAACCCCGCTTGTTACCACTGCTGAGGCTTTTCAATCAAGTAATTTGAGTGGCGCTACCGTAGCAGGTAGAGAAATTTACTGTATCGATCCTGAGTTTATCGACAACGAAAATCCAGAAGTAGATAAATTTAAAAAAGAATATTTTGCCAAATATGGAAGCATTCCTTCCTATTATTCGTTCTGTGGATATGATATGACTTTGTTTTGGGGTAGAGTTCTTTCTAAATATGGTATAAACTTCAAAAAAGGGTTAGACGATTTAGATACCTACAAACAATCTTTTTCAACGTCAGGATACGATTACACGCAATCTCAAGATAACCAAGTAGTACCCATTACTACTTTCCAAAATTATAAATTTGTATTAGCTAAATAGTGCATGGGCTACCATCGCATTAATTTTTGACAAAATGACTACTAAAAACAGCCAAGAACTTTTCGACAAAGCTAAAAACTACATCCCTGGCGGTGTAAACTCACCTGTAAGAGCTTTTAGAGCCGTTGGAGGAAATCCTCTTTTCATCAAATCTGCTAAAGGTGCCTACCTTTACGATGAAGATGGAAACGCATTCATCGAACTAATTAACTCATGGGGACCTATGATTTTGGGTCATGCTAATGAGTTGGTCGAAAAAGCAGTTGCCGATGCTATTCAGTTAGGTTTTTCTTATGGTGCCCCTACTCGTCGTGAAGTAGAAATGGCAGAACTCATTACTTCAATCGTACCTTCTGTTGAAAAAGTACGTATGGTAAACTCTGGTACAGAGGCTACAATGTCGGCTATTCGTGTGGCACGTGGTTATACAGGTCGTGACAAAATCATCAAATTCGAAGGTTGTTATCATGGTCATGGTGATTCATTTTTGATTGCAGCAGGTTCTGGGGCAATTACATTTGGACATCCTGACAGTCCAGGCGTAACCAAAGGTGTAGCCAATGATACGCTAACGGCTCCTTATAACGATCTAGCGGCTGTACAAACGCTAGTGGACGCGAATCAAGGTCAAATTGCTTGTATTATCCTTGAGCCAGTAGTTGGTAATATGGGGCTCGTAAAACCAGCAGAGGGCTTCTTGGAGGGACTTCGCCAAATTTGTGATAAAGAAGGTATTGTATTGATTTTTGATGAAGTAATGACTGGTTTTCGCTTGGCGAAAGGCGGCTTCCAAGAACGTTGTGGTGTAACACCTGATATGACGACCATGGGTAAAATTATCGGCGGAGGTATGCCAGTTGGTGCTTACGGTGGTAAAAAAGAAATCATGGATTGTGTTTCGCCTGCGGGTCCTGTATATCAAGCAGGTACACTTTCAGGAAATCCCATTGCGATGGCGGCTGGTCAAGCCATGTTGACTTACTTGAACGAGCATCCAGAAGTATATGAGCGAATCGAAACGGTTGGTAATACCTTAACATCTGGTATTCGTGCCAATATGCAAAAACTTGGTTTGAACTATACACTCAACCATGTTGGTTCAATGTTTACTTTATTCTTTACGGATAAGCCTGTAAACAATTTTGAAGATGCAAAATCATCAGATACAGCGCTATTCGGTAAATTCTTTAACGCGATGCTGAAAAGAGGTATCTATATGGCTCCTTCACAATACGAAGCGATGTTTATCTCTACTGCGTTGACAGACGAACACGTAGCTCAAATCTTGGATGCGAGTTACGAGAGTTTCCAAGAAATCTTAGCATAAGTAAAAGTGATTTGTTAATAGCATATTGGCTATTAGAATACGCTCATATTTTCCATCGAAGGTCAGCAGTTGCTGACCTTTTTTCAAACCTCTCCTTTCAATATGAAACCCTATCTCCTTTCCTTTTTTGTGTGTCTACTACTTTTTTCTTGTGGAAATTCTGAAGTAGATAAACTTCGTGAAGAAAATCGTGTTTTGAAAGAGCAATTACGCACTGCCCAAAACGGTGGTGATTCACATAAGTATATCCTCAAACTCCGTTTGAAACAATCGCATTTATCATTAAGCATCAAAAAGCATATCAAAGATGCCATGAACGCAGTAGATTTTGAGATTCCAGTTGACAAAGAGTTTTATGATAGTGTAGAAGAAGGACAAGAAATTATTGATAATTTCAGATTTGGCTCAATGGTTTTATACGGAAGCTTTGGTGATTGGGAGCTGAAAGTGAAGAAAAAATATGTAAAATGAGTAATTTTGTGGTCTGAAATGTAAGGTTACTCAACTACTATAAACTTGTTGAACTCTCACTTTTCTTTTTTCAACACAAAAATTAAAAATAACTGTTGTTTGAGCACAGCGATTTTTCCATGCGAAATTATTCCATTATTATTCCTGTATATAACCGTCCCGACGAATTAGATGAACTGCTAGCTTGTCTGACAAAACAAACCTACAAAATTTTTGAAGTGGTCGTAGTAGAGGATGGCTCTGCTATAAAAGCTGATAAAATTGTTGAGAAATACCATTCTCAACTAGAGATAACATATATCCAACAACAAAACACAGGTCAGGGGTTTGCACGTAATACAGGTTTTAAGCATGCCAATGGCGATTATTTTATCATTCTAGACTCCGATGCGCTGATAGAACCTAACTATCTGGAAATCGTAGAAAAACAGCTCAATAGCAATTTCCTTGACCTTTACGGAGGTCCCGACCGCGACCATCCTAATTTCACGCCTATCCAAAAAGCCATTAGCTACTCAATGACCTCACTATTTACAACTGGGGGAATTAGAGGAAGTAAAAAAAATCTTGGTGGAACATTTCATCCACGAAGCTTTAATATGGGTATGTCGAAGGAAGTTTATCGCAAAACTCAAGGCTTCATTATTACCCGAATGGGCGAAGATATTGAGTTTTCAATTCGTGCTATCAGTCTTGGCTTTAAGTCTGGACTTATTCCTGAAGCTTTTATTTATCATAAAAGAAGAACCAGTTTTGTGCAGTTTTATAAACAGTTGAGATTTTTTGGGAAAGCAAGAATCAATATCAGTCGCTTTTTTCCTAAAGAACTCAAATTGGTGCATACTTTCCCTATGGTCTTTACCCTTGCCTTGTTTAGTATTCCATTATGGTGGTTGGTGTTCAAACCATTTTTCTATCTGGCTATTGGGGCTTTTGCAATATATACATTACTAAATTTCATTGATTCGACTTTGAAGAATAAAAGTCTACAAGTTGGCTTGCTTAGTATTATTGCTGTTTATGTTCAATTAGTAGGCTATGGTATCGGGTTTATTTCAGAAGGTTGGAAAAAACTTTTTGAAGAAAAAGGATACAAACAGCTAGGCGATAACATCGAATATCCATCCTGATTGAAGTGATAAGTTTTGTGTGTGGAGTTTTGAAAAATTTAGTGGATGAGTGAGTGGTGATTGAGTGATTATTTTAAATATTCTAGCAGTAGAGACGCAATGATTGCGTCTTAAAACCAGTTATATCTAGCATGGTAGTATCAAAAAAAGCGGTCAAAAATAAATTTTTGACCGCTTTTTTAATATGTTTTCGAATGATACATTTTCAGAAGACGCAAAGCATTACGTAACTACAAATAAAAATAATCACTCAATTAATATCTAATAATACTTCTGATCTGCTAAATAATTCTTCACATAATCAGTTACGCCTTCTTCTAAAGTATGGAAAGGTTTTTCGTAACCAATCGACTTTAATTTTGACATATTTGCTTCTGTGAAATATTGATATTTATCACGAATGTCTTCTGGAGTATCGATAAATGAGATATTTGGCTCGAGATTCAATGCGTAGAAGGTATTTTTCACCAAATCCAAGAAGGTTCTTGCCTTACCAGAACCCAAGTTATAAATACCTGAGTTACGACGGTGATGCATTAGGAATAAACAAACCTCTACAACATCTTTTACATACACAAAGTCACGCATTTGTTCGCCATCCTTAAATTCAGGATTATGAGAACGGAACAATTTCATAGCGCCAGTTTTCTGAATTTGGTTAAATGTATGCCAAATCACTGATGCCATGCGACCTTTATGGAATTCGTTTGGTCCGTAAACATTAAAGAACTTCAAGCCAGCCCAGAAGAAAGGCTTTTCTTGTTGTTGTAATGCCCAAATGTCAAAATCATTCTTTGAATCTCCGTAAGGGTTCAAAGGCTTCAATTGAGGAATCAAAGACTCATTATCATCGTAGCCATGCTCACCCAAACCATAAGTAGCTGCCGAAGAAGCATATACCAATGGAATTTGGTAATCATGACATTTTTTCCAAATCTTCTTTGAGTAATTCAAATTCAATTTGTTGAAAATCTCGATATTGAACTCTGTCGTATCTGTACGAGCACCAATGTGAAAGCAGAATTCAACCTCTTGATAGTTTGCATCCAACCACTCAAAAAAGTGTTCGCGGTCTACACGCTCTTGAATCTTTTTCCCTTCAAGATTTTTGTTCTTTTGCTCATCGGAAAAATCGTCAACAGCAATGATATAGTTAAAATTGTCCTCATTCAAGCGTTGAATAAGGCAACTTCCAATAAACCCAGCGGCACCTGTAACAATAATCATAAAATAGAAACTAAAATTGAGTGGTTCTGGAATGTGTTATTTATGAATAAAAACTAATGATTCTCTTGAGAATCGAGAAAAATCCACTCGGAAGATATGGTCAATCATGTTGGATAATAAATAATTCCGAAAGGTAGTATCTCGACTACGTGGTTCTATTATGAACCTGTCTATTTATTAAATCTATATTGTCAAAATCCAATATGCAGGTAAGGAGCAAAGTAATTTTATAAGAATAATTAAGTTGTTTTTAGAGCTACGTTTCTATGACAAAAATCATATCATGAAGTTTAGTGAAACAGACTTAAAATCGAACTATTCCTAGAAAAAGTAAGCAAAAGTACCTAAAGCTTTGCGAAAAACCAATACACTTAACTTTGAAAAAATATAAACTTTTCAAGATTACACTTGTAGGGTATTATGCGAGGTTAGAGTAATAGGCTGATTTACAGAAATATCTTATCTAAAAATAATGAAATAAATTGAACAAATTAAAGACTTTCGTAAAATGATTGTTTTCAGCTTTCTTTTTTGTGAAACTAAAAGCCATTAACTTTGTGTTCTTAATCCACAGATTGGTTTTGCTACGTTTTCCCAACTCCAATCACGGCGATTTTGCTGGTCATCACTCGTAGTTTTGTGCTTGTATAATCTAAGGTTGGCCTAAGGTTAGTTATTAGTAGTTTTTACTTAGAAAATGTAATTACTGTTTTCTATTTTCATTTTTCTCTGATAACTAACATCCCGCTAGCACACATTATCAAGATTTTACGCAAAACGAATAAATTAACTGAAAACAAATGGTTTACGTAGTTCGTAAAGAACACTTCAATGCCGCTCACAGGCTGTATAATCCTAACTGGACAGAGGAAAAGAATCGTGAGGTATTTGGTCCATGTGCAAATGTCAACTGGCACGGACATAATTTTGAGCTTATCGTTACTGTAAAAGGTATTCCAGATCCTGATACAGGCTTTGTAATTGATATGAAAGTGATGAGCCAAATTATCAAAGATGAAATCATCGAGCGTGTTGACCACAAAAACTTAAATCTCGATGTAGATTTTATGCAAGGTAAAATGGCTAGTTGCGAAATTTTTGCCATGGAAATTTGGAAAATATTAGCGCCAAAACTCAATGAGCAAATTCCACACGGACAGCTACACTGCATCGAACTAATCGAAACGCCTAAAAACTCAGTGAAGTATTACGGCGAATAATTGTACTATGTGAAGCTTTGGGCTGATATTCTTGGCTCCTCAAGCAGCCTGAAGCTCTCAGCCTAAAGCCCACATCCATGAAATACTATATCATAGCTGGCGAACGCTCTGGCGATTTGCACGGCTCTAATCTCATCAAAGCAATCCTTCAAAAGGATGCCAACGCCCAAATTCGTGCTTGGGGCGGTGATATGATGCAGGATGCAGGCGCTACGCTTGTTAAACACTACAAGGACATTGCCTTTATGGGCTTTGCCGAGGTCATCAAAAATCTTCCTACTATTCTTGGACTTTTGTCGTTTTGCAAAAAAGACATTCAAGCTTACCAGCCTGATGTGGTCATTCTGATTGACTATGCAGGATTTAATATGCGTGTGGCTAAGTTTGTCAAGTCTATTGGTATCAAAACATTTTATTATATTTCGCCAAAAGTTTGGGCTTGGAATCAATCACGTGCGCTCAATATCAAAAAATTTGTTGACCGAATGTTTGTGATTTTTCCTTTCGAAAAAGACTTTTTCAAAAAATATGATTACGACGTAGACTATGTAGGCAACCCGCTCTTTGATGCTATCGCAGACTTTCAGCCTAAAGCTAATTTTAGAAAAGAAGCTCGTGTAGGTCAAAAGCCAATTATTGCACTTCTTCCAGGTTCGCGACAACAAGAGGTAGCTAAAATCCTACCATTGATGGTAGCGCAAGCCTATAATTTTCCAGATTATCAGTTTGTTATTGCAGGGGTTTCCAACTTACCAAAAGAGCTTTATGCCCGTTGGCAGTCTATTTTTCCGATCAAAGTGGTCTATGACGATGCCTACAATTTGCTTTCTGTGGCTGATGCTGCTTTGGTGACATCTGGAACAGCAACTCTGGAGACTGCCTTGTTGAATGTTCCGCAGGTGGTTTGCTACAAAACCAGTGGTATTTCATTTGCGATCGCCAAAATGGTTATTAAAGTACCATATATCTCTTTGGTAAATTTGGTTGCTCAGAAAAAAATTGTTCCAGAATTAATTCAAAGTGATTTGAATAATATCACGGTTCAAGAAGAACTGAAGAAGATACTAACTCCAGAAGGACGTCAAGCGCAATTGGAAGGATATGCTGAGGTGAGGGCGTTGCTAGGAGACAAAGGAGCTTCTGCAAAAGCTGGCAGTTTAATGGTTGATTATCTATTGAAATAGTTGGAGCTTATGCGCTTGAGTGATTGAGTCATTCTAAAAATTATTACTCAATCACTCATGCACTCAATTAGAGATTTTTCCCGTCCAAATAATTCTTAATCCAAGATTTTTGGACACCTTGTATTTGACTAAAGTAAGTTGCAATTTCTTTAAAATCAGCCTCAACGTTGCTGGTAGGATAAAAAGGTTCTCGCACAAAAACAGTCTTTCTTGGATAATCAAATCCGACTAAAATAATTGGAATATTAGCTCCTTTGGCGACATAATAAAATCCTGTTTTTAACTTCTCGACATTTTTCCGTGTTCCTTCTGGCGCTAATGCTACGTGTAAAGTCTCATTGTTATTAAAAACTTGGACTACTGCATCAACCAAATTGTTATTTTTAGACCTATCTACAGGCATTCCTCCCAAAGTCCTGAACAGCCAGCCAAATGGAGGCTTAAATAATTCTGCTTTGCCGAGGTATACAATTTTTTTACCAATTACAGCCCTTGCTCCTAGCCCAACAGGAAAATCTACCCAACTTGCATGAGGCACTACCGCTACGATACTTTTCTTTAGCGTCACTGGAATGTGTCCTTCAACTTTCCAACCAGCCAGCTTGAATAGTATTATAAATATTTTATTTAGCATAATTTTAAGTGAATTAATATTTCAAGTGAAAATAAGTAAAAAACTATAACAGAAATAATTTCACTGTAAAAATTGCATAGGTCAGGAATATTGGAAGAAAAAAGGCACAAAGTATTTGTCTAAATCAGATTCAAACAAACACTTTGTGCCTTTGTGCCATTTCCTCTATGCTTACTTACTAATATCAATCAACATAAAAGGATGGGGGGTAAAGCAAATGATAAATATTCCTAAAGAAATCCACCCTAAAACTTTACGCTTAGTATCTAGTGGCGAGTCCTCCTCCACATCTGGATGATAGATGCCTAAAAATCTTCCTAGTAAAAAAGCAAATGGAAAAAAACCAGAGAACCCTTGAAAATCCTTTACCACTGGCGTTGCACTCATGACAAATTGAACAACCACCATACTCAAGCTAATAACCCAAGGAGTTAGAGGGTTGGTAGATATTCGGGAGAGACAAGTTTTCAAGAAAAAGATATAGATACCCAACCACAAGAAGAAATCTAAATCAGAGGTATAAGCACTACCTTCAAATCCAATCGACTGAATGTCCTCAATGGTGTACATTCCTATACCCGCATAAAACAAAAATCCAACGAAGATTATCGGTGCTATGGTGTTAAACTTCTTTTTGCCAATAAGACCGTACAAAATATGTCCACCGTCTAATTGTCCAATTGGGAATAAATTTAGAGCAGTAAAAAACAAAGATAGATAACCAGCCCAAAGCAGTGGATAATGCGATAACTCAAAATTAGGTGGTAATAAAGCAGAATCCGCCACATAGTTTTTGAAAAAAAGCATCAACAAATTGTCTCCTAATGTCATTTGTCCGTTAAGCAAATTTGCATTTTTAGACATCTCATGGGCGTAGTTTGCTCCATATTTAACATATTCAGGATGAATTTTGTAGATATAATCCAAGGGAGGTAAATGAGTGAATCCATACCACAACACTCCAAAACCTACTACAAATCCAGCCAAAGGACCTGCAATCCCAATATCAAAATATTGTTTGCGTGTTCTAGTTCTATCAAGAATTCGAATAACAGCACCTAATGTTCCAATACTCATGGCTAAAGCACTTAGCCACATTGGTATGTAATAAGGCAATGTCGTTCGGATTTTATAATACCTAGCCATAAAAAAATGACCAAATTCATGACAGGTGAGAATCGCTAAAAAAGGAATCGAGAACTCAAATCCCTGCCAAAAATCCTGAGGAAATTTAAGAATATCCTTTTCTGGTAAAAAGAAAAAAAAGCGTCCTGTCATTGCCTCCGCTCCTGCCAATGTTGTGGTTATTACTGTTACCACAAACAGCACTAACTGAATCGCTATCGTTTTATTCTTCATCTGCAAACATATCTAAAATCGTAAACTCATTTGGAATAATTTGTTTTACTTGGATACCCACTTTAGCGGCTCCTTCCAAATTTGGTAACATATCGTCTAAAAATAAGGTTTCGGCTGGATCGAGACCTGCCTCCGCCAGAACGGCTTCATAAATATCAGTATGAGGTTTGGCTTTGCCCATTTCGTACGAAAGAAACAACTTAGTAAATAAATCCTCAAGGCGTTTTTCACCAGTACAACGCTCCAAAATCTTATTTACTTCGATAATGTGAATATTACTCGTATTGGATAAAACATAGGTATTATACTTTTGTCCTAAACGCTTAATCAGAGCAATTCTATTTGGGTCAATATCCAACAACAAAGCATTGAAAGCTTTATCGATCTCTTCATCAGAGGCTGAAATGTTCAACTCTTGTCTAAGTAAATCTCTAAATTCAGCGTCAGAATAATGCCCTCTTTCGTAGTTTGTCCAAATCTGCTTTTCTTTCAATAATCTTTCGCCATCTTCCCAAGAAAAGTCCTTTGAAAGCTTTGCTAATTCTTTGTATGTTTCGTTCAGGTTAATGTCGATAACAACGTTTCCTAAGTCAAAAATGATGTTTTTCATAAAATAAATAAACGGTTGATTCGAAGTTTTGTAGACAAAAAAATAAGAGGTAAACGCTGTAATATCATCGTTTTACCTCTTATTAATATGCTTATTTTAGTTGCATTTTTGCTTACTGATTATTCTGTTACTACACCCATCGCTGAGAACTTCTCAATTCTTTGGTCGATTCTTTCTTCTGGTGTCAGTTGAGAAAGCTCTTTGTAAGTTTCAAGAATTACGTTTTTCACGGTTTGTGTAGCCTGCTCGAAATCTAAGTGAGCACCGCCAAGTGGTTCTGGAATGATACCGTCAACCAACTTATTGCCTTTCATATCTTCGGCTGTTAATTTCAATGCCTCTGCCGCTTGCTCTTTGAAATTCCATGTTCTCCAAAGGATTGTTGAACAGTTTTCTGGAGAAATTACAGAATACCAAGCATTTTCTAACATCAATACTCTGTCACCAATCGCAATACCCAAAGCACCACCCGATGCACCTTCACCGATGATAATACAGATTACAGGTACTTTCAACATAAACATATCACGGATGTTGCGAGCAATTGCCTCACCTTGTCCACGTTCTTCGGCTTCTAAACCAGGGAATGCGCCTGGAGTATCAATCAAAGTGACGATTGGCTTATTGAATTTCTCAGCCATTTTCATCAAACGCAAAGCCTTGCGATAACCTTCAGGGTTTGGCATACCAAAGTTACGAAGCTGGCGTTGCTTGGTGTTACGACCTTTTTGCTGACCAATGATCATAAAGGTTTCCTCACCAATTCTACCAAAACCACCAACCATGGCTTTGTCATCTGCAACTGTACGATCTCCGAACAACTCGATGAATTCATCACACATGTGCTCGATATAATCGAGGGTATAAGGGCGCTCAGGATGACGAGACAGCTGAACTCTTTGCCAGCGAGTCAAGTTTGAGAAAGTTTCTTTTTTGAGTTCTTCAATGCTAGCTTCCAATTGAGCCGCAGCTGTCGATACATCTACATTATTATCAATCGCCAATTTTTTCATTTCTGCCAATTTGGCTTCTAATTCGGCTATCGGTTTTTCAAAATCCAAGAGAGTTCGCATTTTGTTGTTGAATTTATCGCATACCCAAGTTTTGCTTGAGCATAGATTAAGTAATAACAATCCTTACGTTAGGAAGATTTTTAGCCCTCAAAGTTAGTCAAAAAGACCTTTCGCAACACGAAATAATCATATTTTTCAAGTAGCTAATCTAACTCAAACTATATTAACACCTCATAATGAAGCACTTATCTAGTATTTTACAAAATGTATTTTACTGATTTGTTTTTATTTTTTTGATAAATCGTTTGGGCAATTTAGGATAATTTCATGAAACAACCATTTTTTTCTCTAGTTTTTATACAATTCTCAAATAATGTGAAGAAGTGCTTTTTCTCAAAAATTAACATTTTTGGACAATTAGCGCTATTCGTCTAAGACCCTATTAAAAAAGTTCTATTTTTTAGAGAAAATACGCTACTTATGTTATTTTTGGCCTACTATCCCAGTAAATACATAAAACCCTTCAAACATGTCTATTTTAATCCTAGTATTAAGTATTTTATTACTTCTAATCCTCATTACTTTTGGAAAACTCAATGCGTTTCTTTCTTTAATTTTCTCAGCGATTTTGGTGGGTATTGCCAAACAAATGCCTTTGGCTGATATTCTAGCCTCTATCCAAAAAGGAATTGGAAGTACGCTTGGCTCACTGATTCTAATTCTTGGCTTAGGAGTCATGCTGGGTAGTTTACTTTCAGAAAGTGGGGCTGCTCAACGAATTAGTCAAGTACTTATTCAATATTTTGGAGCAAAAAGAGTCAAACTAGCGGTATTACTCACAGGTTTTGTGGTGGGTATTGCCATGTTTTATAATGCAGGATTCGTGATTTTGATGCCGATGGTATTCTCCGTAGCACTCAACACTGGTCAGCCTATGATTTATGTAGGTATCGCCATGGCATCAGCTTTATCGGTTACTCATGGTTTTTTACCTCCTCACCCTGGTCCTACGACGATTGCTGTGTTGTTCAAGGCAGACATTGGCAAAACGCTAATTTATGGCTTAATGGTAGCCGTTCCTACCTTGATTATGGCGGGCTTAGTTTTTCCAGAATTTATCAAAAATATCTCTTCAAATCCTCCAAAAGGTTTGTTCGAAACCAAACAATTCAAAGAAGAAGAGATGCCCAGCTTTGGTTTGAGTATCTTGACAGCCCTGATTCCTGTGGTTTTAATGGGAATGGCGACCGCAAGCGAGTTGAGTATGGACACCAACTCAGCTTTACACCATTATTTGAAGTTCTTGGGTGACCCGAGTATTTCTATGTTGATTGCTGTGACTTTTGCTCTGATATTTTTAGGCGTTCGTCGTGGAAAAACGATGGAATATTTAATGGAAAAAACAGGAGGAGCTATTAGTTCGGCATCAATGATTATCATGATTATTGCAGCAGGTGGCGCATTCAAACAAGTATTAACTGATAGTGGCATCGGAACAGATATAGCTACTGCCTTTCAAGACTCGACTTTATCTCCTTTAGTTTTAGGTTGGTTAATTGCCACCATTATCCGAATAGCTTTAGGTTCGGCGACTATCGCAGGCTTAACAGCAGCAGGTATTATTCAGCCGTTGATGGCTACCACACAAGTAAGCCCTGAGTTGATGGTTCTGTCGATTGGTGCAGGAAGCTTGATGTGCTCGCATGTTAACGATACAGGTTTTTGGATGTTTAAAGAATACTTTGGCTTGAGCATTAAGGATACCTTCAAAACTTGGTCGGTAATGGAAACGATTGTTGGGATTATGGGTTTGATAGGCGTATTAGTTCTTAATTCTTTTGTAGTATAAAGCTTAACCTTAATTAATCAGATATGAGTCATTCTGAATTTTAAGGATTAGGTTATATTAAACATGAGTCATCCCGAATTTAGTGATTTAGCGAGTGAGTGATTATGTGAAAATTTGTACGCAATGATTGCGTCTTAAGCTGAGTAAAATCATGCATAGTAGCATCAAAAAAGCGGTCGAAAAATATTTTTCGACCGCTTTTTTGATAAAAATGTGGAGAATAATCCCAATCCTAAAAATTTGGGATGACTCATGTTTTGATGCTATATTTTAAAATAACACTGCTTAAGACGCAATCATTGCGTCTCTACTGCCAGAATACAAATTTTCACCTAACCACACATCTGCTAAATCACTAAATTGCTAAATGAGGAATGATTTATGCTTATTTCCCCTATACAAAAATTAAGTAAAACATTTGGAAATACCGAATATAATCTATATATTTTATATAGAAATAAAACCTCTATTGTTTATGATTCCTCAACAAAACCTGGATTTATGGAAACGTATCCAACAGTTTGAATTGGATATTCCAAATGTAGCTTTTCCCTTTTCAAAAAGGCTTGCACGGGAAAATGGTTGGACGCATGGCTATGCATTAAAAGTCATTGAAGAGTACAAAAAATTTATCTTTCTCTGTTGTATTAGTCCCACTCCTATTACCCCATCTGATGAAGTTGACCAAGCTTGGCATTTACACCTGACCTACACGCAATCTTATTGGATAGATTTTTGTCAAAACATCCTACACAAACAAATACACCACAACCCTACAGAAGGTGGCAATCAAGAAGCCCACAAATTCGATAACTACTACAGTAAAAGTTTACAATTTTATCAAGAAATATTCGATATTGCTCCTCCACAAGATATTTGGCGACCACATCAAGAGCGATTTGGGAAACAACAATTCCAACGATTAGATACCAATAACTACTGGTTGATTCCAAAAAACACCTTCTTCAATTCGATTAACCCTATCCTTATTTCATTCTTCATAATTGGTTGTTTGTTCTTATTTGTTCGTGCATCAGGTTCTGGTATCTTTTGGGCAATTTCTGGTATCATAGGAATACTAGTAGCTATTGTTTTAGCCTCACAACAAGGCTCAAACACAAATCATGATGAAAGAGCGAAAGTAGACTCAGGATGTGGAGCTACATTTTTTACCGATAGTGGCGACGCTGGACATGCAGGTGACGGTGGTGGGCACGGGTGCAGTGGCTGTGGTAGCGGATGCAGTGGTTGTAGTGGTGGATGTAGCGGTTGTGGCAGTTAATGCACCACTAATAATTCAGCATGATTTTACTACAAAAAAGGCGATCGAAAAACCTATTTCGACCGCCTTATATAATTTTATATGTGTTATTATTCTGATTCGACAACTCAAATCAGAAACTGATTTTATAGCTCGTAAGATTGTCCTTTTTCAGGCATTTCTACATTTGAATAACCTTTTTCTTCCAAAATTCCTTTGAAGGTCACCATACTTTCTTCTTCGCCGTGCACAAGGAAAACCTTTTTCACACGCTCTGGTTTATGCTTTCCAACAAACTTTAATAAATCATTTTGGTCGCCATGTCCGCTGAATACATCGATTTTCTCGACTGTTGCCAAAACAGGCAATTCAACGTCTTTGATACGAAGTGTTTTTTGTCCGTGCATCAATTTCCATCCTAAAGTACCTTCAGAAGCAAAACCAACTAATAAAATGGTACAGTACACATTATTGATATTGGCAGCAATATGTTGTTCGACACGTCCCCCCGACACCATACCAGATGCCGAAATGATAATACAAGGCTCGGTATAATTCGAAATAGCTCTACTTGCTTTTTCAGATTGAATATACTGTAGGTTTTCGAAGTCAAACAAACCGTCGTTTTCTTCATAAAACTCTTGAGCAGCCTTGTTCAACTGACGAACATTCTTCTGATAAATCTTTGTACTCGCATACGCCAAAGGCGAATCACTAAATACTTTGATAGGCTTGAAACCTCGTTCGGTATAAAGCTTATTGAGCGTGTAAAGCAAAGCTTGTGTACGTCCTACAGAAAATGCTGGGATAATCAAACGTCCTGGCAAATCGATACAAGCTCGTTGAATCACTTTAGCCAAAGCATCTTCTGGGCTGATTTTATCCTCGTGCAAACGCGCACCGTAGGTTGTTTCACAAACCACATAATCAGTCTCAGGCAACTCGCTTGACGGGTCTAACAGAAGAGGGTAATTATCTCTACCGATGTCTCCAGAAAAACAAATACTTTTCTTTACTCCGTTATCTAATGTCTCTAATATAATGTGGGCTGCTCCTAATAAATGTCCTGCAGGGACAAAGGTAATCCACACACCATCTTTGACTTTAAAGCGTCGGTTAAACTGAATCGTAACAAAATTACTCATCGTATCCTCGACATCTTTCTGTAGGTAAAGATCCCCCTTTACCATCAAGCGGTCCATTTTTTTCTTCTTCTTCTTACTATCTCCTTCAGCTTGCTTCAGTTTTTTGTAGTTCAAACTCGCCGCATCGTACAAAAGAATCTCCGCTAATTCGGCCGTAGGAGGCGTACATAGCACTTGTCCTTCATAACCTTCACGGTATAACATGGGAATGTTTCCTGAATGGTCGATATGTGCATGAGTTAACAGAACCAAATTGACCTGAGCAGCTTCGAAGGGGAAGAACGGTTGATAACCAGTAACGGGTTGCGTAAAATCCAATTCACGCTCCATGTCCGTACCACAATCAATCAGAATCTTGTAATCGTCTTCGAGTTCAAGCAGGTACATACTACCTGTTACTTGTCTCGAAGCACCCCAAAATGTTAATTTCATTGGTCTATATTTCTGTCTTCGTATATCAAATCAATTTTGAGATATAACAAAATGACTTTTTTCCTTATTGGGCAAATATTTCTTTATCTCCTGCACAAATACATTTTAATTTTGCCAAAAGTCATTTTTATCTCGCACCAGTGGTTTACTTATTTTGATACAATTCTCTATAAATAACCCAAAAAGTTACGAATCAATAATTGCAATAAACAGAGGATGAGATAGATGGACTTATCAAACATTTGGTTCTTCGAATCCAACCACTAAATACCTCTCGATTTTTCTGTCAGCAAATGCCAACAATGAAGAACCTTTTATTCGTAATTTATGGGAAAGCGGGCTTTGCCAATATGCAGAGAAACTGTATTTTTATTGGTGCTATCTGACAAAGATACCTAAAAACAGGCATTTTTTGGTCACTTTTTCAAAAGATAGCACAACTTCCTGCAACTTAAGTCTATTTTTGGATAACACAAGAAATACCCGCATAGTTTGGCACTACTTAAAGTTTTTATTCGGGTAAGGGTTCTGAAGCAAAATCTTGGGTGAGTCTAGCAAAAGGACCTTCTTCGGTCGAGTAGGGACGTTTACAGATTTGCACAGCACATCCAATAAGGCGCATTTCGGGGTGTAAAATATTACGTCTGTGAGGTTTTGACTCCATCCACAAACGAAGTGCTTCTTCAGCAAATGTCCCATAAGACATCATTTTGTAAGGTCGATGTGTACGACAATCCATATATCGATATTCGCCATTGGACATCCTTTCGGGGCAAAAATCATTTGGAGTATCTATCAAATCAATTTCAGCAATATTTTCGGCTAATTCAAAGTAGCGCCTGTCAAATTGTTCCACTCGGTCATCCAAATTTCGAAGACTTTTATTGTAAGGATTTTGATGGTCGTAAAAATCTTTATTAATCATTGCCTCCGAATGATTTCGGGCAGCACGATAAAGCCCCTCTCCTAGTTTGAATGGAGGTAAACCATATTTTTTCCGTATCAAATTAGTCTGATGAAAAATCGCGGCATCTAACAATTCATAGTCAGGAGTAACAGGATTTATGGGCATTTGTAATTGGGGCAACTTACTGAAAGCCTCGGCAGATAGTTGGTAATATTGCGTTGGTTCCGTAAATAAAAAGTGAGTTAGGAAAAATGTGAGAAGGCTTATCATTTGTCTATGTCGTGAATTGAAAGTATTGAGACAAAAATATTAATGTATCAATCGTTAGCTCTTATCTATCTTTTATACATCTAAACTTCAAGAACCGCTTCTTTCAAAACGGATTTCTTCTGAAAAACTTATAGACCCATTGTTCAGAAATTCAAATTTGACTAAAAACAAGTAAGTTTATCATTATGAAAAGCTACGGGATATGAACACGGTAATATTAAAGTCAATCACAAGCCTGATAATTATATTTCTTTGGAGTTGTTCCAAAGGGAAGCAAAGTGATGATAAAATCAACATTTTAAATCAATCACTCAATGATGAAGTATTTCGAAAAGAGCTTTCTTTTACTTTCCATAATACTCCTCCAATTTTGGTTTTAGATACTATTGTTGATAAAAAGACGGCTCAAAATATATTGTTTCAAAATCAAAGAATTGGCATAGCTCTCAAGGATTCTACACAATTAGGTAGTTGGAAAAGTGATTGGCGTCATCCAAAATTTTATATCTCAGTTGATTCATTCAAAATAGCAGAAAACAATGCCCATATTGAATTAACTGTACACTCTGTCGAAAAGTGGTTTATTTTTACCTATCAAAAAAAACAAGGAGAATGGATTAAAATCAAGGAAGAAGTCAGACAATTCTAAAATTTATCCTAATACGTTCAGATTGCACTTTTTTTATTTATAATAATTCTAAATAATTATTGCTTTTTAAAAATTAGCACCTTTACTTTGTGTTATTATTTTTAATAAGTCTAAATAAATACAATGCTTTTGAACTAAATCTATCATGTCTTTCAAAAAAACTATTGGGAAACTTCATCTTTGGCTTGGCCTAAGCACTGGTCTTATTGTGTTTATTGTAAGCATTACTGGAGCCATGTATGTATTTAAGGAGGAAATACAAGGCATCATTCGGAAGGAGTATAAATATCACCATGAGCCAAACATTGCCCAAAAGCATACGCTCCCACTCCGCAAAATAGAAGCGCTGGTCAATCAGCAAACGCATGAAAGGTATCCTTTACATTGGGTCGAAATTCCACTGAATAAAGCGCAGAGTTATAAGTTTGTCTATCATGAATCCAATAAGAATGGTTGGAATTACTTTGACAGATTAGTGATATATAAAACTGCATACGTCAACCCATTTACGGGAAAAGTACTGGCGGTCTTTGACGAGAAAAATGGCTTTTTTAATATCGTAAAATTCATTCACTGGAGCTTATTATTGAGAAATGATTGGGGCAAATACATCGTCGGTATTCCAGTATTAATCTTTATTATTTCCTTGATTTCGGGGATTATTTTGTGGTGGCCCAAAAACAAATCAGCCGCTAAACAGCGTTTTTGGTTTTCTTGGAAAAATGTCAAAAACTGGCGTCGCAAAAATTATGACTTGCACAATGTCCTAGGGTTTTATTCTTCCTTTTTTGCCTTAATTATTGCGATAACGGGTATTTTCTATTCATTCTTTGCGGTAAAAGCCTTAATCTATTTTACATTTTCGGGAGGACAAATCAAGTATCCTGATTTTTCAAATTACAAAACTTCGGCACCGATTGAGCAGAGAAGTGCTCAAACTATCGACAGAATTTCACAACAAGTCGAACAACGCTTTCCTCATGCTTATGGCTATCGCATTGATTTGGGGCAAGCCCATTTAGACGACCATAAACATGAAAATCTATCGGTTTTTGTGAAAGAATTATCCTACTCTTACCATAAAAATCATAATCTTATTTTCGACGAAAATTCTGGTAAACTCCTACATGTGCACAAACATCAAGACAAAAATCTAGGAGAAAAAGCCATTGCTGCCAATTACGATGTCCATGTAGGGTCAATTTTTGGAATATGGTCTAAAATATTGGCCTTTGTGGTAAGTCTGATTTGTGCGAGTCTACCCATAAGCGGATTCCTCATTTGGTGGGGTCGTCGAAAGAAGAAAAATGTAACATCAAGCAAAAAACAAATTTTGACAGAAACTGTCACTCACTAATGTAACAAAATGATGAAAGTACTTTTAAATCTTTTGGTCTTAGGTATCCTAAGCCTTGGGCATTCTTTTGCCCAAAATGAACGTGCAAAACTCAGTGGCAATATCAAAACCTCTGATGGCAAGCCAGCAGCGTATGTAAGTGTCCAACTCATTGAAATTAACCGTGGTACTTTAACAGATGCGAGTGGCACGTATAGTATTGAGCGTATTAAACCCGGAAAATATACCTTGAAATTAAGTTTGATTGGTTTGGAAACGCAAGAACAAAAAATTGAACTTAAAGCTGGTCAACATTCAAGACTAAACTTTACCTTAAAAGAAAGCGCAGAGCAATTAGATGAGGTCATTGTTTCGGGAGGAGTGAATAAATTTGCCCAAAAAGAAACAGATTATATTGCAAGAATGCCACTAAAAAACTTGGAGAATCCTCAAGTGTACAACAGTATCGGAAAGGAATTATTAAAAGAGCAAATGATTATAAGTTTTGATGATGCCCTTAAAAATGCCCCAGGAGTGAATCGTCTGTGGTCGGCAACAGGTCGTGGTGGCGATGGTGCTGGATACTTTTCGATGCGTGGTTTTGCCGTACAGCCGACCATGGTGAATGGCGTTGCAGGACAAACCAATGGTGGTATTGACCCAGCTAATATCGAACGAATCGAGAGTATTAAAGGACCATCAGGAACGCTTTTTAGCAGTAGTTTGATTTCGTTTGGCGGTCTTTTAAATATCGTAACCAAAAAGCCTTATGAGACTTTTGGTGGAGAGGTATCCTATTCGATTGGTGGGTATGATTTGAGTAGACTCAGTTTGGATGTCAATACGCCACTCGATAAAGAAAATAAGCTGTTGATGCGTGTCAATGGTTCACATCAATATCAAGGAAGTTTTCAGGATGCTGGATTTAGAAAAAGTACTTTTGTAGCTCCTAGTTTAAGCTACAAGGTAAATGATAAATTAAATGTCAACATCACGGCCGAGTACATGACTCAAACGGGTACAAACCCTCTGATGATTTTCTTGAACCGCTCTCGTAAACTCATTGCTACCAATCCTAGTGAACTACAATTTGACTACAACCGCTCATACACAAGCAATGATATTACCATTACCAACAACACGCTGAATATCTTCGGTCAGGCGAATTATAAAATTTCTGATAAATGGACATCTCAAACCAATATAGCCAAAAGTGTAAGAGAGTCAGACGGGTATTATTCGTACATCATGTATTTGCAAGCAAATAACGACACCTTGGTAAGCAGATACATCGCAGACTTGACCTCAACGGTTACTACAACCAATTTACAGCAAAACTTTATTGGTGATTTCAATATTGGTAAAATCAGAAATAGATTCCTGTTTGGATTTGATTATTTACAACAAGTAGCACTCAATTACAACACTGCCTATATTCTGTTTGACCAAGTAAATACGAGTAAAAGCAACGACCCTCGCTATCCTTTGTTGACCAAACAAGCTTTGGATGCCAAAATTGCTGCCAACAATGCACCAACCAAAACCAAGGCTGTGAGCAATACCTATGGGATTTATGCCTCTGATGTATTCAACCTCACAGAGCAATTGATGGTAATGGCAAGTTTGCGCTATGACCATTTTGAAACCGTCGGAACTACCAACTTTGCTACAGGTGTAACCTCAGGTAATTATAACCAAGATGCTTTTTCGCCAAAACTAGGGGTTGTTTATCAGGTCATCAAAGATAAAATTGCTGTATTTGGAAACTATATGAATGGCTTCAGAAATGTGGCGCCAGTAACACAACCATTGGCAGACATTAGTGGAACCTTCAAACCTCAGCAGGCTAACCAATTTGAAGGTGGTATTAAGGTTGATTTATGGCAAAACCGTATCAATTTTACAGCTAGCTACTATGACATTACAGTCAACAACATGACTCGTGCGGATGTACTTGTTCGTGATGGAAAAACTTACAATATCACTGTTCAAGATGGCACTCAGATTAGTAAAGGTATCGAATTTGACTTGATTGCCAACCCAATGCCAGGGCTGAATGTAATTTTGGGCTATTCGCACAATGATAGTAAGCAGACAAAAGTTGCCGAAAGTTTACTTAACCGTCGTCCAGTAAGCGCTGGACCTGCAGATTTGGCCAATTTCTGGGCGAGTTATACCTTACTAAATGGCAAAGCAAAAGGCTTAGGTTTTGGTTTTGGTGGAAACTACGCAAGCGAAAACCTCATTACCAACAGTTCGGTAACGGGCGTGTTTACGCTACCAAGCTATACCGTATTGAATGCCTCAGTATTTTATGGCATTTCAAAAATGCGTTTCGGACTCAAACTAGACAACCTCACCAACAAACAATATTTCAGTGGTTGGACCACTATCGAACCACAAATGCCAAGACGATTAATGGCAAATGTTAGTTTTAGTTTTTAAGTGTAAATCCCCTCTCACGAGGGGATTTTTGTTTTGGATTTTGTTTAGCATCTTGAAATCAATTCTACTAAATTTGAGTTATTGAGTAAGATATTGACCAATTTCTAATGAAACAAAACATCCAACTTATCAATTACGATAACCGTCGCAATGCAAGTCAGTTTGACTTGTTAAATTTGGAATATCTACTTCAACTAGATGAAATTCGAGAATCTTTAATCAATTATCAGAAAAATAATTTTTATACTATTCTGATTTGTACTTCGGGTGTTGGTAAACATACGATCGACTTCGTGGATTATTCTTATCAAAAAGGTACCGTTTTAACGATTCGAAAAGATCAAATTCATCGTTATCATTATTCTGACAGTACTGGATTTCTGTTTGTATTTACCGAGGATTTCTTTATCCAGTTTTTCGAAAAATCAGAGGCTACTAAATGCTTACAGCTTTTTAATGAATTGATTACAGCTCCTCTCACTGAGTTAGATAGTGAGCAATATGAGCTTTTTGTTCCTTTAATCGCTGAAATAGCGCAAGAGTATAATAACCTACAAGACGAGTATGCCCTTCCTATCGTCAGTTCTTTATTGCATATTTTTCTCAACAAATTACTTCGTCAAAAATCACTCTCTGCATTACAATTACAGAATCGAAAATATCTGCCTGAGTTTGTGAAATTGCAAGCCTTAGTGGAGGCACATTGTTTGGAGACAAAGAAGGTAGAAGACTATGCACAAAAAATGAATCTCAGTACCAAAACAATCAATAATATTACTCAAACAATCATTCATAAATCAGCGAAACAGTTTATAGATGAGATTGTGATTTTGCAAATCAAACGCCTACTGACAAATCCAAATTTGTCTATCAAAGAAATTGCCTACCAAGCTGGTTTTGAGGAAACCACTAATTTTTATAAGTATTTCAAAAAATATGTCCAAAACACGCCTGAATCTTTCAGAGGTGCTTGTAGTAAAGCTTTTTTATAAATTCTTATTTTAACACTAGTCTACCAGTTTACTTGTGTATATTGAATCTTTCAATTTCCTAGGCTCCTTCAAAACTCTGTTTTTCCAATACTAGAGCAAATATCATTTCAAATATCTTTCTTGATAATCTCTGCCAAAAATCATTATTCTAAAATCTTTACAATTCACCAAATAGATTTTGTTTATTTATCAATAGAAAAATTCAAAGATTATCTCACTTCAATCCATCTCAAAATCAACTTTCCGATTTTTACACTATATACGCTTATTTTGATAATGAATGCTACAGAGCGTCATACTACCTTTGTCATATCAATTCGGCAGTTGATTTGAAGAAAAATTTAAGTCAGTTGCTCATTTAAAACTTTAAACAGATTAAGAAAATGAAAATCGGAATTACAGCAGCTACAGGACAATTAGGTAAATTAGTTGTAGAGAGTTTAAAACAAAAAGTAGCTTCAGAAAATATTGTATTATTGGTTCGTACACCTGAAAAAGCAAGCGATTTAGGTTTAGAAGCAAAAGCATTTGATTACAGTAACAAAGAGTCACAAGTGGAAGCCTTGAAAGGTATTGACACACTTTTGTTGATTTCAGGTAGCGAAGTTGGACAACGTGAAGCACAACATGCCAATGTAATTGCTTCAGCTAAAGAAGCTGGTGTGAAAAAAATTGTTTACACAAGTGTTTTACATGCAGATACTTCAACTTTGAGTTTGGCTGTTGAACACATTGCAACAGAAAAAAACTTGAAAGAATCAGGCTTAACCTATACAATTCTTCGTAACGGTTGGTACACTGAAAATTATGCAGGTTCAATTGGTGGCGCTTTGGCAGGTGGTGCATTTATCGGTAGTGTAGGTGATGGCAAAATCTCATCAGCAGCCCGTATCGATTTTGCAGAAGCAGCAGCTACCGTATTAGCAACAGAAGGTCATGACGGAAAAGTGTACGAATTGGCAGGCGATACATCATATACTTTGACAGACTTAGCGGCTGAAATTTCGGCACAAACTGGCAAAACACTTCCTTATGCTAATCTTCCTGAGGCAGAATATGCTAAGATTTTGACTAGCTTCGGTTTACCTGAGTTTTTGGCACAAGCTATTGCTAGTTGGGATGTAAGTGCATCGAAAGGAGATTTGTTTGATGACTCTAAAACATTATCAGCCTTAATCGGTCGCCCAACTACTCCTTTGGCTGAGACAGTGAAAGAGACATTGGCAAGTTTGTCATAAGTAAGAAGAGGTTATTAGTTAATAGTATATTCGTTATTTGAAGATAATCAAATGGTTGTAGTCAAATTGCGTTCTCTTACTTAATCACAAATAACATTACAAAAAAAGGTTCAAGACTGGATAGGTTTGAACCTTTTTTTGTTTATTGATTTAGACTTATTTTAGTCTACTTTTTCTAACTCAACTGTACCGTAAGTTTTTCTTGTTTCATCAGTAAAAAAACGACCAACAATCTTTATTTTCTTACATTTCTCCATTTGAATTTTCCAATTAGCTGCTCCTTCGTATCTGTTAATATTTCCAGGAATTTTCGAATTCTTATTTGAATAGTAAAATATTAATGACCACTTTCCATTCTCCTCTACAAAATGTGCGACTTTAGATTCGGAATCACTTCCTTTGAGTGAACTTAGCGTAATGTAGGTAGAGGTTCCTGTTTGTCGTATATCAACTGTTACACTTGAAGAATCACTATTATTCAAATCGCTTAAATCTTCAATTTGTATTAAGCCCTCATAGCTACCTTCAATAACTGGAACATCTATCAAAAATGGGTTTATAACTGGGTATTTCCACAAGAAATTATTAATGACATATAAAGTACCCACAATGATAGTTGTAGGAGACAGAATCTTAAGAAACTCAATAAGTTCTGAACTGAAGTTGAATTTCACTAACTGAGTCCCAATAAATTTAGGTAAACTTGAAATTATCATTAATTCTATGATAATGAATGGTACTAATTTTGCTACATTGTAATGTCCTATTCTCATAATATCTTTTCTGGCTATTTTTGAACTTTCTTTTAGGATAAAATTACTTTTATGAGATACACTTAACCAAGTGTTAATACATAAATGGTGATTTATAAAGATAGATTGTGAATTGTTATCGTCACTAGCTCTAAACTATTCAGAGATTTCATATTCCTTAGTCTTCTGAAAATATATAAGATTACCCCTAAAAGATAAATCCTATCCATATCTATTTTAATGGTCAATTCTTCCAAATGTATCGTGAAAACTTTTTACTTTTGACTTTACTATAGATTCGTTGATTTATGAATGAGTTTCATGAATTTATAGAAAACAACTGTTAATTTTTGAGGCAAAATTTTAATATCATGAGGGGTATTCAAGGAACATCCAATAAAACTTATAGACAATTAATGGGAAATGGTTTGCGTTATGAAATTCCAAAATTTCAGCGTGACTATACTTGGGATACTGAACAATGGGATGATTTATGGCAGGACATCAAGGCTCTTATGTCTAATGAGGACGAGGAGCATTATATGGGCTATCTGGTTCTTCAAACTTCAAATAACAAAGAGTTTCAGATAATTGATGGACAACAAAGGCTGACTACAATGAGCATTTTAATTCTGTCTACGCTCAAATGCCTAAACGATTTGGTTGATTCAAACATTGACCCAGAAAGTAACCAATTGAGAAAAAACAATTTACTCAATAGCTATATCGGCTATATAGACCCTGTTACACTAATCTCTAACAATAAACTTAAGCTAAATCGTAATAGTAATGACTACTACAAACAGCATTTAGTACTCTTAAAAGATTTACCTCTTCGCAATACCAATACCTCAGAAAAACACATGAGAGAATGTTTTAATTGGTATTATGATAGAATCAAAAAAGAGTACAAAACAGGAGAAGAGCTAGCTGGTTTTGTTGACAATATTGTAGATAAGCTTTTTTTTACGGTTATTGAAGTTACCGACCAGCTTAACGCCTTTAAAGTATTTGAAACCTTAAATGCTAGAGGTGTTCAATTATCATCTTCGGATTTATTAAAAAACCACTTATTTTCAGTGGTTGATGAAACACAACCGCATATTTCAGAAATTGAAGAGTTAGAAAATATCTGGAGTAAAATAGTTGGCAAATTGGGCGAGCAAAAATTTGAAGATTACTTAAGATATTATTGGAACAGCATAAGCAAATCTGTTGGTAAGAAAAATCTGTTTAAAACTATTAAAAGTAGTATTAAAACCAAACAAGAAGTCTTTGGTTTGATTAGAAATCTAAACGATACTGCTGATATATTTCTTGCTATTCAAAATCCAGAAGATGACCTATGGAGAGACAAACCTGAAATTCAAAAAGCGCTCAGAGAGCTTAAACTTTTTCAAATTCGTCAAACATACTCCCTTTTCATGTCAGGGTATAGAAATCTTACAAGTGAAGGGTTTAGTAAATTAACCAAAACTTGCTCTATTATCTCATTAAGATACAACATAATAGGAGGATTAAACCCAAATGCTCAAGAAGACGTATATAATGCGGTAGCTTTAAAAATTGAATCACAAAAAAAATTCTCAGCTTCTGATTTTCAATCGATTTACGTTCAAGATAATAGTTTTGAAAATGATTTCTCAACTAAAGAATTTAAAAATACCACCAGAAATCATAAGATAGTCAAATACCTTTTGGCAAAGATTGAAATATATGAGTATAATAGCGAAATTGATGTTGATAGTGATTTATTTACGATTGAGCATATTTTACCAGAAAATGCCGATGAAGAATGGGGAGAGTTTTCTTTTGATGAAATTAATCGTTCAAGATTTAGGATAGGAAATTTAACCCTACTTGAAAAAAAATTCAATAGAGAAGCCGCTCAAAAATCCTTTGCAGAAAAATGTAAATTATTTGAAAAATCACAATCTAAACTTACCAATTCAATTCCTACAAAGTTTAGTACGTGGGACGAAGCAAAAATAGCTACTAGACAAAGAATGCTCGCAAAACATGCTAAGGCTATCTGGAAAATTCAGGAATTAAGCAACTAGAATATGACCTAAATAATAAAGGAGTTGAATAGAAAATATCAACTCCTTTCAATAATTTATCTTACCAATCAGTCTTCAACACCGCTCCATTACTCGCATTGGTCACTAAGGCTCGATATTGATTCAACCATCTTGATGTTAAGGGCTTTTTGATTGGTACAAATGCTGCTCTCCTCTCCGCAATTTCCTCGTCAGATAAATTTACCGAAAGAATATACTGGTCAACGTCGATATGTATTTCATCTCCATTTTTTAACAAACCTATCATTCCTCCTTCAGCTGCTTCTGGTGATACATGCCCAATGGAGGCTCCTCTGGTTGCTCCGCTGAAACGCCCATCAGTGATTAATGCTACTGAAGCTCCTAGCCCCATACCCATCAATAAACTCGTAGGACTCAACATCTCTTGCATTCCAGGTCCACCCTTAGGTCCTTCATAGCGAATTACAACTACATCACCAGCCTTTACTTCACCTGCCAAGGTTCCTGCAACTGCCTCTGCCTGACCGTCATAACAAACGGCTTTTCCTGTAAATACACGACTACCCGTTAATCCCGCCGATTTGATAACCGCCCCTTGTTCAGCCAAATTACCATACAAAATAGCCAACCCTCCTACTTGACTGTAAGGGTTATTGATTCTTCGAATGACATTGGTATCCTTGATTTCGGCATCGGCGATTTTTTCAAATAATGTTTCTCCTCCGATTGTGAGGTTATCCAACAAAACATCGTCCCCTCGTTTGGTCATTTCTTTCATCACGGCATTTACTCCCCCAGCACGGTTGATGTCTTCCATATGTATGGTACTCAAACTAGGTGAGATTTTTGCAATGTGTGAAACTCTCTGAGAAATTACGTTGATATCCTTCAACTGAAAATCCACACCAGCTTCGTTGGCAATGGCAAGCATGTGTAAAACCGTATTGGTACTTCCCCCCATAGCCATATCAACTGCGAAGGCATTTTTTACAGCGTTAAGATTCAAAATATTTTTAAGTTTGAATTTTCCCCGCAATGCATCCTCCTTTGCAATTGTACAAATCCTCCTAGCAGCTTGACGATAAAGCTCTTCACGCTCTTTGGTTTGTGCCAGAATTGTTCCATTACCGGGCAATGCAATACCCATGGCTTCCATGAGAGTATTCATTGAATTTGCTGTAAACATTCCCGAACAACTCCCTCCGCTCGGACAAGCATTGCATTCTATATCCTTCAATTCTTCAGCACTAATAGTCCCAGCCTCATGCCTTCCTACAGCCTCGAATGCTGTAGCTAGATCGATTGGTGAACCGTCTTTCTTGTATCCTTTTGCCATAGGGCCTCCGCTGACAAAAATGGTAGGAACATCCACTCTCAATGCTCCCATAATCATTCCTGGGACAATTTTATCACAATTCGGAATCGCAATCATAGCATCCAATTTATGGGCATTCATTACGCTTTCGATAGAATTAGCAATTAATTCACGACTTGGTAGCGAATACAACATACCATCGTGCCCCATGGCAATACCGTCGTCAATTCCGATGGTATTAAATTCAAATGGAACACAACCATTGGCACGTATTTCTTCTTTAATAATTTCAGAAACTTTATTAAGGAAAAAATGCCCTGGAATAATTTCAATAAAAGAGTTGGCTACACCAATAAAAGGCTTGTCAAAATCTGCGTCTTTGAGTCCAGTGGCACGCAATAAGGCTCTGTGTGGCGTACGTTGGTACCCACGTTTTACTTCATCACTTCTCATATTTAGTTATTTTTTCTGTTTGAAAATGCGAGATTTTAGTCGACTCAAAGTTTCGGGAGAAATATTAAGATAAGACGCCAGATTCGCATTTGAGAGTCTTTGGATTAGTTCTGGATTATTTTCGAGTAAAGAAGTATATCGCTCTGTAGCATTTTGCGTGAGTATACTACTTAGTCGTCCTGTGATTACAGTTAGACCGTATTCTAAGATGTAAATATAAATTTTGTCCCATGCGGGAATACTTTCTCTTAATTGAAGAAAATCATGATGTGAAATAGATAGTACCTCCGAATCTTCAACGGCTTCGATAAACTCCGTAGAAGGATCACGAGCAATAAAACTCACGAGAGAAGTCAGAAAGGTATGTTCAAAAGCCATGAAACGGGTTACAATCCCAAACTCTTCGGTATTGTAATATAATCTCAGACAGCCTTTTTGAATAAAAAATAGTTGGTCAGCCACCTCTCCTTGTTCCAGAAGATGCTCATGTTTGTTAACTTTTACCAATTTAAAGCACTTCAAGATAGAAGCAAGCTCCTCTTCGGTAAGTGCCGTTTTCCTCTGAATTAACCTAGCAAGCTCCGTTTTCATCATCTTTATTCTATTATGGATTCAAAATAAAATGAAATAAAATGGAAAAGCATTGACTTGGGTCAAAATCGATTGTGGCATCAAAAAATATGACTCATTTTGAATTTAGTAAGTGGTGATTTAATGCATGAGTGATTATGCCTCTGTTGCATTAATACGCTTTATGCAGTAAGCTGTAGGCATTAGGCACAAAAAGTTTCTATTACTTCATGAGAAATACTATTTAACTTTTAACCTACCGCATAAAGCTTAATACGGGTAAAATTATTTCTATTTTACCCACTAACTCATTTAAAAATAATCACTCATTCACTCAAACACTCAATCACTAAATTTCAAATGTCTAAGGATTTTATCGGGGAATTATTTCGACCACCAGTCGTTCAGGTTCGACTTTAGCATTGGCAAATTGTGTTTTCCAAATCGGATTTTTCCCAATACCCTCCACGGTCGTATTACTTCTGATGGTATCGCCTGTTTCGAAGATATAATAAGCCAAATTTTGCAACACCTTAGCTATATCACTTGGGTCATAATCGGTGAATCTACATTCAAAATCAGTTAGCCCAAAAGCATGTAGTCCTAGCGTATCCATCAATAGTTCTTTTTCACTACCGTTGGCTACACTGAACAACCTCACGTTTAGAGCAGCATGCAAAAAATCGTTCTGAGCAATATCACAAGTTTTTAAAAAATCACTTGGATCAAGAAGTTTATCGCTATTCCTAAAATACACTACTTGTGGATTAGTTGCCTTTACCACAGCAGATACAAACTTTTGAAAATACGCTAATCGAGCCATTGGAGGTAAAGACCGTGACATCAGATCGGTCAGGTTGATTTCATATTTACAAGCTGCCATGATTTTTTCCGCATTATCCCAATGCCATGACTGACGAAAAGCCGTAGTAAATCTATCCAATTGTAGCTGTTGATCCATCGTGATTATAGCACCTTGTGCTGGAACAGCCCCTTCTTGTAAAGGCACTAAATAGTCTGGAAAAAAGAAGACCAATGGTGAATCTGACAAATCATCATCTACCGTTTCTACATTTGTAAATCTGGCTTTTAACTCAGATAAAATAGTCGCTTTATCCAATAATGGTTCGTTTTCAAAAAACAAACAAACCGTTTGCATTTCTGGGTTGTTTGGTGGAAATTCCTGCGTTGACCCTGAAGAAGAATTCTGTGATTTCTTTTTAAAAATATCGAATAATCCCATAAGTTATGAGTACAGATTTTAGAGTGACGGGGTAAATGTTAGATATGAATGAAATATCTTCAATATTAATTTATTTTGCTTAAAAATCTGTCCAGCTTATATAAATAATACGTTATCAGGTACTCATGAAACACTACAAATAAATGACGGTTTGATAACTTGATATTTGATTTTGACTCATTATTTCATATTACAACCCAAAACATTGGAAGTCATTAGCTTTCAATTCTATGCTTTCTCCACAACTTCCTCATTTTGACTACAAACCTCCTCATTTTGGCTACGCCGAACTTCAAAGTAAAACAGAACTTTGTATCGTTAAGATTTAAAACAAAATAGTCATGAAAAATACAAAAGTTTGGTTTATTACAGGTGCTTCAAGAGGTTTTGGTCGTGTTTGGGCAGAAGCTGCCTTACAGCGTGGAGACAAAGTAGTTGCTACTGCTCGTTCGTTATCAAGTATCGCAGATTTGAGTGAAAAATTCGGGGATAATGTACTGCCACTAGCCTTGGATGTTACCAAAATTGACCAAGTCAAATCGGCCATTGATACAGCCTTTGCACATTTTGGTGAAATAGATATTATTTTCAACAACGCAGGTTATTCTCTCGTAGGAACCATCGAAGAAGGAAAGGCTGATGAAATTCGTGCACTGTACGAAACCAATGTTTTGGGACCTGTAGCTGTAATTCAAGCGGCTTTGCCGTATTTACGCAAACAAGGATACGGACATATTGTGGGTACGTCTAGCAATTTAGGACATATCACCCTACCTGTCATTGGCTACTATTGTTCATCCAAATGGGCATTTGAATCGATTCATGAGAGTTTGGCGTTGGAAGTGAAACAATTCGGCATTAAGGTGACTATTGTTGAACCTGGTGCTTATGCCACTGAATTTGGAAGTCCTGAATCTCTGAAGTTTTCAGCTGGCATGGAGGAATATACCGAATTCAAATCTCAATTTGTTGATTCATTAAGACAACTTGATAGAGGAAACCCATTGGCAACATCTGAGGCAATATTCCAAGTTGTTGATTCAGAAAACCCTCCTCTTCGCTTTTTATTAGGGAAATACAATCTTCCTCATTTACGTGAAACTTATGCAGAAAGATTAGCAGAATGGGAGAAATGGGAAGCGGTATCAAGTGCTGCTCAAGACTTTTAACTCATTAGTAGAGTTGGGATGAAAAGTGCATTCATCCCAATTCTATTCTTCTATTCTTGAATCTATCTTACTATTCCTTTGTTAATTCAAGGCTTGTGGTTTTATAACAGTAAAAATTTTAAGTATGAAAAAAGAAGATATTCCCTTTTACAAATTCGATTCTCTATCCGAAGCGCATCGAACCTTTGGTTTACCGCTACCCAAGCACCCTCTTATCAGTATTGTAAACGGTATCGACGAAAAGATTTTTCTGGAATTAGGTCCACATTTACATGCCTTGAGTTTTTATAAAATATCTTTTAGACCCTACTTTGGTGGTAAGTTAAAATATGGACAAACCTATTTTGATTTTGACGAAGGTGGTTTGCTGTTTGCTGCACCAAATCAAATTATCGGCAAAAGCGAGGAGGAATTAAATGCTATCCCACAAGGCACTTGCGCTAATCAACAAATCATTCTTTTGATTCACCCCGATTTTTTATGGAATTTTCCGCTTGCCAAGAAAATTAAACAATATAGTTTCTTCTCCTATTCTTCGAGAGAAGCGCTTCACTTGTCTGATGAAGAAAAAGAAGTAATCTTATCCATTTTCAGAATGATTGAATCTGAGTTAAACAATAGAATCGATGAGTTTAGTCAAGAAGTGGTCATTTCACAACTTGAGTTATTGTTAAACTACGCCAATCGTTTTTACAAAAGACAGTTTATAACCCGAAAACCCGTTTGTCATGATATGCTTCAACAATTGGAAGAGTTATTAGATGCCTATTTCAACCAACAAGCTTCTTTAAATCAAGGTATTCCAACGGTAAAATTCTTGGCAGACCAACTCAATATTTCATCGAGTTATCTGAGTGATATGCTCCGTTCGATGACAGGACAAAACGCTCAGCAGTTAATTCACCAAAAACTTATTGAGAAAGCCAAAGAAAAACTTTCTCTTACGAATTTAACAATTTCTGAAATTGCCTATGAGCTAGGTTTTGAACATCCTCAATCGTTCAGCAAGCTTTTCAAAAACAAAACACAGGAGAGTCCCATGGAGTTTAGAGAAAAATTCAAACTCTCTTTTTTACAAAATTAAGCTTGGGTTTATTTAATGATTTTGTGGATAAAAAATCAAAATTTCCAATTAGATTCTCAGTATAAAAGATATGGAGACACTTTTCGTTGCCACTCGGTGATTTGAGTAAAGTCTTTAATCTGCGAAAGGAAATCCACCCACGTCAGTTCAAGAAGTCTTTCTGATTGATAAATTCCTGTTAATAAATCCAAGTGACGCAGACCTGTAGGGTTTGCACGAGTTGGATAAGGTTTCCAAGAAAAATAAGCAGAATATTGAGCTTTGATGAGTTTTATAAGGCACAGCCCTAACAAAGTTGATGGATAATGTTGGGCTTTTTTTACCCTAATTTTAAGACCATAACAAACTTCATTCATAAACTTGCCTTCAGATGGTACAAATTGGCAGTTTTCAAACACTACATCTTCGGTCAGTCCTTGGAGTTTTGATAGGTCAAATCCTTGTAGCCAAGGAGCACCAATTTGTGCAAATGGCGCATTGGTACCACGTCCATCGCTTAGATTGGTTGCTTCGAGATAGGCAGTGATGGGATACGCCAACATACATTCCCATGAAACAATTGCAGGCGAAGTTGGCTGAAATGGCATTCCATAATCTCTTAAAATAAGGTTTCTATTCCAACCCTTACATGAGACAACTTGTAAGTCAACCTGAAGATTTTTATCTGCATTAAAGAACATGGCTAACTCACCCAAGGTACAACCATGTCGCACAGGAATATTCCATCGTCCAATGAACGAGGAACAATTATTTTCCTCCAACATAGGTCCTTCTATGCTTCCAGATAGAGGATTAGGTCTATCCAAAATCACTAATTTCTTTTGATGAGCTGCACACGATTCCAATACATGAGTTAGTGTCCAGAGATAGGTATAATATCTCAACCCAATATCTGGAATATCAAAAAAAACGGTATCAATATTCGTTAAATCGGTTGAGTTGGGGGCTAATTTTTCTCCGTATAAACTTACAATTGGTAAAGCGGTAAGGCTGTCTACACCATTTGGAATAAATGCACCATCTGGACCTTTGGCAGACAAACCATGTTCAGGTGAAAAGAGCTTTTGAATAGAAAAATCTGCCTCTAACAAAGCTAAGCGAGATTGTTGCCCCATGGCTGTATATGCCGCGTCGTTGGTTACCAAACCAATACGACCATATTGTGCTGGGTTCGAATGTTGAATAAGTTGGTCTATGCCAAATGATAAGTGAATGTTCATTGATGAGTTTTAGTATAAATTCGGGTTATAATAGTGGTTTCATAAAGCGTTTGCTTCTATCAAACAGGTCACATTGGGGTGTAACCATAAAAATGAGGCTGGTAGATGAGTGCTTATTTCTCCCTTCAAAAATGCCTTAGTAATCTCTTTTTTGTGCGCTCCGTTAATTAATAAGATGATTTTTTTAGCTTGTAAAATTTCTCCCATACCCAAAGTTAAACCTTTAGTTGGTTTAATGGACAACTCTCCAATCATGGTATGTTGCTTGGTTTGCTCCTCTAACTCTGCTACATGACAGGCTGGACTTAAAAAATCGTTGGGTTCATTAAAACCAAGGTGCCCATTGAGACCAATTCCTAATATCATTAAATCGATAGGTCCTTCTTGCTTCAAGCGTAATTGCATACGTAAACACGCCTCCTCAGGGCTGGAGGTCTGAGAATCATATATGAAAAAACGTTCATTGGGAATTTGTAATGGTTCGACCAAATACTTCTGTAAAAAAGCATAGCAACTTCCCTCCTGTGTTTTGTCCAAACCATACCATTCATCTAACATAAGCAGACGAAGCTCTGTTGGTTTTTCCAAAAGCTTTTGTGCTAATAATTGATATGTTTTGAGTGGAGTATTTCCGGTAGCAGGACAGAGTGAAGTTTGAGGATTTTCTTCAATTTGTTGAAGTATGAGGTCACATGCGCGTTCGCTCATGGCTAGGTCATCCGAAAAATATTCAATGTGCATTTTGGCGCTTTTAGGGTGTTATTGGAGATAGGTTGTATCTCCAATAATTTATAATTTTAGTTCGTTCCAGCCTTTTCTATATTCTCTCTTAATAAATTGATTAGCTGCTTCAAAGTTGGTAATACGCATATTTGCTCCATCCCATTTGTAGTTTATATATCTTCCAGGAAAGGTAAAAGCCTCCATATCGCCATAAACAGGATCGTTTCTTTTTACCTTCTGACGAATATTAAAACTTCTCAAAATCAAATTACCCATCAAAACAGTCTCTGTCAAAGGTCCTGCATATCCTTCGAAGGGCGAGCTTAATTCGTTTTTCCCATAACCTGCAATACATGCATCTATCCATTGCCAATAATGACCATCCATATCGCCCACCACACGTGGATATTTTTTTGGCACATGTACTTCTTCATTTCTTGAAAGCGGTAATAAAATTGGACTTCTACCTCCCCATCCGCAAGCAGCTTTGCCTTTTGTTCCTACAAAAAGAGTTGCTCCCTCAAAATCATTGAGTTTGGTAAAATCGCCCATGACATCATTCATGTTTTCCTTACTATCTAGCTCAATAGGTCTTTCGGGGGTGATTCCTCCGTCCATCCAATAAAGCTCTAATTTCTTTCCATTTTTTTGTTCATAGGTAAATTTCAACGAACTCGAAACAGGTCCACTTTCTGGATAAATTCCTTCTTTAAAAATTCCATTATAAACTGTACTCGCACTGCCAGAAACTTCAGTAGGATAGCCTAATTCAAGTAATTTGAAAGGAGGGCCAATAATATGACAACCCATATCTCCCAAAGCTCCCGTTCCAAAATCCCACCAACCACGCCAGTTAAATGGCACTAAATTATCAATATAGTTCACATTTTTAGCCGTTCCGAGCCATAAATCCCAACGCAACTCTTTGGGAATTTTGGCTGCTTTTTTAGGCCAAGCAATACCCTGAGGCCAGACGGGACGGTCGGTCCAGCAATACACTTTTTCAATATCTCCTAAAATTCCAGCTTCTATCCATTCACGCAAAGTTTGCAATCCTTCACTTGATGCCCCTTGATCGCCCATTTGAGCAACAATTTTATATTTTTTGGAAGCCTCAGTCAAAATTCTAACCTCGTGAATATCATGAGCCAGGGGTTTCTGTAAATACAAATGCTTACCCAATTGCATCGCGCCTAATCCTACGATAGCATGGTTATGATCAGGGATTGCCACGGTAACGGCATCAAAGCTCTTATGCTCTTTCTCAAACATTTCTCGCCAATCGTGAAAAAAATGCGCTTTAGGAAAACGTTTTCTCATCGGATTGGCCATACGGTCATCGACATCACATAAATGCGAAATCACGACATTTTTTTTGGGCGTTTTGATATGTGCATCTATATCTGCCGCACCTTCGCCTCCACAGCCGATAGCAGCCAAATGCAATTTATCACTTGGTGCAACATGCCCAAGCCCCGAAATCACAGTACTAGGAACAATCGTTAATCCAAACAATGCAGAGGAAGTCTGTCTGACAAAATCTCTTCGATTAGTGAGTTTTTTCTCTGTAGTAGTATCCATAGAAAATAGCCTTAAAGGTTTTACTTACTTGCTCTGCTTTTCAAATTACCAATTTCACGGTCTTCTTTGGTGACAGGTCTTACAGCTACTTTTCTAAAGTAGACAATATCTTCTTTTCCATGATTTTGTAATCCGAAATAACCCGAATCAGGTCTTGCTCCATGAAAAGGCTCAAAATCAAATTTCCGTTTTGGCACAGGGTCTCCATCTTTAAAATCAGTTACCTTCACATCATTGACCATTACTACTGTTCGTGGACCATCTAGGTAAATATCCATAGAGTTCCATTCGGGACCAGGTTTTCCGGGTTTTGCCAGAGGTTTCGAAAATGAATATAAGGTGCCCGTATAATGGTATTCGTCTTCACCCGAAAGTTCTGGTTTATTATCGATTTGTACCTCATTTCCATAAAACACAGGCATCATTTCCTCTAAAGGTTCGATAGGAATACGAATAAAAACCCCTGAATTGCTATTTTCCTTTTGCATTTTCCATTCAATATGAAACACACAATTACCATATTTTTCACCTTCCCGATATAGCAAACCCATGCCTCCTTCGCCATGAAGCATACCATCCTCTACGACCATCGCACCGGGTCCTACATGTTTCCAACCGCTTAAATCTTTGCCATTGAAAAGCTCTTTCCAAGCTACTTTCGTTGATTCGTTCGAGCTTTCTTTGGGAGATTGGCATTGATAGAAACTTGTACTTACAGCCAATAAGGCCACTATAATGGAAGAGTTTTTCATATTAAATAGATAGTTTGAATTACGTATTTATGCAGAATTGTGAGATGTCAAGCACATTAGAGGACTTGTCTTGCGAGACTTCAATGATGCGGGAATAAATGTTGAACTTTTTTTCTAAAAAACAAAACTTTACCATGTTCTGCTCTGGACAGAACCTGATAGAGGAAAAGAAGGAAAAAGGAAAAATTAGCGAGTAGAAATAGGATAAGATACTTTCACTCGACCTTTTTTGATAGATTTAAGCTTAAAGTAAAGATACTTCTTGATCAACAATCCCATGTGATTTATGAGCAAAATCCCATTGGTATGATCTAATTCATGTAGAATCATTCTCGCTGTAAGGCCAGAAAATTCTTGTATGCGATATTCTAATTGTTCGTTGTAGTAACTGATTTTGATTTGCCACGGCCTACTAACCCCTTTGATTAAACTTGGCAAACTGAGGCAGCCCTCCTCTGCTTTCCACATTTTTGAAGACACCTCCAAGAGTTGAGGATTAATAAATATCCCTTGGATTCCTTTGTCCTCGGCATCAAAATATCTTTTCCGAAAACCTTTCCCAATTGCTTGAAAGGCATTTTGGCTATCTATGACAAATACATTGTAGGGCAAACCTATTTGTGGGGCTGACAAACCGCAACCTTGGGCATTTCGCATGGTATCCCACAAATTATTGACTAAGTTCTGAAGTTGAGGACTTTCTAATTGAATATCTGTACAAGGCTGTTCTAGTATGTGTTGACCATATACAAATATTGGTTGAATCATGAGCAGTAGGTTTGAGATAGTAAATTAATGAAGTTGAATAACTGACAAATTACCAAACAACATGCTCATTTTCAATTAATTTCCTCAAAAAACCAACAAAAAAAGGAGAATTGAGTAGTAATGCTCAATGCTCCTTTTAGGATTTATGTTAAAGTAAAAATGCCTGTTAGTTTACCAGAATTTTCGTATTCCAAATGGCTTTTGCGGTTTGGACTCTAGTGAAGTATATGCCAGCAGGAAGATTTTGCAATGAAACTTCTAGTAATTCCTGATTTTTAAATTCAACAGACTTGACAATTCTACCCTGAGTATCGATAAAATCTACCCCACCCGAAGTAGAATACGGCAACCTGATCCATACAAAATCGTGGCATGGATTGGGATAAACCAAAGACTCAACGGCTAGTGGTTCATTCCCCAAGATTAAAGAAGTTGTAAAAGTCTTTGTAGCAATGGCTGATTCTGTATTTGCGCCAAAAGCTTGTAGTTTGTAAGTATAGTTAGCTTTTTGAATAAAGGTAGAATCTACTAATTTATTGGTAGATAAAGTAGTCTTCATACTTGTACTTTGCCCCTCAATATTTCTTGTAAATTGATACGTACTTGCTCCTGCTACACTATTCCAACTAATTAACAACGTTTTATTAGTAAGATTTTCTTCGACTGCTAAAGTTGGAGTAGTTAAAACATTGGGGGTTAACACAGTCAAGGAGTCGTATTTAGATTCTGTAAAATTTCCTTTGGCTTTGATTCGGTAGGTATAACTGGCATTAGCAGCAAGTGATTGTTCGTTATAACTATTCTTAGCGTTATCAAGATTGTTTAAAATTTGATAAGTTTGCCCTGCTTGTTTTCTTTCAAGTTGATAACTTGTAGCGCCATCAACAGACTTCCATCCTATTTCAAGGGATGCTATTCCAGAGCCGTAGGTATAAATGGCATTTTGTTTTAAAACTGGTGTTACAAGCTCATTTACTACTTTTATGGAAGTAGTTACTAATGGAGACTCTGTTCCTGTACCAAAAGCTTTCAATCTATAAGTATAACTCAGTCCATAAGCCACTTTTGTATCAGCATAAGAAAACGTTGTTGAGTTAAATGTTCCTATTCCTGAAAAAGTTGTTCCATTGATACTTCTTTCTAAAAGATATGAATTTGCACCCTTTACAGCACCCCAAACAACTTTTACTTCACCAATAGCAACTTGAGAAGCACTTATTACAGGTGAATCTAATAGAGCTGTGGTTGTAACAGTTGTTCCATTATATGAAGAAGTTTGAATAGCATTTATGGCTTTAATTCTATAAGTATATAACGTACTAGGTAATAAACCTTGATGTATCCAAGAGGTCATCGACGAATCAAGAGTTGCAATTACCTGATAAATTCCTCCATCTTGTACTTCTAAAACATAGTTAACAGCCTTATCAACCTTATTCCAAGTTAGATTAACCTTATCAAAATATAATGCAGTTGCAGTCAGACTAGGAGATAATAATGGAGCTGTATTTTCACTTTCAATAGCAAGGTCATAAAATGAGCACGCGTGTAAATCATTTTTAGACCTCATACTTGGACCCATATATTTAGTAAAATCAAAAGTATAATAACGTCCAGGTAAGTAAGCTATTTTATTATACGAGATTGGAGCATTAAAATTAAATATTACTTTATTTCCTGAATAGTCAATTCTTGTGATAGTTGCGGTACGAGACTCATCGTTGTCAAAATAGATATAATCTTTAATACCTAAGGTAACGATATTCCCTGTATATGGGCTCTTTAAAACTGTATCAGGAACAGCTACCATTTCGGTACCTTCAGGAAATTCAAGAGCGACTGCATCGTGTTTTGATGAGGTAAAGTATGCTCTTTTTACGTTAGGAGAATGATTATTAATATCATCAGTTACCCCATAATATTGGGCTCCGAATAGTTTATAAAGACGAGCTGCAATCTGAAAATACCCTTTATTAGTGTGGTGAACACCATCTAAAGTTTCATATCCATTTAAAGCTAAAACCTCTATTTTATTAGATAATAAAGGGGTTTGTCGTTGAAAATTTCTAATACTAGCAGCATTTATAGTAGGGATTGGATAAACATTACTTTGTGCAACAATATAATGTTCAATAGCAGGAAAATCTATCTGCCAAGATTTGAACAATTTCTTAAAATCGTCTGGATAAGTCGTTGAGTTATCGAATATATCGTTTTCTCCTTGAATCCAGATATATCCCTTTATTTTATCTATAGCCCTTGATTTTTGTATTCGATATAAAAGAGAACCATAAATAGTACCTAGGTTTGTTGGATAGCTTTCATCTTTAAAGTGCTGAGAGATTCCTGTACCTGGAACAGAACCATTAATAATACACGTTGGAATACCAGTATTCTCAAAAATATATTTTTGAAATGAGAGTGCTAAAGCCCCCACTTGAGGGCTTGGGTTTACCCACAGTGTATCAGAGACCTGACCTAAATGCTTCCCAAACGTTCTGATGTATTTGTTATCATAAAAAAAAGGTTCATTTCCAATATTGAATGCATAGGCATTTGATTGGCCATTTAATACATAAATATCTCCAGCAACAAGATGTTGACGAGATGCCATAAATAAAGAGTCTTTGCCATTCGCATTCATTGCATAAATTGAAATTTCATATTCAGCAGGTTCTGCCTTTATATTGACATTAGGTACAGAAAAGTTTCCTAATGTACTTGAAGTATAATTGATATAGCCTCTTGAATAACCATAGTTTTTTCCCTCTCTTGTGAGAATTACTGACAAATATGTCCATCCTGGCACTTCAATAATTCCTTTGATTGGAATATTGGCAATGTTATTATTATTTCTTGGAAAAAGTTGGGAGTCTTGGGGTAAATCATTAAAGATTACCGAATAAACTCGTTGAGCTTGAAGCTTTTCAGTCAGCCCAATTGCGAAAAGCAAAAAAAATGTTATCGCAAAAACTTTATTAAAATTACTCATAACCTATTAATGTTTCGTTCATAATAAAAGCCCTGTAGATGCTCACTTAGTGAATATCTACAGGGCTTTTTATCGTAAAATTTCAATATATATTAAACATGAGATATCTCATATTTCTTGTCTAGATTACTAGGCTGATTAAAATATTTTTCTTCAACAAGTACTAAAAACCACAAAATAACTACTGTAGGTAATGAATATTTATCCCAAGATAATTGAGCCTTACCTAATAATATTCCATTAATAATAAATACCCAAGTAGAAATATTTAAGCCTCCTGATAAAAAGCGAATTAGAGCTAGAAACATTAATAATCCAAATATTATCTGCTTTATAAATTCTGGAACACCTATTTTGACTAAACCCATGTCTAAGTATCCTAAAAATTTCCAAGTGAAATACGGATTATATGTTTGTACAGCTGGCGTAAAACAAACCAAAAACCCTACAACTAACAAGCACAAAACAGATACAACGCGGTTGCTTCGAACAAAGTGTGATAATACATTTATTTTACGCATCAACAATATTTCTGGTATAACAAAATAAAAAGCGACAACAGCTGAGGAATATAAAACAAAACCTCCTTTATATGTTAACGTACTATCATAATGTTGTCTTTTCATTTCATCAGCAGGAGCAAATCCTCCCCATAAAATAACCCATGGAATAATACTTAGAAATGCCAGTATATAAACCATAAGATACTTTTTTGATAGAAGTTCTTTTAATGATTTTTTCAAAGAGTATCTTTGAGAAAGAAAGATTCCTACAACTTCGTTTGCTAATATTGCAATAGGAAAAGCTATCATATACTGCCTACAGCAGATGGCTAGTACCATTAAAAAACCACTCAGAAAGTGCCGTCCTTGCAAGTATGAAATAATACCACCCAATAAAAATAATATTGCAAACATATCTGTGTAGTAATAAACGGTACAGAGATAATAATTAGGGAATAGCCACAAACCTAAAACGCATACCCATAACTTGTTAGACTCTTTTGGGCTTTCCCAAATAAATAATGCTATTATTGCAAAACTTAATAGAAAAGTTAATATTCTTAAATTTTGAATAGTGTCTCCCCATAGATTTATCCACCAGCCCCCAATCATAAATGGCAAAGGTGTATTCAATTCAGGATAGTGTTCTAAATAGCTAATTGGAGGTATAATATAGTTACTAAATTTTTGGGTAGTTTCGAAAAAGTGAAATTCATCCTGATATAATGTAACATTAAGTTTGTCCTTAAAAACAAACATAATCAAATATATAAAGATGAAAAAAACGATAAATTTAAAGCGTTGACTGCTTGCTAGTGCTTTCACTGTTAGAGAAATTTTATAAACTAAAAACTTTATCAATCAACACCTTAAAATTAAACACAATCTCAATCGATATGAGTAAGTTGTTTGTCGAAAACTCTAGGTATTAACTATTTTTTATTAAAATGTAGAAAAAATTAGTCCATTAGACCATATTTTACAATACAGTAGAGTGCTCTAAACCCATCTTTCCAGTTGATTTTCTTACCTTCTTCGTAAGTTCTTCCATAATACGAAACGCCTACTTCGTAAATTCTTATTCCTTTAATTTTCGAAATTTTCGCTGTTACTTCAGGTTCAAATCCAAATCTCTTTTCTTTGAGGGCCAAAGACTGAATAAGATCTGTTCTAAATAGCTTGTAACAAGTTTCCATATCTGTTAGGTTTAGATTAGAAAACATGTTAGATAAAAATGTCAAAAGCTTATTTCCAATGGTATGCCAAAAAAATAAAATTCTATGTGCATTACCACCCATAAATCTAGATCCATACACAATATCAGCGTGACCATCGGTGATAGGCTTTATCAGAATATTAAACTCCTGAGGATCGTATTCCAAGTCAGCATCTTGTACAATTAAGTATTGTCCAGTAGCATTTTTGATACCTGTATGAAGCGCTGCTCCTTTACCTTTATTTACTTCGTGTTTGAAGTATTTTATATCAACGGAAGGGTTCTCTTTTATAAAAGAATCTACTTCTTTTTCGGTGTTGTCTTTTGAGCAATCATTTACAACAAGAAGCTCCATTTGAATATTTTCAATAAGTTCTACCGTGGAAAGCTTGGTTAGGACACTTTTAATCGTCTTCTCTTCGTTATAGGCAGGGATTACAACTGATAGTTTCTGAAAAAGATACATTTGACTGTTTAGTTTAACTTTTTTTTCTTTTATCTCTCTATGTTCTAAGAGATGATTTAACTATTTTAATTATAAGTAGAAATTTTAAGCAGAAATATCTACTACAACACTCTGCTTTTATATGAAACAACTATGTTAATAATTTTTTGAATTTGCAACAATAAAGGTTCCTGAGATAATTCGGGAACAGATTATAAGCTATTATTAAAACTCTAAAAGTGCTAAAATAGAGTTTAATGTAGCATAAATATGAGATATTTAGTTTTATTTTATTATAAATAATAATCTATTTCAAAACAGTTATTACTATCGCTCAGGAGGATTTCAACTAAATTACCTATTCTATTTAGAAGCAAATATATAGCAATTTCTTACCATGACAAAATATTATTAACCAACACAGCCTTAGATTAAAGCAAATACTAGTTCTAATTTTCCATATTTCCCCAATCCATTTCCTCTAAAAAAATAAAAAGGTGTCCGTTATTCCGAACACCTTCTTTAATAATGAATTTGTAATAGTTTGCTACAATTTTCTCAAGGCAATCTTTGAAAAATCAATGGGATATCCTTCATATTGTAATAAAATTTTACCTTCACTTGCCTCTGTTAATGTTCCTTCATTTACTAACTTTCCGTTTAACTCTTGTTTCACATTACCATCTATTACGGTAATAACAGCGGTATTCCATTCACCTACAGGTTTTTCGGCATCAGCAAATCTTGGCGAAGTGACGCTTTTTCCTGGTTCTGTTTGTTTGCCTTTTACCAGTAACGTTACCTCTTGTAGCAATACAAAATCACCAGTGCCTCCGTCTTTTACCTGATATTGAATTCCTTTAGGCCAAAGAGTATCTTTTGTTGCTGTAGGTACCAAGTACATAATTCCACTGTTTCTTTTACTACTTTTACGAGTAATCGTAGAATCAGTATTCCATCGAAAAACTACCGTAAGCTGGAAATTTTTAAACGATTTTTCTGTCATTACATACCCTAGTTTGTCTCCGTACAAACGAATCATATTGTTTTCTACCTTAAATACGTCCGATGCGTTTGAATGCTTGCCTGTTTTGGGTTCGTAAGCGTACCAGCCTTTTAGATTTTTACCATTAAAAAGCTTACTTTGAGCATGTAAAATCGTACTCGATGTCAAGAACAAAAGGAAGATAAAAGTGCATTTCAACTTAGTACTCATGAAAAGATAAGTTTAGTGTTTGATTGATTTGATTACTGTAGCAGTAAAAGACAATACATTCTACTTTTTACCTATCAAAAAAATAGTGTTAGCCATAGTTTGAGCTGACTAACACTACCAGAATGGTTCATTTTATTTTTTCTTAAGGTATTTCTCGATGTTAATATGGTTAACTCCAAGTTTTTCGACTTTCTCAATTCCTTTGATTACTAAGGTGTCTCCTTTGACCTCATAATCAAATTCAAATTCGCCTCCTTCCCACTCTCGTACATTGAAATAGTCTAAATATTCTTTGTACTTATTACCATCTATTTTGACTCTGCCTCCTCCTGCGCTATAATCTGCGGTGGAATCTTTACCATGATTGAGGTCATGTCGTAAAAAAGAAAAATGTGTAGGGGTAATTATTTTAATCATTTCTTGTCCCTTCGTATAATCTGTAAAAGTAGTGTCTTTACCTTTGATGGTTGTTCCAGAGATTAATTGCCAAGTACCAACAATTGGAGATGCTTCCTGCGATTGAGATGTGCAAGCGAGGGCAAGGAATCCCATTGAGATTCCGTATAGAAGTTTTTTCATGTTAAATTATTTAGATTTTTATAGAAATTGGTTTTCCGAAGTTATGAAAAAAACTAATCTGATAAAATCACTACCGTTTATACAATTAAAAAAATAAGATATACGCTATAAAACAAAAGCATATATCTTTGAATAAAATTGCTTCTTCTATCTTAAAATCAACCATTTATACCTATCATGAAAAGAAACGTTACTCTTAAGCTACTAATCATGGGCTTACTCGCATTCTCATCCGTAATAATTTCATATCTCTATGGATATTATTACGCCAAACAACGATTTTTAAAGACCGAAGTCAATCGGTTAAAATAAGAAAAGCTCAACTATGATAAGATAGTTGAGCTTTTTTACTTGTTAATAATATTAGTTAAGACATCAGAATGGACACTATCAAAGTACACCATCGATATATTATCCAATATTTTCTCTTGCGTCGCAAAATTCAATAATGCTACTGATTAGCAAAATCTTTTGCCAAGTCATCATATTCCTTATCTGTTACTTTTCCTGAAGTAATTACTGTACGATAACGGAAAGTCACTGATTGGTTGGGTGCCAATTTATAATTTAAGGTTTCTTTTCCTTTCGAAAATACATTTACTCCTAGCGGATTGGCAGCAAACAAACCGTATCCACGTGCATGCCAGTAAGTTGGATAGCTAATGTTTTTAGGGTGATCAATAATCACGATATTAATATCTTCGTCTTTGATTTTACCAGAAAGGTTCATCCAATTGCCACGAGTAGCCCAAACTTCTTCACCATTTACGCCATTACTTCCGTGATATTTACCCGAAATACCTGTGTTATCTAGTTTATCAACTTTGGTTTCAATACCATTGGCATCTACAAAAACATCGGGTTTGTCGGAAGGGTGTTCTAATTCACGAGCCACACGGATAGCAAACATTCCGTCTTTGACATCCGCAAAAGTTACATTCTCTACAGCTGTTAGTGTTGTAATGCGGTCGATGATACGTTGGTTACCTTTTGCTGTAAAAATATAGGTTGTTTCTTCTTTTAGTAAAGTTTTACCTTTTCCGTCTGTATCAATCCAATCGGCTGTTACTTGTAATTCGCCTTTTCCATGTCCACCTACAACTTTTTCAATACCTGTGTGACGAATAGTTCCATATTTCGAACGGTCTTTGATTGCTGTTGAGTTATTCCAAAAATCAAAACCATTCACCGATTCGTAATTGAGCCACATACCAACGTGGTGTGGGTGGTCGACACGTTCGCCAGCTTTTTTAATAAAAGGATACCCACGTGTAATCATCGTACCTTGCGCCGTACGAATAGGGAATAAAACTGGTTTTTTTAAGATAGAATCACTCGGATAGAAGTAAGATGTAAATGGTTGTCCATCGACAAGAACATCTACTTTTCTTTCATTTTTTTTCACTATCAACTGTACCTTATCTGTTTTTTGTTGGGCAAAAACACCTGCACTCATCAGCATTAGCCCCATCATCATCATACTTTTTTTCATAATCATTTTTCTAGTCGAATAGGATTGTTTCCACAATCGCTTACTTATTTTTTGAGATAAAAGCCTTTAAAATCCAAAAGTTACTCAAAATTTTCAAAAAACGGAGACCATCCTGCGTTGATTCGGCTGTTTGAGTTGGATATATTAACAAAAAGAGGGACGTCTCTCTCGAAACGCCCCTTTGGTTTGGTATTAGGGTCAAGTATATAATTATGCTTTTAGTGGTAAAAGAAGATGAACCAATCCTAAGAGACATTCATCTTCTTCATTATTTAAAACCTAAGTAGCTATTAGAAACCAGGGTTTTGTGGGAATGTTGTATTACCTCCTTCAGTACGGTCAATCTGTGTCTGAGGAATTGGACGTAGGTTGTGAATATCTTTGATGTTGGCTGCTGCCTGTGGATTGTATTTTTTCACACGGTCAACCAAGATTCCCCAACGTTTTAAATCCATCCAGCGCGTTTGTTCACCAGCCAATTCTCTTGCTCTTTCTTCCACTACATAATCAAATGTAGCTTGATCTGAAGTAATTTCCATGGCAGACTGCTTACCAGCCCAAGCCGCACGACGACGTACCATATTGATTGCATCAGCAGCAGCTTGTTTGTTGCCTAACCCCACTTGTGCCTCGGCCAACATCAAATACGTATCTGCTAAACGATACACAAAATAATCGCGGCTACCTGCTTCGTAAGTCATATCAGGACGTTTGGTATCGAAGAATTTTCTTAACGTTGGGAACAACGCTTCCGAATATTTACTAGGCACCAATACCTGATATTTTTTCTTAGCACGATCAGCTTTAGACATTTCGTAGCCTGGAATAAAGATAGCAGTATCACCAGCTACAAATGTTACAGACGTTTTTGAATCATCAAATGCAGTTGCATAAGTACCTGGCTTATTGCTATACCAAGTGTCTTTGAAAGTTTTCTTATAACGCGAATCGTTTACTCTTTCTCCAAATACTACATCTGTACAGTAAGTCGTAGGACGTAAGCGTTTGAAAGGACGACCATTCACAATATCACGTTGCATACCTGCTTGTACGTCATACTGCATACCAAAGAACAAGTGAAGGTTATTACCTCCATTCACAGCACCTGTGTTGTTTGTAAGGTTTGTTAGTGGATCAGCAGTGTACTGAACCGCAAAAACTACTTCAGAATTTCTTTGGTTATTTTCATCAAATACACTAGCGAAATCATCCAACAATTTGTATCCATAATTAGAAATTACGCTTGAACAAAGTGTTGCTGCTTTAGAAAAATCATCTGAAGCTTTTACCGACGAATAAGCTTTTGCTAGATATACTTTAGCCAAACACATTTCGGCAGCTGGCTTGATAGCACGACCATATTGTGTTGATGAGTTTGGTAAATCAGGAATAGCCTCTGTCAAGTCCTTGATAATGGCACTATACATCTCAGCGTCAGTAGCTCTTTTGGTTTGCTTCGTTGGAGCCAATGTTTCTGTCAATCTCAAATCTACACCACCGTATTGCTGGAATAAAATAAAGTAATAATGCGCTCTCAAGAATTTTGCTTCAGCAATTCTGATTTTTTTAGTAGCATCTGCCAAAGTTACTTTTGGTGCACGCTCAATAATAGCATTACATGTGTTGATACCACGGTATAATTCATCCCAGATTTGAGCAAGGTAATCTACCGTAGGGTTTAACTGTGTATCATAAAAATGAAAACCTTTGTATGAGCCATCCGCACCAGTTGCATAAATATCTGTACCAAATTCAGTCATGGTAAGTCCAGGCTGTGTGGCATAATAGTTACGAAGAGAAGAATATGCTGCATTCACTGCATCTTCATACCCTTTGGTGGTATTCATATAGTCGTTACCGATACCCGATACAACTGTTTCGTTCAAGACATCAGAGCAAGACTGACCGGTCAACATCAATGCTGCTACCCCTAGTACTCTTGCATGTTTTAATATATTGTTAATCTTCATCTTATTAATCTGTTTTCGTTAAACTGTTTTTCGTTGAGAAATTTCTACTAAGTTGTGGTTAGAACTTAGCATTGATACCAACTGTAAATACTCTTGTAGATGGTGTAACACCATTGTTTACAGAAGTACCTGAAGTTTCAGGGTCTACGCCATTGTACTTAGAAATAAAGCTAGACCAGATGAAAGGTTGTTGGATACTTGAGAATAGTCTCAATGATTCCATGCCGAATTTTTTAGCAACAGTTGAATTGAAAGTATAACCAAAGTTGATATTACGCATTTTGATAAATGAACCATCAAAATAAATCAACGTTTGTCTGTACTGAGGGAACTCTTGGTTACTAAATGGACGAGGGAACTCAGCATTAGGGTTGTTTGGAGTCCAGTAATCAACTTTGATTTGTTGGTAACGACCAGCCAAAGCATTGTTGTCTTGATGGAAACCACTTACAATCATTTGTCCAAAACGACCGAATAAGAAGAATGAAATGTCAAAGTTTTTATAAGAGAAACGGTTTGTGATACCCGCTTGGAATGTCGGTACGTCCGAACCTAGCAATACACGGTCGTCAGCATTGATTACGCCATCGCCATTTGTATCTTGTACTTTGATTTGACCAACACCAGCACCCAATGCGTTTGCATTATCACCAGGGTAATATTTTTTAGCTTGTTCTGCTTCACTTACTTGCCAGATACCTACTTTTTTGTAATCAAAGAATGAGTTCAAAGGTTGTCCGATAAACCATTTGTTACCGATATCATCTTTTGCACCGTTGTAAAGTGAAACAATTGCTTCTTGGTTTTTAGTAAATTGGAAATCTGTTGTCCATTTGAAACCTCCTTTTGTATCCACGTTTACAGTAGATACGCTTAGCTCGATACCTCTGTTACGCGTTTCACCAACGTTTTTAGTTACAGCACTAAAGCCGATTGAACCTGGCAATTGGTCAGACAATAACAAATCTGTTGTGTTGGTTTGGTACAATTCTAATGAACCTTGAACACGTCCTTTCAAGAAACTGAAATCAAAACCAATGTTTTTCGTTGCTGAAGTTTCCCATCTCAAATCTGGGTTTCCGATAGTATTTGGACGATAGCCAAACGCTGCTGTGTTATCCCAAGCATAAGCAGTACGGTTCAACAAACCTTGTGTTTGATAAGGAGACACCCCTTGGTTACCCACTGAACCCCAACCTGCTCTCACTTTTAATAAGTCTAACCATTGTACGCTTTTCAAGAATGGTTCGTTGCTAATGTTATAACCTACAGCTACTCCAGGGAAGTTACCATATTTGCTGTTTACACCAAAACGGCTAGAACCATCACGACGCATTGTCAATGTTACCAAGAATTTATCGTTGTAGTCATAGTTAACACGCGCCATTAATGAATTGATAGTCCATTCAGTCAAGTTACTTCCAACACCTAGCACAGAACTTGCATTTCCTAAATTGTAAAACTGTTGAGTTTCAGCAGGAATGCCTTGCACGTTGGCAGCGTAGTTTTCGTAACGATCTCTCTGAATAGAGTGCAAGAGAGTCACATTTAGGTTGTGCTTCTGAACTGTTTTTGAATAATTAATGATGTTTTCCAAAGTCCAGTTAAATCCGAAGTTACTTTGTGTACTTGCCTGAGGATCACCACCTTTTCTAGCATTTGTTTGTGCTCCGATAAATCTACCCCAGCGAGACAAAGTAAAGTCTGGGCCAAAGTTTACACGGTATTTCAAACCTTCCATCAATTTTACCTCAGTATAAATACTGTTGAAAATACGGTATTTCTTCGTGTTATCTACCTGAGCACCTGGTACGATTTCAGCCAATGGGTTAGTCAACAACGCATCGTTTGTTGGTGTAAAGTTGATCGAACCATCTGCTTTATAAGGTGCACCAAGTGGGTTTTGTTGAATTGTGAAACTATATGGGTTCAAGTTTTCACCATTACGATCGCTAAACATCATGTAAGATGAAATACCCACTTTCAACCACTTATTAATTTCATGGTCGATATTAGCACGTAACGAATAACGAGAATAATCTAATCCTTCTGTTACCCCTTTATCTACATAGTAACCAGCTGAAATATAGAATTGAGTTCTGTCATTGCCACCTTGGATACCAATTGAATGGTTTTGTTGGAAGCCATTTTTCAAAAGCAAATCTTGGTAATCTGTACTTCTACCTTGAGCCAAACCTTCAACTACGTTAGGGTCACCACCTAATACTGCTACCTTCGAATCTGCAACAGGATCTGATTGACCAGTTGGAACGATTGCTCCTGCTGCGTTTTTGTAAATACCTGTTGCTCTGTAAGCTTCACGTACATATTCCGCAAATTCGGTTCCGTTGAACAATCTCAATTTGTTTAATACCTGAGATTGACCCACGTACATATCATAAGTTACCGTAGTTTTTCCTTTTACAGCACCTCTTTTTGTTGTAATCAAAACAACACCATTGGCACCTCTAGCACCATAAATCGCTGTAGCTGTTGCATCTTTCAACACCTCCATCGACTGAACATCATTTGGGTTAAAATCCTCATAACCAGCCGACAATGGAATACCATCTACAACATATAATGGGTCGTTTCCAGCATTGAATGAACGACGACCACGAATCAAAATCTTAGCTGTTTGACCTGGTTTTGAACCTGACTGTGAAACGTCAACCCCAGCAGTTCTACCTTGAAGTGCCTGACCTAAGTTGGTAATAGGCATTTCCGAAATTTGCTTAGCAGATACCTGCGAAATAGCACCTGTCAACTGGCTTTTCTTTTGAGTACCATAACCAACTACAACTACCTCTGAAAGGGCTTGGTTTTCAACATTCAACACAACATTGATTGTATTTTTTGAACCTACTGCTACTTCAGTAGTCGTATAACCAATCGCTGAAAATGACAAAACATCCTTAGCTGACGACGAGTTAATTTTGTAAGAACCGTTTGCATCTGTGGTTGTACCTTTGTTGGTACCTTTAATCATAACACTTACTCCTGGAACACCCTGTCCGTCTTCCGAAGAAGTCACTTTCCCTGTAATTGCTTGTTGGGCTAGTCCTGTGAAGCTTAACAACATAAAGGTAAGCACCGCACACATTCCAAATAGCCCTCTTTTCAATAGTAAAGGTTTAATTAGCATAGTTTATTGGTTTTAAAATGAAACTGATTGATTAGGATAATAAAGATTTATTGATTTTTCGCCAGAGTTCTTCTTCTTCCAATGGGTTGAGGCCTTGACCTTGGCAGGTATTCAGAAGAATATCTTTAGCTATTTCGATTTCTACACATTTATCAGGATATATTTCTATCAGCTTGTTCCAAAATGCACTGTATTCCCGATTACTTGGTGAGGCTACCCATTCTAAAAAAAAGGTATCTGAGATAAAATCTTCAGCATGAAAAAACTCATATTTTAGAATGTTGTCGAGGCGCGCCATAAATTGAACTTTTGAAAGTATTTTTTGCAATTTTACTACACAAGGCACAATTTCTTTTTTTCTACTCGATTTTACAGACGAAAAAGGACAGTTTTTTCAATTTAATTTCAATACAATGATTATCAATTACTTAACAATGAGTATTAATCATAACATAGGGATACAATGAGGCAATCGTAGGTTTAAGAATGGAAATATTTTCTTTGAGGTAGATGGAAAAAAGATATATAATTATTCTATTTATTTTTTGAATTTTAACCACATAAGTCACATTGTGTAATTTTCTACTGAAAAAAATAAAAAAAACCTGCACAAATTTTTGTGACAGGTTTTTGTAATCGTTATGTATTTAATCTAATCCCTATGCAAAAGCAATTTGCTCGGCGCCAATGTGTTGTTTCAAAGTCTTCAAAGCACCGAAAATAAGATTGTAAACCGACTGAGGATTGATATTCATTTTGTTTGAAATCTGGTCGGTATCCATATCATGAAAGAATTTCAGAGATAGCGCCTCTCTTTGTCTTTTTGTCAAAAAACGAAAAGACTCATTTAGCACGTGATTAAACTTCTGCTCTTCTTCAAAAGCCACCAAACGGTTTTCGTGCGAGCCTACAAAGTCTGGGTTTTCTACATAATACCCTTCATGATGTAAAGTCTGACGTTGTTGGGTTTCTAAATGACGAACCAACTTTCTTTTTATAGAAGCCATTAGGTAATAACGAATAGAAGTCGTTTCGCCTAAATTTTGGTGATTTTTCCAAAGCTCTACAAACAAATCATGCAAACAGTCCTTGATTAACTCACGGTCTTGGGTAATACTAGTACTATAGTTATACAAGAGGTTTACATAGCTACGGTAAATTAACGTAAAAGCATCGTGATCCCCTCCACGAAACGCGTTCCATAAAGCTACTTCATCCGTAATTCTTTTTGCAGTCATCATAAAAATGAGTTGTTTTCTGAGATTCTTTCCTAAAGATATACAAACAAAATAGCACTTTTCAAGGGTTTTATTGAATATTTTTCCGTAAACGTTTACGGAAACGTTTACGAGAAAAATATCATAAAAACTATTTATTATCCTACCCAAAAAATTACGGCTTTGTATTTAAGCGATAGAATTCCTGACTTGGTCTAAATTTGGTCAAAACTTGTTGGAAGTTCGAGATTATCATACAATTTTTACATGATGTAATATTTCATTGGGCAAATCCTTTAGTTTGCCATATCACTTTACACAAACTACCTTTAATCTAAATTTCTTTTTATGAAGAAGATTCTTTACACGTTCATCAACATCATCATGTTTGGAACGGTGCTTAGAGCTCAAACCACCACGTTTCCTCGAAACGGCGTGCAGGATGAGCGTCCAAACACTTACGCATTTGTCAATGCCACCATCGTTTCAGATGCAAACACTGTTTTAGAAGGCGCAACCTTAGTAATTAAGGGCTCGGTGATTGAAGCAGTAGGCAAAAACATTACACTTCCTGCTGGCACACAAGTAATCGACCTAAAAGGCAAGCGTATTTATCCTTCACTCGTTGAAGCGTATAGTAGTTACGGTATGCCTGAATTGAAAAGAGAAGGACGTAGCTTCAGAGGTGACCCTCAGTTCGAATCAAAAAAACAAGGAGCTTACAACTGGAATCAAGCCGTTTTGCCAGAAGTAAATGCAGCTACAATTTATACAGGCAATCCAACTGCTGCTGATGAATTGCGTAAAGCTGGTTTTGGTGCTGCCATCACACACGTACAGGACGGTATCGTTCGTGGAACCTCAGCATTAGTTGCTTTAATCGACGGTCGTGACCAAGAAGCATTATTGAAAACGAACGTTTCTGCCAACTATTCTCTTTCAAAAGGTTCGTCTACTCAAGACTATCCAAACTCATTAATGGGTTCGGTGGCATTGTTGCGTCAAACGTATTTGGATGCTGATTGGTACAAAAAAAGTAAGAATCATACAGAATATAATATCTCGTTGGAATCTTTCAACAACAGCCAATCGGTACCACAAGTATTTGAGGTATCTGATAAATTGGGTATTTTGAGAGCCAACAAAATCGGAAAAGAGTTTGGTGTAAATTACATTATCAAAGGTGGTGGCGACGAATACCAACGTCTTGATGAAGTAAAAGCTGCTGGCGTTTCATTGATTATTCCATTGAATTTTCCAACGACTCCTGACGTAGAAGACCCATTTGATGCGGGTGTTGTTTCTTTATCAGATATGAAACACTGGGAAATGGCTCCTGCCAACCCAGCTATTTTGGCTAAAGCAGGTGTATCATTTGCTATCACAACTTCTAACGTAAGAAGCAAATCGGATTTCTGGGCAAATTTGCGTAAAGCTGTAGAATATGGTTTGGATGAGAAAGTAGCTTTGGCAGCTTTGACTTCGGTTCCTGCTCAATTCAACAAAGTAGATAACTTGGTAGGTAGCTTGAAACCTGGTATGTTAGCTAACTTCTTGATTACATCTGATAATCTTTTCAAGGAAAGTAATGTAATTTATGAAAACTGGGTAAAAGGTAAGCGTTACGTTGTAAACAACATGAACATTACTGATATGCGTGCTACTTACGATTTGAGCTTAGCAGGCAAATCAGGCTTGAAATTGAACGTAACAGGTAAAGTAGATAAGCCAGAGTTCCAAATCCAAGTATCAGATTCAGTTAAAGTTTCTCCTAAAGTGACAAGAACTGGTGATTTGTTGACTTTATCTTTCAAATTGGATGCTAAAAAAGACAAAGGTGATACTCGTATTAGTGCTTATTACGATGGCAAAAATATCAAAGGCGATGGTTTTGATGCAGCAGGTACTCCTGTAAAATTTGATGCTATTTTCAAAGAAGCTTTCAAAGAAGCTGTAGCAAAAGCAGATACTACTAAGAAGCCTGTTCCAACTATTGGCAAAATCGTATATCCTTTCAATGGTTATGGTGCAGAAACCAAACCAAAAGCAGAGACTTTATTGATTAAAAATGCTACCGTTTGGACAAACGAAAAGGATGGTATTTTGAAAAATACTGACGTATTATTGAAAGATGGTAAAATTGCTCAAGTGGGTAAAAACTTGTCTGCAACAGGAGCAAAAGTTGTTGATGGTACAGGCAAACACTTGACCAATGGTATTTTTGACGAACACTCGCATATTGGTTTACTTTCAGTAAATGAGGGTTCTCAATCGGTTACGGCTGAAGTTCGTATGGAAGATGTGGTAAACTCTGAGGACGTAAACATTTACCGTCAATTAGCGGGTGGAGTTACTTCTTCTCAATTATTACACGGTTCGGCTAACTGTATTGGTGGTCAGTCTGCAATTGTAAAGTTGAAATGGGGTGAAGCGCCAGAAGTAATGAAAATTCAAAATGCGGATGGATATATCAAGTTTGCTCTAGGTGAAAACGTAAAACAAGCTAACTGGGGTGACCGCGCTCGTATCCGTTTCCCGCAAACTCGTATGGGTGTTGAGCAAATCATGATGGATGCTTTCTTGCGTGCTAAAGAATACGATAAAGCTTGGGCTGAATACAACAAAGCAGCGAACAAAGCTACTTTGACGCCTCCACGCCGTGATTTGGAATTAGATGCATTGTCTGAGATTTTGAATAAGAAACGTTTTATTACTTGTCACTCTTATGTACAGTCAGAAATCAACATGTTGTTGAAAGTAGCTGATTCATTAGGTTTCAAAGTAAATACATTTACTCACATTTTGGAAGGTTATAAAGTAGCTGACAAAATGAAAGCACACGGAGCAAGTGGTTCTACTTTTGCTGACTGGTGGGCATACAAAATGGAAGTAAAAGAAGCCATTCCTTTCAACGCTGCTTTGATGACAAAAGTTGGTATCAATACTTCGATCAACTCTGATGATGCTGAAATGGCTCGTCGTTTGAATCAAGAGGCTGCAAAAACAGTCATGTATGGTGGTCTTACTGAAGAAGAAGCTTGGAAATTGGTTACATTGAACCCTGCTAAAATGATGCACCTTGACAACCGTTTGGGTAGTATTAAAGCTGGTAAAGATGCTGACGTTGTACTTTGGAACGAAAACCCACTTTCGGTTTACGCAAAACCAGAAAAAACGATCATTGAAGGTGCTGTTTACTTCGACATCGAAAAAGACAAAGAATTGCGTGCTAATATCGCTGCTGAACGTAATCGTTTGATTCAAAAAATGTTGAATTCAAAAGCAAGTGGTGCTCCTACTGCTAGACCAGAAATGCGCAAACCAAGATTGTTCGTTTGTAACTCTTTGGGCGGTTTAACTGAAGAAGAAGGTGAAACTCGTGCATTTGGTACATTGCAGTTACAAGACAACTGTGACAAATAGAGTGTTGAATGGTGAGTTGTGAATGGTGAATATCGCACATTTACTACTCTGCTACGTTATCGAAGCATTATTTGTCTCAAATTCAGTACATGTTTTAAGATAAAATGCCCCAAAAGGCATTTTTCATGACTTAAAATTTTATTACAAAATGAAAAAATCAGCATTATTATATACGCTAGCTTTGTTTTTGGGTGTGAAGACGACCTTCGCTCAAAACCAAGCGGCTGCTACCCCTCAGTCTAAGCCTATTGCTTTGACGGGTGCCACTATACACACCGCAGCAGGTCCTGTGATTGAAAATGGTGTAATCGTTTTTGATAAAGGTGTTATCACTAAAGTTGGTCCTGCGGGAACTGCTTATGATAAAACTGGTACAGAAACAATCGATGTAACAGGAAAACACGTTTTCCCTGGCTTGATCGCTCCTGCCAACCAACTAGGTTTGGTAGAAATCGAAGCAGTTCGTGCTACAGTTGACCAACAAGAAGTTGGCGCTATCAACCCTCACGTTCGTGCTTTGATTGCTTATAACACTGACTCAGAATTGATTCCTACAGTTCGTGGTAATGGCGTTTTGATTACACAAGTTACACCAGTAGGTGAAATTATTTCTGGTATGTCTTCCATCATGAATTTGGATGGTTGGAACTGGGAAGATGCCGTTTTGAAGAAAGATGATGGTGTTCACCTTAACTGGGTTGGTTATTTCAAACGTGAATTCAACTTCGAAACGTTTTCTTCAACAACCAAGAAAAATGATAAAAAAGAAGAGCAAATTCGTGAATTAGCCCAGTTGTTCGACGATGCAACAGCTTATGCTCAAATCAAAAACCCTAATCCTATCAATGTAAAATTGGAGGCAATGAAAGGGCTTTTTGATGGTACTAAAAAATTGTATATCTCGGCTGATTATGGTAAAGAAATCATCGAAGCTGTTCAGTTTGCTAAATCAAAAGGTGTTAAAAGTGTAGTAATTATCGGTGGTGAAGAGTCTCTTTTAGCAGCAGACTTTTTGCGTGACAACAACGTTCCTGTGATTGTATCAGGTACACACCGTTTGCCAAATAGTATTGACGACGATACAGATTTGCCTTACAAATTGCCTCAATTATTGGCTCAAAAAGGTGTAACGGTTGGTTTGGCATATATTGGTATGCACTGGCGCACACGTAACTTGCCTTTCTTGGCAGGTACTGTTGCTGGACACGGTATGTCAAAAGACGATGCTTTGAAGTTGGTAACTATCAACAATGCTAAAATCTTGGGCATCGACAAATATGTGGGTTCTTTGGAAGTTGGCAAACAAGCTACTTTGGTTGTATCACAAGGCGATTTGTTAGATATGCGTTCAGCAAAAGTTGAGCACGCATTCATTCAAGGTAAAAAAATCGACTTGGATGACAAGCAAAAACGTTTGTACAAAAAGTATTCAGAAAAATACGGAACAAAATAAGCGCTGTATCATCTGCAAATAGTATACAAGCCATTCCTTAGGGGATGGCTTTTTTGATGAATGATAATTATCATTTTTTCAGCTTGAACTACTCAGTTTACTCCTCTCCTTTCCAAGCGACCTTTGTAAAAGTCTTCCACAACAAGCTATTTATTTTATGAAAAAGGTCTATTTCTCAATTATCTTACTTCTTGTTTCGGCAACTACTTTTGCCCAAGAAAACATTGAAAGCTTATTAAAACAATTGTGCGAAGACCCTGTTTTTGCCAAACAACTCAGTATTACTGAACCCTCGGAGTTACAGGCTTTTTATAAAGACAATAACTTTCAACCTATTTGGCATCAAAACAAGGCATTTCAAGAAAGTTTTATAGAAGAACTTCGCAAAGCCGTACAATATGGGCTAAACTCGCAAGAATATCACTTCGACTATCTTATTCAGCCAAACGTCAACCAGCTTGAATATGAGCTGTTATGCACTCATGCGATGCTGTCATATTTCAGTGATTTTACCGCTGGAATCAAGCCCAAAACATTAGCATTTAATGGTATTGAATATCAAAATCAGCCTGTAAACACTCCTCAAGTCCTTCATCAAAATATCAAATATGGATCTTTCTCTAAACTTCTCGAAATATATGAGGTAAAAAGTCAACATTACAAGAAGGTATTAGAAACATACCAACGATTACTAAATGTGCCAGACAGTCTATTTATTCCCACAAAATTGACTAAAACATTAGTAGAAAATAAAAGTCTTCAACAAAAGTTAGTCTTCTGGAAATGTATAGAGTCGCTTACGATTTATGATAGCGAAATTATTTTGATAGAAGCATTAAAGAAATTTCAGGAAAAATTCAATCTTGAAGCAGATGGAAAATTAGGTAACAATACGCTTAAAGTACTAAATACTAATAAGTTTCAACTTCTAAATCAACTGAAGTACGACCTCAATTATATTCGCTTCTTGAGTGCATGGAATTATCCAACATATCTATGGGTCAATATTCCCTCTGCTGAGTTTTCGATGATTGAAGCACAAACCAAAGTCTTATCGATGAGAGTGATTGTTGGCAACCCCCAAACGCCAACACCAAGTTTGATGAGTACGATTAAGCAATGTATTTTCTTCCCTTATTGGTTTGTACCATCGAGTATTGCTATCAAAGAAATGTTACCTCAAATTCAAAAAGATATCAATTATTTGAGCAATAACAGCATACAAGTGCTTGACCAAAAATGGAATGTGTTAGATGAAACAACACTTCCTTGGTCGAGTTTTAATGCCAAAAACTTTCCTTATAAATTACGACAAGTGGCAGGATGCGATAATTCTTTAGGGATTATAAAGTTTGATTTTGACAACCCATTTACGGTATACTTACATGATACCAACGCCAAAAAGCTCTTTCAGAAAAATAGCCGCTGGTTGAGTCACGGTTGCATTCGTTTAGAAAAACCAACAGAACTAGCCGAGAAACTATTAGGAAATCCTTCATTGATTCAAAAGCTAGTTGCCCAGCAGCATGAACCAGATTTGAAGCCTATTTATTTTCAAGTTCAACCCAATGTACCGCTATTGATTAGCTATTTGTGTTCTGGAATTAATGAAAAAGGCGATTTGGTCTTTTACTCAGATGTTTATCAGAAAGTGAGGTAGAGGAAACTCTTTAATTCGTTATTTGAAAGTGTAATCACTAGTTCGAGACAAAGTCTTGGACTAGGCATATTGATATATTCACCCAAAATAAATTCCGATTACTATTCCATCCAAATATAAATAAACCGTGATAAACACTAACATTTACTTATATTTGCCTCTGTGTGATGTACTTACTCTTAAAATGAGCTTAACTTAATTCAATACAAGATCACTACTCCAAATACATAATTTTCATTTCTACGAGGATAGAGTTTTAAATCACTTTAGCTTTTCACATTGAAGATGGACACAAAATTAGATAATCTTTTTTTTGAGAATATTAGGTTGCTTTTACGTAAAGCTCAAGATACTTTACTAAAGCAAGTTAACTCCGTTATGGTTTATACCTATTTTGAATTGGGAAAACAAATTGTTGAACAAGAGCAAAAAGGGAAAAGCTATGCAGACTACGGAACCTTTATTCTTTCAGAGCTATCTGAAAGATTAACTATTGAATTTGGCAAGGGCTATTCTAAAAGAAACCTTGAGCTAATTCGTAAATTTTATATTATTTTCAAGAATGCGAAATCACCGATTTCGCAAAACTTAAGTTGGACACATTACATACACTTAATGCGTATAGAGGATGAAGATGAACGAGCTTATTATCAAAAAGAAGCTGAACAAAACACATGGAGCGTTAGGACATTAGAAAGGCAAATCAACTCCGCTGTATATCATCGTTTAATGATTTCGAAGAACGCTAATAACCAAGACCGTTCGGTAGAAACAAATGTCACTAATCCTTTGGAGACCTTAAAGGACCCATATATTTTAGAGTTTCTGAATTTAAAGGAACAGTCCAATTATTCTGAAACACAACTTGAGCAAGCAATAATAGACCGTCTAGAGCATTTTTTACTTGAACTCGGGAAGGGATTCACTTTTGTTGGAAGGCAAGTACGATTTACATTTGATGAAGAGCACTTTCGAGTAGATTTAGTCTTTTATAATCGACTTTTGCGATGTTTTGTTCTAATTGATCTAAAAATTGGGAAATTGAAACATCAGGATTTAGGTCAAATGCAAATGTATGTAAATTATTACGATCGATTTGTTAAGACAGAAGATGAATTACCTACCATAGGAATCATTTTGTGCAAAGACAAGAAAGATGCCATGGTTGAAATCACGCTACCAAAAGATAACAAACAGATATTTGCGAGTAAATACTTGTTGTATTTACCAAAGGTAGAAGAGTTGAAAAAAATAATAGAAGAATAAGATATAATTAAAACTTTAATTTCATTACTCCCATTTTTTCACTTAACTGCCACAATCACTGCGTTTGGCTGGTTGACTAATTTCACCAAAGACTCAATCATCGTTGGCATGACAGCAAAACAACCGAAAGAATTACCTTGACGTTTGTAAAAACTTGCATTCTTTTCAGAAATATAGTCTGCGGCATGCACGATAATTCCTCTATCAACGGCATTGTCGTTTACGCCTTTGTCCAATCCTTTGAGTCGGATACTTAAGCCATGCTTTCCATAAAATTGACCAATTGGCTCGAATACGCCCAAGCTTGAACATAAACTTCCCGAATCATTCGAGAAATATTCTGCCATTGCATTTCTGCCTGAGCCTTTTCCATGCGCCACCCACGTATTCATCAAACACACTTGTTTTTGCAAATCAATCACATACAGCCTTTTCTCGAACGAAGGCTGTGAAAAATCGATAAAACAGGCTATTTTCTTTCCTCGGATTCGTGCATCTGATTGTTGTATTTGTTGCAATTTTTCGGCGACAAATTTAGGTAGGTGAAAAGTCGTTTCATCCTTTCTGGTATCAACTTTACCCAAATGGAAAAGCAAGGATACAAACAAAAAAATATTCATAAATACAGTCATAAACTTCAACTATAACATCTGTTTATCAATAGATTACAATTAAGACCTTTACTATTTCTTCCTATCAATTCTATAATTATATTCCTATTCTACATAACGGCAATACGCCACTTTTCATTTATGACAATTAAAGTTTTTCTATAAATAATGATATAAATCAACTCAACTATTGACGGCAATCAAGAACAAGACTGGGAGATTAAGATATTTTTGACAAAAGGCAATCCTACAAACTAAAACCTGATGCCTAAGCACTATCTCCTAAATACGCTATTTCACGAATAAAAATTAATCCCATGTCAAAATCCGAACATCGTTTTCTGACCCACAAAAACTCACGATGGCATGAGTTGAAGTATGTATTAAAAGTACTCGCTGAGTTTATCCGAGGCTTTCGAGTACTGCATTTTGTAGGTCCATGTGCAACCGTATTTGGCTCTGCACGTTTGCAAGAAGGTACGCCATATTATGAACAAGCCCGAAAAATTGGTGCAATGTTAGCCAATATGGGCTTTACCGTCATGACTGGCGGAGGTGGTGGAATCATGGAAGCTGCCAATCGCGGAGCTAAAGAGGCAGGAGGTTTGTCGGTAGGCTGTAATATTGTTTTGCCTCACGAACAAGCCCCCAATCCATATCTGGATAAAGTTGTCGAGTTCGATTTTTTCTTTGTTCGAAAAGTTCTTTTAAGCAAATATTCATATTGCTTTATTGTCATGCCAGGAGGTTTTGGAACACTCGACGAAATGTTTGAAGCTATCACTTTGATACAAACTCATAAAATGAGTCCATTTCCAATTGTCCTATTTGGCAAGGAGTTTTATCAAAAACTCTACGAACAAATTGTAGCAATGGAAAAAGCAGGAACCATTTCGTCAGAGGATCTTTCTCTTTTTTTAATTACAGATTCTTTGAAAGAAGCAAAAGAACATATCCACAAAAATGCAGTAGAAGCCTTTGGCTTAAATGACTACAAACATCTGACACCTTGGAGATTATTGCTTGAAAAAAGAGTTAATCGCATAAAAAATCATGACTTTAAACAGTAGTGCGCCTAACGAGCCTCATTCATAGAGAGCCGAAATCTTGTCAAATTTGTATCAACAAAACAACAAACTCTATGAAAACAGTTGTAGTACCTACCGACTTTAGTGATACAGCTCAAAAAGCGCTTGTATTTGCTAGTACCGTGGCTCAAAACCTTAACCTTGACTTGGTGCTATTGCATGTGTTTAATCTTACTGGGTCTTTGCCTTATGAATCCCCTTCTCAAATCGAGCAGGAAATCCATGAAGCTCAGAAAGCCTCAGATAAACAGTTAGTCACGGTCAAAAGTCAGTACTTAAAGGACTTTAAAAATGAGGTGAAGCTTTTGAGTATCTATGGCGTTATTTCAGATGTAATAGAGCAGGTATCCCAACAGGTAAACGCCGAGTTTATCGTTATGGGCACTAGAGGGGCTAAAGATATTTGGAGCAATATCATAGGAAGTAATACCTATCAAGTTGTGAAAAATTCGACTTGTCCTGTATTTGTCATCCCAGATAATGCCCATATTCAAGATATGAAGCATATTATTTATGCCTCAGATTATACGAATAATGAAGTTACAATTGTCAGACAAATTGTTGATATAGCAGAACGTTTTAAAGCAAAAACTAATATTCTTCATATCCATGATGTCGAAGAATCTAATTTGGCTGATGACGAAACCTTAGGAGATTGGTTATTGACTTTTTTTGAAAATGAGAATATCGAAAGCCACCTTACCTTGGGTAGTAATCCCATCGAAGGAATTGAGAATTATCTTCAGAAAAATCAAGGAGACTTGTTGGTATTGGCCATGAAAGACCGAGGCTTCTTTGACAACCTTTTTCATACTAGCGTGACTAAACATTTTATTCAGAACTTCAATATGCCACTGCTAGTATTACCTAAATAATTCACTTTGTTGCATTTCCTTACTTTGTTCATATAAAAACTATAGCTCATTTTGGCATATTTGTCGGAATGAGCTTTTATTTTGTCGAATAAGACACCTATCTATACGTTTTGGCGGTATAAGCCCTCTTGTTTGGTTGAAGGTTTTTTCTTTTCTTTGAGTATGGAAAAAAATCAACAACTAAAGAAAGAAATAGGATTGCTAGATGCCAGTATGATTGTGATTGGCTCTATGATTGGTTCGGGGATTTTCATCGTTTCGGCAGATGTAACTCGTAACCTTGGATCGCCAGGATACCTCCTCCTCACTTGGATTATTACTGGTATTATTACACTCATCTCTGCCTTATCGTATGGCGAACTCGCAGGCATGATGCCCAACGCTGGCGGACAATACGTATATCTTCGTGAGGCATATAATCCCTTAGTAGGTTTTTTGTTCGGATGGACGACCTTTTTGGTTATCGAAACTGGTACGATTGCCGCAGTAGCGGTGGCTTTTGCCAAATACACTGGCGTACTCCTCCCCGACCTTATCAACGACCAACCTTTCTTGGGTTTCTTTAGTACTCAACAATTCTTAGCCATTGCGCTTATTGCTTTTCTTACCTTTATCAACCTCAAAGGCGTAAAAAATGCTAAAATTGTTCAACTCATTTTCACTGTAACTAAAATCGGCGCTTTGCTTGGCTTGGCTGTCGTAGGTATTATCGTAGGGCTAAATCCAGACAAAGGCGTATGGGCAATTAATGCGATCGACTTCTGGAGTCCTGTTAAAATTATTTGGGAAAAAGGAAAAATCATTGACTACGAATACCTATCGGGTATTGGTCTTTGGTCTGCTGTTGGTTTGGCGTTGATTGGACCGTTATTTTCATCATCAGCATGGAACAACGTTACTTATATCGCTGGCGAAATGAAAAATCCTAAAAGAGATATTCCTCTCTCTTTGCTATATGGAACTTTGACCGTGAGTGCTCTCTACATTTTAGCCAATGTGGCCTATTTGATGTTACTGCCAGTACAGGGTCATCCCAATGCACCCGATACGCTTTCGAGAGGTATTATGTTTGCTACCAACGACCGAGTAGGAACGGCTGCTGCCGAGATGATTTTCGGGAATCCTGCCGCTATTATTATGGCAGTGTTTATCATGATTTCGACCTTTGGTTGTAACAATGGTATCATTCTTTCGGGTGCTCGTGTATATTATGCCATGGCAAAAAATGGCTTGTTTTTCAAAAAAGCAGGCGAAATCAATAAAAATGGCGTCCCAGGATTTTCATTAATAATTCAAGGAGTTTGGGCATCATTATTGTGTTTATCAGGCACTTACGGTGATTTATTAGATTATACAGTATTCTCGATTCTGGTATTTTATATCTTGACTATCGGTGGCGTATTTATTCTAAGAAAAAAACAACCAGATACCCCACGTCCTTACAAAGCTTTTGGTTATCCATTGATTCCTGCAATCTATTTAATTTTTGCAGCAGGGCTTTGCGTTAACTTGCTGATTTATAAACCTATTCCTTCGTGGGCGGGTGTTGGTATTGTAGCGTTAGGCATTCCTGTTTTCTATATTTGGAAAAAAATGGAAAAGAAAACCGAAGAGTAGATTAACAATTCTTTTCGAAGAAAATTAAAGCGCCATAGGTATGACAATATACAGTTGATTCTGTGCTTTGTGATATCTATGGCGCTTTTCGTATTTCTAAAAACATCTCGATACCTAGTCATAAAACCTCAAGGGGTACTATCTTTGTATTTATTCAAAACATATTTCCATTGCCCCAATGTCACTAGCCGAATTATGCCCTTGCGGTTCTCAAAAAGCATATACTGAATGTTGCGAGCCTTTTATTGAAGGTAAAGAATTTGCTCCGACCGCAGAACAATTGATGCGTTCCAGATATACTGCTTATAGCAAAATAAATGTTGACTATCTTGTCGAAACCACCCATCCAAGCCGAAGAAGTGATTTTGATCCGTCGTCAATTCGTGAGTGGGCTACCGAAAATAACTGGATTAAACTCGAAGTACTTTCAACAAAAAATGGAAAAAGTACTGATACGCAAGGAGAAGTGGAGTTCAGAGCTTCTTTTAAAGATGCTGATGGAATTGCTCGCACGCATTACGAATATTCAAGTTTTGTAAAAGAGCAAAATCGTTGGTATTACGTATCAGGTAAATTTCAACCACCTGTCAATCAAAAAATTGACCGAAACGCTCCATGTCCTTGTGGAAGTGGAAAGAAATACAAAAAATGCTGTGGCAAATAGATATAAGTGCTGAGTTGTGAATTAGGACTGTACGAAGGTTTTTATTTTGTTCAAAAGAGTTCTTATTTATTGTTTTTTTGGATGTAGCAGCAACCCTTGCGGTTGCCATTTTGAATGCGGTAACTGCAAGAGTTACCGCTACACCAATTTTATTGAATGATAAAGCTTAACCTCCAACCTCCGTACAGTACTAGTTGTGAATTGTAAATCTAAATTTTTAATTGTCAACACTTTATATCCGTAATTATTTTTTTGTCTGATTGAGCTTTCAGCAAAATATTCCTATTCTTTTCTCAGGAACACTTTTAAGCATTTGGCTTAGGGCTTAAAGCCTATAGCATAGAAATACAATTTTACTAAAAAAAAAACCAACGTATGTTAACCGTTATCGCAAAAATTACAGCACAAGCAGGCAAAGAAGAGATTGCTAAACAAGCTTTATTAGGACTTATTCCTCCTACTGTTGCAGAGGAAGGATGTATTGATTATGTATTGCACCAATCTAACGAAGATGCTCCTATTTTCTATTTTTACGAAAACTGGGAAAGTCAAGAGCATTTAGATAAACACTTGGCAAATACCCATTTAGTAGAATTTGGCAAAACTTCTGGAGAGTTTTTGGCAGGTCCTGCTGAGCTAATTTTAGCTACAAAACTATAATTTATTGGTCAAAGAGATTTTTCTCTTTGACCTGCTTACCTCTCACTAAATCAAACACATAATCTCTCGATACTATAACATGAAAAAGCTCTTCCTTTTTTACCTATTTCTCTTTACAATTACTGCTTTTGCTCAAAAACCTCAACTATTTACTGCAGGAATAGCTCCCGAAAAAGTAGGAATGTCTACCGAGCGTTTGAATAGAATAGAGCAATTACTCAATCGAAAAATCGCTGAAAAGCGTATTCCTGGTGCAGTGGTATTAGCTGCTCGTCATGGACAATTGGTATTGCATAAGGCCTATGGAATGAGTGATATTGAAGCTAAAAAAGTCCAAAAAACAGATGATATTTTTCGTATCATGTCTATGACCAAAGCGGCTACTTCGGTGGCGGTCATGATGCTTTATGAAGAAGGTTTATTTAGTTTGGACGACCCTATTTCTAAATATATTCCTGCTTTTAAAAATGGGCAAATTGTCGACCAAATCAATCCTCAGGATAGTACTTATACCTCGCATCCTGCTAAAAAAGAAATTACAATTCGACATTTATTGAGCCATACTGCGGGTATTCCTTATCAAAATGCTTTGTACGGAAAGGCTAAAATTCCTTATTATTTTTCTACTCAAAACGAAACGATTGCCGAAACAATGAATCGCTTGGGAGCTTTACCTAAGTTTCATGAACCAGGCGAAAAATTCACTTATGGACTCAATACCGACGTTTTGGGCTATTTTGTCGAAGTCGTTTCAGGAATGCCTTTTGACCAATTTTTGAAGAAAAAAATATTCGAGCCACTAGGCATGAATGATACGGGTTTTTATATCGACGATGCCAAGAAAAATCGACTGGTGACAGTTTATGAAGAAATAGGAAAAGAAAAAGGTATTACACCAAAGCCTCGTTCACAATGGACTGATTACCCTATTTCGGGCGAAAGAAAATACTTTTCTGGCGGTGCTGGTTTGACCTCTACCGCTTTAGATTATGCCAAACTTTGCCAAATGCTCTTGAATGGTGGGACTTTTAACAAAACTCGTTTGTTGAGTCGTAAAACTGTCGAGCTGATGACTACCAACCAAATTGGTGAACTCAATATCAGAGATAACACCAATAAATTTGGCTTAGGATTTGAAATTTATACCCAAAAAGGAAAAGCATCTTTGCCTAGTTCGGAAGGAGCCTTCGAATGGGGCGGTATGTATTACACACATTATACCATCGACCCAAAAGAGGATTTATTACTGGTAGTAATGTTCCAAGTTTGGCCGAAAAAAGACGGAGGAATTGAAAAACAGGTACAACAAATGATTTATCAGTCGATTATTGACTAAACTATTTTGTCAAAATATCAGTTCTAAAAGGGTTATCACACAAGGTTATTGGGTAGTGATTTTTTACGAAAAGCTACCCAATAACCTATATCCCAACAAAAATTATGTCTGAAATCAAAACTGCATTTATTACAGGAGGTTCGAAAGGTATTGGCTACGGAATCGCCGAGGTATTAATCAAAGAAGGTATCAAAGTTGCTATCACCAGTCGTTCGTTGGCTGGCGCTGAGGAAGCTGCTGCAACATTAAACGAAATCAAAGAAGGATACGCACTGGGCTTGGAGTCGGATGTAAGAAGTCTTTCATCACAAGAGGCCGCAGTAGCGAAAGTATTAGCCACTTGGGGAAGAATCGACTATGTAGTTGCCAATGCTGGTGTAGGTCACTTTGCTCCTGTTCAGGACTTGACCGAAGAACAATGGCAAGAAACAATTGACATCAACTTGACAGGTGTATTCTTTACCACAAAAGCTACACTTGAGGCTTTAAAAGCTACACAAGGGTATTTTATTTCTATTTCGAGCTTAGCAGGAACTAATTTCTTCGCCAAAGGAACCGCTTATAATGCCAGCAAATTTGGTTTGGTAGGATTTACACAGGCGCTTATGATGGACGTGCGTAGCGAGGGTATCAAAGTGACAACGATTATGCCAGGGTCAGTAGCAACGTATTTCAATGGTCATACACCAAATGAACAAGATGCTTGGAAAATCCAACCAGAGGATATCGGTCAAATCGTTGCGGACCTAATCAAACTTCCTGCACGTACCTTACCAAGTAAAATCGAAGTAAGACCAACCTCACCGAAGTAATTGTGAGTTGTGAATGATGAATTGCGAATTGTGAATTTTGAGAAATCAAGAAAATGAACAAAATATCCTCGTCGAAAATCAAATACCCTAAGTTTTAAGCAAGGACGATTCACAATTCGTCATTCACAATTCACCATTTACCAATTCGTCTCCACGGCTTTTCTATTATCAGCCTCTATGGTAATGCTCTGTTGCGTGTTCAAAATACGTTTTTGAGTATCTTCAACTGCCAAAATAGCTAGTTTGTAAGTACCTGCATCAAACTCAAAGGTTGGAATTTGGTTTTCAAAATAAGGTCCAAAAACTGCATGCCCTCCTATCAATAACCGTACGCCTGCTTTCACCGAACGAAGAGGAAACACATATACTCGTTTTTCTGATTTAGCAATCAAATAGACTCCATTATCAGGGTCGAGCCAAGGAAAATGGAAATCACCAACACCACGAATCACGACATTACCATCTTGCACTTTGGCTTCTTCTAATTTGATTTGTGGGTCATGACTAAAATCATTGGTCAACAAAATGGGCGTCAAACTCCCAAATACTGTCGCAGGATTATAGTATCTAAACTGTGTTGGACTATTAGTTTTTCCCGACAAATCTTCATACGTCCAATTGAACATATTACAAATCAACCCTTTGTAGTGATAATCTATCTGTGAAACGCTTTGCCAAAATCCGTTGACATAAGTCAGTATTGAAAACGGTAAAGCAAACAAAAACATACGCCAACGATGCTTTTCTTCTAGCACTCGCAACAGCCAAACATACATCGTAATCACAAACAAAAGACTGTAAATCTTGTAACGGCTCGTCAAGATGGTTGGCATTCCGTATCCCACAACCCTTGTCCATGCCACCATAAACGATGATAAAACAATTAATAATATGGTTGCTAAAATAAAAACAGGCCAGTTTTTAGGAGTGGAATATTTTTTCAATCTAAAATCAAAAGGAATATTTCTAACAACACAAATCAATGCTAGTATTAACAATATACCTCCCAACAAAATCGCCTTAATAGTTCGTGCCGAAATCGCTGAATCGAGTGATACATCGGCGGCACTTCCAGCAAAAGAGACAAAAGCTAAAAGAACTTTTTTCAAGTCTGCCAAAGTTGCAGAAGGCGTTGCTGGAGGTTTTTGGTAAGTTGCAAAATAGAGATAGGCAAGCAAGACTCCCAACAAAACCAAAATACCCAAGTTTTTCCACCGCTGTTTCAACAATAAAAAACCACCCATAATTGCTAAGGTAACAAAACCATTGCCACTGGTAAACACTGCAATGGATACCAAAACTAGCGCACTGATGAGTCTTTCCTCCTCTAATTCCCAAAATGCCCAAAGACTTAGGAAAACGATTCCAAAATTTTGGATAGAAGCCATTCCCCAATAGGTATTTTCCTGATTAATAGAGGTTAATAGTATCCAAGGAAGCGGCAAAAAGTACAAAAGTGATATTTTATTTTTCTTGAAATAGGCAACATATATCCCCAACACACCTACTAACAGGATATTGCCAAACCACATTAACCATTTGTAATTAATACTTCCATAAATCCCATAAACCAACAAAAACCAAATACGAGTAAGTCCAATTCTGTGTTCGTTATGTTGGGCAAAAATGGCTGCAATTTTTTCTGTCCAAGTTTTACTATCTTGGAATTTTACTAAAAAACCTTTTAAGCCGTGGTCGTCCACGTAAGGAATATTCATGCCATAAAGCTCAATCAATAGGAAATACAGTAGAATGGGTAAGATTAGTAAACCCCAAAACCAAAATTTCGACAGGACTTTTTGTTCTTTCACTATCTATCAATTTTAATATTTTGAAAATGCTTTCTAAGTATGAGTGATGAATTGTGAATGATGAATTGTGAATATTTAAATATTCACAATTCAATAATTACATCTAGTATCGGTATTTCATGCCCTCAAAATTGAACAATACGATGGTTTGTCCTTTTCTTTTCAGTAAAACCCTATCTGTTTCTTCAAAGGCAATTCGTTGAGTATATGTTGCATCTTTGGGGAGATATAAGTTTACCAACTGTGCATCATGATTATCAAACTCACCTTTTGGACGGTCGATTGCTTTACTAAAACCTGTGGCGTAGAAAGAAGGATAAACAATGGTATCGCCAGGCATATACATCGACTTGATTTTATCTGCTACCATGATATATGGATTCGCCACACGATTACGTGAACTCGTGTACTTTTGCTGTCCGTCGGCATAAAAATGCTTGATAATTTTGGCAAATGAATATAACTGAATAAGTAACATCACAGCAAAGCCTGCCAAAAGTATTTTATGGTTTTCAAACATTTTGACTAAAAACCAAGCCATCAAAATTGATACAAATGGTAAACCAAAGCTGGTGTATCTAAAGTAAAATCCTGTCATTAAACCCGCTTTGTAGGCAGAAACTACAGAGAAAACAAAAGGAATAAATACAATTAGCATCACAAAAGTAAACAACTGATATTCAGACTTTTTTGCTTTTTGTAGAACAACAAACGTAACCACCAACAAAAAGCCTACAACCAGCATGATTGCTATTTTATTGCCAAATTTTTCATACCAACCATTTGTAAAAATAAAATAATCTGACACGATAGATGTTCCGCGAACAAATAGATTTTTGGCTGAAGCCAAATCTATAAATCCTTGATAAGAAGCAGCAAGCTTAGGGTTCTTCAAAATAGAATTGTACAAATTAGTGGCATCCTTAATATACAACAGTGCATATTGTCCAGGTCCTTTGGTCATCCAAAGCCCAAAAGGAATAGCCATAATCCCATAACAAATCATAAAACTACGAAGCTTTACCCATGTGCGATCGGCTATGAGCCAATACAAGCCATGTGCTAAAAACACTGTGAAGGTGAGGTAGTTAGAAAATATAGTTAGGATAATCGAGACAGTATAGGCAACATAATATTTTAACGAACTTTTACCATTTACCATAATTTGTAAAAAGTAATAAGACGCCATTGTTCCGAAGAAAATACAAGTGGTATAAAAGCGAGCTTGCTGACTAAAAATAATATAAAACGGTTCGATAGCCGCCAAAAATGCTGCAATCAACGCAATTTTATCATTCTTAAAAATATTGCGCCCAATCAAAAAGATAAACAGAATGGTGAGTAGGTTATAGATAGCCGAAACGCTTCTTAAAGCACCATCCGAATGCCCAAACAAATGCCCAAAGATATTCATCGTGATTAAATGAACGGTTGCGTTCCCGCTGGTATCGCCACGTGCGTTGGCATCCAATAATTCAGCAATGGTTTTGGGTTGCCAGAAATCTCTAGGCGTAAATGTTTTGTCTGGAGCCATCAAGGCCTTTTTTCCGCCAATGTTCACATTTCCGACGGCCACCATGATTCCTTGCTTTTCATCGCCAAAAATTCCATAGTTATTAATATGGTAAAAGCGTAGGACTGTTGCAAAAACAAAAATGAATAGGAAGGCGATATTTGCAGTATTCTTAGACATTTATTTCTATTTTGAGGTCAATGAGTTTTAATTGTAAAGGTAATTTGTTAAAACAGGTTGCAATTTTCAACCACCTGAGTTCTCTAAGGATTCTGTTCCTGTTTTAGCTATGTAAAGAGAACGGTTATGTCAATAGTATTTTATGTTGCTATTGGGATGTAATTATCTGATTATAAACCCCTTCAAATAACGAATATACTATTAATTTATAACCTCTTCTTACCTATTTGCTTAATTGCGTAAGCCTTTCTAAATGGTGATAATCGATACCAAAATAGGCTTTGGTCTGCGCAATTTCTTGCAAAATTTCTTCTTGACGTTTTGGATTAATACCAGATTTAATACCTACAACCAAAACGTTTTTGGGGGTGTGTGCATCTGAGATAAATTCAAAAACTTTGGTTTTGTAACCAAAATATTCTAAAATCAATGCACGAATTCCATCTGTTACCATTTCGGCTTGTCGTTCGAGAAAGATGCCGTATTTGGTCAAAAACTTCAATTCATTTTGTGCTTTGTTTTTCTCTATTTCTCTTCTGATTTGTTTGTGGCAACAAGGTGCTACAACAATCAACTCGGCACTAGACTGTAATCCTTTATAAATGGCGTCATCAGTAGCGGTATCACAAGCGTGTAAGGCTATCAACATACTAATGTCTTTTTGCTCATAATCTAAAATGGTTCCTTGCGTAAAACTCAAACCATCAAAACCTGCATTTTGGGCAAATTGATTACATAAGTCAACCATATCCTGACGATATTCCACTCCCTGAACTTGAGTTTTTAAGCCTAAAGTATTGTGTAAATAATCGTACAAAGCAAAGGTCAAATACCCTTTTCCTGAACCCATATCTACCACTTTGTGTAAGTTTTCGATAGCTGAATCCTTAATCAAAGAACTCAAAATCTCTACATAGTGATTGATTTGACGGTATTTATCTTGAGCATTTTTGAAAACATTACCTTGCTCATCCGTAATTTTCAAATCTACCAGATAGGCTTTTTCTGTTGGCTTTATCAATCTTTTCTTTTCTTTGTCATGCTCCAAAGATGGTTTTGCTATCACACTTGCTGTTTTTTGCTTAAGGATAACTTTTCCATTTTTCAGTGCCTCATATTGCCAATCAGACTCGGTACTCATGAGTGTTGCTACTTTAAAACCTTCTTCCAGCCATTCAGCAATGGATTTGTAGCCCTCTGCCAAATCGAAGTTTTTAACAATATCCTTGGTTTTATATCGAAAAGTAAACGCTAGTTTTTCAATGTTTTTAATTAAAACTAAACGTATATAAATGTTCTTCAAAGCAGGCTCATTGCCCTGATAATTGCCCAAAGAGACTTTTACCAAAGACTTTTGCTCAACTGCCTGTTGAATTTGTTCACAAAATTGTGCTATCTGATTTTTCACTAGAATCGTCTTTAAACTTTCAAAGTGCAAAGATACAAAAATAGCCTCGGATTGAGGCTATTTTTGTACTTATCAAAGAAGCTGTTTGGTAAATGGTTATTTCTTCAACCATCCATTTGAATCCATCCAACTTTTCAAACGTTCAAACCATTTATCTGGAGTAGTTTTATTATTCAGACCAAATCCATGACCGCCTTTCGGATAAATATGTAGTTCAGCAGGGACTTTCTTTTCTACCAGAGCATCATAAAATCTCAAAGAGTTTTGTACTGGAACACCGCCATCGTCTTGGGCATGCACCAAAAAACACGGAGGTGTTTGTGGGGTCACTTGCAATTCGTTAGAATATAACGCAACCAAACTTTCTGATGGATTTTTGCCAATCAATTGTTCCTGTGAACCTCTATGTCCAAAAGGTTTCATCGTGATTACAGGATATAATAATACGGCAAAATCAGGTCGTACATTGCTTTTATCTGCTAATTCGCCTACAGGTTGGGCAAAATGTGTTGCTGTTGTTGCTGCCAAATGTCCACCTGCTGAGAAGCCCAAAATACCTATACGATTGGGGTTAACACCAAAAGATTCAGCCTTCGAACGCACGAATCTCAAAGCTTGTTGCGCATCCTGCAAAGGTGCAATTGTTCTGTCGACTTGCTTAGTCGAGTCAGGAATACGGTATTTTAAAACAAAGGCTGTCACGCCGATTTTGTTTAACTCCTTTGCCACATCTGAACCTTCATGTGAGGCAGCCAAAATACGATATCCTCCGCCTGGAAATACAATAACAGCCGTTCCATTAGCCGTTTCTTTTGGCGCAGGATAGACAGTGATAGAAGGTATTGAAACCTCTGAAATCCTCAAAATACCGTTTGCATCAGTTGCTGAGCTTTCTGTGTTTTTGTGGGGTTTGGTATTAGGAACCTTTCCTTCATACAAAGGAAACTCCTGAGTTTGTGCTTGTGCCACTTGCATCATGGTCGCTAAACAAATAGAAAATAAAACTTTTTTGATCATAGGTAAATGGAAGTTATTGGTTAACGGATTATCAGCTATCTGAATAGACTCATAATCAAAATGATTCAATAAATAGAAGTACAGGATGATTATTAATTTAATCTACCCTTACACTTCGGTTAAAAAAATGTTTGAGGAAACAGCAGTAAGGTTAGTGAGAGCCTATACGCTGGCTTTCTATCTATCTTTACCAGTATTTTAAACTAAATTTCATATAAAATCTACTCGTACTTTTTGCCCTCAGAAAAGAGAAGCTATTTTCTTTTTGAAGTAGTAATCAATGCAACTGCCGTTACGATAATTCCACCTGCGACAATCATCAAAGGATGTAACTCCTCTCCTGCCAATAACCAGCCCAACAACATTGCTACCAACGGATTCACATAAGTATAGGTTGACACTAAAGTTGGCGGAGCCACCTTGATAAGCCAATTAAATACGTTAAAGGCTACAATTGAGCCAATCACAATCAAATATAATAAGGCAAAAATTGCCGTTGAGGTTACTTCTATTTGAGCAAAATGCTGAAAATCACCTAAAAAGAAGCTTATTATTAACGACAAACCTCCTCCAATCATCATTTGGATACCAGATACTTGCGGTGTTGAATAAGGCAATTTGGCTTTTTTGAGAATGACCATACTGGCATTAAAAGCGATCGTTGCGATTAACATCAATACCACTCCATACATATAGTATTGCTCGTAGCCTTTGAGCGCCAGCTTTTTTAAACTAATCAAAATACCCACCCCAACAATACCTAGTAGCGAACCCAGAATGACTTTGGGTTGTGGTTTTTCAATATTCGAAAACCAAAGCATTAGCACCAACACCACAGGACCTAATGCTGAAAACAGCGCCGCATAACTCGACGGAATCCATTTGCCTGCAATCGTAAAAAATCCATTTCCCAAGGTAATCATTAATGTACCTGTGAGTGTCATGGTGAGTAAGTGTTTTTTACTAGGCTTAGTATATTTTTTAGCGACTATCGCCCAAATAAACAGTATTGTTCCCGCACATACATTTCTGATTCCAGAGCCCATGACAGGCGGAAAACTTTGCACCATAAAACGAATTGCCAAGTAGGTAGAGCCCCAAACAAAATAAAGGATACCTAAACCTCCCCAAATTTTTAGCTGTTGATTTTGTTCTTTCATCTTGCGAAGTTGGTGATTTTTCTGGAAAGTTTGTGAATTCTTATGCTGGCTGTTTATATTTACTCAAATGAATTTTTTCAAGAACGCCACTTTACTAAAACATTCATTTGGTCATTACCTGCTAAATTGTATTTTTCAACAAACTACCTTTCGCATGAAAAAAATTTCACTATTGAGTATTTTATTGTTTCTAGTAAGTTTTACTTATTCGTCTCTTGCTCAAAAACTTCCGAGTATCTCCGAAAAAACCAAAGGTCTTAAGAAATATGAAGGTTTTTTACCTTTTTATTGGGATGAAGATGCAGGAAAAATCTGGTTACAAATCGACAAGTTCGATAAAGAATTTTTGTATTATTCTTCGTTGCCTGCTGGATTAGGTTCTAATGATATTGGCTTAGACCGTGGATTATTAGGCGATGAAAAAGTAGTATTTTTCCAGAAAATAGGTCGTAAAATTCTGCTTACGCAACCAAACTACAAGTATCGTGCGCTAACCAATGATGCTAACGAAAAACGTGCCGTGCAGCAATCATTTGCTTCATCAACTATTTGGGGGTTTGTGGCAGAAGCAGAAGAAGATGGAAAAGTTTTGGTTGACGCTACAGACTTTCTCATGAGCGATGTTACGGGTATTGCCGACCGTATAAAAGGAATGAAGCAAGGGAGTTATTCTCTTGACAAATCTCGTTCTGCGATGTATTTGACCAATACAAAAAACTTCCCTCTCAACTCTGAATTTGAAGTTACCATGACTTTTGTAGGTGGAGAAGATGCAGGAGAGTTTGTTCGCTCAGTTGCTCCAAGCCAAGAAGCATTGACATTGCGTGTGCACCATAGTTTTTTGCAATTGCCTGATTCTGACTATAAGCCAAGAGTATTTGATCCTCGCTCAAGCTTCAATGCTATTTCTTATTTCGATTATTCGACGCCAGTATCTGAGCCTATCGACAAGTATTATATTGTTCGTCATAGATTAAAGAAAAAAGACCCGAAAGCTAAAGTCTCAGAAGCAGTTGAACCCATCATTTATTATCTCGACAACGGTACGCCAGAACCCATTCGTTCTGCCTTAATGGAAGGTGCACAATGGTGGAATCAAGCGTATGAGGCGGCTGGTTACAAAAATGCCTTCCAAGTAAAATTATTGCCAGACGATGCCGATCCAATGGATGCACGTTATAATGTCATCAACTGGGTACACCGTAGCACTCGTGGCTGGTCTTATGGTGCTTCTATTATCGATCCACGTACAGGTGAAATTATCAAAGGTCATGTAACATTAGGCTCATTGCGTGTTCGTCAGGATTATTTGATTGCACAAGGTTTGTTATCTCCATTTGAAAAGGGTGAAAAACTCGACCCTGAAAAAGACCCAATGCTCAAAATGGCATTGACTCGTTTGAAGCAATTAGCTGCGCATGAAGTAGGACATACCTTAGGTTTGATGCACAACTACTCGGCAAGTATCAACAACAGAGCTTCGGTAATGGATTATCCTCACCCAACAGTCAAACTCAATAGCAAAGGAGAAGTAGACCTTTCTGATGCTTATGCTTTGGGTATCGGTGATTGGGATAAATATTCTATTACGTTTGGGTACCAAGATTTTCCTCAAGGTACAGATGAAAAGACGGCTTTGAACAAAATTATTGATGAGGCAAATACGAAAGGATTATTGTTCTTGACAGATATTGACGCTCGTCCAGCAGGAAGCCATAGCCCTACGGCTCACCTTTGGGATAATGGTAAAAATCCAGTTGATGAATTAAACAATACCTTGGCTGTTCGTCAAAAAGCCTTGAGTTCTTTTGGAGAAAATACCATTCGTAAAGGCATGCCAATGTCTCATTTAGAAGATGTTTTGGTGCCAATTTACAATTACCACCGTTATCAAGTAGAGGCAGCTGCCAAAATTATTGGTTCAGTAGATTATCGCTATGCTTTGCGTGGTGACGGACAAAAGCCTAATACTTTGGTTAGTAAAGAAACACAACAAAAAGCGTTGGATGCCGTATTACAGACTCTTTCATCCGAAACCTTGACAATTCCTGAATTGATTATCCAATTGATTCCTGCACGTCCTGCTGGTTATTGGCCAAACCGTGAACTGTTTAAAAAACGTACAGGTCGTGCTTTTGACCCATTGGCAGCAGCAGAATCAGCAGCAGATTTTCCACTTCAATTCTTACTACAACCAGAACGTACGAGTCGTATGGTCGAATACGAAGCAAGATATAGTAGTTTGGGATTGGAAGAAATGTTAAATCAATTAGTTGAAAAAACTTGGAAAGCGCCTAAAACCACAGGGTTGGCTCGTAAAGTACAGTTTCAAACCGAACAAATCGTGTTAACGCATTTGTTGGCATTGAGTGTAAACGAAGCAACTAATTATCAAGTTCGTGCGGTTTGTGGCAAAGCTATCAAAGATTTGAAAGCCTATATCGAGTCACAGAAGAATACGAAAGAAAGTGACTATGCTGCGCATTTGGACTATGCTGTTGAAAGAATGAAAAATCCTTCGGCAGCAAAAGTAGCTACTCATAAAGAAATGGCTCCTGGCGCTCCAATTGGTTGTGATGAAGAATAAGGTTAATAAATACTGAGTATTAAACTAAAGTGCTGAATCAGCAATACTAATTCAGCACTTTTATATAAATTTTAGCTTAGTCTAGTAAAACGCATTTTAGATTATTAACTAGGCTATTTCCCTATTATTACCCAAGCCCTGACAGAAATGTTAGGGCTTTTTTTTTGCCCATTTAATCATACTCAAAACTAATAATCTATCCATAGACTCCGCTGAGTGCAGAAAATTCTCTTTTTGTTAATGATTGTTAATGCTAAGCCTTTCACTAAACCCTCAGACTTTTGACATATCAAAGAGACAAAATACAGCGTTAGAGAGCTAAATATCTCAAAATTAAAACAAGTAATAATCCATAATTTTTATAAAGCCATGACTCCAAACTTTGTTAACATTGCAAAACCTACAGTAGGTAAGCAGTCTTTCTTAAAACCTATTCTTACTTTCGTTTTAACTGGTGCATTAATAAGCACCTTGACTTCAGCTCAAGCACAACGCGGTCATGAAGATCGTCGTGATTCTGATTATCGCTACGACAAAAAAGATCGTGACAATCGTGGAAATGATAGACGTGACGATAACCGCCGAAACGATAATCGTCGCGATGAGTATCGTCGTGATGACCGTCGTGGTCCAGACCGTGTAGTGGTAGTTGATCGTGCCCGTCCAAACTGGCAATATGCTAATATTCCTAGTCGCAATGCACATTACAATGCTTTACCAACAGGTCATTTAAGTATAAACTTTGGTGGTATCCGATTTGCTTATCATCAAGGGGTATTTTACAAACCTTACAATTCAGAATACGTTGTTTGTCAAGCGCCAGTAGGGATTCGTGTCAATGTATTACCAAGAGATTACCGTAGAGTCGTAATCAGAAATGTTGACTATTACTACTATAATGGAACTTACTATCGTCCTTATGGCAATGAATACGCTACTGTAGCCCCTCCCATTGGTGCGTTGGTGGAGAGTATTCCTGGTGGATACGAAAAACTCATGATTAACGGTGAAACCTATTATGTAGTAGATGGCATTCAATACAGAGCCGTTTTAAACCGTGGCGAAATCTGGTACGAAGTAATCAAAATCATGTAATGGTGTTGCTGTAGGCAAAAAAGTTCTAAAAGAAGCGAAACACTCAAGTAATCGTGCAAAATAAAAATTAAGTGATGGTGAAATCAAAGTGTTGAAAATTGGAATCTTATATTTCATAACTAGTTACGAAGGATTAAAAAAAAATTTCGGATATCAGATGTTGAATTTCGGAACTGTAACCTTCTGTGTTTTGTAAAAAACAATGATGATTTTCTTTATTTCCGAAATCAGAAATCCCAAATCCGCAATAGTTGCAAGTCCTTCGTAAAGTCCTAATTCATAACTCATAATTCATCATTAATACTTTATATAACGAGGCAGTCTTTCAAGGCTGCCTTTTTTATTTATCTAAACCTCATTTTTTCAACAATTCAATAAATGGTAAAATATTATGAAAAAATTTAACTATTCAATAAATTAGCGTTTATTCACTAAACATCGTTCATCAACTCCCTAAATAGTATTGATTATGGAAAGGTATGGTCAGATTCTAAATTTTGCGATGCCAATTTTTTTATTGTTGGTATTACTAGAAAAAACCTACGGTTGGTTCAAATACAAGGATACCTTCAAGCCCATGGATATGCTTTCGAGTTTGAGTTCGGGCTATACTAACATTATCAAAGATGTTCTGGGAATCAGTATTTCCATTATTACCTACGAATGGATGGTAAAACATTGGGCGATTTACCATTTAGAATCCACGTGGGCAATTTATATAACGGCTTTTATTGCCCTAGATTTTACAGGGTATTGGGGACATAGATTGAGCCATCAGATTAATTTCCTGTGGAATCAACACCTGATTCATCATAGTAGTGAGGAATTTAATTTGGCTTGCGCTCTACGACAAAGTATCTCGACTTTTATCAATTTCTTTACTATATTTTTACTACCCGCAGCGCTTTTGGGTGTGCCAAGTATTGTGATTGCCACAGTAGCGCCTTTGCATTTGTTTGCTCAATTTTGGTATCATACGACTTATATTAATCGCATGGGTTGGTTAGAGTATATCTTGGTAACGCCTTCTCACCACCGAGTTCATCATTCTATTAATCCTGAGTACATTGATAAAAACCATTCGCAGATTTTTATTTTTTGGGATAAAATGTTTGGTACTTTTCAGGAAGAATTACCATCTGTTCCATGCGTTTATGGCATTACTGTTCCTGTTCGGACTTGGAATCCCATCAAAATCAATTTTCATCATATCTGGATTTTGATACAAGATGCTTGGCATACAAAAAATTGGATAGATAAAGCCAGAATTTGGTTTATGCCTACAGGCTGGCGTCCTGATGACGTAAAGGATAAATTTCCTTTGTCCAAAATTGAGGATGTTTATCATTTTCAAAAATATACCCCAGAGACCTCTCGTAAGTTGGTTACTTGGTCTTTTATCCAATTCTTTTTCACCTTTGCTTTAATTGTATATTTCTTCGGACATTTGGCACAAATAGGTTCCCCTTTGATTTTTGTGTACGGAGGTTTTATTTTTTTGAGCATATATTCTTACACCGAAATGATGGATTTGAATCCACATTCTTTTTGGTATGAATTGTTCAAAAATATTATCGGATTAGGGCTTATAGCCTATTTGGGAGATTGGTTTGGGATGAACCAATATTGGGTCGGAGTTGGATATTTTGTTGGTATTTATTTCGTATTATCTACCGTGATTACAGCTTACTTAGTATATTCAGAGAAAAAGGTTTTTCAGCAAAAAATCTACGCTAACTAGCTTTCAGATTTTGTCTATCAGCTTTCAGGTAAAGAGACTTTACTCGAAAGCTGATAGACAATAACCTACTAAACATACATATATACTCCTTGAGAATATTGATGTTTAAAACGTTCAAAAGCCTCCTGCTCCAAACGTTCCTGATGGTCGGGATGAGCCACTTTAATTAACTCTTTAGCTCTTTCCACCAAATTCTTTCCGTATAAATAAGCAATACCAAATTCGGTAACAACATAATGTACGTGTGCACGGGTAGTCACTACGCCTGCACCCTCTTTCAAATGTGAGACAATTTTGGATTCTCCGTCCTTTGTACCTGCTGCCATGGCAATAATAGGTTTTCCTCCTTCTGATAAACCTGCACCGCGCATAAAATCCATCTGTCCACCCACGCCAGAATACATTCTGTAACCAATACTATCCGCGCAGATTTGTCCTGTAATATCAATTTCGATAGCGCTATTGATAGCCGTAACTTTAGGATTTTGACGAATAATGGCAGTATCATTTACATAATCAACTGGTAACATATTAATCAAAGGATTATCATCCACAAAATCATAGAGCTTTTGAGTACCACAAAGGAAAGTCGACACAATTTTCCCTTGATGTTTTTTCTTGAAACGACCTGTTATTACCCCTTTTTCAACTAAAGGAATAATGCCGTCTGAAAACATTTCGGTATGGATCCCTAAATCTTTATGATTTTCTAAAGCTGCCAATACAGCATTAGGAATACTCCCAATACCCATTTGAAGTGTTGCGCCATCCTCCACTAAAGACGCCACATTATTTCCAATTCTTTGCTCTATTTCCGACGGTGTTCCCCAAGTTACTTGATGTAGTGGTTGGTCAAATGGTACCAAATAATCAATTTTACTCACATGAATTTGACTATCACCTAAGGTTCTAGGCATAAAGCGATTGACTTGCGCAATGACCACTTTAGCCGATTCGAGAGCAGCTAAAGTTGCGTCAAGAGATGTACCTAATGAACAAAATCCATTTTTATCAGGTGTTGAAACCGTGATAAGAGCTACATCTAAATTGATAATTTTTTGACGGAATAAACGAGGTATTTCAGACAAAAAAACGGGTATATAACTACCACGCCCTTCGGCAATAGCTTTACGAACATTTTTACCGATGAAGAACGCATTGGTATGAAAAATCCCTTCAAATTCTGGTCTCGTATAGGGTGCATCGCCTTCGGTATGTAAATGATATATTTCAACATTTTGGAGGTGATCGGCCAACTTCACCATTTCTTGAAGCAGGTGTTGTGGCGCTCCTGCCACACTATGCACATAAACTTTATCACCAGATTTAATAACTTTGAGAGCGTGTTCAGCAGATGTAATCGACATAAGTATGTAATTTTGAGGTTGGGATAGAAATTAATTTTGTGATGGCAAGTTGGAGGAATAGTTTGGTCTTCAGAATGACTTTGGTCATTTAAAATACCTTTTTCTATCAGCTATTTTTTGTACAATTCCGATATTTATTTTACCTAACAGCTTAATTTTGAACCTATTCGCTAATTTATTATCAATAAATAACCAAGAAACCGTAAATTTGACATGGAAACCAACTACATGCCCTTACATATCACTCGCCTTTGGAAGAATATTGCTGGTCAAGGTTCAAGAAGAAAAAGGAATCGTTTTAGGGAAATGTATAAACTTCATTTGGGAATCACTTCTGATGAATACTTCTACCAAATCATGCGTGGAGAAGTAAAAATTCCAGAACCCGATATTCAATATTGTGAAACTTTAATTCGAAATATTAAACAACAGCGATAGCCTATGAGATTCATTCTACTTCTATGTTTACTATTGGCTCAAAATGTGTTGGGGCAATCGTTAAAAAAAAGTTTGGATTCAACGATTTCTCATCATTTTGCAGGAAAAGAGGCGGGCGGTGCATTCATGATTATTGAAAACACTAAACTTCTTTATGAAAAAGGTTTTGGCTTCGCTGATATATCTCAAAAACTTGCCAATACTCCCTTCACGAATTTTAGATTAGCCTCAATGTCAAAACAGTTTACGGCTGCTGCCATTGTTTTATTAGAAAAAAAAGGATTGATAAGTTATGAGGATAAGCTCAGTAAATTTTTCCCTCAATTCGACGGAGTAGTTTCCAATCGCATCAAAATCAAACACTTACTTACTCATAGTTCGGGGGTATTAGATTACGAGAGCTTAATACCGCCCAATCGTCAGATACAAATTAAGGATGCGGATGTAGTAAGTTTAATAGCGACAGAAAATAAGCTCTACTTTGAGCCAGGGACAGAGTTCAGATATAGTAATTCTGGATATTGTCTATTGGCACAAATTATCGAAGTGACCACTGGAATCCCTTTTGATTTATTTGTTACAGAAAATATTTTCAAACCTCTCAAACTCAAAAATACCTATTACTATAATGTTCATTCCAAAATGCCTCTTCGTGCTTTAGGATATGCCCTCAACCCCAGCAATCAAGTAATTTTGGCAGACCAAAGTGTTACAAGCGCCACCAAGGGCGATGGCTGCATTTATACCAACTTAAAAGATTTTCAGATTTGGAATGAATCTTTGGTTAATAATACTTTATTTAATTTGTTCGAAGAACTTCAAAAAGTACAAGCAAACGCTCTCCCCAATAGTCCTTTAAAGTATGGCTTGGGATGGTTTTTTACCCAGCAAGATAAAACTTGGGAGCTGTACCATTCAGGCAGTACCTCGGGTTTCAGCAATGGTGTACTATGGTTACCACAGAAAAAAATCTTAATGGTATACCTAACCAATCTTGCTGATAATCATGTCATTGAGGAAAAAATCATGCAAGTTCTTAAAGTTCATAAAGTCTTAAGCAACACTTTCGATTTTCGTAAAGCCCTGTCTCTTACCCGATAGAGCCCTATTTCTGCAAAGCAAACTGGGAAGGTTGTACTTGCTTTAGTTTTTTAAATACCCGTCCAAAATAGGATACATTATTAAATCCGCTTTCAAAACAAGCATCGGCTACCGTACGCCCTTCATTGAGTAACTTACAGGCATAATTGACACGATATTCATTCACAAAATCAGTAAATGTCTGATTAAGGTTTTTCTTAAAATAATTACAAAAAGCAGGCACAGTCAAGTTGGCTAATTCAGCCACTTTTTGAATCTCGATTTCTGTAGTAAAATTTTCTTCTACAAACTGATAGATTTTGCGCAAACGAAGTTGATCACGCATTCCAAAATCATAGCGCGTTTCTCTTTTATTTAATAGCTCAAACTCTTTCGAATTAGACAAAAATTCCAACAGATTCAACAGATAAACCATCCGTTGAAAGGGCGGTATCTCTTTTATTTTAAGTAGTTCTTCTGAAACTATTTGCTTAGTTGCGCCATCAAATTTGATACCCTGTAAGCCTCGTTCTAATAGTTTCTTGATGCTTTTCATCTCGGGTTTATGTAAAAATCCATCCCCCAAAAAATCAGGCATAAACTGTATTACCACTTCTTCATGCTCACCAATAGCCCCAAATCCAAAGCCTCCATGGGGGACATTTGACCCAATTAACACCAAATCTCCTTCCTGATAATAACTTAAATGATTGCCCACATGGCGCCGACCGTTACCACCATATACACAAACAATCTCAATTTCGGGATGATAATGATAGTCCCATGCAAAATCTTCTGCTTTGACTCTTTGGTGTAATAATCTAAATGAGCTGCCTTCATCCGCTTGTATTCTTTCGTAGCCTGTCTTCATTGGTTTAGTGTTAATTTTTACAGAAGTTCCATTTTTTATCTTTAAAGCACTCATTACCAAAGCATAATGAAATAATTTTCTAGCAATGAAAGAATAATGAAAACTTCTAATAAAACTTGATTATTCATCATTTCTCAAAATTATATAGAAAAATATTAATACAGTACTAATAATGAGTAATAAAAGAGTAGTTATCCGCTAAAAATACAAGCTAAATTTGTACGTCATTAACCATTTATATAATTTATCTAAGAAAGCGGACTCACAGTCCGCTTTTATTTCTCAATCTAATAACACCCAATGGCTCACTGGCGACTCAAACTCTCCCTTTTTATTAATTACTTCTTATTTGCCATGCTACTCAACAGTGTGGGTACGGTGATATTGCAGGTACAATCTACCTACCATATTTCCGAATCCTCTGCTGGTATTTTAGAAGCATTTAAGGATTTGAGTATCGCCATCATGTCATTTGTTATGGCTTCATTTATTGGTCGTTTAGGGTATAAAAAAGCCATGTTACTAGCATTGGGATTAGTCGCAGGAGCAAGTATTGCCATGCCCTTGATGAATACCTTTTGGATGACCAAGTTACTATTTGCCACTGTTGGTATTTCATTCGCTTTAATCAAGGTTTCAGTATATGCCACTATCGGTTTAGTAACCAAAGACGAAGGAGAACACATTAGTTTTATGAACTTCATCGAATCATTTTTTATGATTGGAATCTTACTAGGCAACTTCATCTTTAGTCTTTTTATTGATGACACCAATCCTAGTTCAAGTTCATGGACCCAAGTATATTATTGGTTAGCAGGCTTAGCCATTATTGCTTTTTTGCTACTATACACCACTCCAGTTTCAGAAACTACCAATAATGATTCTCAAAGCGAAAGCAGTTCTTTTGGCGAAATGTTTCGTTTGGCAATTGTGCCAGTGGTGCTAGTATTCGTGGCAAGTGCATTTATCTATGTACTTATCGAGCAAAGTATTATGAGTTGGTTGCCAACTTTCAACAATAAAGTACTTCATTTACCTGCAACACTGAGTGTACAAATGGCAAGTATTCTCACTGCTTCAGCAGCCTTAGGTCGCTTTTTTGCAGGAATTTTATTACGAAAATTCCCTTGGTTATTCGTCTTAACTATATGTATAATCGCAGCTGGCAGTCTTGTTATTTTAGCATTACCGCTTGCACAAAATTTAGGAAATGAAGCCATTACTGGCTGGGGAAATGCCCCTTTAGTGGCATTTGTATTTCCTCTCATTGGATTTTTAATAGCGCCTATCTATCCCGCAATCAACTCTATTATTCTAAGTACCTTACCACAAAAACAACATGGGCTTATGTCTGGCCTTATTGTTATTTTCTCAGCGCTTGGCGGTACAACTGGTTCATTTATTACTGGTCATATCTTCGAAGCTTTTGGAGGTCAGACAGCCTTTTATTTCTCATTGATTCCAATGGGAATTCTAGTAACACTTTTGTTTTTTTTCAAAAAAATACAATCTCGCTACCAAAGCAATCCCATTGACTTTGGCAAAGGTGGCGGTAGCCATTAACCATTTTTTATAAACAATACCTTTTAAAATGAATACGCACGCTGAGTATCTGGAGTTAAGTGCGTTCGAAGAGTTATTCGAAGACGTACAGCTGAGTGGGATTTTTCCCGATTCCAAAACATTTAACGATTGTGTGCCTCGGTTTGAAAAAGACCACATTCTGAATGCCTATCGAGAGCAAAAACTATTTTTACGATTTGATTTAAAAGAATTTATTGAGCATAATTTTATACTAACCACTCAAAAAGCAACTGAGTACACCAGTGATTCCGCAAAGCCTATCGAGCAACACATAGATGGGCTTTGGGCGGTTCTTACACGACAACCCGACCAAGTGGGCGGTTCTTTAATTCCATTACCTTATCCTTACATAGTCCCAGGTGGACGCTTTCAAGAAATTTACTACTGGGATTCCTATTTTACCATGTTAGGACTTTCAGTAAGTGGGCGATTTGACTTGATTGAGAATATGGTTGATAATTTCTCTTTTCTCATCAAGACATTAGGTCATATTCCAAACGGCAATCGAGCTTATTATATCAGTCGTTCGCAACCACCATTTTTCACCTTAATGGTTGAACTTCTTCAAGAAGATTCTAATCATGATTTGTACTTGAAATATCTATCGTCTATTGAAAAGGAATATAACTTCTGGATGAGTGGGGTTGACTCCTTGGAAAATGAGTGGCAAGCACATCGACGAGTTGTAAAAGGACCTAAAGGCGCTCTATTAAATCGTTATTATGATGATAGAGATACTCCACGACCTGAAGCATACAAGGAAGACATCGAAATTGCCCATGCTTCACTTAGAAAATCGTCCGAAGTGTACAGAGATCTCCGTGCAGCTGCCGAATCTGGATGGGATTTTAGCAGTCGTTGGTTAGCCGATGGAAAGCATTTGGAACAAATTATTACAACTCAAATTATTCCTATTGACTTAAATTGTTTGCTTTATCATATAGAAACGATTTTGGAACAATCCTATCATAAGTTAGGAGATGTAGAGCAACAAGAAAAATATGCAATTCGAGCACAAAAGCGTAAAAATGCTATTTTGGAGTTATGCTGGAACCAAGAAAAACAACTCTTTTTTGATTACAATTTCTATCAACAAACACAAACACAAGTAGAATCTTTGGCAAGTGCATTTCCACTTTTCTTTAAAATAGCTACCAAAGATCAAGCCTCCGCCATGGCATTGAGTCTAGAAATAAAGTTCTTAAAAGATGGAGGGCTTGTTACAACGACACTACACACTGGACAACAATGGGATTCGCCAAATGGTTGGGCTCCGCTTCAGTGGATTGCTTACAAAGGGCTTAGGTTTTACCAACACGATGCCCTGGCCTTAAAGATTCGAGAGTCTTGGCTAAGAACCAACCAAAAAGTATATACTCAAACAGGTAAAATGACCGAAAAGTATAATGTCGTCAATACTACTTTACACGGTGGTGGTGGCGAATATCCAAATCAGGATGGTTTTGGTTGGACCAACGGAGTATTCTTAAAACTTCTCAGTGACATTTAATACTCAAAAGCCTCGTTCTAATCACGAGGCTTTTGCTTTTTACCGTTTACAAAATTTTCAATAATAGAAAAGTTTATACTACGTTGGTTTAAGAGAAAGATAAATCTTTACAGCCAAAGATTTTTGAATCAACATTCTTGTAGTTGTAATCTGAAACCCTTTACAAAATCAAATACTTTTTGCTTGCTTCTTTGTGAAGAAAGTCACTATTTGCAAATTGGAAAAACTTTAAAACTTTAAAAATGAAAAAAGTACTATTTATTGGTGGCATTTTATTGCTATCTATAACCACATTCGCTCAAAAAAAGAAAGCTCCTAAAAAAGGTAATTCCAAAACCACTGTTGCAGTAGATTCAACCAATTTATTAAATGTTAATCCACTTAAGCCTAACCAATCACAGTCAGAGGATTATGTTACTGCAAGCTTAATTTCGAAGGATTTATCCTCGAATAAAAATGGGCAAAAGCAATATTACGACTCATATAAAATTACCTTACATGCTGGTGAAGAAATGATTATCGAGCACCAGTCTAGCGATTTTAGAGTTATGCTAGGGCTCAAAAGTCCTAATAAATCGGTAAATACCGAGTTTAGTTATGATGCCAATCCTTTTAGTGGCAATAGTTTTAATAAATTTCATTTTACAGCTCCTACAACAGGCACCTATACCTTACTGGCAACATCAATGGACGCAGGTCAGGTAGGACGTTATTCGATTCGAAAAACTATTTATGCTCCAAATGCACTAGAATCGAAGGTAGATGCTACACTTTCTAAAAACTTTAAAGCTTTACTTGCTTCCAAAAAAGGGAAATTTAAAGATATTTTAGGAGAAAAAATCAAGGTAGCTCGTAAAGAGAAAGCAATGGATAAAGCTACTGGTCAAGATAAATATAATACCAAAGCTGAGCTTCTTTCGGGCAAAGCGGGAATCATTGTACTAGAGAATGAAGGTCAAAGCGTTAGCTATAAATCAGTGCTTCTGGAATCTGAAAATGAAGAAGAAGTAAAAAATCAGTTTCAGCAATTGGTCAAGCAATTCCAGATTTTAACTAGAAGTTGGCTTGAACAACCGTCTACTGAACTAAGTTATAGTGCTTCTACTGACCAAGATATGGTTTCTTTAAACATTAGCTCAACAGAGGATAAAAAGAAAAAAAAGAAATTATATCAGCTAAATTTTAGCCTAAATTAGACTGTATCATACTTACTGATAAATAAAAAAGGTAGAAATTCTACCTTTTTTTTATTTATGGTAAATCCAAAATACATAAACAATCGTATATCTTTAAAACAAGAACTAATAATGATAAATAATGTTTTGTTTTGGGCTTGGATTGTATGGAGTTTACCAATGAGTGTATATAGAAGTCAATTTAGAAAGATAGTTTACCAAGACAATCATTGGAGTATCAATATTAAACCATACTTCCTGAAAGAATTAAGAGGGTTATTTGGTAATATATATCCTCATAATCCTGAGTATATTCAGAAAAGAAACTTTTACAGGTTCTACTTAATGATATATATCACTTTAGGAATATGCTATTTTTTGAGCAAAACCTAATAAATATAAACAAAAAAGCCCGACACTACGAGCATCGAGCTTTCTGAATTATAATCCTTACTTTGTTTATTTTTAGTACCTTATATAAAAAAAATTATATTCCTTGATAAATCAGTGATAGGGCTCATGAAAATGCTAGCTTTATCACTAGTTGCTATTATTTACGATGCAATATACTAAATAACTATGAAATAAAAATAATTCCCTATAAAATTTCTAGATACACTCTCCTTTATGATTTTTTTAATTATCATAGAAAAATCATGCTACATGCAGAATTATTAGTGAATTATGACAGATGCCACTAACTTATACGACTAGTCTTACTCTTCGACACTCCATATCCTAAAGTTATAGTCAAAAAAGTATATTTATCGTTAATATTTATTTAATAGACATTAACAAGAAGCCTTGCGGATAAGTATAATTATCTATCTTCAATGAAGCTAGGCAATTGTATTTCTTCTAGGTAGTAATCACCATAGTTTGTATAGCAATAGTCGTGCTAAACTTTTTGGGGTCATTAAAAAACCGAGTCATCCAATAAATCAGGGCGACGTTGTTTGGTTCGCTCAATAGCCTGCTCAAAACGCCATTCAATAATTTTTGCTTCATGACCTGATAATAATATCTCTGGAATCTGATGTCCTTCAAATTCTGCCGGTCGAGTATATACAGGAGGAGCTAATAAGTTATCTTGAAATGAATCTGTAAGCGCCGAAGTTTCATCATTTAACACCCCAGGAATCAAACGAATAATGGCATCAGCACAAACGGCAGCAGCTAATTCGCCACCTGAAAGCACAAAATCTCCTATCGATATTTCTTTTGTCACAAACAAATCTCTAACACGTTGGTCAACACCCTTGTAATGTCCACATAGGAAAATTAAGTTACCTTTCAACGAAAGAGTATTGGCAATACGCTGATTAAACGGCTCACCATCAGGAGTCATATAAATTACCTCATCGTATGTTCTTTGGCTTTGTAAATGACGAATACATCTAGCTATTGGTTCAATACTTAACACCATACCTGCCCCACCTCCAAAAGCGTAATCATCTACTTGACGATGCTTACTTAATGAATAATCACGAAGGTCGTGCAATACCACTTCCACGTGCCCAGCCTCAGCACCTCTCTTGATGATGGAATGAGCAAAAAAGCTTTCCATTAATTTAGGTACAACCGAAATAATATCAATACGCATACTTAGTAAGAGTTTGGGTTAGTCATTCAAATACACATCCAACAAGCCTTCTGGCAGATTCACTTGCAATGTTTGTGCTTCTTTATCTGCGCCTAAAACGATTTCTGGATCCACAGGGATTAGTACTTCTTTATTTTGGTATGACATTACTAACAAATCTTGTGCTTGCATCGCATAAACTGTTTGCACAAGACCAAGAGGGCCTAGTTTCTCATCTATTACTTGAAAACCTATCACTTCATGATAATAGAATTGCTCACCATCTAGTTCTGGCAATACTTCCAAAGGCAAAAATGCTTGAAGATTCAACAACTCTTCTGCTTTTTCGAAAGTGTCACAATCTTCAAATTTTACAATAGCGCGGTTTCCTCTTAGCTGATAAGAGTCCATAAAGAAGGGTACTAATTCACCTCTTACTTCAAGAAATACGCTATCCATTTCCTCATAATCTTCAGGAAAGTCAACGTCTAACCACAGAATAACTTCTCCTTTTACCCCGTGAGTTTTGGTAATTTTACCTAATTCAAAACAATCTTCTTTAGTCATTGTAGTATTTTATAGTATGGCTAACTTATGCAAATTATGAGTTTGTATAAGGCCTTAAAATCAGTATAAACAAAAAAATGATACAAATCTAGAATAATAATAGATTTGTATCATTTAATATAGGTAATGTCTTTTGAGAATTACTCTGCAGACTCTTCAGCAGCTTCTTGAGATGCTTCTTCAGCAGCAGGAGCTTCTTCAACTACAGCGTTTTTCTTTGCAATAGCTTCAGCACGAGCAGCATTTACTTTAGCTTCATCAGCTAAACGAGCAGCTTTCTCAGCTTCTTTCTTAGAAAGTAATGAATCAGCTTTTCCAGAGATTTTAGAATCTTTAACATTCTTCCACTCACTGAATTTAGCGTCAGCAGTTTCTTGAGAAATAGCGCCTTTGTTAACACCTACTTGCAAATGTTTTTTCAACAATACGCCTTTGTATGACAAAATCGCACGAGCAGTATCAGTCGGCTGAGCACCGTTCAATACCCATTGCAAAGCTTTATCATCATTAAGATTGATGCTTGCAGGGTTTGTGTTTGGGTTGTATGTACCGATTTTTTCGATGAAACGACCATCACGAGGAGCTCTAGCATCTGCTACTACGATATCGAAAATCGCTAATTTTTTACGTCCACGACGTGCTAATCTAATTTTAACAGCCATTTTTTATTTACTTTTTAGTGAAGGAACCCGTCCCTCGGTTATGGTATTTGTAAATTGGAGTGCAAAGATAATCAAAATTACGCAGTTAGCAAGGTTCTTTGGGAAAAATCTCAAAAAAGTATTCAAAATTATATAAGATAATTCTATCAATAAAAAATTACCTCAAACAAAGACCTTTTTTGCCAAAACGTAGTAAAAAAACTACTCGAAGCAAGCTCCGAGTAGCCATAAGACCTAAAGTAAATCTATAAGCCGGATTCTGTCAGTCACAAAATGTCCAATTTTGCACTGTCTTATCATTTATCTCGACGAATCGTCACCGATACGCTCTATCAACCTACCCACTGACATCGGGCGAGCAACCCTTTTTCCAAACCCAAAGGTTTTTCTCGCCAGCCTATTTGGTCTTTCAACTCATGAGGTTTACCTCTGCCCCGTTTGTCACCAAACGGGCGGTAGGCTCTTACTCTACCTTTTCACCCTTACCCTTACAGGCGGTAATTTTCTGTGGCACTAGCTGTCACGTTTTCGTCGCCAAAACCGTGCCTTCCCGTTAGGAAGCATGACGCTCTTTGTTGTCCAGACTTTCCTCCCCTACATAAAGCAGAGGCGATAAGACGACTTACTTCGCCACAAAGGTAGCGAAATTTATGGATTGTTTGCAAAAAGCTTAAATCCATAAGCTCTTTGTCATACGAAATACTATAATCCGTCGACCTTTAAGTTTAATTTACCTTTAGCAAAAATTACTGCTACAATAGAGTTGGGGGTCAAATAAACCTTATCTGGATTCAAGTCGGTGATATTTCCATTTAAGCTGATTCCTTTGCTAACTTGTTTATTCAAATTTGCCTGAATCTGCTTCTTCATATCGTCCACTTGCCCACCTATCTGAAAGGTCATGGCATTTTTCATTACTGAAGTAAACTTTCCTTGAAAAATCCAACTTGCGGTACGGTGCAATAGGTTTTTGGTTTCTAAATCATAGTCAAAATGATCTAGATATACCGACTTTGTCTCGGGACTGTAGGTGGGGATACCTTTGTAATATATATTGCCATTTACACTACCCTTTAATCCTGCTTTGATTACTACTTTTTCATTGCTTCCATAAATATCCAAAGCAGTTACTCCAACGTTATATTTACCTTCCTTAAATGAAAAATTTTGTCCAACCAAGGTGTCAGCAGTAAGTCTTGCTGCTTCACTAAATGGAATTTCGGCAATGATTCCTACTTGGAAGTCTTCTGGGATTTGTTGTACAACCTTCAAGTCAGGAACTGAGGTTACTGGTTGAACTGTTGGTTTTGCTCCAGTTACAGTTTCTGTATACGCCTTAATCGCAATCGTTGATTTGATGCTATTCCCTGTAGTAACCAGTGGAGTCATTTGCAATTCTACTGGATTAATTTTCAACCATGTACGATACTTGTCTGAGAGCAAATATGGTTGCATAGAAGTATTCCAAGCTTGTACAACGTACTTCTTTATATCTACATTTTTACGCACAGCATCATCTAAAGCTTTGAGGATAGTTCCTTGTTTAGATGTCAACGCTTTTTCGACCAAAGAGGTAACATTGATGTCATATCCAGCAATTCTAATGGTTGGCTTTTTGACCCAATCATAACCCATCGGAAAACTCTGCACATTGGCTTCCCAATTAGGATTGATTGAGAATTTTGAACCAAATTTTACATTAAAGTCAAACTGTAACTCTTGTGCTGGCAGTTGCATACCCATCACTTTATATCCTACTTTTACCCAAACTTTGAGTGGCACCGTAAAATTAAACGTCTCATTTTGGGCAGTTACGGTAATATCTTCACGCTTCCAGACTTTACACATGAAATTATCATAATTGTTGTCGTCCATGCTATTATCCTCAAATACCAAATCTTTTACATTGGTATTAATCTGACGAGATACGTCTGCCATTGTAATCTCGAAAGGTATTCCTAAGGTAGATAGATAGCGTTCCACTTGTTTCCCTTTTACATTATAAGATTCAGTTGGTGCCGTTGGGTTTGCGGTACTAGCACCTGTATTATTTGAACTTGCGCAGCCTTGTAAAATTAGGGTTCCTAAAGCAAAGGCAGCAATCAATTTTTTCATTGTGAAATTAGGGTTAAATGAAAAATGTTTTTAATTCTTACTTGATTTTTACTTTGGTTGCACCATAACCAAACTTTTCTTTTTGTGAATCTTCGAAATATTTGACGTTTTTGTGTCCAGAAAGTTTTTTATGTAATTCGTTTCTCAAAACGCCATTTCCTACGCCATGAATAAAAATAATTTCGTCCATACCATTAGCTATCGCAGCCTCAAATTGCTTTTCAAAAGTACTTAACTGTAATTCTAACATTTGTCTGTTTGACATAAATAAATAGTCATCCGACAACTCTTCGATATGTAAATCTACTACTTTAGCTGGCTTTGGTGGTATTACAAGCGCAGGCGTAGAGGATGACTTCTCAAACATTTTCTCTACAATCTTTTCTGGCTCAATCTTTACAGGATTTACTGAGTCTTCGATATCTAGTTGAAACAGGTGTGCCTCTTGATTTAGAATTGGGGCCTTTTGTTTATTCTTGAAAAATGTATTAATTCTAAACTTAATCGACTTTATCAAAGGTTGTTTCAACTGCATAAACGCAGGGCGATAATAAAATGCTTGGAAAGTAAATGTTCCCCAATTTTCAAACTCAGGTACTAAAACATGTTGTACTTTTTGTTGTGTTTTGGGCTTCAATATCCCCGAAGCTAGGCCTTTATGATGTGGATCAGTACCTACCGATAGCATAAACGGCAAATCCCAATCTGTATTGTTAATAATATACTGAGAAAGTTCACGGTCGTTGACAGGAACAAAAGCCATATAGATGCCTTTGTTTGACAAGACGTCAGAAGTAGTTGGACCTACACGGTCATAAATAGAGCGTTGAGGCTCAAAAGTCGGTGTTGAAGCAACTGGTGCTTTGAATACCTTTTGCTCTAATTCCGAAATTACAACAGCTTCATTCCTTTTTACAGGAATACGAAAACCGTCTTCAATCTCTACTTCTACAATATTATTGGGTAAGACTTTAGTTATTATTCCTTCTTCACGTCCGTGTACAAGACGAACTCTATCACCTATATTCATTTTTAAATTGTTTTCGTTGGTTGAATGATAGCGCTGCTATCTATTTTTTATACAATATTACAGACAATTTGGGTAACGAAATGTTATTTTCTCTTAAATCCTATTTCTAAGATGTTGGTTCATTTTAAAAATAGATCGGATGAAAAATTACTCCTTTCTTCGTGCTAAACTCAAGTGTTGGCGCAGGAATTTTGATTTGGTCTACAAGAAATAAAAGGCTATTCAAAAATTTTGATTTTGTTTTAATATGACTCAAATTAAAGTCTAAAGCCAAGTAGTATTGACGGTAAGGAAAAAATCCATTTTGCTGGCTCTTAGCTACTTCTGCATTGACCATATCTTGAATTCCATAACCTACAGCCAGATTGAGCCACTTGGGAAACGTGCTTGGTTTCGGCAAAAAACTACTGATGTTTCCAGAAAACCAATAGGTTTGTCCATTGTAATCTTTGAGCCATTGTTCACTCATTGATTTGCCCAAAAGTTTAGGATTTTGACTAGCAAGGCTGGTATTATGAAATGACCACTTGGGCTGTATTCGAGTTTCACCCCATAAATATTGTTGTCCAACATAAAGACTCGGACCAAAAATATTAGCCGTCATATCGCCCCATGAAAATCCATAATCAGGCTGAGTGCCATCAAGTATTTCGATGGTTGTCATGAAAGTTAAACTAGAAATACCTGCCCATAATGCTGCCTTTTGTGGAGATAAGCCCGCCCACCTGAAGGCTTGCGCATTAACTCTAGTCAAATGATAATTGGTATAAAAATGCCCTAATTTATCAATCTGAAGCCATTCAGAATTATCATCAAAAAAGCGAAAACCCTGCGCTTTTTCTCCGTACCAAGCCGAACTTAACCCTACAATTGCTCCTGTATAAGCTACAGATTCAGCCAAAATTAAATTTCGTAATCTTTGATGATGCAGTGTATCCGACTGGGCGAAAAGTGGATAATATCCAATAAAGAAGGCTAAGAAAAAATATTTGAGAGAGCGAAAAACCATAGCTTCAACATTAATAATGCGCAAAGCTACAGGGATTTTTAGTTTTCTCCCAAATCGTAACACTTTATGTGTGGTAAACTTATATAAAAAGAAAAGGGGCTGAATCTTCAGCCCCTTTATATAAAAAGATGTTAATGACTAAGAATTAGATTCTGTTCAAAATCTCTTCGCCAATTGCATCTGTTCCTAAAATCATATCTTTAGGAGTATCTTTTGTAGCGATGTCACCTGTACGGAAACCAGCTTTCAACACTTGGTCTACGGCATTAATGATAACATTAGCTTCATCTTTCAAGCCAAAAGAAATATCCAACAACAAAGCTGCTGACAATACCGAAGCCATTGGGTTAGCAATACCTTTACCAGCGATGTCGTGCGCAGAACCGTGGATTGGCTCATATACACCTGTACTGTCACCTACTGAAGCAGATGCCAACATACCCATCGAACCAGCGATTTGAGAAGCTTCATCAGTCAAAATGTCACCAAACAAGTTACCTGTTACTACCACGTCAAACTGCTTTGGATCTTTGATTAACATCATTGCACATGAATCCACAAACTGGTGTGTTACTTCTACCTCTGGATATTCTGGCGCAATTGCTTGTACGGTTTCTCTCCACAAACGGCTAGATTCTAATACGTTTGCTTTATCAACTGACATCAATTTTTTACCACGAGTCATCGCAGCTTCAAATGCTTTACGAGCAATACGTTCTACTTCGTATTTGCTGTAAATCATCGTATCATAAGCTGAATTTCCGTCTTCGATACGCTCTCTTTTACCGAAATACACATCACCTGTTAACTCACGGAAGAACAAAATATCTGCTCCTTTCAAGATTTCAGGCTTGATGCTTGATGCTTCTAATAACTCATCAAACAATTTGATAGGGCGTAAGTTTGCGTACAAACCTAACTCTTTACGCATTTTCAACAATCCTTGCTCAGGACGAACTTTTGCATGTGGATCGTTATCATATTTGATGTGACCTACCGCACCAAAAAGGATAGCATCCGAAGCACGCATTTTCTCCAAAGTCTCCGCTGGAAGAGGTTCACCAGTAGCTTCGATAGCTACGTGACCGATAAGTGCTTCGTCATAAGTAAATTCATGACCGAATTTCTCAGCGATTTTCTCTAAAACTTTTTTACCTACAGCGGTAACTTCTTGTCCGATGCCATCACCGGGAACGACTAAGATATGCTTTTTCATTTTATAATTTTAGGGATAAGTTACAAAGGCACAGAGGCACAAAGTGGGTAATCCCTTAATTTAGATTTAACTATAATTTATATATCAAGCTATTTTAGCTCTTATTTTAGCAATTAAGCTTGTTAACATTCTTTCTATCTCTAGACACAAACTTATCATCTTCTTAAAATCAACAATATCAAGAAAATGTAGGTTACTGGCTATCTCAAGTTGAGTTTGCATTTCGTACAAAGACCCAAGTGCAATTTGCAAATATCGAAGATAATCCTTAGAAGTATTTCGTCCATATCCTTCTGCAATATTACTTGGAATAGAAATACTCGCTCTACGTAATTGAGAAGTCAGTCCAAACATTTCTGCATGAGGGAAATCTCTTGTAAGTTGATATATACTAGTTACAAGACTCATTGATTTTTGCCAAACCAATAAATCTCTAAAACTTTTTATTTGTGTCATAGGGTAGAATAAATGCTAATCTGAAAATAATATTGGTAATACTTGAAGCCTAAAAAACACTTTGTGCCTTTGTACCTCATTCACTTTGAACCTAACTAAATAATATTCAACATCTTCTGAGTAGCTTTGATGGCTGATACAGTCTGATCTGAATCTAGTCCTCTGGTTTTAAAATCTTTACCTTTATGATCCCAAGTAATAATGGTTTCGCAAAGGGCGTCGGTTTTACCACCAGGAGGAATACGTACTGCATAGTCGGTTAGGTTAGGCAATGAAATCCCCTTAACACAGTAGATTTTCTTCAAGGCATTCATGAATGCATCGTATTGACCATCTCCTTGAGCACTTTCCTCATAAATTCTCTCACCTACTTGTACTTGTACAGTAGCAGAAGGTTTGAGGTTTTTAGAATGTGTCAAAACATAATTCACGACGACAACTTTTTCTTCGATGGTATTACTATCGAGTACGTCAGAAATAATGTATGGTAAATCTTCACGTGTTACCACTTCTTTTCTATCGCCTAATTCGATAATACGTTGAGTAATCAGCTTGAGGTCGGCATCCGCTAATTTGATTCCTAATTCTTGCAAATTTTTCTCAATATTAGCTTTACCTGACGTTTTTCCCAAAGCATATTTACGCTCACGACCAAAACGCTCTGGCATTAGGTCGTTGAAGTAAAGATTCTTCTTGTTATCACCGTCGGCATGAATACCCGCAGTTTGAGTAAACACGTTTTCACCTGTAATAGGCTTGTTGACAGGAATACGGAATCCAGAGAAAGTTTCGACTAATTTACTAATTGTATATAATGAACTTTCGTTGACAGAGGTTGTAGCCTCTTCTTTCATAAAGTCATTAATTACTGCAATGGCACTCGACAAAGGTGCATTTCCAGCACGTTCGCCCATCCCATTGACAGTCAAATGCAAGCCATGAGCACCCGCTTTGATGGCTTCCATCACATTGGCGATACTCAAATCGTAGTCGTTATGTGCATGAAAGTCAAAATGCGTAGTTGAATAGCGTTTCACCAACAAATCGATATACTCGAAAGTTTCTCTTGGAGTTAGGACTCCTAAAGTATCTGGCAAAAGGACTCTTTTGATGGGTTGTTTTGTCAAGAAATCAAGGTATTGTAAGACGTAGTCCTGAGAGTTACGCATACCATTACTCCAATCTTCGAGATAAACATTACAAGCAATACCTTTTGAACCAGCGAGTTCGATAACCTTTGCAATATCAGCAAAATGTTGCTCAGGTGTTTTTTTGAGTTGGTGGGTTAGGTGGTTAAGAGAGCCTTTGGTAAGTAAGTTCATTACCTTAGCTCCCGCTTCCAACATCCAATTGACTGAGGTTTCGCCATCGACAAATGTCAATACTTCTACTTTATCGATAAATCCATTTTCGGAAGCCCATTCTGTAACTTTTTTTACAGCTTGAAATTCACCTTCGGACACTCTCGCAGAAGCAATCTCGATTCTATCAACTTTAACTTCTTGTAAAAGTAGTTGAGCGATTGTTAGTTTTTCAGAAGCGGAAAAAGATACACCACTGGTTTGTTCTCCGTCACGGAGAGTAGTGTCCATAATTTCGATATGTCTCATTAGCTGATGGCTAATAGCTATCAGCCATCAGCCATCGGCTTTCAGCAAAAAATTAAGCTGATGCCGACGGCTGATGACCGATAGCCATGTGCTATATTAGTACAAACTCTTCTCTGCGAATGTTTTGATTTCTTCTTTCATTGATTGTAAATAATCGATGTCATCAAAACCATTCAACATATTATGTTTCTTGTATCCGTTGATAGCAAAGCTTTCGCTTTCTCCAGTTGCAGCAATAGAGATTGTTTGCGCTGGAAGATCCACTACGATTTCCGCCTTAGGATCTGCTTCGATAGCTTGGAAGATTTTGTCCAAAAATTCTGGGCTAACTTGTACTGGAAGGATACCGATATTTAAAGCATTACCTTTGAAAATATCTGCAAAAAAGCTAGAAACAACACAACGGAAACCATAGTCATAGATAGCCCAAGCAGCGTGTTCACGGCTAGAGCCTGACCCGAAGTTACGACCACCAACCAAGATTTTACCTGAATAAGTTGGGTTGTTTAGTACAAAATCTTGCTTTGGAGTATCGTCTCCATTGTAGCGCCAGTCACGGAAAAGGTTATCTCCGAATCCTTCACGTTTTGTCGCCTTCAAAAAGCGAGCAGGAATAATTTGGTCCGTATCCACGTTCTCTAATGGCAATGGAACCGCTGTTGAAGTTAATATTTGAAATTTATCGTAAGCCATTTTTTGAGGGCTGTTGGGTATTAGCTGTCGGCCTTCAGCAGAAGTTCAACACCAATTTCCCTTAAGCATTTAATTTTGTAATAAAACTAAAAATCTGTTTTTTCAGCGAAGTGAGATTAGAAAATAATTGCTCATATTTTGAGTTGGATAAAAACCCTAAATCAAAACATAGTAGCAATAGATAGTCTATCTCAGAAGCTGAACTGTAAGCGATTTTTAAATATCGAGCAAATTCTTTTTCTCCTATCGTACCACAACCTTCGGCGATATTATTAGGGACAGAAACCGCGGCTCTCCTTAGCTGAGAGGTTATTCCAAATCTTTCTTCTACTGGAAAGTTTTGTGATTCCTGATAAATCACCAAACATATCTCATGTGCCTGTTTCCAAATATGAAGTTTTCTAAAATCCCTCATTTTGTCATGGTATTTTATAAAAGTGTAGAAAATTTGCTCATTGCTGAAAGCCTACAGCCGAAAGCTACAATTACATTAGCTCTCTAGGGTCAGTAACAACACCTGTAACTGCGGCAGCTGCTGCAACTAATGGCGAAGCCAATAGTGTGCGTGAACCTGGACCTTGACGACCTTCGAAGTTACGGTTTGAAGTACTTACCGCATATTTGCCAGCTGGGATTTTATCATCGTTCATAGCCAAACATGCTGAACATCCTGGTTGACGCAACAAGAAACCTGCCTCTGTCAAGATGTCTAAGATACCTTCTTCTTTGATTTGTGCTTCTACAATGTGAGAACCTGGCACCAACCATGCAGTAATATTATCAGCTTTCTTACGTCCTTTTACGATTGAAGCAAATGCACGGAAGTCTTCGATACGACCGTTTGTACAGCTTCCTAAGAATACGTAGTCTACTTGTTTTCCAATAATTTCCTCATTTTCAGCAAATCCCATATAGTTCAAAGACTTCTTGTAAGAAGCTTCTCCATCTTTTACTGCTGATGCAGTAGGGATTTTTTGTGTGATACCTGTACCCAAGCCAGGGTTTGTACCATACGTGATTTGAGGCTCGATTTGAGAAGCGTCGTATGTCAATTCATAATCGAATGTAGCACCTTCGTCTGTCTTCAAAGTTTTCCAATAAGCCAAAGCATTTTCCCAAGCTTCGCCTTTTGGTGCCAACTCACGACCTTCTAAGTAATCGAATGTTGTTTGATCAGGAGCAATCATACCACCGCGAGCACCCATTTCGATAGAAAGGTTACACACAGTCATACGACCTTCCATTGACATATTTTCGAATACCTCACCAGCATACTCTACAAAATAACCTGTAGCTCCTGATGCTGTAATTTGTGAGATAATGAATAAAGCAACGTCTTTTGGCGTAACACCTTTACCTAATGTACCGTTGATTGTAACGCGCATTTTCTTAGGCTTAGGCTGCATGATACATTGCGAAGAAAGTACCATCTCAACTTCAGATGTACCAATACCAAATGCAATAGCACCAAATGCACCGTGTGTTGAAGTGTGCGAGTCACCACAAACAATAGTCATACCTGGTAGAGTAATACCATTTTCTGGTCCTACTACGTGTACGATACCGTTTTTAGGGTTTCCTAATCCCCAGTGAGAGATACCATATTTTACAGAGTTTGTTTCCAATGCTTTCAACTGATTAGCAGAAAGTGGATCTTCAACTGGCAAATGTTGGTTGATCGTTGGAGTGTTATGGTCAGCAGTAGCGAATGTTCTTTCTGGATAAAGCACACCAATGCCTCTTGTCTCAAGACCCAAAAACGCTACAGGGCTAGTTACTTCGTGAATGAAGTGGCGGTCAATCAAAAATACGTCTGGACCATCTTCAATTTTGCGAACAACGTGTGCATCCCACACTTTGTCGAACAAGGTACTTGCTGAATTACTCATAAACTTTATTGTAAAAAAATAATATGTAACTAATAGAGAATAATCGGTAGGTCTTAGGTAGAAAAACGCATGATTTAGTCTATTTTCAAAATATAAATCAGGATAATTTTCTTCAAAAACTAAGAACCAATGGCAATTTAAAGAAAAAACCAAATAAGATTTGGGTATTCCTCTGAATCACACAACAAATTACCACAAAATAATCCAATAACTCATAACGCCATGAGTTCAAACTATAGCGATTTTAGACCAAATGTATCCATTTGACTAAAATTATTTATTTTAAGTGAAAATACTTATAACTGACAACTACTCAAATCCCTGAATATCGCCAAAGGTAAAACTCTATCTTTCAAAATCTTAAACAAAAAAAGAAGCTCCTTGAGAGAGCTTCTTTTTTAAGAATTTGTAAACAAACCCATCATTCAAAAATTAATTTATTCGAAAGTATTTCCTTAATGAATTAATCATATCGCAGAAGATATTTTCCATTCAAATAACCATACAAGATAGTATTAAGTAAAATTTAAAATTCACAACTCACAATTCTACATTACTAACTAATACCCTCCCATATACTTTCTCACAACCCATTCAGTAGTAAGCAAAGCAATGATTAAGAAGAATACCCATTTGAGGTTGATAAACTCTTTAAGATCTTCGTTGGCTTCGATTTTTTCTGGGGCTTTGTGCGCTAAAATTTGTTTTTCGAGCTGTACAAGCTGACTGGCTGGTAAAAACTTCCCTCCTGTTTGCGCCGATAATTGTCGTAACAAATCAAAATCCGCAGTAGTATTACTTAATTCTACTTGTAAATCCTTTACGATAAATTCACCTGTACTTTGCTCGTTTTTACCCAACACACTTGCATTGGCTTTGTACTGATACACGCCCGCAGGCAAGGCACTAATTTCAAACTTCGAGTTATCAGCAGATGGTGTATAGTTATATTTTCTGACACGACCCTTTTCATCTTTTAATTCGAGTGCTACAGGGATATTATACATTTTTTCATAAATACCATTGTATATCTCTGTTTCAAAAACAACTTTATCGCTTAACAAAAACTCGTTTGAAATGGGATAAACTCTCAATTTACGTTTATCGTCTTTAGCAGATAGGAATTGTACTACTTTCAAGAATATATCATCTATTAATTCTTGCTTTTCGGTCAAATCAAATTCCTCTAAACGCCAAGTCCAAATACCCTCTCCTGCAAAAATAGCAGATTTCTTCGGTCCCGTATTAATGGCAAATAATGGCTTCTGTGTTTGTAATGAACCTATTTTCTGATAAAGAATTACCTCCGAATTAGGCAATAGAGTAATGTCTCCAAAAGGTACCGAAACCTGTGGAAACTGTTTGATTAAGTCCAAAGACTCAGCTTCAAAATTGAGTGATTTAAAATTCCCATTGTAATATCCTGTTACTTTATCGGTCTGACCTGCTTGAGAATTGATACGCATTACTTGATTCAACTGATTGAGATAAGTTGTTCCCGTTTGGTTTCCCAACACAAACAACGTTGGTATTCCTTTATCAAGTAATGGTTTATAGATATTTGAATATGAATTGAAATAATCAGGCAACTGATGTAAAATCAACACGTCATAATTTTTATTGGACAAATCTGGAAATGGATTTTCGGTCAAAATTTTGACATCTATTTCAAAATTTTCATTCTTATCCAACATACTTTTAATGGCCTTAATATCTGGATGTGGCGAAAGTGCCATCAACAAGACTTTCTCTTTTCCGTCAATCACCTCCACATAGACATCTTGTTGATTATTTTTGCTACTAAACTCGCCACCAAGTACATCTACCTGAACCACAAAGTGTTGCACTCCTTTTTGCGAAGCTAAAGTATTAAACGAAACAGTTTTAAGGTCATCCTTTTGCTGAAAATTAATGACTTGTTTCTCTAACGTTTTTCCACCTTGTTTTAGATAAATACTTACCGTCTTTCCCTGAAAACCATACGAGCTAATATCTGCCTGAATAGGAAATTTATTTCCTAAATAGGCAATTTTATTGGTATAGATGGACTTTACAGCAATATCTTTTTTAGGAATAGTATCACCAAGCCCAACGGTATGCACAGCAAACGTAAACTTTTCGCTACTAGGGTTAATCCCTTCATTGACAATACCATCTGTCAATAGCACCACATCTGAAAGATTATTTCCTTCTTGGGCATTTTTGATTCCAGAGAGTAAACTTGAAAGATTCGTACTTTTTTGATTAAACTGAATATCAGTTGCCTTTTCTGGATTTTGTCCATCCAACGTTGTCCATGAAATCTCAAAATCTTCTTCTTGCAATTTTTCTTTCAATGATTCCAATTGAGAAAGTACTCCACTCAAAATTTGCTTATTGGCAATTCCCATTGATTGCGAATTATCAATCGCTAGTACTAAAGTACGTTTTTGAACAGATTGGGTTATTTGGCGAATCAAGAAATTGAGTAGCAGCAAGCAAATTAAACTTACTCCAATAAAGCGAAAAGCCGCCAATACACGATTGGTAGATTTGTTCCAAGGAGTTGGAGAAATTTGGTATAAAACAAATGCATAAATCGCCCCTGCTAGCAAGCAGAGCAAAATAAACCAAGGAGATGATTGAAATAAAAAGTCGAATTTCATAGAAACAAAGTACTAGGCAAAACTCACAATGTCCGTTAGCAAACAACGAGCCTCAGTCATTTGACCACATTTTAGGAATAGGAAAAGTAACACGTCTATCAAGCAAACGACGTTCCACAATTGATATTTTACTCAAAATAACCTAAAAAGGAAGATTTTGCAAAGTTACAGCCCGACAAATGGTGATTTAGGGTAAGAATACTTTTAAAATAAGGTAAAAACAAAAAAGCAATAGATATTCGAATTTGAAAACCTATTGCTTTTTTTAGCAGGATTTGGGTATTTCCTACGTCAACATACCACCGTCAACTTGTAATACTTGACCAGTGATATAGCGAGACATATCTGAACCTAAGAATACGCAAGCGTCCGCCACTTCTTCAGCTTGACCTCCACGTTTCAAAGGAATTGATTTTTTCCATTCTTCGGTAGCCGCAGCGTTCAATTCGCCAGTCATTTCAGTTTCGATGAAACCAGGAGCCACAGCATTTGAACGAATATTACGAGAACCTAATTCTAAAGCAACTGATTTTGTAAAGCCGATGATACCAGCTTTAGAGGCAGCATAGTTAGCTTGACCAGCATTACCACGTAAACCAACCACCGAAGTAAGGTTGATAATAGAACCAGACTTAGCTTTCATCATTGGTTTTGTAGCTGCTTTTGACAGGTTAAATACCGACTTCAAGTTTACTTGAATTACAGTATCCCACTGTTCTTCAGTCATACGCATCAACAAACCGTCCTTTGTGATACCAGCATTGTTTACCAAAACATCGATTTTACCGAAGTCGGCAACAACTTGATTCATCAAGTCTTCTGCTTGTTGATAATCAGAAGCATCAGAACGATAACCTTTCGCTTTGATACCCAAAGCGGCCAATTCAGCTTCCAAAGCTTGTCCTTTTTCTACTGATGACAAATACGTAAAAGCTACTTGAGCTCCTTCTTGAGCAAAACGAGTAGCAATTGCTCGTCCGATACCTCTAGAAGCCCCAGTTACTAAAGCTACTTTATTTTCTAGTAAACCCATTGTTGTTGAATAATTTAATGAAAATGAATGCTTACCGACAAATGTCAGACTGCCAGACACATCCAAGTTTTTTGAATCCCAAAAATAGCAGAACCAAATAAGATGACAAAATAAATCAGGAGAATAAGGTGACTTTACCTATAGTAATTCGTTTACTTTTGAAGAGGTTTTTATTGTAAAATCTGTTAAAACATTTTATTTTTGAAGCTTCTGATACCGCCGTTCACTTCACTTAGCTATTGTATTCAACAATTCTCTTTTAAAACCGCACCAACATTTATTAAATATTTGCGGCATTTTCTTCGATGCACATAAAGTACCTTACATAAATCTTGTTATTAGGGATAATGGCATGAAATGTGTGCGATTTTATATTCATTAATCTAACAAACTCTTAATTTATACCTTGCTTTTGTATAAGACATTATTATGAAAACTTATTTTGTAACACAAAATTCACGATTTAATACTTACCCACTATCCAGATTTCTCTCAGCGATTATGGTCTTTTTTACCATGTCTACTGTGGCACAAAATAAAGATGGAGTCAAAAATGCTAACGCCCAAATGTGCTTCAGTAACAAATCTGGAGTTCCTCTCGTAAATTCAAAAGATTTGGATGGTAAAGACATTTTGGCATTTCCACTCGATAGGCTAAGAAGTAATGTCAGATATGGTTTTGTTGAAAACTATCGTCAAGGAATGGCGCGTATTAAAAAAGACCAAGTATGGGGTTTCTTAAATCTTTGTGGCGAAGAGGTTATTCCTTCTCAATACGAAGATGCTGAGCCTTTCAATGGTGGTAAGGCGCTTGTCAAAAAATTTAATTGGTTCTTTGTAGATAATAATGGTGTGGAGAGTGATGTTTTTGAAAATGTAGTTTCTGCAAAGGCATTATCCAATGGATTTAGCTTAGTTAAAATAGCAAGTGGTAAATATTCAATTATTGATAACTCTTTTGATAAAACGGGCACTTATCTTTCTCCATTTTATGACGATATGACGGTTATCAGTCCAACAAGTTTGGCGGTTAAATTGAACAACAAATGGGGTATCATGAAATTAGGAGATAAACAAGCTCCTATTCCTTCATTTGATTTGATTGCACCTATTGGCAAAGAAGGATTGATGAAAGTGAAAATTGGAGATAAATTCGGAGTAGCCACAATTAATGGAGATATTATTCTAAAACCAGAATATGGTATTCTCACTGATGCAGATACACAGGGTTTTATCAAAGGTATTGAAGAAAATAAGCAACAGATTTTCAATACGCAAAATTTACAGGTGAGTAAACCTTTTAAAGCTATAAGTGATTTTGATTCGAGAGGGTTGGCAATCGTTCAAGACGAGAATAATTTGTTAGGACTTATCAATAAGGATTTTGTACCTATTATTACTCCTCAATTTAACTCCATTGGAAGTTTAGGCGAATTTGACCTTATTTCTGTTAGCAAAATCGTGGATGGTAAAGGAGTAAAATTTGGTTTTATCAATCTACAAGGCAAGGAAGTAATCCCGTTGATGTATGAGTCCGTTGGAAAAATCAACAAGAAAGGTCTTTTGGTTGTAAAAGAAATCGTGAGTTGTAATTTAGATGCGAAAGGCAGTAAGATTGGCACTTGCAAGGCAGATAAAGTCATCGATATTAATGGAGGTATTATTGTACAACCTGTAACAAAATACCCTGATGCTGGAAAAATCAGTTATGCAGTTACAGATTCTATTATGCAAAATATGAATGTCATCAAGACATTTAGGACAGAGGATAAAGGCAAAAATGCAAAGGTTATCTTAGTAAGAGAAGACGATTTTAAGGTAATCACACCAGAGCCTTTTGAGAGTATTCAAACGACTGCCCAAGGACAAATTCTCTTCGTAAAACTAGATGGTTTATGGGGAACTTTAGACATTTCAGGTAAGTATATCACCAAATGTCAGTTCAAATCATTTGCACCCTCTAAAGAAGATTATTTCTTAGTGCAAAATGCAGAGGGAAAATTCGGATATGTAGACGCAAAAGGGAAAATCCAAGTAAATCCTGAATACCAGTCACTTGAACCATTTAGTAATGGACTAGCTGTAGCTTCAAAAGGCGTTAATCAAGTAGGTTTAATCAATAAGTTTAATGCAAAAGTAGCTCCTTGTATCTTCAGCACAGTAAGTTTAGATTCTGGAGGAAATTATGACCTAACAGATAGTAGTCAAAATAAATTTAAGCTCAATAAACAAGGCGACTGTTTGAGTAATTGCGCTAAGTTTGATGAGGTAAGAAGCAAAGTAAATAAAGAATAAATACTCTCTAAAAGGATTTGTATTTTCTTGGTTGTTTTACAAAATTATATTCAGGTAGTAGAGACGTAATGTTTTGCGTTTAAAGAAGTTGAGTTTTGAAAGATAATATCAAAAAAGGCGTTCGAAAAAGTTATTTCGAACGCCTTTTTTTAGTACCTATAAAAATGTTACTATTATTTAATTGTCAATCTTTAGGCGCAAAGCATTGCATCTCCAGCTGTAAAGTGCAATAATCTCTCCATTGAAAATACTCATATCAATATCCATAAAAAAAGAGCTTGGTTTTCACCAAGCTCTTTTAACTATTTCATTTATTCTACTCTTCTGTAGCAGGAGCTGCGGCAGAAGTACGAGTCAGTGTTAATGAGTCTCCTTCTCCTGAGTAATCAGCCAAGATAACATCACCTTCAGCTAAATCACCTTTCAGAATTTCTTCAGCTACCGGATCCTCCAAATAACGTTGGATAGCACGATTCAATGGACGAGCACCATATTGTTGGTCATATCCCTTCTCAGCTAAGAAATCTTTCGCTTTTTCAGTCAACTCTACTGTATAACCCAATGCTGAAATTCTTGTAAACAATTTTTTCAACATCAAGTCGATAATCGAGTGGATATGTTCACGTTCAAGTGAATTGAACACAATTACATCGTCCAAACGGTTTAAGAACTCTGGAGAAAACGCTTTTCTCAAAGCATTTTGGATAGTTCCTTTTACTGTTTCGTCTAAGCTATCAGCTTTAGATTTTGTTGAGAAACCAATACCTGTTCCAAAGTCTTTTAAATCACGAGCACCAATATTTGACGTCATGATGATGATTGTATTACGGAAGTCTACTCTGCGACCCAAACCATCTGTTAAGATACCATCATCCAATACTTGCAACAACAAGTTGAACACATCTGGGTGAGCTTTTTCGATTTCATCTAATAATACAACTGCGTATGGCTTACGACGAATTTTCTCAGTCAATTGACCACCTTCTTCATAACCAACGTATCCTGGAGGTGCTCCGATTAGGCGCGATACACTGAATTTCTCCATGTACTCACTCATATCAATACGAATAAGAGCGTCTTCTTTGTCGAAAAGGTATCCAGCCAATACTTTAGCCAACTCAGTTTTACCAACACCTGTAGGGCCTAAGAAAATGAATGAACCAATTGGTTTTTTCGGATCTTTCAAACCTACACGAGTACGTTGAATTGCTTTTACCAACTTCACAATAGCTTGGTCTTGACCAATCACTTTGCCTTTCAACTCCTCGTTCATATTCAACAATTTCTGACCTTCAGTAGCGGCAACACGACTTACTGGAATACCAGTCATTTGTGCAATTACCTCTGCTACACTCTCTTCAGCAACTGTGTAACGACGACGTTTTGTATCTTCTTCCCAGTCACGTTTAGCTTTATCTAATTGCTCTAACAAACGTTTTTCACGGTCGCGCAATTGAGCAGCCTCCTCGTATTTCTGAGATTTAACTACAGCGTTTTTCTCCTTCTTGATATTTTCAATAGCACCTTCCAATTGCACGATATCATCAGGAACTGTGATATTAGAAATATGTACGCGAGCACCTACTTCGTCTAATACATCGATTGCTTTGTCTGGCAAGAAACGGTCAGAAATATATCGTTCTGACAGCTTAACCGCTTGTTCAATAGCTTCTGGAGTATAAGTTACGTGGTGGTGATCCTCGTATTTATCCTTGATGTTGTTCAAAATCTCGATAGTTTCTTCCACAGTTGTAGCATCTACCATTACTGTTTGGAAACGACGAGCCAAAGCACCGTCTTTCTCGATATATTGACGATATTCATCTAAAGTGGTTGCCCCGATAACTTGGATATCGCCACGAGCTAAAGCTGGCTTGAACATATTCGAAGCATCCAAAGAACCCGACGCACCACCAGCTCCTACAATCGTATGAAGCTCATCGATGAATAAGATTACATCTGGAGACTTTTCTAGTTCGTTCATTACCGCTTTCATACGTTCTTCGAACTGACCACGGTATTTTGTACCAGCTACTAAAGAAGCCAAATCGAGGGTTACGACACGCTTGCCAAACAGTACACGAGATACTTTTTTCTGAACAATACGTAGTGCCAAACCTTCAGCGATAGCCGTTTTACCTACCCCTGGCTCACCAATCAAAATTGGATTATTTTTCTTACGGCGAGACAAGATTTGAGCTACACGTTCAATTTCTTTTTCACGACCTACAATTGGGTCTAATTTTCCAGCTTCTGCAATTTTGGTAAGGTCACGACCGAAGTTGTCCAATACTGGAGTTTTAGATTTCTCTGCTCCTTTATTAGCCGTTGCACCACTACCCATGCCCGAGCCACTCGCAAAAGATCTTGCGTCATCATCGTTATCGTCTGTATCAGACGGCCCCGATTTGATATTTGGGTTAGATTGATATTCGACCATGTCCTTAATCATATCATAGTTAATTTGGAACTTCTCCAAAATTTGGCGAGCCAAGTTATCCTCATCTCTGAGAATCGCCATCAACAGGTGCTCAGTTCCAACGAGATTTGTTTTAAATATACGTGCTTCTAGGTAAGTCACACGAAGGACTTTCTCTGCTTGACGAGACAAAGGGATATCCTGTTTGTTTTTAATGGTGTAATTAGAGCGAGCCACTCCTTGAGTAGCTTTTTCGATGGTAATACGTAGGTCTTCGAGATTTACCCCACACTTCTTGATTAATTCGAGTGCAATTCCTTCGCCTTCACGAATCATACCCAAAACGAGGTGTTCCGTGCCTATGTAATCATGTCCTAACCTGATCGCTTCTTCGCGGGCTAGAGAGATTACCTCCTTAACTCTGTTTGAAAATTTTGCCTCCATGCGAAAGAGTTTCTGTTTTTCTGGTTCATAGTTTAAAAGCAATGACAACTGAGACTTTCAAACTACCTAAATAACACTAAATTCGCCAAGTTTGTTCATTTGAGAGTTGATTGCTCAAGTATCTTTCTGGCTTGATTTCCCTGACAAAACAATAAGTCGAGGATTGATAAGTTTGGCTCAAAATCACTGCCAAAATTCTGCCGATACTCTACTGGCTCATAAATATTATTTTGGCTGTAAGACCTTTTCGGATGTATTTGCCCTCTGTAATCGTTTTGAGCTACTTTTTCGTATTCATTCGTAAATATAATATTTTTTTCGACTTTCAAAAGTTTAAGACAAATTGTCAGCAACTCCATATTCAAATCGAACAAAAAGTCAGGTTTCTTTTCAAATATTTTTGCAAAATAGTCTGCATAGTATTCAAAAAATGGTGCTTTTCCGTAAGCCGAATAAATAGCTCCCCAATGACGACGTACCCAGTCTTGATGATATTCTACTTTAATGTCTTTCACCAGAATTTTTGAGTTTCCATTCTGTACTGGAACAGAAAGTACATCAATTTTATTTGAAGCAAGTATTTTACAACGATTTCGGTAACTTTGCTTTTCGTAATGTTCGTAAGCCTCAATCTGAATAGTGTCATGTTGCAATATGCAAGCAAAATACTCTAGGCTTGGCAGATAATGTAAATCAATAATCATTTATCTAAAATAATGAATTTGGGGTAATTTTTCAAATATTAAGCAACTTTTTGCCGATTTTTTAAGTTAAAAAATCTTTTTTCGCAGAATTTACCAATGTTTATTTGGAATTTGTTATTCTAAAATATTGAGTGTTTCGAATATTATTAAAATAAATACACTACCATAATTCAGTAGTAATCTGATTTTTATCAACTCTCTTATATGTTATTTTTTAGAATGCTTTCTAGGCTTCCTATGCCGCTTTTGTATGGTTTTTCGGATTTCCTATTTTTTGTAACCTACTACTTAATTAAGTATCGTAGAAAGGTAGTTCTAATAAATTTACAAAATTCTTTTCCAGAAAAAACAGCTAAAGAACATGAACTACTTGCCAAGGCTTTTTATCATAACTTGTGCGATGTGATTGTTGAGTCCCTAAAATTACTCACAATTTCGGTAAAAGACTTAGAGAAAATGGTGGAGATCAATGGACAAGAAGTGATTGATGAATGCTTGCGTAATAATGAGGTGATGCTAATTATGTCGAGTCATATCAATTGCTGGGAACTTGTACCGCCAAGAACAACGCAAACAGGCGTACTTATCGATGTGATTTACAAACCACTTTCAAGTCCGTTTTTTGACAAACTGATGTACACCATCCGTTCTCGTTTTAATATTACGCCCATTCCGATGAAGCAAACTTTTCGTGAGATGGTAAAAAAGAAAGGCCAACCTCGTATAGTAGGGATTATCTCAGACCAAGCTGCTGAAACACCTGATTTGGCTTATTGGACTACCTTTTTACACCAAGAAACTGATTTCTTTTTAGGTACCGAGAAAATGGCTCGTAGTTTCAACTATCCGATTCTTTATGGAGAAATGGTTCGTAAGCGTCGTGGAAGATATGTAATCAATTATTCGCTATTGGTAGAACGACCTTATGAGCAATATCAGATGGGTGAAATCACAGAGATATATGCAAGAACTTTGGAAAAATCTATTCAAGAAAACCCATCCGACTGGCTCTGGTCGCATAGGAGGTTTAAGCATAAGAGAGTTAATAAGTAGTGAACAGGCACAAAGGCACAGAGTGAAAATATTGTACACTTTGTGCCTATTAACTTTTCACTGAAGTTACCTACACGTTGCGCTTTTGTATCTTTTCACTTTGCCACTGAAATATCATACACTTTGTGCCTTTGTGCCTGTTCACTTTACCACTAAAATACTAATGATCCTCCACCTGCAATGAATCTGTAGTATCGATTCTTAATGAATCAGCTTTGATTCCTTTCACATCCTGTGCATAGATTTTGGGCATTGGCGCTAGGTTGAGTTTTTGTAAGGCTACATTTAGATTTGAACAATCTATATTCTTCTTACTTTTTTCTAGCTGACAAGTTCTAGCGTATTCTTGGTAAAAGATTTTACTTAATTCAGCATCCTTTAGATGCTTTTCATACAGTTCTGCTAGTTTAAATATGGCTTTAGGGCGTTGATAAGTATCTATGATATGTTTGTACTCTTTTGCTGCCCAGTTATATTCTTTCAATCGAACGTTAGCGTCGGCAATGGACATCCGATAATCTGAAATCTTTTCTGAAGTTCCAAGCTTAATTGCGGTAAACATACTTTGTGTTCCTTTGATAATCATATTTTGATCTGTTGTAGCGAGTAAAGCATATCCTAAGCCCGCACGAACCAATTCATTATCATCCCCCCTTTCTATCAGACGATTGAAGAGAAATATGGACTGAGCCAAACTATCCAAATAAAAATAGGAAGTTGCCAATAATCGCTGATACAAAACAGTAGAATCACCGTTTGAAAGGGTGTACTTCAAATCCTTTCGTACTTGTTCATAATCGAAGTTCCGATAGGCATATCTAGCACGCAATTGTCGTAACTTGATTGAATTGCTATCTAGCCTCATCCCTTTTTTAATATATATAATTGCTTGCTCCTCGTGCATCTCATTGAGCAGAAGATTGGAAACATCTGCCAATGCATCGATATCAGAAGAATCTAATTTTACAGCTTTTTCAAGTAAAGCAATTCCTTCTTCAATTTTTCTTTGCTTTACCATATTTCTTGCCACTTCCTTCAAATAAAAATGATTCGTTGTATCAAGTGATGCCAATTTTTGGTAATACACTAAGGATTGAGAAGCATTTAATTCTCGGTCTGAAATGCCAGCCAAGCTCATCAAGAGTTCTTGAGATTCAGGATTTTTTTCCAATAGCTGTAAATAATACTTTTTGGCCTGAGGAAGATGCCCTAACTTTTGATGACAAAAAGCCAAGGTCATTAAATTATTTTGAGAAAGTGTATCTTCTTTAGCTGATAAAAACTGAATGGCCTTAGCATATTGACCTTTAGCAATCAAATCTTGCCAAGAATTTGCGCCACTTTGACCAATAGTCAAGGTATGAAATAGAAGAATAAAAAGAGGGAGTAATAGGAGTTTCTTCATAGTAATTCGAAGGGTAATAAGGTTTATGATATTTACCCTTCGAATTTATAACTAAATTTTTAATTACAAAACTAAACAAATAGTTTTATTGCTTTTAATAGAAGATTCTTACTTCGCATTAACAGCCTCAACTAATCGAATTGTCTCTATTGCCTCTTTTACGTCGTGAACTCTTAGGATATTTGCTCCTTTCATCAAAGCGACAGCATTGAGCGCCGTAGTTCCGTTGAGCGCCTCAGAAGCCAAAATATCCAATTTTCGCCAAATCATAGATTTTCTTGAAACACCAACTAACATTGGCAAATTCATCACCTCAAAATCTGCTAAGTGATTGAGCAATTCATAATTTTGATCAAGGTTTTTGGCAAAACCAAAACCCAAATCTAAGATAATATCACGTTGGTTGAATGCTCTTAATTTGGCAACTTTTTGTTGTAAGTCATCCAAAACATCCAACACTAGATTATTATAATGCGTCAACTGCGTCATAGTTTCGATGGTTCCACGCATGTGCATAAGGATGTAGGGCACATCGCCAAAACTGGCTACGGTTTCATACATTTTATCGTCCAACAAACCACCTGATACGTCGTTGACGATCACTGCTCCTGCTTCGACACAAGCTTTGGCGACATTCGACCGAAAAGTATCAATAGAAATTAATGCCTCTGGAAAATGTTTTAGGATAACTTCGGTGGCAGGTAAAACTCTTTTGATTTCTTCCTCCTCCGACACAGGCATTGCTCCTGGACGAGTAGAATGTCCTCCCAAATCCAGAAAAGTTGCTCCTGAAGAGAGCATTTTCTCTGCTTGTTTTAGTATTTCCTCCTCGGTATGCACACGACTTCTTTCAAAAAAAGAATCAGGAGTAATATTCAAAATCCCCATGACACGAGGTTGAGCAAGATCTATAAGTTTGCCACGGCAATTAATTAAAGTAGTCATACGCACATATAAAAGTTAATGGTGCAAAGATAAAAGCAAATCTAAACTTGGCACACAATGATATCCTTAAACTAGATTCTAGAACTGATTCAAAGAATATTATTAGAATTTTGAACTGAATGAGGTATTTTTGCAAAAACATTTCACATAGATAACCCATCTGTATCCAGCTTAGATTCAATAAATGGCAGATATTTAGCAACAGATTTTTCCAAAATGACAAAAACAGAATTTGAGTATCGTCAAATAATTACGATTTGTAGAGAGCTTTTCCAGAAAAAAAATAAAGATTATGGCACCTCTTGGCGTATTCTGCGTTTGCCTAGTCTGACAGACCAGATTTTTATTAAAGCACAACGTATTCGTTCTATTCAAGAAAAAGGTGTTCAGAAAATTGATGATGGTATTGAAGGTGAATTTATCGGCATCATCAACTATTGTATTATCGCGATGATTCAAAAGCAGTTGGATAATTCATCACAAATGGAGTTCTCTGAGCAAGAATTAGGTGATTTGTACGATGAACAAGTAACTAAAACCTTGAATTTGTTATTAAACAAAAATCACGATTATGGTGAGGCGTGGCGCGATATGCGTGTAAGCTCGATGACAGATTTAATATTGATGAAAATCTTCAGAACGAAACAAATTGAAGATAATCAAGGTCAAACCCTTGTCTCGGAAGGTGTTGAAGCCAACTATCAAGATATGTTGAATTATGCCGTTTTTTGTCTTATTCAAATGGGTATGGCGCAACAGCAACAACAGCAACAGTAGTTTCTTTGAATTTGAATTTGAATTTGAAAATGTGAAGATTTGATAATTTGAAAGTGATTTTAATATTTCTACAAAACAAGACTATTAACGATCATCCATTTAAAACTCGATAATCTTCTCATTTTCATTTCCATTTTAACAGTTCATTAACAGTTTTATGTAATGAGCTGTCTTAATTTTGTTCTTTCATCTAGAAAATAATTGAAATGTATTTTGGTTGAATACTTGTATATTTAGCTATACTTTCAAAAATGGCATATTTTTGGTTGTTTTAAAGTTTTCTATCCGATCTAACATTTCACATTTTAGCCCTAATACATACAAGAATCCCTTTTTTATCTATCATGAAATTTCTCGCACATTTTTCCCGAATCTTTGTTGGTGTAATATTTATTTTCTCAGGACTCATCAAGCTCAACGACCCTATTGGTACTGAAATTAAGCTCGAAGAATACTTCGATGTATTCGCAACTGATTTTCCTTGGATGGCTGGCTTTTGGCATTTCTGGGTACCTTTAGCATTATATGTATCTATTTTCTTGTGTACACTAGAGTTGGTATTAGGCGTATGCTTACTGGTTCAGTACAAACTCAAAAGTGCCTCTTGGATATTGTTGGCCACAGTTGTTTTCTTTGGATTTTTGACTTTTTATTCTGCTTATTTCAACAAAGTAACCGATTGTGGTTGTTTCGGAGAAGCCATCAAACTAAAACCTTGGACATCATTTATCAAGGACATGGTTTTGATGTTTTTTATCCTAATTATATTGTGGCAACGTCATATTTTTGCTGACAAAAAAACAGGTTGGGTAGTAGCTGCCTCTTTAGTATTTTGTTTGGCACTAGGCACATACGCTGTCAATTATTTGCCAGTAAATGATGGACTTCCTTATGCTATTGGTGAGAATATCCAGAACAACATGAAGCCTGCCGAAGCTCCTAAATTTAAGTATATCATGGAGAAAGATGGCAAAGAGCAAGAATTTATGGAGTATCCAACAGATACAACTTGGAAATTCAAACAGATGATTCAGTTGAATGAGGATGCTGCCAAAGCCCGTATTACAGATTATAACCTTTACAGAACAGGTGATTCTATTGATTACAAAGCAGAAAGTTTTGTTGGAAAGAAGTTAATGATTGTGAGTCCATTTGTTGAAAAAGCGAATTTAGGGCATATTGATGATATTAAGCAGTTGATTCAAGGACTCAAAGGATCTGATGTAACAGTTTGGTTTGTAACCGCTTCGACAGATGATGCTGCTCAAAATTTTATCAAACAAAATCAGTTAAATGTTACAGTATTAAATGCTGATGTTAAAGTTTTAAAAACCATTGCTCGTGCCAACCCTGTAATCTGGTTGTTGCAGGATGGTACTGTAAGAGGCAAGTGGTCTAATAAGGCAACGCCTGATAAAGAAGAAGTTTTATCAAAATTGCAATAGCTTTTGCCCAAAGGCCATTCGATGTTAACCAATATGAAAAATATATTTTTAGTAGGAATGCCGTCTTCAGGGAAAAGTACCCTTGGAAGACAATTAGCCAAAGCCATAGGATATAAATTTGTAGATATGGATGAGTTGATTGAACGCCTTGAAAATCAAACTATTCCTGAAATTTTTAAATGGAATGGGGAAAACCATTTTAGAGAAGTAGAAAGTAAAATTTTAAAGCAGTTTTCTCCTAATCAAAAATTGGTCATTGCTACTGGCGGTGGAGTTCCATGTTTTTTTGATAATATGGATTTTATCAAAGCAAATGGTATCAGTGTCTTTCTCAATGTACAGCCTGAAGATTTATTCAAACGCATCAAACTATCTGATGCCAATAATCGACCTCTCATTAATAAGAGTAGTAATAATCAAGCTTTACTTGAGGACATTAAAAAGCGTCATGAAACTCGCCTTCCCTTTTATATGAGAGCCGACATTAAAATAGACGGAAGCATAGAAGTACAGCAATTACTTTGGTTGTTGGATGAAATAAAGGAAAAACAATCGTAAACAAAAAAAGGGTCTCCAGATTTACTGGAGACCCTTTTTTAATGATTTTATTTCTTAGAAATACACCCCAAATGTCAACACGCCTCTGATCCAGCTTTGGTCCATAATGGCTGTTGCATATAAAGATGAATCATTCAACACATAAGGGTTATATGCTTGTTGTGTTTTACCATACAAGCCTGTCAAATCTACGTAGAATGTTCCTGTTTTGATACCAACACCTGCTGAATACACCATCATTGCACGGTTGACTGCATCGTTGTCAAAATTTGAATTGTAAGGGTTTTGATAATAAGCAAAGCCTCCACGTGCTGCAAATAAGCCCATACGATATTCTCCACCCACTTTTATATTCAAGACATTTTTATATGTATTCTGAATCGACTTAGTGTAATAATCTAAATCTCCTTTGAAATAAGCATCGTTCATATTCGTACTTAATTTCATGCCTTTATAAGCTACATATTCAACATCTGCCGATAGAAAGCCTTTTTTACCAAAGAAATAGGCAACTCCTCCACTAGCTTTGAACGGAGTTCTCAACTCATAATTTGAACTCACTGGCTGAGTAGATAATTTAGGAATACGTGTGATATATGAAGTTCCTCCAGTGGTATTAATGCCATAGCCCAAAGAAACTAATTTGCTACCTATCGTATTCCCTCCTGATATTACATCAGAAGATAGCTTAATCCCTCCCATTTTACTTGGGTCAACATCGACATTCAGCGTGGATGATGTAGTTTCATCTATCGAATACCAAGTTGGCGTAGTAATAGTAGCTCCAATACGGAAATTATTGGTAGGTTTAATAATCGTTCCAACCGTTAAGTTAATACCTTGTCCTGTTGTAGTTAGATACTTAGAAAACGCAAACGAACGAATGGCATCATAGTTTACGATATTCTCACTAAAATCAGTTTGAGTTTCGTATCTAAAGCTAGGTAATCCCAAAGAGAAACCAATATAGAACTTCTCATTGGCAGTTCCTCCATACCCAATCGTCCACTGGCTTGTTCTACCAGATGCTTGAAAATCATATCGCTGGTCAACTGACTTTCCTCCTTCTGCGCCAACAAATGGGTCAGAGCTAGTCCCATTTGGATTAATCAAAAATGACCAATAGTACATATCTGATTGGTAGTAAAAATTAGGTGCATCATTGGTCAAACCATCCTTAAAATCTTGTAAGCTTAAACCATTGTCTTTAATATCTCGGTTTGTAATTTCTCCAAAACTATCCATTAGTGAACTCTGAAGATTACGTCCTGCAAAACTCACCTTGTTGTATAATGAGCTTTGTCTATTATAAGAAATCGACCAACTACCTCTCCAGCTATCTTTATATCTTGGCTCTTGTCCACCAAATACAATCCCAATATTGGCTATGTTAAAATTATCGGTATTAGCGTTAGTTTTCTTGGTGTCGATATAACTACTAGCGTTTGAATTGATTTGGAAGGATGGTGAAATAGAAAATTCAGAGCGAGTATAAAAACCCAGACCAGCAGGGTTACTTGAATTGGAAGAGATATCTGCTCCCAAAGCCGAATGGTTACCTCCTAATGCTTGAAATCGAGCAGAACCGCTTGGTGCTGTTTGTGAAAAGAGTCTCGACAGTGCATCATAATTATTATCTTGTGCAAAACTAGCGCTTATCGAACTCATAAGTAGAGACGCAAGTAATACTTTACGAATATCTTTCATGTTATTCTTACGGTTTAAAATCATATTCTTTACAATAAGGACAGTTCTAGAAGAATTACCCCTCATCATTCAGAGGTAGTCTAACGGACTTTGTTGCTAATTTAACGTAAAAAAGCCTCACAAAGTACAACTCTGCGAGGCTTCGAGTGTTAATCATTTGTTAATATTATCTTGGACCACGTGAACGACCTCCGCCGCCTCCGCCACCTGAGCTACCGCTTGATGAACTTCCACTTGAAGAATTGTTCCAAGTCGAATTGGTATTCGTGTTGGTTGTTCTGCTATTATTATTGTTGGAAGACCAATCCCAAGAATTGTTGCGACCGTTAGAATAGCTACTGTTAGCACTTCTTGAAGAGTTCGTAGTAGTACCCGAGTTGTAGTTAGCACTGCTACCATCTCTTCTCGGACGTGAATAATAGTCTGAGTTGGTATTTGAATAATCTGCATTGGTACGACTACCACGATTATAGGCTGCTCCTCTATTATTGTTGAAATCCGAGTTATATGCCGAAGCTGCATAAGCTGGTCTTGAACGATACTTAGCTGGAGTCTCAGCGCCAATAACAGAACCTACATAGCTATTGTAGTTGTTGTAATAGCCGCCGTAGTAACCTCCATAATAGCCACCATAAGCCAACGATGAATATCCATAACCATAAGGATCATAAAAACCTCCATAGCCATAAGGACTGTATCCATAACCAAATGAGTTACCGTACATCCAACGACTACTTGACCAGCCCCAATATGGATCATAGAAATTAGAATACAATGGATCGTAGTATCCCATAGTTGAATAACCAAAAGGAGACCAACGACTATATCCAAGTCCGAATGAAATGGCTGGATTTGAATACCAGTTATTTAGACCATAATTGCCATATCCGTTGTTTAAACCATTAGCAAAACCATTACTGTAGCCATTATTATAGCCAGCAGAATAGTCGTCTTGGTTTTGATAAACAGAACGAGAGTTTAACCAATTCTGAGAATAATATTCATTGGTACCCTCTGCCGAATTGTTAGTAGAACTACCATTGCGATATACTGGAGCTTGATAGGTTGATTCGTCGTAACCTTGCTCATTGTATATGCGCCCACCCAAAGTAGTGGGTCTTACGTCACTTGTCGAAGCGTACAAGTCGTCGTAAACTTCACCACTTGAGCTTTTTGAAACAATTGCTTGTTTGGAGGTATTACAACCCCAAACTAAACCTATCAACGCTATAGCTGAAAGGTGCTTTATTGAATGCTGAAGGCTCATAGCTGTTTGAATTTTAGATTGTAGGAGTATTGTCAATAAAACAAATAATTTATTAATATTTATCAGCAATCAGTGAATTTTGCTAGGTTTTCAAATTGTTGCCAGTATGCTATTAATAATGCATTGAATTGTCTTTTTCTAAGACAAACTGGACAGATTAACAACTTAGCAAAAATTTCTTGTAACAAACTTACTACAAAAACTTATCTTTGCAAGATAATTAACACAACATTAACAAAATTAAATCTTTAAATGTTCCAATTATCCAATACTTTGAAAATGAACTAAATAAGGCTTAGTTGAGGTTAGAGTTTTGTTATTTAGTAATAGTTATGGTACTACTTTTCAGCATACCATTACCATAGTCTCAAACCTAACCGAATGGATAACAAATACTTATTTTATATTCATTTTTGGTATTTAGACTATTAAAAGAACGTTTTCCCCCATTAGTTTTGTACATTTTTCGCCGATTTAGCGTTATTCTAATTTTATTTTAAGCTAATAGGCATTAACCAACCATAAAACAACCCATGAGCAAAGGCTTACCAAAACGTAGCGAAAATTATTCTGAGTGGTACAACGAACTTGTTAAGCGTGCCGATTTAGCCGAAAATTCTGCCGTTAGAGGCTGTATGGTAATCAAACCTTACGGTTATTCTATTTGGGAAAAAATGCAACGTGCTTTGGACGATATGTTCAAAGAAACAGGACATACAAATGCTTATTTCCCACTTTTTGTACCGAAAAGTTTATTTGAAGCTGAAGAAAAAAATGCAGAGGGTTTTGCTAAAGAATGTGCTGTAGTTACACACTATCGTCTGAAAAACGACCCTGAAAATAAAGGAAAATTAATTGTTGACCCAAATGCTCGCCTTGAAGAAGAGTTAGTGGTTCGCCCAACGTCTGAGGCTATTATTTGGAGTACTTATAAAAACTGGATTCAGTCATACCGTGACCTTCCACTTTTGATTAACCAATGGGCTAACGTTGTGCGTTGGGAAATGCGTACGCGTTTGTTTTTGCGTACTGCGGAGTTCTTGTGGCAAGAAGGTCACACAGCGCACGCTACTAAAGAGGAAGCAATTGCTGAAACCGAGCAAATGTTGGACGTGTATGCCACATTCGCTGAGGAATTTATGGCTGTACCAGTTATTCGTGGTAAAAAGACTGCCAACGAGCGTTTTGCAGGTGCAGATGATACTTACTGTATCGAAGCAATGATGCAAGATGGAAAGGCACTTCAGGCAGGTACTTCTCACTTCTTGGGTCAAAACTTTGCAAAAGCTTTTGATGTAAAGTTCTCTAACAAAGAAAACCAACAAGCTTATGTTTGGGGTACTTCGTGGGGTGTATCTACGCGTTTGATGGGTGCTTTGATTATGGCTCACTCTGATGATGAAGGCCTGGTATTGCCTCCAAAATTGGCACCAATTCAAGTGGTAATTGTTCCGATTTTTAAAGGTGCTGAACAATTAGAAGCTATTTCTGAAAAAGTATTACCTATCGTTAAAGCTTTGAAGAAATTAGGTATCTCAGTTAAATTTGACAATTCAGATAAACAATCTCCAGGTTTCAAATTTGCTGAATACGAATTGAAAGGTGTTCCAGTACGTTTGGCAATTGGTGCTCGTGACCTTGCCAATGGCACTGTTGAAATTGCACGTCGTGATACAAAAGAGAAAAAGACGTATGAAATCGAAGGCGTAGTAGAGGTTATTCAAAATCTATTGGAAGAAATCCAAGAAAATATTTACAACCGTGCTCTGTCTTTCAGAACAGAAAATACCCTTGAAGTTGACTCGTGGGATGAGTTTGTAAAAACGTTGGACGAAAAACCAGGGTTTATATCTGCTCACTGGGATGGTACGCCAGAAACAGAAGAAAAAATTAAAGAGTTAACCAAAGCTACCATTCGTTGTATTCCTTTGGATGCAAAAGAAGAAGAAGGCAAATGTATTTATACAGGCAATCCTTCATCTCGTCGTGTAATCTTTGCGAGAGCTTACTAGGATTTATTAAAATGCGATTGTGCAATCAGTAATTATCTTCAGTTAAATTTTATTTGTAGAAACTCATTGATTTGCATCTAAAGCGTTGATATTACCAAAAACATGAGTCATCCCTAATTTTTAGGATTGGGATTATTCTCCACGTTTTTATCAAAAAAGCGGTCGAAAAATACTTTTCGACCGCTTTTTTGGTGCTAATATGCATGATTTTACTCAGCTTAAGATGCAAAGCATTGCGTCTCTACGGCTAGAATACTAATTTTAACATAATTACTCATCCGCTCAATGAGAAATGACATCGTGCTATTGAATCTTCCTTTTACTGGTAAACTCTGATATAGTCAACCTCCATAGTCGCAGTAGTAAAGGCTGGGTCTATGGTTCCTCCCAAATTTCCTCCTAGTGCAATATTCATAATAAAGAAGAAGTCTTTATTAAATGGCAATGAACTATTATTGGCAAAAGTGTAAAATAATTTATCATCAACATAAAACTTAATGCTGCTTGCCGACCAATCCAAAGAATAGGTATGAAACTCTGTGGAAGCATTTGTAATCGTTGTACTTCCGCCATCAGCATTGCCACCTGAGTGATTTGGATGATGAACAGTTCCTAAGATAACATTAGGTTTGTTACCAACCATTTCCATGATATCTATTTCACCGCAAGCTGGCCAACCCACCGTCTGAATATTAGAGCCCAACATCCATAATGCAGGCCAAGTACCTCCTGCGGATGGTAATTTTGCACGAATATCAACACGGCCGTAAGTAAAAGAATACTTATTGAGCGACAGTAAACGTGCAGATGTGTAGTTTGAACCTTGATAGCTTTCTTTTTTTGCCGTAATTTTCAAAACACCACCTTGTACAACCGCATTATCTGCACGATTTGTGTAATATTGAACTTCATTGTTTCCCCAGCCATTATTATTGCCCAAATCATATCCCCATACGGCAGGATTCGGAGCACCATCAGTATTGAATTCGTCAGACCAAACTAGTTTCTTTTCAGTGACTGGCGTCGTAGCTGACTTAGGTTTTAGTTTCATATACCAAGCATTACCATCAGAGCCGATACTTCTGAGCGTCATGTTGTTTTCTGAAAGTACTAAAATTTCATAACTGGTACCACCTGTTCCAAAATTTACGATTCCATTTCCTGGGACTTTAAACTGTACTCTTGTCGAGTTTGTGGAAGTAGAAGCCGAAGTTGCTGGTGAAAAAGTCAGCGCTTTTGTTCCTCCTGTACTAATATCATAGCAACCATCTGGTCCTGAAACACCGTAGAATGAAGTAGCAGCTCCTATCAAAGATGACTGACCTTTATTATCAACATTTAAAGTAATTTGATTATTGGCAGTTTTGGCAAAAGTAATTTCATCATCATACAAACAAGCTGGTCTTTGGTTTGGATCGGCAGCATACCAACTTGGAGTAAAACCATCCGAAGGACCTACACCCACATGACCTATTGCCTCATTATCAGTAATCCAAACTTTCGAGCCTGAACCTGTCATTGCCGTTAGGATATTGCTAGGTATTTCGAATGCTACGAACACTTTTACCTTTTTACTAAGTGTTGTCATTGCACCACCTGTACCAATCGCATTTACTGAAACCACATATTCGTTAGTTCCAGGATTGGCATATTTGTAAGCGACCTTTCCCGAAGGAACCATCTGTGAATTACCATCGCCAAAGTCAATCTTGTAAGAAAGTGCTTGCCCTGCTTGTGCAGCGATATTAACACTTCCTGTTCCATTACCATTTGGATTATTAGCATCTACTCCAATCACATCAGCAACTACAGTCAAGTTGCTTGGAGTAATAATATCACCAAAACCAAATTCTGTTTGCTTACAGGCTGTTAGACCAAGTGCGCTTGCAAACAAAAGCGTTGTGATTGATTTTATTGTATATTTCATAAGAGTCAAAATCTAAACATGAATAAATAATTCTAGAAAATTAGTCTAATGAGTAATAGTGGAAATGATGTATTGCTCATGTCGCACTATTACTCAGACATATTCCTTTTTTACTCCATTTTATTGAAGAATAATATCATCAAACCAATAAGTAAAATTGGCTGACCCATCTCCCATTGTTCCCAAATCAAAAATCAGCACTATTTTTTGATATGACTGACTTGCATTGATACCGCTATAGTCGAAGGTTAGTTCTTCCCACGCATTAGCTTTGGTGGTGGTTACTTCTTTTTCAAAACTGACAGCTCCATTGGTTAGATTTTCTACTTTCAAAAGGACTTTAGCTCCTACTCGTGGAGAATACACCTTCATTTTAAAGGTTTTTTTAGCAGAAAAATCAATTGGCGATTCTAAAGTGATAAATGAACCTCCCCAAGTTTGTCCAGCAGATTTAACCATTTTACCTACCTTCAAGGAAGTATTAATACCTGTCTTTTGTGGATTGTCAACAACACTCGCATTTCCTCCATCAAAATTGACGAAATCGTATTTCAAGCTAGAAGATTCGAATGTCAACGGCACCGTCAGACTTTCAGCCGTGACTGGCTTGTACAAACGAATATCATCAAATAAGAAAGTGTAATTGGCTGAGCCATCACCCATTGTCCCTAAATCAAAAATGAGTACAACTTTATGGTATGACTTCGTGGTATTGATAGCACTAAAATCAAAACTTAGGTCTTCCCAAGCATTGGTTTTTGTGGTCACTACTTCTTTTTCATAACTAATGCTTCCATCGGTAGCATTTTCAACCTTTAATAACACCTTCGCGCCCACTCTTGGAGAGAACACTTTCATAGCAAAAAATTTATTCACAGAAAAATCTATCGCGCTGCCTAAAGTAATCAAACTTCCACCCCAAGGCTGACCTGCGAATTTGATCATTCTACCCACTCTTGAAGAAGTATTGATACCACTTTTCTGAGGGTTATTGATAATGCTTACAGAACCTCCATCGAAGTTTGAGAAAGTATATTCTTGTCCAGCAATTTCGAAATCCAGCGGAAGCATCACAGGACTCACAATTGTTACATTTTGGGTAACCGTTGTGCTAGCAGCACCGCCACTCAACGCTACGACTTTGATAGTGAATGTGCCAACAGAGTTGTAAGTATAGCTGATGGTTTGCCCTTCGTTGAATGAAACAGGCACCTCATTTGCAGTTTCACCGAAATAGGCTTTGAAATTAGTTTCGTACAAACCTTTAGCTGTAACATTGACCTTTTTAGGATTAGTTGGATCAATGGTGGCAGTCATTTCGACGTTTTCTGGAGCTTTGAAAGATACCGTTAATGGTAAAGTCGTTTCGGTGCTTTTTCCTCCTACATTAAAGCCTTTCACTACAACACTATGATTGCCTTCAGGATATTTCCACTGAACTTTTCCACCAGGGTTGACTGTAGCTGGTGTAGCACCTGCTAAACCCGAAGCAACCGAAAAGTAGGCAACCCCTTCGCCATTAGGTGTTATGGTTACCAGACCCGTATTATCTTGGGTGATTTCAAATAAAGCTGAAAGCTTACTTGGGGCACTTGCTTTATCCACAAATGCAATATCATTATAGAGTCGGTCTTGACAAGATGGCAATACGAATACTGCCAATGCCAATCCAATGCTGGATGCTATATTTTTAAGATTCATGTTTTTCAAAGAAAAAATGGAGATTGAGATTAATAACCGGGGTTTTGTACAAGACCAGAAACTTCTATTTCGACTTGAGGAATTGGGAAGATTTCATTTTTACCCACTTTAAAACCCGTCAATTTTGTAGCTGCCTGACCTGTTCTTACGAGGTCAAAAAAGCGGTCGCCTTCCATACCAAGTTCGAGACGGCGCTCTTTCCAGATAGCATCACGAAGACTTGTGCCAGTAGCAGACAAATTGTGGTTATTATCGCCAAATGCTCTTTGACGAACCTTATTTAGATATACCAAAGCCGTTGCATCGTCTGGAGATGCTTTGCGGTTTAATGCCTCTGCGTACATCAAATACACATCCGACAAGCGAATGATACGCTGATTATTCAAGTAGTTCAATTCAATTTGTCCGCTCGACTCTCCTTTACGAGGAAGGTATTTCTGATTATAAAGACCCGTATTTTTGTATGGAGCCACCTGATACGTAATATTCATACTTGGATTAGCAGTCTTATATGCCTCGATATCTAAACAGGTAACTGCCTTGCGTGTATCGCCTGCTTCATAGGCATTCGCCAAATCTTGAGTAGGCAAATTAGTACTCCAACCTGCAGCGTAAGGACTATTGCCCGTCAATCCACGAATCCCACATTGTTGCACAGCATAGTTACCTTGTCCACGAGTAGTACCACCCCAGTTGTAATAAGGTGAAGCGTTAGAATATTGAATTTCAAATACAGCTTCAGAGCCATTTTCGCCAGATTGCAAGAAGATATTTCCAAAATTACTGACCAAAGTATAAGGACCATCAACCACACTTTTGAGTACTGGTGCAGCGGCGTCAAACTTATTCTGATAGAGATATACCTTACCAAGAAGTGCTTGAGCTGCATATTTGGTAATGCGTCCATTCTTAGGGTCAGTAGTTGGTAATACCGCAATAGCGTTTGTCAAATCCTTTTCAATCTGAGCATAAATCTCGGCAGGTTTAGCTTGCTTGAGCGTTCTAGAATCAGCAATACCCAATTTTTTATCTACAAACAATGGAACATTACCAAACACTTTAACCAAAGTGAAGTAGTAATAGGCTCTCAAAAATGCCACCTCACCATACAATGCGTCTTTTCCTGTAAAGTTGACAGCTACTCCTGACGGATTGGTATCTTTATATTGATAGAGATAATTAGCACGGTTTATGCCTTCGTAAGCAGCCTTCCAGATTTCGGTTAAAGTTCCATTTTGGCTGTTTACTAAAAAGTCATCAATTTGTTGTAAATTCAGTATGTCAGAGGCATTCTCACCGCCTGCGGCTGCATTATCAGAGGCAATATCCCCAATTGGAACCACCTGATTTAGCCATTGAATTGGTGTGTAAACACTTACTCCCATACTTCTATAGTCGGTTTCAGATTTAAGGTAATCAGCATCTGTTACCTTGTAATCGTCCTTTGGACTGTAGTCAACCCATTGGGTGCATCCTCCACAAAGTGCCCCAATGACCAAGAATGTATATATGTATTTTTTCGTATTCATAATCCAGTACCGAGTTATTGTTCTCAGTGTTTTTTAATAAGATTAAACTAAAATTTCAAGTCAAGTCCCACTGACCAAGTACGTGCCTGTGGATATACCCCACGGTCAACACCTGTATCCAAAATTCCTCCTGGGATTTCTGGGTCAAATCCTGAATATCGAGTAAATGTGTAAGCATTTTTCACTTGCGCATAAACACGAATCTTACTAAATACTTTGTTAGATACCCAACTTGTTGGCAAAGTGTATCCTACCTGAATATTTTTGATTTTTACAAAAGAACCATCCTCCACGTATCTGTCTGACACACGGATATTGCTATTGGCATCTACAAAAGAAAAACGAGGGAATTTGGCATCATTTGTTGAGCCTTCGCCTGTCCAACGACCCAAAATACTTCTATCCTTATTTGAGTAAATAGCATTTCTTTCGTAGGCACGATATACATCATTTCCAACAGAAGCGTAGGTAAACATTGTAAAATCAAAGTTTTTCAAACTTAAACTAAGGTTCCAACCCATCGTAAAATCAGGGAATGGATTACCAATTTCTGTTTTATCTAAGTCTGTAATCTTACCATCTTTGTTTACATCCACAAAACGGATATCTCCCGGCACTGCTCCTGTTTGAGTAGGTGCTTCACTGATTTGAGCAGCATTTTGGAATAAACCTGCTGTTTTATATCCATAGAAATACCCTGGCGCATAGCCTTGTTGGAAACGAGTAACGCTTTGAGATTGACCATTGAAATAATTTCCTCCTGGAATAATCGCAGTACCGTCTGAGTTAGTAGCAGTTACTAGGTTTTTAGCTGTTGTAAAAGTAATATTCGTGCTAAACTGCCCTTGTTTCGAGATGGGATAGGTAAAACCTAAGTTCAAATCAATACCATTACTTTTCGTAGAACCGATATTGGCTGTTGGAGGGGCTGCTGTACCCAGATATAACGAAACAGATGGCGTAAACAAAAGACCGTCCACAGATTTATCGAAATAATCAGCAGAAAGTGACCAATATTTGCCAAAACGAGTATCAAAACCTATGTTACTTTGAATCTGCTTTTCCCAGCGCAAAGTAGTATTGGCATAAGAACCAACCGTTGATCCACTCACAAAAGAATTTCCGAAGGTATATCCATTACTGTTGGCATCGCCAGCGTAGCTTGGTCCACCCGAAATAATTCCAACATATTGAGGGCTAACGTTTTCGTTACCAATTGTACCATAACTTCCTCTGATTTTGAGATAGTTAATAAAATCTACATTGAAAAAGTCTTCGCTAGAAACAACCCAGCCCAACGAACCAGCATAGAAGTTGGCAAACTTATTATCGACACCAAATGCGTAAGAACCATCACGACGAGCAGAGAAGGACACCAAATATTTGTCTTTCCAATCGTAATTGACACGTCCAAAATATGAAAGGTTTTTACGGAAATATTGACTATTTCCCATCGAAATAGCATTTACATTATCGGCTGTATTGACACCAGTTGCGGCAGTAATATCAGCAAACTCCCATGAGTTAAATGGTACATCTTGACGAGAACCATTGGTTTCATCACCAGAAACTTTCGCTAAAGAAATACCTGCAACAGTTTCGAAATGGTGTTCATTTGGTAAGGTAAAATTATACGTTCCAAAGGTTTCAAAAGTGTAAGTATTATCGGTACGTTTTGATTCATAGACGCTATTATGACGACCTGTTACGGTTGAACCATCGGCATTCATGGTGTTTTCAACATTGAGTGGACCGTAGAAAGCCAAAGGAGTAAATGATTTGTAAGTATTATTCCAATTAGTATAGCCAAATCTAGAAGCGAGCGTTAGGTTTTTGATTACCTCATATTGCAACTCTAATTTTCCATACCATTTGTTACCATTGCTTTGGTTGTAGTTATTGTCAAGTTTTGTCAAAGGGTTAAAAATCTCCGATAACAACAAATTACTAAACCCATATTTACCCACAGTGTTTGGAGCTGTATTCAACACAGGAACTGTTGGGTCAAAATTGAGTGCACTACCAATAATCGAGTTAAACGAGTTCTCCTGAACGCCAACGCTTTGGATGTTTACAAAGCTAGTATTGGATAATAATTTAACCTTTTTACTAAGTTGAAAAGTCAAATTAGAAGTCAAATTCAAACGGTTGAAATTGGAGTTTTTTCCACCTCCTACAATACCATCTTGACCTGTATAACCTCCAGAAACAAAATACTGAACTTGCTCACTACCTCCACGGACCGTTACATTGTGCGACTGTAAAGCAGCTTCTTTAAAAATTTGCTTTTGCCAGTTTGTTCCAACACCTACACTTGACAAGTCTTTGAAAATCAAACCTCCACCTGCCAATGTACTTCCTTCGTTGAGGATAGCTGCATATTCTGTGGCATTAAGCACGCCAATGGTTTTCATCACTTGTTGTACTCCGTAGTTTGAACTTACCGAAACTTCAGCTTTCTGATTTTTCGCTCCGTTCTTGGTTGTTACTACAATTACCCCATTACCGCCTTTTACCCCATAAATTGCGGTAGTTGCAGCATCTTTCAATACGTTCATTGACTCAATATCTGCCGCATTAATAGCATTCAAATCATTTAATGTTTGCGGAACACCATCGATAATTACTACAGGGTCGGTACCCGAGAATGAAGGAATACCACGAATCAACACCGTTGGCTTTGAACCTGGAGAACCATTGGAAATAATCGTTACACCAGATGCACGACCTTGCAAAGCATCTTCAGGACGGACAGGACGAAGGCGCTCAATATCAGCACCTTTCACTGTGGCAATAGCCCCAGAAACGTTTGTAACCTTTTGAGTACCATATCCAACCACCACTACTTCACCCAAATTTTGAGTATCGGGATTTAGGCTAATATTCACGGTAAATCTATTACCCACTACTACTTCAGCTTTGATATACCCTACTGAAGAAACCACCAAAACGGCCTTTTCATCAGGAACGGTCAAAGTGTAATTACCTTGTTCGTCAGATACAGTACCTTGATTAGTTCCCTTTATAGCAATACTCACCCCGGGAATTCCATCACCTTTTTCGGCGTCGGTAATTTTTCCTTTGATGGTTTGAGCTATTGCTGTGGTCACTTTGTTTTCTAAAAAACCTCCTAACTCTGTACGCTTTAGTAGAATTTTTCGATCAACAACTTCGTATGATATTTTAAGAGGTTTCAAAAGACTTTCTAGCAACGTAGAAAGCTTTTCTTTCTTAGCTGAAATAGAGACTTTTCGCCCAGAAGCAATAAGCTGAGGGCTATACATGAATTTCACATGAGCTTCTTGCTCAAGTGTTTCCAACACTTTTTCAAAAGCCTGATTAGTAGAGACAATGCTCACTTTTTGGTCTAGTAAATCTTGAGCTTTTACATTCCCAGCATTGGCAATTGACATGCACAAAACTGAGACAATCATCTGCACGAAGGAGATTCGCATAATCTTGATTGGAATCTTAGTGAATTGTCGTTTTTTTGACATAATTTTGATTGGTTAGTTGAAAAACTGACATAAAGCATCCTGTCCATCAAAAATCTTGATGAAAAGCCTGAGAAACTTTCGGATGTACATGAATAAGTCGATGGTGTTGGTAGCACCGTCGGCTTTTTTATTTGAGCGAGATTTCAATTATCTCTCCACTCATAGGAGGTGATTTTGATTTATAGAAAAAAGGCATTTAGAGTAAATTTGAGATTGTAGATTGTTTTTGATTGATAAAAAATAAGTTTAGCTAGCAACTATTGGGCTTTCGGCTTTCAGCTATGGGCTCTCGGAAAAACTTTTTCAAGAATGCACAAAACTGTGCTTATGGCTTACAGCTTAATGCCTAAAGCCTCTTAATTACAAGCCTTTCCGTGAATGACTACTTTTCCATCTTGTACTTCATAAGTAGCCTCAATTACAGAGCAAATCAATTTTAGCTTTTCAGGTAAAGGCTCGTCACCCAAAGATGCTGTAAGTTCACACGCCGACATCAGTTGTTGATCATAGTCAATTTCTACATGGTAAGTTGATTCTAACATTTCGAATACTTCTGACAATGGAGTGTGTTTAAACTCAAAGCTTTGGGTTTGGATACTTGGTAAGTCATGAATCATTTGTGCTGAAACATTGGCCTTTTGTAAAGCTAATTTTTCTCTGATTAAAGTAATTTGTTGATTAGGTATCAAGGTAGCTTGGGCAGTTATCGCCTCTATTGCTTGAGGTTGCTGAGCGTCCTTTGCAGTATATACCCACACTTTACCTGTCTTTACAATTACCTTTACTTGTGTATCATTGGCAAATGCTTTAATAGTAAAACTCGTTCCGAGCACTTTGGTTATTAATTCGTTGGCATATACTAAAAAAGGTTGTTGAGGATTTTTAGCTACCTCAAAAAAAGCTTCTCCAGACAACACCACCGCACGCACAGAATCATCAAATTGAGAAGGATAACTTAGTCTACTTTTGGGTTGTAAAATCACCGAACTGCCATCAGGTAACGTAATCACCATTGGTTCGGATGATTTATTGAACATTTCAACCATATTGGATTTATTCACTATCGTTGCAACAGTTTTGGTATATAGCTCTGATGGTCTATTGCCCCAGTAATCATAGGCATACCAAGTAAGTCCCACAATGGCAATAATACTGGCAGCCCAACGGATTAACTTCGTGGTAGACCAAATTGGGCGAATGATAGGCTTGCTTTGCGCTTCTCGCTGATTGGCAGCGGCTACTATTTGCGCCACAGCATGATCTATCTCATCTTCAGAAATTTCCTCTTGAGCATTTTTTAGCGTGATTACAATTTTTTGAGCCTTCTCAATTACTTCTGATTTTTCTGGATTTTGCGATAACCAGTTTTTCCAGAACGCTGAAGAATCGGGCGTAGGCTTCAATACCCATTCCCGAAAGAATGCGTCCATTGCAAAATCATTAGCTGAAAAGTTTTTGTAATCGAACATAGAATATCTTGTATTTTTCGCACTTTGCTAGTAATAGCCTTTGCTCATACTCAGATACTCACTTTGGAAGTTATTTTTTTGAAATATTTTTTCTAAAAAAGAAAAAACTATTGAAGTCTGACGTTAAAGTGCAGATAATAAAGAAGATAGACTGCCAATTGCCAATTTTGTTTTAGATTATGAATTGCTCTTTGTAATAAATTAGAAACAGATTGCTTATTCATATCCATAATTTCAGCAATTTCTTCGATGCTTAGTGTTTCGTAGAATTTGAGAAAAATCACTTCTTGTTGTCTCTTAGGAAGGTTATTTAAGACACTTCTTACTTTTTGCTCATTTTCTGCAAAAAGCTCCAACGCAATAATGGTAGACTCTACATTGGTATTTTCCGAAAAGGGCGACTCTGTATCAAAATCATCTAAGACCCATTTCTTTTCTTGATTGAGCTTTTTGAACAGATTATGCTTTAGTGATTTTAATAAATAGATGGTCACAAAAGGTGAAGATTGTAGATTTTCGCGCTGATCCCAGAGGTATAAAAATAAGTCCTGAATACAATCTTTGATGAGCTCTCTATCCTTTGTAAACTTCGTCGCATAGTTGTAAAGTACACGGTAATGCTCACTAGCTAACTGCCCTAGTGCTTCACTATCGCCACTTTTAAATGCCAGCCAAAGTTGTGTATTCCTTAGATTACTATCCATAGATTCCTCTTTACATCCCAGCGCAAAACTACCAGTAAATTGTATAATAACTGCAATTAGTGTTACTTTTTTAAAGAGCTTATCCTGCTTATAGAATTGAGTGATTTGTGATTTAGTGATTGAGCGATTATGCTAAATATCGTATTTGCTGCTGTAGAAATGTCATACTTTACTTACTTATACGATTCATATTCAGCATTATACCATCAAAACATGAGTTATTCTTCATTGAGTGAGTTGAGATAGAGTGAATTATAAAAATTTGTATTCTAGCAGTAGAGACGCAATGATTGCGTCTTGAGCCGAGTTGGATATACCGTAGTATCATCAAAAAAGCGGTCAGAAAAATAATTTCTGACCGCTTTTTTGATGATATTAAGAGAATTATCTATTTCAGATTTCTGATGTTGGATTTATCTCCTAGTTAGGATTTTTCGATAATACGCCTAAGAACTTACTTCACTGCCAAAACTCCTGTTTTATATATTTTTTCAAGAATATCTTCTCTAAAACTTCTTCCAATAGGCAATGAGCGATTGTTGACAATCAGGTCATTAGCCTCAATAGAAGTAACTTTATGAATAGCCACAATAAAAGATTTATGAATACGAGCAAAGTCATCTTCTGGTAGTATCTCTCCAATCCCATTCATAGTTTGATAAGTCACATAAGATTCGGTAGTCGTGTGAACGCGTATATAATCTTTCAAGCTTTCGATAAACAAAATTTCATTGAAATATACTTTTACAATACGTTTATCAACCTTAATAAACATCGCTTCGGGCTTACCCGCAGGCGCTTGTGGTTTAAAGGCATTTGCCTCGGTAACTAAGTCGATCTCTTCAGATTTTTGTTGAACTTTATTTACAGCTTTCACAAATCGCTGAAAAGGAATCGGCTTTACCAGATAATCAATCACATCTAATTCATAACTTTCTACTGCGTAATCGCGGTAGGCAGTTGTAATAATAACCTTTGGAGGGTTATGTAAGCTTCTTAGTAGTTCTAATCCATCCAAGGTTGGCATTTCTATATCCAAAAACAAAAGGTCAATACCTCCCTTTTGGAGTAGATTAAATGCCTGAATGCCATTTTCACAACGCCCTACAAGCTCCAATCCCTCTACTCGCTGGATAAAAGTCTCAAGCACGTCAAGGGCTAATGGCTCATCATCTACAATTAGCGTTTTTAATTTCATATAAATCTAGTTTTGGGAAATATCTTCAAACCATCTACGGTACAACATTCAGCTAAATGACCTAAAATTGGGTTTAAATCCAATTTCAAACTCATTACTTCTCTATTTAACTGACCGTGATTCATTTAATATAGTCGGCTCAAATGGCAACTCTAAACTGATAGAATATTCCTTGGCTGTTGGTAATATTTCTAACTTGTAGTTGTTGCCGTACAAAAGATCAAGACGGCGTTTTACATTTTTCAGTCCTAAGCCTTTATGTTTTTTTCGAGAAGACTGATTTTCAAAACGTGGATTTGTAACCCCAAAAACCAGCTTATCTGCATCTATATTCAGTAAGATTTTCAAATGAATCTCACCTGTCTCGTGTGAAGTGCCATGTTTAAACGCATTTTCAATAAATGGTAATAGCAACAAAGGAGGTATCTTCTTTTTATCTACCTCACCCACAATGTCAAATGCTAAGTGTAGGCGCTTTCCAAATCGCAGTCCCTCCAAATCCAAATAGTTTTTGATATGTTCTACTTCCTTACGGAGAGTGGTTTCCAAACTATCTGACTCGTACAACATATAGCTCATCAAATCTGAAAGCTTCACAACAACCTCAGGCGCAAGATCTGATTTTTTCAAGGTCAATGAATATAAATTATTCAGGGTATTGAAGAAAAAGTGTGGTTGAATCTGCGATTTCAAGAACTCCAATTCATTCTTAAGATTCTGTTTTTCAAGGTCCTTAATCCTTTCTTGATGCCCAATCCAATCTTTGGTCAACTTAATACCAGTGGTCATCCCAAATACCGAAATCATATCAAACATTCTCTTTACGGTTGGCTTTGGGTCAAACAAAATATCTGAACGGTAACCAACAGGGCAATAGTTGATATAAATCAAATGGTTAATCAATGTTTGAAAGCAGGCTACCGCCAACAAAGTAGAGCCTGTCAACAAGACCACATATTGAAGATATTTGCCCTTCAATAAAAATTTTGGAATGAAATAATAGATATTACCGTATACAAGGGTCAGGTAAAAAGGAAATTTGACAGCAAACTCAAAAAAAGCTTCTGAATAGTCGTCCTTCAAAAAACCTAGATAAAGCGTATTGTACAAGCTAATTACTATCCAGAAAAGCGTATGATAAACAGCTCGTCTGGCCAGAACTTTCTTTAGCGGGATATCCTGTAAAATAACAGTGCGTGTATGATTGAGAGCGGCTGATGTTTCCAAAGTAATGTTTTAATATGTGTAAACAAGAATTTCTGATAAAATTCTGTATTTCAACTTCGTATAAAAATCCAATTCTATTTTGTCTGTATCCAAAATCTTACCTAAGGCTATTTCTTGGTAATCTTGTTTATCAAAATTAAGAATAATCCTTTGTGTAAAAAACGCCCTAGGTCAAAAAATAAAAGCTTTTTCGACAAACAACTCCGAAGGAATGATAAGTGCCTTCTGGGCTCAAAACGTCATTGGTCGAGTACTTATTCAAGCTTGGCGAATAAATTTAGCGGTTAGTCCTAATAATATGATTTTTGCAAGAAGTTTTTTGGTTACACTTCGTTTAACAAACTTGTTGAGGTTCTTCTGAACGTAGCGAATGGACTGGTGAGACATCCATTTTGTGAATCTCAACTTTGGTTAAAAGATTAAAATTAATTTGGTTAGGGGTTAGGGACTTAGCTTTGCTTTGTCCCTAATTTTATGCGCAATTTGCTTGTAGCATTCAGGTATTAGCTTGTGGGCGACGGTCATAATTTTCCTTGAGAAGTTGCCGCTTTACGCATGCTAATTTCAAATCAAAAAAAAGAGTTAGTACGTTAATTGACAAACGATTACTCCTCTATTCTAATTGCCATTCAACACAAATTTGAAACGTCTTTTAATAAGTTTTTAGAACTTTACTTTTCCAAAAAATTAACCTCTTTCTTCCATCAACAAGTAAATTTTATCAGTATGTTAAAGCTTTTACAGCTAGGAAGCCTTTTGCTTTTTTCATCATGGGCATTGGCTCAAAATACCTTCACGCCACAACAACCTCGACAAAAAACCATAGCAAAGAGCATTGCCAAACCCTTAAAAATAGATGGTAAGCTCGATGAAGCAGAATGGAGTGAAGCCCCCACCATAAATCTTGAATTTGAAGTAGAGCCACATCAAGGACAAAAAGCCAAACAAAATACTTCGGTCAAGCTGCTTTACAACAAAGATTTCTTGTACATCGCTGGTATTTGTCATGATTCTTTAGGGAAAAAGCTATTACGAGCACCTGATTTTCGTCGAGATTTTGAACCTCGCAATCACGATTCTTTTGGTATTACAATTGACGGTTTCAACGACAAACGCAATGCCATGACGATGATTACCAATCCTTATGGTACGCAGCGTGACTTGCTTGCCTTCGACGACCGTCTTTATGATGTAGACTGGGATGGGCTTTGGCGTGTACGTACCTCTCGCTCCGACTCTGGTTGGGTGGCCGAAATGGCCATTCCTTGGCAAACACTTCGTTATCCTAAAAATCAACAAACGCATTCGTGGGGAATTAACTTTTTCAGAAATCGTCGTTCGAGTAACTCCACGTATTCTTGGTCGCCATATCCACGCTCTTTTTCAGTCAATCGTATGGAATACGCTGGGGTTTTGGATAGCCTCTTGGCGCCTCCACCCTCTGTGACAAATATCCGAGCTATTCCTTATATGCTCTATGCTTACGATAACTACAAAGGAACCGACTATGAAAAACAAGGTGGTTCTGGGACTTTTAAACCTGGCGGAGAAATCAAATGGGCGATAAATCCCAACACCGTTTTGGATTTAACGTTTAATACTGATTTTGCCCAAGCAGATGCCGATCGACAAGTTAATAATGTCACACGTTTTTCAGTTTTCTTTCCAGAACGTCGTCAGTTTTTTCTTGAAAATGCTTCTTTATTTGGCGTAGGCTTGTCACCCATTGAAGATTTGGCGGGTGGCGCTATGCGTATTCAACCATTTTTTAGTAGAAGAATTGGCTTAGATGCCAACGCTCGTCCTGTACCAATAGAAGTTGGTGCAAGAATGGTATATCGCTCTGAAAAAAGGAATTTTGGTGCCATCGCAATCCGTCAGAACGATGGAGGAAGTATTGGTAATACCGATTTTTTTGTAGGAAGATTTTCTGAAAATATTGGCTCTCAAAACCGTATTGGAGCACTTTTTACCCTCAAAAATACCAACGACTATAACAACCTGACTGGTGCTGTAGATGGCTTTTTCCGTCTGTCCAACGTACTTTCTTTGAGTTCGATGGCAATGTTTTCTAAAAACTCCAACGAATCAAACACAGGTTTAGCAGCGTATAATCAGTTGCATTATCGTAATAATCAGGTGGTGGCGTGGTACACGCAATCATACGTCAGCAAGGACTATAACCCTGAAATGGGCTTTGTGTCCAGAAACGATGTATTGAGCAATACGCCAGGATTTTATTTGACCGTTCGTAAACCGTGGTTGCCAAAATGGGTACGTAGCTTCGAGCCTGGCGTATTTATCGAATATTATCACCAAGCCTCCACAGGGCATTTGCAGGAGCGTCAACTTAATTTTAACCCTATTTGGGTCAATCTTCAATCTGGAGGGTTTGCAGGTATTTTTTATGCCAACTATTACCAGCGACTTGACGAATCTTTTGCTCCTTTGGACATCGAGATCAAACCTGCTGAATACAATTACAATCGCTACACACTTTATTTGGGTAGCGACCAGTCGAAAAAGATTTCTTATTTCCTAAACCACGAACGAGGAGGATATTATGATGGAAGTTTGAACTATACCTCTTTTAGTTTGAGACTTGCGCCTTCGCCTCATTCGTCCTTTAATCTAGGTTTTGAAAACAATGATTTTAAAGAAGTGGGTATTCTCAAAGAATCTAAAAGCGTGCAGCTTTATAGCATAGAAGGACGTTTGGCGCTGAATCCACGTTTGCAATTGATTGGTTTTTATCAAAAAAATACCCAAAACAATCGAGATACTTTCAATGTTAGATTTTCGTGGGAATATCGCCCACTATCATACATTTATTTAGTATTCAACCAAAGAGGATTTACAGGCACCGATTTTACCAAACAGCAAGAACAACATTTGATTAGTAAAATATCTTATTTGAAGCAGTTTTAGGTAAAATTTTAGGGAGAAAAATTAGCTTTTTCTCCCTAAATATTAACTAGCAGTAAAGACTCTTTGGAAGTATAAAAAAGTACTTATGCGTCCAGAAATCATCACACAACCCAGCGAGTCTGTTGTAGAAAACTTTCAAAATCAAACACTCAGACCCATTCTCAAGCAACAAAATGAGCTATTACTAGCCATTTTTCAACAATATATTTCCGTTAGAAAGGGTGCGTTTTATAAATTATCCGAAACAGAACAACTAGAATATATTAGTCATTCGGTGAAAAGAGATATGAAGTTTAAGCATTACCTTGAAGGTATCATTTCAGGGCATTTTACACTTGAAGAATATCGACTTTTTTTAGAAAATGAAGAAGAATTGACCAAGCGTCTTATCAATCTTTTGGTGCAAAGATTACAATCTCAACTACGTTTGTTAACTAGGTAAATACCGAGCATTACTATCAAACCACCCACAATTTGTTCAGTTCTTAAAACCTCATCGAGTAAAAAATAAGAAATAATAGCAGTTAATACAGGTTGAAGTAATAAGGTAGGCGACACTACCGCCGCAGGAATGTGCCCTAAAGCGTAGTTGATTGATAACCAACCAATCAAGTGACATATCACTCCCATTCCGACAAAAGCCCACCATGTCTGGGTATCAAAATGGAGTAATTGCCAATCGCCAAACCAGCAAATTCCCCAAGAAAGTATCAAACAAGGAATGAGTGACCAAGCCATAAAATTGACGGTATCTATGCCTCCTCTGACTTTTTGCGTCACTAGCATATACCCAGCATAAAATACAGCCGCCGTTATCGCCATTAAATGTCCAATGCCTACGCTTTGATTTTGGGCTAAATCTTTTCCTGCTACAATAAAAATACCTAGCAAAGAAACTCCTAATCCAAACCAATAACGTCTTGAAAGGGATTGTTTGAAGAAAAACATAGCCCCCAAGCCCACAAAAACAGAGGCATTATTGGCTAATAAAGTAGATACTGAGGCAGATGTTTTGAGAATAGAGATATTCCAAAAAGACATATCGAGCACAAACAAAAGACCGCCCAGACCAATCCAACTCAGCGTTTTGGTAGAAGGTACTTTCACCCCCTTGATAAACCAAATAGGAAGCAGTCCTACAAAACAAAAAAAGTAGCGGTAAAAACCCGAAGTTAACGCTGGCGCATGAGCCACTTTGACAAATATTGCCGACCAGGCAATACAAAATACGCCCAATAATAGGCATAGATAAGCTTTAGTAAGTTGATTCAAGGTATTGATTAGTTTGTAAACAGAAGTTGTAATTTTTTCACTTCTCCAAAATTAAGTAAATTGCCGAAAATCCAGATAGCAATTTTTGTAAACAATTCATTATCATCAACTACTTTCCCCATGAGTCAATTAAGACCTTTAGAATTACGAAGCGATACTTTTACCAAGCCCACTCCAGCCATGCTCGAAGCCATGTTTAGCGCTGAAGTTGGCGATGATGTTTTTGAGGAAGATTATACCGTCAAAAAACTAGAATCCAAAGCTGCTGAAATGTTTGGTTATGAAGCTGGTTTGTTTTGTACGTCGGGCACTATGACCAACCAAATTGCCATCAATGTCCACGTCAACCAAGGTGACGAGGTGATTTGTGATGCCCTTTCGCATGTGTATTTGTATGAAGGCGGTGGTATTGCCTCTAACTCATCGGCATCTGTGAATTTGCTTCATGGCAATAGGGGACGAATCACGGCTGAGCAAATCATAGATGTGATTCAGCCAGACAATTTACATCACCCTGTTTCTAGATTGGTATCTTTAGAAAATACAGTAAACAAAGGTGGTGGTGCGTATTACGATATTCAAGAGATTGTTAAAATTAAGGAAGTCTGTGATGCCCACAATATGGCTCTTCACTTAGATGGGGCACGTATTTTTAATGCTTTAGTCGAAACGAAGGAATCTCCCAAGCAATATGGTGAACTGTTTGACTCTATGTCGATTTGCCTTTCAAAAGGGCTTGGTATTCCTGTAGGTTCTATTTTATTGGGTACTAAAGACTTTATCAAGAAGGCTCGTCGTGTGCGTAAACGTTGGGGAGGCGGTTGGCGTCAAGCTGGTTATTTGGCGGCAGCTGGGATTTATGCTTTGGATAATCATGTCGATAGACTCACTGAAGACCATCAGCGTGCAAGAGCTATTGGTGCATTGATGTCTCAAAAATCAGAGGTATTGGAAGTATTACCTGTGGATACCAACATTGTCATTTTTACTTTGGACAATGGTATTTTATCTTCTGACTATGTCAAAAAATTAGCCGATGTAGGCATCAAAGCTGCTACTTTTGGCAAACATCAAGTCCGCTTTGTGACGCATTTAGATTTTACAGACCAAGATTTAGAAGAATTTTCGGTAAGAATAAAAAAGGATATTTTGTAAATATTAATTTTCCCAGCAATAGGCTTTAAGCTAAAAGTTTAAAAGTGTTTCTAATGAAACTATGAATATATTTTTGCCTAAAACTTATCTGTGCAAAATAAAATTTAATAAGCAAAATCACCTTGTTTCCCTTTGTAAAAGCGCCGTAGGTACGAAAGACTTCAAAATAGTTTGATTTCTGTCGCACCTACGGCGCTGATGAATTGAACTGCCTTTGTTCCTTTTTTTAACAATAAGAATCCGCCCTACAACAACACAATCAACTCATTTACAAACAGATACCACTTAATAAGATTCAAATAGTTTGGTTGGATATTTATACTTTTTTTAGGTATTTAAGACAATGTCTCTCATAAACCCTACAAAGTATAACCCCAAAAACTATGAAGAAACTAGCAAAAATTCTTGTATTACTTTTAACAGTAGTCCTGATTGGCATCGTCGGAATCCTCTCTTATGTATCCTTTGCTTTACCCGATGTAGGACCTCCCCCAGAAATAAGTATTAAACCCAACGCCGCTTCCATCGAAAATGGTCGATATTTGGCAAATCACGTGGCAGTTTGCATTGATTGTCATAGTACGAGAGATTATACCCTATTCGCTGCCCCTCCTATTGCAGGTACAGAAGGTAAAGGCGGAGAGACCTTCGATCATCGATTGGGCTTTCCTGGAAGTTATACTGCCAAAAATATCACTCCCTCAGGTATAGGAAATTGGACTGATGGTGAAATTTACAGAGCTATGACCACTGGTGTGAGTAAAGATGGGCATGCACTTTTTCCTATCATGCCATACCCTTACTATGCCTCAATGGATCCACAAGATGCCAATGATATTATTGCCTATATCAGGACCTTAAAACCTCTGGACAATACTCCTCCTTCTTCTACTTCGGACTTTCCGATGAATTTTATCATTAATACTATTCCTCAAAAAGCTAAAGCTATGTCCAAACCTAGTGAAAATGATATTTTAAAATATGGCGAGTACTTGATTACAGTGGCTTCTTGTAGAGAATGTCATACAAAACCAGATGGTAAAGGAGGAAAAGTTCCAGAAATGGATTACGCAGGAGGGTTTGAGTTTCCAATGCCAGGATTTGGCAAGTTGGTTTCACCAAATATTACCCCAGACAACGAAACGGGTATAGGAAAATGGACCAAAGAAGCTTTTGTCGCAAGATTTAAAGCATACTCTGATAGCACCTATCAATCACAGAAAGTAGAGAAAGGACAATTTCAGACTATGATGCCTTGGACGATGTACAGTGGTATGAAGGTAAAAGATTTAGAGGCAATTTATACCTATCTTAAAAGTATAAAACCTGTAAAAAATAAGGTGGTAAAATTTACTTCAGAAATATAAACATACTGAGCATTTTGTGATTGGGTGCTTGGATATTATTCAAATAATTAATACTCAAGCACTCAATCACAATGCACTAACTCACTCAGTTTTTATAATGCACTTCTGGTAAATCTCTTAAAATTGATGCACTTTTTTCTGCTGAAATATCTCTTTGTGGGTTGGCTAACATTTCATAACCTACCATAAATTTCTTCACAGTTGCCGAGCGTAGTAAAGGCGGATAAAACACAAAATGCCAATGCCATTCATCGTGAGGCAAACCATCGGTTGGTGCTTGGTGAATACCCGCCGAATATGGAAATGATGTTTCGAAAAGATTATCATATTTCACGGTCAAACGCTTGTAAGCATTTGCCAAGGCATCACGCTCTTCGGAAGTCATATCGCTGATACGTGCCATTTTACGCTTTGGAATCAACATAGCTTCGAAAGGCCACACCGCCCAGAAAGGTACCAAAGCAACAAAATGCTCGTTTTCGAACAATACACGCTCTTTTTTCTCTAACTCTTTTTCCAAATAATCCGCCAAAAGCGAACGGTTGTGTTTTGCCCAATATTTAGCTTGTGCATTTTGTTTCTTTAACGGTTCGTCAGGAATACCACTTTGCGCCCAGATTTGTCCGTGTGGATGTGGGTTTGAACATCCCATGACAAAGCCTTTATTTTCAAAGATTTGAACGTAATTGATAAAATCCTTTGCACCTAAAGTATTGTACTCGTCAACCCAAGCATCAACTACCGCACGAATTCCCTCTTCTGACATTTCTGGAACAGTAAGGTTGTGAGCAGGTGAAAAACAAATCACACGACCTACACCTCTTTCAGTTTTTGCCAAAAACAATTCGCCATCTTCGTACTTTTCGTCTGGCGTATCTTTTAGCAAAGCTGCAAAATCATTGTCGAAAACGTACACTTGCTCATAATTTGGATTTACTTCGCCATTGGCACGGGTATTTCCTGCACACAAATAGCAATCAGGATCATGTGCTGGACGTTCGTCATTCGCTAATTTTTCTACCTGACCCTGCCAAGGACGTTTGGCACGGTGTGGTGACACTAATACCCAACTTTCGGTAAGTGGGTTATATCTACGATGTGGATTTTCGTCGAAATTCATAAATAGTTTTAAGCTGTTAGCAAAAAGCTTTGAGCTTTTTTATTTTTTATCAAGTCGAAATTTTACTAATCTACAAGACTGATTTTAAACTAATTCTGTTCCGTTAGTGAGTGCTACTACATAATACACCAACTCACGGTTATACTCTTTTTGATAAGCCTCTGTTAATTGTGCAATAAGAGCGTCTAATTGAGCTTTTTCGACAATATTAACAGTACAACCGCCAAAACCACCTCCCATCATTCGAGAGCCAATGACAGCAGGGTTATCTTTGGTTTGGTCTACCAAAAAGTCTAATTCTGGGCAACTTACTTCATAATCATGTTGTAAACCATGGTGGGTTTCATACATTTTTTGTCCAAAAGTTGCCAAATCATATTGCGATAACGCCTCACAAGCAACCTCCACACGCTCAATTTCTCCAATTACATATTTGGCACGACGATACACAACGTCAGTCATTGAAGCCTGCACTTGAGCCAACATATCGAATGATACATCTCTCCAAGATTTAACCTCAGGGAAATGAGTTGCAATCAAACCTAAACCCTCTTCACACTCCAAACGACGAGTATTATATTCAGAATCTCCCAAAGAGTGTTTTACACCTGTATTACACAAAACAACAGCATGTTCAGGCAAAGCAATAGGGAAATATTGGTAAGAAAGGTCACGACAATCCAAACGAATTACTGAGTCTTTTTTACCAAACATTGAAGCAAACTGGTCCATAATACCACAGTTTACACCAACGAAATTATTTTCAGCAGCCTTCGAAATTTGCACCATTTGCAAAGTCGACAAGCCTAATTCATAGATATAGTTGATTGCAAAAGAAAGACCCGTTTCGACAGCCGCTGATGAAGAAACTCCCGCTCCCAAAGGAATATCGCCTCCGAAAACCAAATTAAAACCACCAAACTGCTTACCTGCTTTTTGAAGCTCGTCTACCACTCCAATCAAATAATTACACCAAGAATACTCTGATGCAACAGGATTATCGACCGAAAAAACGGTGGCACTATCCAAATCGAAAGCAACTACATGGCATTCCTTGTCGGCACGTGGAGAGATAGAAAAGTAAATAGCTTTGTCGATACTGGCAGGCAATACATAGCCATCGTTGTAGTCGGTGTGCTCGCCAATGAGATTGATACGACCAGGAGCACGAACAGTAATAGTTGGTTCAGCCGAGAAAGTATCGACAAATTTTTTGATGATTGATTCCGGATACATGTTAATTTGTTTCAAAAAGATTGCATAAGGTAAGATGACATTTGGTTGGTACTTTTCGGTGATTTTCAAAAAGAAAAGTTCATACCTTCTAAAAACAACACGCTTGTCACCGTAGGCCAAACAAGAGGAAAAGCCTTCAAAGCAAAGACTTTTTTATCAATTGGCACAATTGGATGTTCAAAGGAATCAATTTTTTGAGCAAAAAACTAACATAGCAGATTGGGTAGAGTCTCATTTTAACAAATCTTAAGTAAAATGGGCTGTAAAGGGTATAATCAAACATTTGCACAGATTTGCACAATTCAGGGAATCGTAATTCCTACTAAGACTATTGCAGGAATGTTTGTAATTTAGCAGTTCCATAAGCCAAGGCTTGGGACTTCCTGAAAAATATGCAAAAGACACAAGTTACTATCAAACATATAGCGCAAGCGTTGAATATTTCGATTTCGACGGTTTCACGCGCATTACAAAATCATCCACGAATTGGTTTGAGAACAAAAGAAAAAGTTTTTGAAATGGCACAAAAACTCAACTACGTCCCAAACCCTGCAGCGATTTTGCTCAAAAAGAATAAAACCTATACAATTGGCGTTGTTCTTCCTCACTTACAAGAAGAGTTTTTTTCACAAGCGATTACAGCCATTGAAGATGTTATTTCAGCAGAAAATTATAATGTAGTCGTTAGTCAATCTCGTGATAAATTAGAAAGAGAAAATAGAGCAATCAAATCCTTCATCAGTAGCCGTGTCGATGGCGTTATTGCTTCTATTTCGGCCGAAACTACTCAGTATTACCAGTTTAGAGAATTAGAAAAATATGGTATCCCAATTGTATTTTTTGATCGTGCACCCAAAGATGTTGCTGTCAATAAAGTAAGAGGCAATATTGCCGATGCTGCTTTTGAAGTAATTGATTTTTTGGCAAAAAAAGGGATTAAAAAAGTAGCTATTCTGAATGGTCCTGCCAGTTTAGAAATCTCTGACGAACGCTTAATGGGTTATTGGGGAGCTATGAAAAAATTCAATCTTCCAATTATTCAAAACTATATCAAATCTACAGATTTGAGTAAAGAAGATACGACAAAAAAGATGATTGAGTTGTTGAATGGAGATGAATTGCCAGAGGCCGTTTTCTGCTTCAATGACTATGTAGCATTGTATGCCATGCAAGCTTGTAAACAAAAAGGTCTTGTTCCCAACAAAGATATCATGTTTGTAAGCTTTGCGAATCTTCCCATTACTACCTATCTCGACAATCCTCCGCTAGCTTCGGTAGAACAGTTTGCGTATCAAATGGGAGAAAAGGCAGCACAACTGCTGTTAAAAATTATCCACGCAGAAAAAGAAACGCTTGATCCTGAAGATATTGTAGTAAATACCAAGCTGATTATACACTAAATTTTACTGTAGGCAATAAGCTGTAAGCACTAGGCAGAAAATCTTCTCAGCCATTGTTGGTCTTTGGACCATATCCTGACGGCTATGGTCAAAAGACCAACAATGGCAAAAAACAGAAATCCCAAATCTGAAATAGTTAGATATTTGTCATAAGGCACAGATTATAGTTGTTTTAGCACAAACTGCGGAGGTCGCTGTTTGGATAACATCAGTAAAATGCCTTCGTATGTTAAGGTTTCTAATAGCTTTTTAGCGCGGTATTCCGAAATATTGACCAACTTAGCATATTCTTTTGCCGACACTCTTTTATTTTTCTTCAAAAACGCCATCAAGTATTTTACATTTTGTTGTTCCAACAATTCGCTTTCTACCGTTTTGTCAGTCTTATCTAAAATTTGAGACATTTCTTTAGAAACTGGAGTCGTTTGGTCGTTGGCGCGAACATAAACAGTCCGATTGCCTTTTTCGTCCAAAGCTTCATGCGGTTTATCAGAACTTTCGTCAATCTCTACGACCAAAACTTTTTTCCTGTTTTCCCACATAATAGCGCGATAACGAATATCGATAGAGGGAATGATCAAATGTTCGGCAGCCTCAGCCAACTTAGTCATTTCTTCTAACTCGGAGCACCCTTTTACGGTACGGTCGTCGTTAATGCCAATCAAAAGGGTACCTCCCGCAGTATTGGCAAATGCCGAAAGGGTACGTGCTATTTTAAAAGGACTATCTATTTTACTTTTAAACTCTAACTGAGAAGATTCTCTTTGAGTTAAATATTTGGTTAAGATTTCTGACATTTTATCAAATTAAACAAGCCATATTCTGCTGTTTACAGGGAGTTAACTTTTTCTAATCAATTTTGAAGTTATGAAAATCGTTTTTAACACGAAGTGTTATTTTATGCAAAGATACATATTAGCATCGTCTATCAGTTCGAAATAGTAGGATGTAAAGTAGTTTTTCAAAATTTCAGAAAAATAAGCTATCTTGTAAAGTCTTTTCCTTTTGAGCTAGTAATCATACATATCGATCGCTATCAGAGGGGCCTATAAAAAATCTTCTATTAAAGATTTTAGTTTAATCAAAAATAATAAATCATTTATAATATGAATTTACCTTGGGTAGAATCACCTTTTTTCAACGAAATCCTCAAAACCAAGAATCTCACCGAAGAAGAGAAACAACTAGCAACCGAATATCATAAGAATGGTTTTGTTGTACTAAGAAATGTTTTTCCAGAGGATGTAATCGACCAAGTAAAAGCCGATATGAATCAAAAAGGCTTTAACGAAGACTTCCCTGTAACTGTTTACCGAGATAAAACTCGTATTCAGGATCTTTGGCAGTACTCAGATAGCACCAAGCAGATTTCATCGAACGACACAATCATGAAAACCTTGGAAATGCTTTACGACCGTGAGCCAATACCATTCCAAACACTCAACTTTAAGTTTGGTTCTCAACAAAGAGCGCACTCTGATACAATTCACTTTAGTTCGATTCCTGCGCGTTATATGTGCGGAGTTTGGGTAGCATTGGAAGATGTGACACCAGAAAACGGTGCTGTATTCTACTACAGTGGCTCGCACCGAATGCCAGAATACAACTTTGCGCACATTAAAGATGCGCCTGAAGATACAACATACAACGATTACGTTCAGTATGAAGACTTCATGCAAAGTATCATGAATGTTTCGGAGTTTGACAAGAAATTCTTCTATGCTAAAAAAGGAGATGCTTTAATTTGGTCTTCAAATATTATTCATGGAGGCTCAAAAGTAGAGGCAGAAGGTAGTACTCGTTATTCACAAGTAACTCACTATTACTTCAAAGATTGTATTTATTATACGCCGATGTTGTCAAATATGGTTACCAACGAGTTGTACTTACGTAATGGTTTCAAGAATATCAAAACTGGAGAAAGTGTTCAATCTAACTTCAATGGGCACGTGATCAATCCATTACAAACAGCAAATGACAAAGCAATTTTGAACAATCGATTGGATGATGTGAAAAAAATCTTAAAATTGATTAAATTAAAAGATAAGATTGTTAAAAAGTTATTCAAATAAAACAAAAAAGCCTCTTGAAAATGTTTCAAGAGGCTTTTTTGTTGGTGGAGACGGAGAGATTCGAACTCTCGTCCAGACAAGGAAACTCATAGCTTTCTACACGTTTAGTCTTGATTAATTGTCGGGAATACTTTGGTTCAAGCCGGACCAAAAATACTCCTTAGACTCGGTATACTAAATTTTACTCAGAGACATCAGTAAAACCCGACTCTGCTTGTCGTCACCCCAATTCCACACGGCAGAGTTTGGCATGGAGGGATGTGGCAGGAAGCATCAACCTAGTTGAAAGCGACCTATGACTTATCCTAAATTAGGAATTAAGCTGCCATGGCATACGAAGTATTGCCAGTTATTGTTTGAGTTGATTTTTAACAGGAGGTCTACCCTACTCCCGACGTGCTTACTATCAGAATACACAAGCTGTCAATACCGGTCGTCCCCAGTATTTTATCTTATTAAGGTGCAAATATAACAATAATTCATCAATTTCTAAAATTCAAATCAATTATGCGTATATCGCTCCTGCAAATCTCATAATCGGTGAGATTAAAAAAATCCTCAATGCTCTAATTACTAATTATTTCACATTGGCTATTTGTCGAAAGCCTCAACATTTTAAATTCCCAGTTTTATACCTGCATAAATCGTCCTTCCTGCTGCTGGTTCATAATATCTGTTAGCAGTGGCATTGATTTGAATATTGGCAAAATATGCAGTATCAAAAAGATTGTTTACTCCCACAAATGGCTCAATTAAAATTCTTTTCAAATGTTTTTGCCAACCTGCACGCAAGTTCAAGGTTTGGTATCCATCTACAGAAACACTATTGGCATCATTGGCATACATCGACGATACACTTCGGAATTGCGCTACTGCAAATAGTCCTGACTTTGGAAAATACCTTAACTCTGCATACACTTGATTTTTAGGAATCCCAGGCAAAAGATTTCCAGCAAATTCTCCTGCCAAAGTTCTATAACTTGAGTACACAAAATCTGAGTAAGTATAATTTATATAGGTAGTCAGTGCTGGGATAATTTGATAACTTAATCCCAATTCTACACCTTTTCGGACAGACTCTCCTGCATTTCTATAAAAAGTACGCCCCACTTGATTAGGTAATTGATAAGGGACAATTTCACCCTGAATATTGATCTGAAAAATGCTTAAGTCAATTCTGGTTTTATTACCTAACCACGCTTTATACCCCAATTCATAATTTTGCGATTTTTGAGGATTCAGGTCTGGATTGAATCCTCCTTGACCAGTTGGATTATTAGTCAACTCATTGAGAGAAGGAGTTTCGAAATTACTTGTAAAGTTGGCATATAAGGTATTTCGAGGAGAAAGACTGTATGATACTCCAACCATAGGGCTAAATCGTTGAAAATCTCTCTGAGCCGACTGATTGCCATCTGACAAAAATTTATCAGCAACTCCTATTCTTATCCAGTCATAGCGTGTATTTAATACTACTCTCAAAGCTGGTATTGGGGCAAATTCTTGTAAAATATATGCTCCTGTGTTATCAAAGCTCTCTTCTTGATCGAGGCGAAGCGTAGTGCGTACTCCTAATTTGTTATCATATCGTTGGCGATTATCGGTTTGATTTTCCAAATCTAAACCTGTTCGTAATTTATATCCTTTCGTAGAAAACTGATATGCAAGTCCTCCACCCCAAAATACTCGTTGAAACGCTATTTGTCCACTTGCTTCAAAGGCTTGATTGGTATTGAAATCACGATTTATTACAAAGGCTCTTGCGTTGATAGCACTTTTTTCTCCAAGTTTTTGGTCAAAAATTAACGCATTCCTCAACTGGTTAAAAGATTCAGTAGTATTATAATCAACATTGGCTTTTCGAGCTTGGGTTCGGTCTTTGTTTACCTCCTCAATAGTCAATCCTCCTGGGTCTTCAGCTTTGGGACTATTGATATAGGTGGTCAACAAACTTAATTGTGTTTTTTCCGAGGGACGAAATCCTATCTTGAGATTCAACAAGTTGCGTTCTAAAGCACTCTTTTGACGATAACCCACACTTTCTAGTCTTGATACACTTCCCAATACAGACCATGCACCCCAAGAAGAGCCAAACTTTACTTGATAGCGCTTTAGACCATAACTTCCAAAAGTGCTCGATATTTCAGCGTAAGGCTTAGTGGGCATACTTTCGGTCTGCAACGAAATTACCCCTCCTGAGGCATTTCCATAGATGCCAGCTGTTGCTCCTTTTAATACTTCTATTCTTTCTATCAATCCCACATCTATATTCCCCAATTTGGCGGTTCCATCTGGCGTTGATTCTGGCACGCCATCAAGGACAATTTTTAGTCCACGAATCCCAAAAGCAGCTCGAGCACCAAATCCTCTAATCGAAATTCTTAAGTCCTGAGCAAAGTTCTCAGAGTTCATGGCAAATACCCCAGGAACTGTATTGAGTGCATCAAACAATGACAATTTGGTTTGCCCTATTTGCAAACGAGCTTTTCCTAGTGTTGTAACTGATACTGGTAATTGGTTTTCTTTTTGAAGAATTCGTGACGAAAGTACGGTGACTGGCGCTAATTCTTTGGCTATATTGAGCGTATCCGGAGAAGGTTTTTGTGCCTGAATACTAAAAGGAATTAAAAATAGAAATAGGACGTATTTCATGTGTTATATAGAAAAAGAAGGGTTGACTTGGTTGCATTAAGACTATTGTAACTCAAAGCATAAAGGTACAATCAAAAAAACAAAACCCCGAAAAGTTTAGCTCTTCGAGGTTTATTATTTGATTAGGTATTTACTGGTAAAGTAAGGATTAAGGTCTTTTGATAAATACAAATCATGTATTTGTATAGCAAGGATTACAATGCTTTTGATAAGGATGAAAGATGGGGTTCAAAGTCAAAACATCCGCCAATGTTTATAAAACCCCACCAATTCAAACCTGTTCTACATTGGGACAATTACTGCTATATGCTCCAAACATCCGCCAATGAAAGAGCACGATTTTAAACAGATTGTCGCCAAAATATAGACTGAAGGTTACTTAATAGAAACCAAATATTGTTACCTATCCGCTATTGTGCGAAAGGGGAATTAAAGACAAAACAAATTTCATGTACGTCCAAATTAACTTTGGGTACAAAATCAAAGATTGAGATTAGTTGAAGTATTCTTTAAAGCAAGTAAATACCTTTTTCAAAAGATATTTTTTTAAAGAAGTTTTAGCTAATAGACTTTTTGCTTATTAGGCGAACACAAAAAATCAATAACTAGTCCATGAGCTTTTGTAGCGGCAAAAGAATGGAATAAGAATTAGAATAACTGAAGACTCAAGATTACTCTAGGGCGATTATACTGGTTTAAAGTACAATCATCATGCCAAACGGCAGAAAAGAAATGAATTTATCCAAATTTTATAACTTTGCTCAGATTATTGGAGTCATTCATTCGAGTAAATAAGATTGAGGCGGTTATTATTAAATTCTACCGAAAATTACAATGTTTGCTCTTAGTATTGAAAAATATTCTAAAAAAACACATGAATTATTAAAATAATTTATGAACTGCATCTTAGCTACCAATCTTCTCGGACAAGCATCAAAATTGCTGACTGCGAAATGATGATATATTTTTCATGATCTACCTCTACTTCGATACCATTTCTCTTCAAGAACAACGCCTGATCGCCCTCTTTTACCTGAAGAGGAATGTAGCGTACTTGATCTGAATCTTTCCAAGGCTCATCTTCTTGAACCGCAGGAATCGGAAATCCTGGTCCAATTTTGATGACATATCCTTTCAATATCTCCTCTTTTTCTTGAACTGTTGGGGGCAAAAATAAACCCGAACGAGTCACACCATTGCTTTCTTGTGGGCGAATTAATACCTTATCACCCATCATAATCACTTTATCCAAAGTATTGATACCACCAATTGTCGTAATCATATTTTTAAGTATTGCTAAGTAAAGTATTCTGTTTCTGTGCAAAATTAAACAATATTTTTTACCCAATAATTCGAAACAGATCAAAGGAAAACTAATTAATTCTTGTCTTGATTCTTGGCATATTTATTACTTCCACATCAAAAATACGCTTCCCCTCAATTTTTAGACGAATAGCCGTCTGCACTGGATGAAAACCATGTTGTCCTGCGGCGCCCGGATTGATAAACAACATCCCTTTTCTATTCAAGTCTCGTTTGACTTGTAGGATATGTGAATGTCCACAGACAAAAATTTCAGGCAACTGTATATCAAAACATTTTAGTGCATCTGGTTTGTATTTGGAAGGAGCACCTGCAATATGTGTCATACCAACTAAAACATCTTCGCAATAAAAATGATTTATTAGAGGATATGTCTGACGAATGGGCGTCCCATCGATGTTACCATAGACTCCAAAAATTGGTTTTATTGCCGACAATGTATCCGACACAGACACATCGCCCCAATCGCCTCCATGCCATATTTGATCACACCATTCTACGTGCTCCATCAATCTTGGGTCAAGGTAACTATGCGTATCTGATATAATTAATACCTTTTCCATAAAATCACTCCATCATATTTTTGTTAGCACTTCTTCTGATTATTTTATACATTTAGGTATATAAGTAGGTAGGCTTTTATCCGCATTAGTCATTAATGTTTTATGCCTTAGGCTAAAAATTGGAATCATTTTACCTTATGCTTACAGACCAAAGCGTTATAATGTAGTCGTTTTTGCATTACAACCTAATAACGAATTACTTTCATTGACCAAAGAAGCTTAAATTGGCTAGTGATTAATCCCAAATCTCAGAATTATAGACTTCCCAACATTCTGTCAATCCTTATATGAGCATTCAAGCATTTGAAATACAGTTATATGAAAAACTCAACCAGTTTTTCTTTGAGCACGATTACCTACTAATGGTAGATAAAAAGCAGTACAGAAAAATTACAACCTCAGGATTTTTGAACGTCATTTTTACCTGTACTTCTTACGAAAATGAAATTTTACTAGATGTAAATATGGGATGCCGAAATGAAAAGATTGAGCAAATTGCTCAACAATATCTCGGTAATGCTCGTGATTATTGGGAGGATGCCAACACGTTCGTGATTTCTATTGGTAAATTCAATGACTCCAAAAACTTTAGATACAAGATCCAAACTGATTCGGATTTGGATGATGCGTGTGAAGAAATACGAAGTTTTTTGCTTACTCACGGCTTTGAGTTCTTAGAAACTCATTCCACCCTTGAAGCTATAAATCTTATGTTTAATGCAACGCCAAAGCTTTCATGTAAATATGTTTACAATCAATCACATAGACGGTTCAAAGGATTAATTGTAGCAAAACTAGTCAATGACCAACACTTTAAAGATTTATTTGAAAAGCATCAGCGTGGCCTAATATTCTCACTTGCCACCGAAGAGGAACTTCAAACATTTGATAGACTTATGGGGTTTTTGATGTATGTATCTGATAATTAAGATTTTTATATGATAGATACAAGGCAATATTAGACGATTTACCTATTGCCTTGTATCTATCATACAACTTAATTGATAGACTGTCCTACCGACTCAATCCATTGATTGAACAATTTAGTCTCTAATTGACAAGCTACTGAAGCATGTTCTTCCCAATTACTAGAAAATTCTTTTAATTGAGTAATCATTTCCGCCAAATGTCCTTCCTCTTCTACAATAATAGATTTCATATTTACTTTTGACTTGGCTTGATCTAATACCTCTTGGTACACAGGATATAACTCATCTGCACGAACCTCGATGGCATAAGTCACCAATAAATAAGCCGCATATTTAAGTTCAACACCTGATAATTGCAAAGTAGATTTTAAGTATTTACAAACCTGCAAATCAAGCAAATTTAGATAAGAATAACTAGCAAAAGGAGCTATCAAGAACTCATCATCATAGGTTGCATAATCATTTATTTGGGCAACTTTTTGAATTTGTTTCTTTAGATAAAAAGCGTGACGAGCCTCCTCGGCTGCGTGTTTCAACACAATATAAGAAACCTTTCTTTTGTGTTCAGATGCCGAAATTTTTCTAGCACCAGTGTTTTCCATCAACGACAAAGTATTCAAAAAACGAGCATGAATTGCATTGTCGGATACGACTTTTCCTAAAATTTCTTGTAATTTCATATTCAAAAATATATTAATCGCAGTACGCCGAGGTTTTCTTCGTCAAAAAATTAAACACTTTGTTGATTTTATGCAATTTCACTATGTAAACTATTCAAATCAAGAACTCGCCATCGTTCAGGAGTTATTTGAAGAATACTCTCGCGAACTTGGGGTAGATTTGTGTTTTCAAAATTTTGAGCAGGAGCTTCAAACACTCTCAAAAGTTTACGCTGCTCCTACAGGTTGCATAATTATTTTGTATCATGAACAACAACCCGCAGGTTGTGTTGCACTAAAGCCCATCGCCGAGGGAGTCTGTGAAATGAAAAGACTTTACATTCGTCCTGCTTTTCGTGGTTTTAAATACGGGAAAAAACTAGCCCAAGAATTAGTCTTATTTGCTTACAAAGCAGGGTATTCGACCATGAAATTAGATACCCTCACGACCCTCACAGACGCCATCGGACTGTATCGTTCGATGCAGTTTGTTGAAACAGCGCCTTATGTTTACAACCCGCTAGACAATGTTTTATACTTTGAATTAAACTTAAAGGACTATTTTCAATCCAAACCTGAGGAGCTTTTCAAATAACCATAAAATCAATTTTTTTGTTTTTGTTATTTGTATTTATCACATTACCTACAGCTCATTAGTTGTTATTTTAAAAATTTAATGAAAAAACTATTCATCACTTCTTCAGCAATCGTATTGCTTGTGGCTCTTGGCTCATGGGGATTTTTGGTCCACCGCACAATCCACCAAATTTCAATTTACTCACTTCCAAAACCTTTACAGTTATTCTTTGGAAGCGAAATGGATTATCTAGTTTACAACTCTGTTCGCCCTGATGTTCGTCGTAAAGATGACCCCAAAGAGGAAACCAAACACTTTATCGACGGCGATGCGCCAGTTTTCGGCAAAGAAGGTCTCGACAATATTCCTCACAAGTGGGAAGATGCCGTAAAAAAATACTCGGAAGATACCCTTCGCAAATACGGTACTGTACCTTGGGAGGTTTTGTGGCTCAAAGATAAGCTCACCAACGCATTTAAGAACAAACAAAAAGATAGTATTTTGTATTATGCCGCCGATATGGGACACTATATTTCGGATGCACACGTGCCTTTGCACACTAGTTACAATTATGACGGTCAGTTGACTAACCAAAAGGGCTTGCATTCTTTGTGGGAAAGTACGGTTCCTGAACTGCATTTAGACTCTTATAATTTATATCAAAAACATAAAGCTCGTTATTTGAAAAACCCTCAAGCTGAGATTTGGAAAGTAGCGAAAAAATCAAGCGAAATGCTTAAGGCTGTTTTTGAGGAAGAAATCAATGCTTCTGAAGGGTTTACTGAAGCTCAAAAATTCAAACGCTCAGAAAGATTTGGACAAATGCGTAAAAACTACACGCCTGAATTTGCCAAAGCCTATGCCAAACGTCTTGGTAATTCAGTAAATGAACGTTTATTAGAATCATCGCAATGTGTAGCTGACTTTTGGTACACTAGTTGGGTCGACGCTGGTTGTCCAGATTTGAGTGATATAGCCAAAAACATGGACGCTACTAAGCAAAAAATCAAAACTGAAAGTAAAGCTTGGAAGAAAAATGAGCTTTTAAAGAATGGCTTACTTCAATCTCGCAAAGCCACTCCTGAGAACTAGGCTATTGGGTGATTTGTGATTGAATGAATGAGTGATTATTCTTTGAATAGTAGAGACGCAATGATTGCGTCTAAAGATATGTCATTCTGAAATATAGTATCAAAAAAGGCGGTCGAAATTAGTTTTTCTACCGCCTTTTTTTGGGTACACAGTTGGAAAATAAAATTTGAGGCGACTCATTTTTAGACTCAAAATATAGTCTCTATACACTTAAAATTCATCTTGAAAGTAATCACTCATTCACTCAATCACATCACTCAATCACAACTCACTCAATAACTAAACCTTATCTCTCATTTCAGAAGGCGATTTACCGTATTCCTTTTTGAATATTCTGGTAAAATACGATGGATCATTAAAGCCCACTTTGTACGCAATTTCTGAAACGGTATAACTTTCTGTTTCTAGCAACTGAACTGCACGCTTCAGACGAATATTTCTAATAAATTCATTGCCAGAAAGATTGGTCAAGCTTTTGAGTTTTCGATACAACTGCATATTACTCATCTTCAGCTCAGTTTCTAATTGCTGAATATCAAAAGCTGGATTGTCGATATTCTCCTCAACGGTACGAATGGCTCGCTCAAGGAAGTGTTCATCGGCTGTATTCAGTGTAATCTCTTTTGGTTGAATTTCTACTTCTTGCGTAAAACGTTCACGGAGTTTACGACGAATTTCCAAAAGATTCTTCACACGAACTTCCAATAAATTTGCATTAAATGGCTTTGTGATATAATCATCTGCACCAACTTCCCAACCGACAATCTTACTTTCGTTATTACTTTTCGAAGTAAGAATAATCACTGGAATATGGCTTGTTTTGACATTTTCTTTTACCAAACCACAAAACTCAACGCCTGTCAACTCTGGCATCATCCAGTCTGAAATGATCAAATCTGGGATAAAATTGAGCGCTTTTTCCCAGGCTAATTTGCCATTATCTGCTTCTAATACCTCAAAATTTTCACTCAACACTTCTTTAATGTACTCACGAAGCTCTTCGTTATCTTCAGCAATTAAGACAATTGGTTTATCTGTATTCGTGTTTGGCTTATCATTTTTAGAAACTACCTTTTTCAATATAGTTGGCGTCTCGATACCTATTTCTTTGGTTGTTTCTTTAATCCAACTTCTTTCGAAGGAATTGGCAGACACAGGTAATATAACTTTGAAAGTACTCCCCTCCTTCGGAATACTTGCTACCGAAATATCGCCTCGGTGTAACAAAATCAGTTCTTTACAAAGTGCCAAGCCAACCCCAGTACCAACGATTTGTGGTTGAGTAGACTCTTGAATTTGATAAAAACGATTAAAAATATTGGATATATGCTGTGGTGAAATCCCTGAACCAGTATCTTTCACCAAAATTTGTACCTTATCTAACTGCCCTTCCAACTGATAAATAGGCTCAAGGCTTACCTCTATCTTCCCTTTTTCTGGAGTATATTTAAAGGCATTTGATAAGAGATTGGTTACGACTTTCTCCAAAATATCTGCATCGTAAAAAGCCATCAACTGTTTTGGCTCTGTCACAAATGTCAAATCGATTTGTTTTTGTTCTGCCAAGTTTTTGAAAGAAAAAGTAAGTTTTTCTAAAAACTCTACGATATCACTCTGAGAAATCTCAGGCGTAAACTTTCTTGCTTCCAATTTAGACAAATCCAACAGTTGGTTAATCAACTTGAGCAATTGTTTTGCATTGCGATGAATCAGTTTAAACTGAGATTTTTGTTTTTCGGGCAAATCAGGATTTTCAGCAAAGAATCGTTCCAACGGTGAAATAATCAACGTTAGAGGTGTGCGGAACTCATGCGAGATATTGGTAAAGAAATTGGTTTTGAGTTTGTCTAATTCTCTAATTTGCTCTTTCTCTTTTTCCTTCAATCTCAAATCAGATTTGAAACGCTCACGCATTTCAATCATTCTTCGAAGAAATACCAAGCCTGCCACCAACATCATGGCATACAGGAAAAATGCCCACCAAGTACGATACCATGGCGGCAATACCACCACTTGTATCTCTGCTGGTTTTTCATTCCAAACACCATCGTTATTTGTAGCTTTTACTTTGAAGGTATAAGTGCCAGGGTTAAGGTTGGTATAACTGGCTGTTCGCTGCTTTCCAACGTAGTTCCAGTCTTTGTCAAAGCCCTCCATGATGTAGGCATATTGATTATTTTTGAGCTGTTGGAAATCCAAGGCTACATAATCGATAGCAAAGACATTCTGACTTGATTTAAAAACAATTTCCTCTGTTACCGAAATATCTTGCTCGAGAGGAGAATCTTCTCCAATAGAAACAGGCTTATTAAACAACTTTACGCCTGTCAGATAAATATGTGGTACCTCGTTGCTTCCTTTTAAGCTATCAGGGTTAAAAACATTAAGACCACCTGTTCCACCAAAAAACATATCGCCTTTCTGGTTTTTGGCATAGGCATTAATCAAAAATTCTTTTCCTTGTAAGCCGTCCGACTCAGCAAAGTTTTTGAACTTCCATTTTTTAGTATCAAAAACAGCCAAACCTTCATTCGTAGCAAGCCATAGGTTCTGGTGACCATCTTCCATAATACCTTTTACGGCATTGTTTGGCAAACCGTCTTTGACTGTTAGGTTTTTGAAAGTTCTGGTGTTGGGATAAAACAAGTTTAGTCCTCCACCATTGGTTCCTACCCAAATTCTTTTTCTAGAATCTTGAAAAATACGAAATACGGCACTTCCTCTCAAACTTCCTTCGGCGTCAGTTTGCTGATAATGAGTCACGCGACGTGTACGAGGATTGTAGGCAAAAATGCCATTGTTATTTGAACCAACCCACAAATTTCCTAGAAAATCTTCCATCAAGGAGTTGACATTTACTCCTAATAGGCGACCTACTTTATTTAGTTCGGGAATAGGCGTAAACGTTTTAGCTTGTTTGTCAAAAAGCAAAACGCCAGAACCTTGAGTACCCAACCACACTTTATTGGGGTATCTTGACAGCGCAATGGCGGTCATATTCATTCCGTATTTACCTCTCAAATAGGTAAAGTTTTCAAAACCTCCACTTCCCTTCTTCAATAATCTCAAACCAACACCCCAAACTCCTACAAACATATCGCCATCTCGGTCATGTTGAAGGAATACAATATCATTGTTATTCTGAATTTTGGCAGATTCTTGGTCGTTGATATAATGAGTAAATTGGTTATTAGCTCGGTCGAGTAAGGTTAAACCACTATTGCTACCGATCCAAATACGATCGTTAGTTTCGCAACTTATAGAAGTTACTCGATTACTTAGTAAACTTTGAGGAGAATTAGATTTATGACGATATAAAGCAAACTTGGAATGGCGACTATAATGCACATTGACACCACCTTCCCAAGTTCCAATCCAAATATTATTGTCTCTATCGACACATAATGACATGATCGAAAACGAACTCAATCCTGTATCTGAATCGAGATTTGCTTGAACACGAGAGATATTGGCAAAGTCAGAGCTTTTTACCAAAATAGCTCCATTGTCTGTTCCTATCCATAATGTACCTTCCTTATCACGTACCATTGAGGTAATGATATTTTCTTTGTCCGTTACATAAGGATTGTACAGTAGCCGTGTGAATTGTTTGGTACGAATGTCAAATTTATAAAGACCATTGCCACGAGTCCCGACTAACAAATCGCCATTGAGATCTTCAAATAAACAATTGATTTGATTTTTTTGTGGAGGCAACTCGTTTTCTAACCTGAAAGTATGTGCCTTACGCTGGGTGTCGAGCATAGTCATTACGCCATAGTGCCCACCGAGCCAAAGATTATCTCTTTTGTCTTTATAAAAACGGGTAATATCATTGGCATTGAGCTGACGAGATTCGGTTAATCGCCAAGCAATGGTGTTATCTTCGAGATTGAAGCACAACAAACCATAGCCATACGTAGCAGCCCAAATTTTGCGGTCTTTGGTAGCCACAATGCCCGAAATACTTCTATCGCTGATATTAGATTGATATTTGGCTTGTTTGAAGCGAATAAATTTCCCCGAAGCTACATCTAATTTATTGACTCCACCATTGATTGTCCCAATCCATAAATTACCATCGGGGTCTTCGGTGATACAAGAAATATTGCTGCTGGAAATAGAGTTGGGGTCGTCGAAATCGTGACGATACACGGTGAAGCTGTAGCCGTCGTACTTATTGAGACCATCGGAAGTAGCAAACCACAAAAAGCCTTTACTGTCTTGAAAAATATTGAAAGCAGTACTTTGAGAAAGACCATGCTGAGTACCAATACGGTTAAACCTCAGTTGCCCTGTGGTTGTGTGTACGTATTGTAGTATTATCAATATAATCAGTAAACTTCTGACTCTCATTAATTTAAACCTCCTTGATGCAATTTAAAGGGAAAAGCGCAATTTTCGAAGCTTTTTTGCCTTTTGACTAAATCTCTTAGTTCATTGCTATCGTTCGCTCGATAAGATACGAATGTATTAAAGTGAATTTCGTTGAATAAAGCGAATAGGTGTTTTGATATGTTCTTTTTTACGTTGTAAAATTAAATCGGCTGCTTGTCGACCAAGTTCTTCGTAATTGATGGTTACAACAGATATTCCTCCAAATAAAACTTCTTTCAGAGGTGTTTCATTGTATGAAATGATACCAATATTTTTCCCTAATGATAATTGGAGCTTGGTACATAGTTTCAAAATATCTGCAAGTCCTTGTTCTGAAAGGACCAAAAATACTTGATTTGGTTTAACAACCTCTTCTTTTATCTCATTTATTACATGAAAGTCAAAAGAATATTGTTTGGCAAACTTCTGAATTCCTTCTTCTAGTGACTTAGCAATAGTATTGGATTCGTTTACAACCAAATTAATGGTTTGGTATTTACTTAATGAATCATTCATTTCTGTAAATATCCGCTGAATTCCTTCCTCGAAGTCGTGATACACACAAGCATATTCGCCTCGGATAAATTCATTTCTTTTATCCAAAATTAGTAGTTTTTCCTTAGGAATACTATTAAGTGTTTTCAGAACATCTTCATGAAGATAGGACGAATGCAACAACACCGCCACATGATCATATTCGGTAATTCTTTCACGAATCACTTGATCAAAGTGCTGGGTTGACAGTGGCGTAACCTGATGAACATATACATCGACATGAGCTTTTTCTCCCAATTTTTCGAGAAAACTTTGGTAGATTTTATCTTTGAAATCACTCAGTTTGTTAAAGACTAGCAATACCTTCATGGAAGCAACACCAGTCTGATTGTCGATAATAGTTTGAGGTTTTGTCACGTGTATATGCGGGTACAATGGAATGCTATCTATTTTCAAATTTTTATTATTTTCTACTTATCCAAAAATACACTGTATGTAATATAGGTAATGTCCTGCACTGTGCCGTAAAGGATATCTGAAGCATGACAGCCACCCACAGCAGGGTATTTCAGGACAGGGCTTGGATGACCGAAAGTCTACCTTTGATGGAAAGTTTTGGTTCAAAAACTTACTTCAACAATTCAATGAAGTTTTAAAGTTTTTGTTAATTAAAGTCCTTTACCTCTGGTATAGGACTTTTTTGTTTTCGGGGGGATTCACAGAAAAATACAAATTTAAAATTTCTATACTTCACTTGTCTAAAACCATATTTTCTTCTGACATTTTTTACACAATCTGCAATATATGTCCTACCAGATTCAAAAAAAGAACTTTTTGCAAGATATGTACTAGTATTTGCCAAATGTGTCCTAACAGAATCGAACTTTAATGGTCTATCTTTGACTTATCAAAAAACTGGATTTTATCATAATTTTTCGGTACTTATCCAATTCAGTAAAAAATTAAATCAAGCCCTTTTAGTCTTACCTCAATACAACTCGAAGGCATTTAAAACCTATAATAACTTTAGCAAGTACTATAAAGTGATATACCAGTTTTTTGAAAACCCTTTTTCGTCAAGTACCCCAATACCTTATAAAAACTATAGTATTTCCAAAAATTAACGTAATGAAGACTTTTGTAGAATTTGCCCAAATTAAGCACGACTCAAAAACCCCGAAGTACCAACAATTGGTAAACTCGCTTTTGACCGATATTGAATCGGGAGTCCTGAAAGTTGGAGAGCGTCTCCCTTCTATCAACGAGGCTAGCGAAGAATGCTATCTTTCAAGAGACACTGTAGAACGTGCTTATGCCGAGTTACATCGTTTGGGGGTAATTACCTCTATCTTCAGAAAAGGTTATTTTATTTCTGGAAAATCTGCACAAAAGAAAACTAAAGTTTTTTTCTTGGTTGGTAAGATTACTGAAAGCAACAAAGCCATCTTCAATGCTTTTGTAAATGCAGCAGGTAAAGAAGTGATTGTAGATATTTTTACTTATAACTACAAGAGTGATAATTTCCGTGAGATTATCAACAACCATTTAGGTAATTATCACTACTATGTGATTATGCCTCATCTTATCGAAGAAAACGAAGAAAATATCAAATGCCTCAAGAAAATCTCTGGCGAACGCTTGATTTTGTTGGACAAATCTCTCCAAAATCTTAACGGTACTAACTCTTCAATCGTAAATAATTCAGGTGAGGAGATTTGTAATGTTATGCAAAGCCAATTAGAGGTATTTAAGAAATATAAAACACTCAACTTGGTACTAACAGAAGAAGAATACTTCGATGCTGAGTTGATTACAGGTTTCCGTAATTTCTGCGAAAATAATGGTTTCGACTTCCAAGTGTTGGATGGCTTAGAAGGAGAAGAAGTAGAAGAAGGAAATGCGTATTTGACGATGGATGATACCGATTTGGTATATGCAATCAAGTCGAGTACAACACAAGGATTTACTTTAGGAAAAGAAGTTGGCTTGATTTCACTCAATGACTCTTGTTACAAAGAAATCCTTGCAGGTGGTATCACAGTAATTTCAAGTCCATTGGAAGAAGTTGGCAAAATTGCAGCATCTGTTGTGGTAGAGGGCAAAAAAACCAGTACGCAGATGCCAATGCAAATCATTTTAAGAAATTCATTATAATAAGGTATATTAGAAAATAATAAAGCAACTTTCCCTTGGATTGTTGCTTTTTTTTGTGCCTTATTTTATTCTGAAGAATGTGTTTCGAGTAACATCTCTAGCCTCTTAACTGTATTTGGCAAATAAACTTTTTCTAATTGATGTAAAATATCTTTAGCTTGTAGTGGTGGATTTTTTTTTATACTTGAGCATTTCTAAGAAAGCGACTAAGCAAACGTCAGGATTAAGTTCGATGATATTTTCTAGAAACTCATCCGCAGATAAAACCTTTGTTCCAAATTGCTCAAGATAGTCACTAGGAAAGTCTTTTTTATTATTCGTAACAATTACTTGGGCTTTTGCCTTAATAGCCGCTGCCAATACATGACAATCATTCGGATCGGGGAGCGACAATGTTTCTATCAACATCTCATAATGCTCGACCAAGGCATCTGGAAATGCGAGATGTGCTCGTGCTATTCTATTTTGTGCTTGTTCTACAGTTAGACCTTTTCTCAACATAACATTTGACCACTCTTCAAATATATGCTTTGTCCATTTGGGAGTAAATAAATCATAGTGTGCAAACCAAAATAATATATCTCTTATTATGATAGGGTAGATAACATTTGTATCCAAAACTGCTTTAGTTCTTATATTATGAATCATAAAGTCCAATTTCTTCATCTAGGTTCATCATTTCAATTAGGTGTTTTTTCTGTTCCTCTTTCATGGACGCTTTAAACTGTAAAACATCTTCAAGTAAGATTCTACGATGTTTTCCAACTTTAGTAAAAGGTATTTTCCCTTCTTCTAATATTTTCACAAAATGTGGCCTAGAGCATCCCAGTATTTCCGCTGCTCTTTGAGTTGTCACTTCATGAGATACAGGAATAATAGAAATAGATTTTCCTTCTCCCATAGCTTTGAGTATATCACCAAGCATTTTTAAAGCACTGACTGGAATTGAAATTTTGGATTTTGTTTCTTCTATTTCTATTTCTGTTTGCTCTGACCTGATAGTCTCAACAACAGATGCTAAAGACAAATAGGATTTGATGGCTACTAATTGTTCTAGCTTTGTAGGTATCTTTATTTCGTCTAATACTAACATAATTGTATAATTTTAAACAAAATAAACGAAATATTCGAAATAAACGAAATTAATTTTCCTACTTCTCATTCCATCCAATAAAATCAATATTCCTTTTTAGTCCCTCTAGTTTAGTTCTCTTAACTGGTGATTTTTTAAACACTTGGTTAAAAACCTCTGTGGTGATTTCTTCCCAATCTTTATTGGTAAAATCTTTCAAGTCGGGGTGTAGGTTAAAAAGGGGTTCTTTATGTGGTTTTGAAAAACGATTCCAAGGACAAACATCTTGGCAAACATCACAACCAAACATCCAATTATCAAATTTGCCTTTCATTTCGATGGGAATTGCGTCTTTGAGTTCAATCGTAAAATAGCTAATGCATTTTGAACCATTAACCACATAAGGTTCTACGATTGCCTCGGTCGGACAAGCTTCTATACAGCGTTTGCAAGTACCGCAAAAATCTTTGACAGGACCATCAGGCTCTAATTCCAAATCAATAATGAGTTCTGCAATAAAGAAAAAGCTACCGTGACCTTTGTTGATCAGATTGGCATTTTTACCAACCCAACCTAAACCTGATTTTTTGGCCCATGCTTTATCCATCACAGGAGCCGAATCAACAAAAGCACGCCCTCCTACCTCACCTATGCTCTCGTGAATAAAGTCAAGCAACTGCTTTAGTTTGTCTTTTATCACAAAGTGATAGTCCATTCCGTAAGCATACTTGGAGATTTTATAGTCTTCCTCCTTTTCAGAAAGTTTTTCCTCTGGGTAATAATTATAAAGCAACGACACCACTGACTTAGCATCATCGACCAACAAACGCGGGTCAAGACGTTTATCGAAGTGATTTTCCATGTAGGTCATCGCACCATGGTAATTATTGTTTAACCACTTTTCTAATCGGGGTGCCTCTTCTTCCAAAAAAGTAGCTTTTGAGACTCCACAAAAATCAAATCCAAGCAATTTTGCTTGCTCTTTGATGAGTTGAGTATGATGTTGTTGAAGTTGATTCATAATGTCAAAAGCCTGTTTGTTCTATCACAAAGGTAGTTTGGAATTATGAAACTTGAAAAATCAGGCTACAATCTGTAATTTTGACAAAATTACAGTTATCTCTAATACTATCTGAATAATTATTTCATGTCTCTTACTGCTCCATTCTAGCGTAGAAGCTAGTGTCAGAATTTCTTTTTTTTGTTCTAGAAACATCTTTTCTCGAACAAAAGATGTCTTTATCAATAATATTTATCTAGTGTATAAAATTATCAATTGTATGAAACGAAGTTTATTACTCCTATCTATAGTACTGCTATATTCATTAAGTTCTATAGGACAGGTTATTGGAACTACCAACTTTTCGGCATTGCCAAGAGATTATCAGTTATATCCAAGAGACAACAATAACCAAGGGCTAATCACCATAAAAGGCTCAACAACTAATCAAAATACCAATTATTACTCTGTTGTAGTAAATCGAGATAATGCAAAATATCTTTACCAAAAAGCAAATATCAACATATCTTCTTCCCTGCAAGGTAATTTTGCCTTCCCGAATATTTTTATCAAAGCCGAAAAATCCAATTATGATTTCTACATTTACCAAGTATTAAAATCAGGAGACTCCACTCTAATTACCCAAGCAAAAAATGTTGTTGCAGGCGATGTAATTGTTCTTACCGGACAATCAAATTCGACAGGCTTTTTTAACGATTCCCGGACAAACCCTTTTTGCAGAACTTTTGGTAAAATTACAGACATATTTAATACAGCTTATTATAATGCCGCAGATACATTGTGGACCATTTCAAATAAGGAATCTTACACATTTGGAGTCGGAACAATGGGATTTGAATTACAAAAGCTCATATTAGACAATTATGGTATTCCTACCTGTCTTATTAATGGAGGAACCCACTGGAGTGGTGCACAGCAGCATGCTCTTCGTACTGTAGATAACCCTACAGACTTGACCAATACCTATGGAAGGTTATTATATCGTATTCAAAAAGCTGGCTTACAAAATGCTGTGAAAGCATTTATTTATAGACAAGGAGAAAGTGAAGCCTACGGTGAAGGAAGTAATTTTAAAAAATTCTTCAATATCATTTTATCTAATCTTGCTCAAGATTTACCCTCTATAAAAAAGCTCTATCTTTTTCAAATAGATATTATCGAAAATGCTGTAGGATATGCACCCTTTGTCCGTGAGGAACAAAGAGAATTTGGCATTACAAACCCTTCTCTTATTGATATTGTGCCCTCTATAGGCACCATAGGTTTCGACGGGCTACATTACTCAACAGAAGGATATCAGCAAAATGGAGCAGAATTGTTTAGACTTTATAAAAGGGATTTTCTAGGTGCTACAGACGATGGCAACTTTTCTGCGCCAAATATTCAGAAGGCTTATTATACCACACCTCAAAGAAATCAGATTGCCGTCGTCTTTCAGAAAGGTCAGTTACTCAAATGGCCAGAAAATGTTAATGGTTTGAAGATGGTAGATTTTTTGTATCTCAATGGGACAAATGGACATATAAAATCGTGGGCTGTTTACAAAAACGCTATATTATTAGACCTATTTAACACTAACTCTTCTACAACAATTGATTATTTGCCCCCTATTGTCAACAAAGGGGATCCCTTGTTTCCGTACGTTGGTCCGTACATCACCAATCAACTAGGTATGCGAGCGCTTAGTTTTTATCAATATCCTATTGGAGATTATGATTCTAAAAACCCGATTCCAGGAAATACTGACCCAGTGATTTCTTTCAGTAAAATTCCTCAAAACTTACAAATGTTTCCTCGGAATAGTAGTAATACTTCGGAGATAGAAGTTAAGGCTACCTTACAAGAAGCTCCAATAAAATATGATTATGTCTCTATTTTAACCAAAAAAAATAGTGTCAATTATAGCTACAGCAAAGTGTCATTAAGCTACAATAATAGCAAAACTGATTTTAGTTTAAAAACAAATATCAAAGCAGAATTAGCTTCTTATGCTTTCAGTATTTATGCTGTAACAGGAACAGACTCTATCCTTCTGGCCACAAGAACCGATTTGGCATCTGGTGATTTCTTTACGGTTATGGGACAAACAAATGCCAAAGCATGGCATACCGAAAATAATACTGTAACCTATAACTTTTACAGTCCTTACTGTCGCACATTTGGTACAAAAGCAAATTCAAATTATGCTTTGACTGATACGACATGGAAAATTAGCGGTGATGTTCGTTCAGAAGTGGGAGTTTGGGCTTTGGAACTACAAAGAAAATTGGCTAAACAATATGGTATTCCTAGTACTATTATCAATGAATCTGCCAGCTCAACTCCTATATCTCAGCAAAACATAACCAATTTGACAGGGGATGATATTAGTTCTGTTTATGGACGATTATTGTATCGAGTTAAAAAAGCTGGAATCGGCAACCAAATCAAAGCTACCTTTTGGTGGGGAGGAGAGGTTGAGTCTCGAAGTGGCGCCAGCACTTCATATCCGAGTGAATTTGATAAACTTTATAAACGCTTGAGAAGCGATTTTCCAAGTACTATTCCTCTTTATACATTCCAGAGCAATATCTATTATAATGGCGTTCAAGATGCTGGAAAAATGCGTGATTTTCAAAGAACTATTGGTAATAACTACGCCAATACAAAGGTATTTTCAAGTTTAGGTTACGATGGTTTTGATGGTGTAACAGGTCAATATTCATTAGAAGGATACACGCAAATTGCTAATACTTTGTGGAATACCATCAACAATGACTTGTATGCTACGACTAAGACTAGTATTTCAACAAGTCCACAAGTGCAGAAAGTATTTTATAATGATACAAACAAAAAAGAGGTTGTGGTCATTTTTGACGAAGGACAAACGCTCGTATGGCCAAACGATGTAGACCAAAATGGTAATAAATATGAAATGCGTTTTTACTTCTATCTCGATAAATCGTCGGCTGATATTGGTAATGGAAGTGTAAACCAAAACCGTTTAACACTAACCAGTAATACTAGTAGTTCAGCAAAAACACTTACTTATCTTCCAGATTTTATGCCTTCGAGTGGCAATACTTTTGATACTAGAGCAACCTTTAATGGTCCATTTCTAAAAAACTCTCTAGGTCTATCAGCCTTTAGTTTCAAAGATTTTCCGATAGTTGATGCTCTAAATAGCCCCGTTTTGTCAGTTAGCAAAGCAACAGCTACATCTTTAGACATCGCTTGGTCTGCCATCGCTACGGCAACTAGCTATATAATTGAAATCTATAAGGCTGGCAACAATACCTTACTAAAACAGAACATTGTTTCAGGCACCACGCTCAGTGTATCTTTTACAGGTTTGGAAGACAAAACGCAGTATTTCATCAAAGCGAAAGTTATTTCGGCAACTTCCGAATCACCATACAGTTCCATTACAGCGCTTACTTTCAATCCTCTTAAAGCTCCAACATTAACTGGGAATGCAACTTACTTTAATGCCATCCAGATAAATTGGGGAACATCAGATACCGATGTTACTGGATTTGTACTGGAGCGTAAAACACCTGATGCTTCAAACTATACGGTCTTGCTTCAGCCTAATATTGGAACAAATTCGTTTGCTGATGTTAATCTTACTGCCAATACAACATATCAGTATCGAATCAAAAGTAAGAACTCGGTCACTGAGTCACCGTACACAACGCTCGAAATCAAAACACCTGCGTTACTCAATACTCCAACGCTGAAAGCCACAGCGGCAAGTGAATTCAGCATTAATTTATCTTGGGAAAATATCGGAGGCACCAATACTTATCAAATTGAAAAAGACTCAGGCAATAGCAATTTCCAACTCTTGACAAAAACCGATGGAAATACCTTAACTTTTACTGATACTAAACTTGAAGCTAATACCTCTTATAGTTATCGGATAAAAGCATTTTCAAGTTTTTCAGAGTCTAATTATGCTTTTGCCACTGCCAGAACCCTAGTTATTTTGGGGTTTGATGATCCTAGTTTTAGCAAAACGCTACTTTACCCTAATCCAAACAATGGGAAGTTTGTGATAAAGTTTGAAAAACCATATTCGGGAGAACTTCGTGTGATAGATTATTTAGGGCGTGAAAACTATAACATTAAACTAAATCAAAGTGTTGAAAAAGAGCTAGATTTATCACATTTACCCTCTGGCAATTACTTTATCAATTGTCAATCAGGGAATGTCTGGCACACGATTAAATTCCAACTCATTCAGAATCCTTAAAACTTTTCACCTGAAAACTGACATTCGGGAGAAAAGCCGTAACTTTGTGATTCTCTAAATCTGCCAAGTTGGCAGAAATCATGAAATGGCAAAAAAATTGAACATTTTTCAGAAAATTAAAAATAAAGCGAAAAGTTCACTGAATATGGAAAATAAAGAGGAATTACAGGCGGAAGAACAAGTTTTACAACAAGATACTGACAATCAGACAGTCGGAACAGAAGAAAATACTTCAGAAGTAGAAAATAAAGAAGCAAGTCAATTAGAGAATTTGTCCATCGAATTGGCAGAGTTGAAAGATAAATATATCAGATTATATTCTGACTTTGATAACTTCCGTAAGCGTACTGCGAAAGAAAAATTGGATATGATCCAATCAGCTTCGGAAGGAGTTATCAGAGACATTCTTCCAGTGGTTGACGATATCGAAAGAGCGGTTGCTAATGCGCAAGAAGGCGAAATTTCGGAAGGTGTTACTTTGATTTTCAATAAGCTAAATCATGCGCTTACGAGCAAAGGCTTGAAGCCAATGGACGCAAAAGGCGACGTATTTAATCCAGATTTACATGAAGCTATTACTCAATTCCCTTCTCCTACTGAGGAAGACAAAGGTAAAGTATTCGATGTAATCGAAAAAGGATATTACCTCAACGACAAGGTAATTAGATTTGCAAAAGTTGTAGTGGCTAACTAACATATCATGACATAATGCCACTGTGGCATTATTATCTATTATAAAATCATGGCAAAAAGAGATTATTATGAGGTACTTGGCGTAAGCAAAACTGCCAGCGATGACGAAATCAAAAAAGCGTATCGTAAGCTTGCGATTAAGTATCACCCAGATAAAAACCCAGGCGATAAGCAGGCTGAAGAAAGCTTCAAAGAGGCTGCTGAGGCGTATGAAGTATTATCAAATCAACAAAAACGTCAGCAATACGATCGTTTCGGACACGCAGGTATGGGTGGTGCTGCAGGTGGTGGTGGCGCTTATGGAGGCGGTATGAACATGGAAGATATCTTCAGTCAGTTTGGAGATATTTTTGGTGATGGCAGTCCATTTGGCAATATGTTTGGCGGTGGAGGCGGCGGTGGTCGCCGAGTACGTAAAGGTTCTGACCTTCGTATTAAGTTAAAATTAAACCTTGAAGAAGTAGCGAATGGTGTTGAGAAAAAAATCAAGGTAAAACGCCACGTGACTTGTAAAGCTTGTACTGGTAATGGTGCCAAAAATGGTACAGAAGTACAAGGCTGTCAAACATGTGGAGGTTCGGGTCAGGTTCGCCGTGTTCAACAAACTATGCTAGGACAAATGGTAACTACCTCTACTTGTCCTACTTGTAATGGCGAAGGCAAGATGATCAAAACTCGTTGCGAGGTTTGTTTTGGTGAAGGTCGTGTACTTGAAGAAGAAATCATTCCAATCAAAATTCCTGCTGGTGTAGCCGAAGGTATGCAGTTGTCGATGGGTGGCAAAGGTAACGTACCTCCTCGCGGTGGTGTAGCAGGTGATTTATTGATTGTAATAGAAGAAGAGCCTCACGAAATTTTACACCGCGATGGTAACAATGTCATTTATGAATTGTATCTCAACTTTGCTGATGCAGCATTAGGTACTTCTGTAGAAGTTCCAACGATCGGAGGTAAAGCTCGTATATCAGTTGAAGCAGGTACTCAAGGGGGTAAAATTTTACGACTAAAAGGAAAAGGTATCAAAGAAATCAATGGATATGGTACAGGTGATCAACTTATCCATGTGAATATTTGGACTCCAAAAACACTGAGTAAAGAAGAAACAGATATTCTTGAAAAATTAAAAAATTCACCAAACTTTGCACCAAAGCCAAGTAAAGGTGAAAAATCTTTCTTCGAAAAAATGAAAGACTTTTTTAATTAATTGATAAGTTTTTAAGAAAAAGGGTTCAATAACAAGTCTGTTGTTGAACCCTTTTTCGTTGCTACGAACCACGTAAAACAATAAGCGACATAATACAACCTTAAGCATCAAAAAAGCGTGATTTAGCTTTAACACTAAATCACGCTTTTTATATCAATTCTACAATATAATTTTTAGATAAAATTCTGACTTGCAAGCTTTTAAACTAAAACTTAACATTCAAACATAACTATGAGCTAGCTCTCTGCAGCTGACTATTGAACATTTGTTCATATTTTGCTGCTTCAGGCATTTTAGCTTCTTTCAAGCCATTTACGATAATTTGCATTTCGTACAAGGCTGTCTGAATCTCTCTAGTATCGCTACCACGACGTTCAGTCAAGTAATATTCTAGAGCTTTATTATTACGATTCATCATGGTATCTGCAATTTGAAGAGCCGTTTTCTTATCTCCAACCGCCAAGTATAAGGCTACATAATTAGCACTCAACTGATCGTAAGGAATAGTCTTGTCAGGCATTACCTTCATTTCATAATCCAACGCTTGTTTTGCTTTTTGCAATTTACCTTCACGTACCAATTGGTCTACCAATCTTAAGAAGCTCAAGCGAGCTGTAACTACTGGTACTTCCAAATAGAAGTCTGAATGATAATACGTTTGAGGATTATCCAAATCACGCCAAGCCATTTTGGTTGTCATGTTGTTATACATGATATCTGTATTCACGAAACCGTCTTTAGCACCAGGAACCTTGAATGGCATCAAACGATACGCATAACCTTCCAACTGCATAAACTCTTTCATATTCAAATAGCTACTGCTTGCCAATGTTGTTGCAAAGTAAATTGGGCGTTTCCAACCCTGAGCAGCATTCTGTGCAATAATGTCTAATTGAATCAATTCAGGTTTCATAATACCGCCTTTACCCACACTCCAGCTAATTTGATCTGTCAAGAACGGATCCATTTCTTTTGGAACAATACCTGATTTTTTCACTTGATCTACATTCACAGGAAGGAATACAGTTTCTGAAGGCATTGTATTAATCATAGAACCATCTTGCAATGGAACTTTAATCGCTGGGTTATCATCCTTCACCAACTTCATGTATTCTTGCAAATTGATACCTGTTTTTACATTAGGGTTTTCGTAGAACAAGATTTGGTCATTTACACCTTCTAAGAAACGATCTTTTGTCAAAGAAATCGGTAAAGCTTGTGACTCGTAAGTCTTACGTTTCATTTGGTCAATGTACCAATCAGTACCCAACAACGACAAGTTACATACTCGCACGTCTGTACGGAAACCTTCCACCTCTTGAACATACCATAATGGGAATGTATCGTTGTCACCTCCTGTAAATAATATAGCATTTGGCGCACAAGAGTTCAACATGTTTCTTGCGAAATCTACTTGGTGATAACGATGATTTCTATCGTGGTCATCCCAGTTTTGCTGAATCAATATCACAGGAACAATCGCAGAAAGCGCTGTAGCTGCAATACCACTTGAAGCTCCGTTTTTAAAGAATTTCGACAACCATTCTGCTAATTGCATTACCCCCAAACCAATCCAGATAGCAAAGAAATAGAACGAACCTACATAAATATAGTCACGTTCACGTGGTTCTGTTGGCGGTGAGTTTAGGAATACAACCAATGCCAAACCTGTCAGTAAGAACATTAGAATTGTTACCAAGAAATCTTTTTCGTTTTTACGATATAAAAGATAGAAACCTAATAGTCCTAAAATTAAAGGAAGATAGAAGTAATTATTTCTTGCTTTGTTAGTAGCCAAAAGCTCTGGTAAAGCTCCTTTTCGGGTATAGTCAATCACTCCAGCATCTTGAATGTCGCTTTCGCGTCCTACAAAGTTCCACAGCAAATAACGCATATACATGTGTCCCATTTGATGCGAGAACATGAATTTTAAGTTATCCCCAAAGCTCGGTTTTTGTCCTTCTGGAATACCCAACATTTCTCGATATAATTCAACGTGTTGTGGTGAACTAGAATAGATACGTGGGAAAAGCATCTGACCATCTTTTGAATACGTTACTTTTTGCTTGTGATCATATACCACATATTTGCCATCCTGCATTTTGTAAACAGGAGCTCCTTGCTCTACACTTTCAACCTCTGCTGTATAGATAGGGCCAAACAACAATGAACGGTCTCCATATTGCTCACGACGCAAATATTTCAAGAAGTTGAGGATATTGCTTGGGTCATTTTCGTTGATTGGTGTATTATAATTTGAACGAACCAATGCCAAAGTATAAGACAAATAACCAATTAATACGAATGACAACGCCAACATACCGATATTCAAATTAACCTTGTTTTTCTTCTGAGAATAGGCAATTCCGCCTACCATAACTCCGATAAACAAAATTAAGAATACCACAACGCCAGAACCGTATGGCATTCCCATGCCATTTACCATTCCTAATTCAAAACTGAATGCAATTGATGGAAGTCCAGGGATAATTCCAGAGTTGATAACTCCTAAGATAACCAAACCCGCAAAAATAGAAGCGAACCCGCCAAGGTAAGTAGGTTTTGGATATTTTTTGAAATAGTATAACAACGCTAACGCTGGAACCGTAACCAAGTTCAATAAGTGAACTCCGATTGATAAACCAACGATATAAGCAATCAAAATCAACCAACGGTTAGCCGTAACTTCATCCTCAATGATTTCCAATTTAAATGCTGCCCATACTACCAAAGCTGTAAAGAATGATGACATGGCATATACTTCGGCCTCTACTGCAGAGAACCAGAACGTATCTGAAAAAGCATAAGCTAATGAACCAACAACACCTGAGCTTAACAAAATAAGTGCTTCGTTGAAAGTCAGTTCTTCAAATCGCTTGTTAAGAACTTTTCTACCAATCAACACAATAGTCCAGTGCATAAACAAAATAGTCAAGGCACTCGAAACTACCGATAACATGTTTACCCAATAGGCTACCTGCAATACATCACCTGCTGCAAAAAGGGAAAATAATCGACCCAACAAGAGGAATAATGGTGCCCCAGGAGGGTGTGGAACTTGAAGCTTGTAAGCACAAGCAATGAATTCACCGCAATCCCAGAAAGAAGCTGTTCTTTCTACAGTTGCAGCGAATACAATTAATGAAATAACAAAAACGGCCCAACCAACTAAGTCGTTAATCTTTTTAAAGTTGTTCATTAGGAGATACTTTATCTGTTTTAGAGTCTATGAATACTGTATCCGACAGTATTGTGCAAACGGAATATTTCGCCTTTCAAAGTCAAAAATAGCAAAATAGGCCGGTGTATTTACTTTTAGTTTAGTTAAAATGTGTTAAAATGACTGTTTAATGTCAGCTTTTCCAAAAGAAATGATTATCTGAAGTGGCTCATTATTCAATTATTTCAACCGTCTAAACAACAAAAGACCTCACAGAGAGTTGTCTGTGAGGTCTTTCTGAAGACATTTAGACACCTTCAAACTGGCGCAGGAATCGTACGTCGTTCTCGGTAAATAATCTTAAGTCTTTTATACCATATTTTAGCATGGTGATACGTTCAATACCCATCCCAAAAGCAAAACCTGTATATTCTTTCGAATCGATACCACAGTTTTCTAATACATTAGGATCTACCATACCCGAACCAGCAATTTCTACCCATCCAGTGTATTTACAAACGTTACAACCAACTCCTTTACAAATCAAGCAAGAAATATCGATTTCAGCTGAAGGCTCTGTAAAAGGGAAATATGAAGGACGATAACGTACTTTTGTATCTTTACCGAACATTTCTTTGGCAAAGTGATAAAGCGTATCTTTCAGGTCTTTAAAACCAACATTTTTATCAATATATAAACCTTCTACTTGATGAAACAAACAGTGTGCACGTGCCGAAATAGCTTCATTACGATATACACGGCCTGGCATAATCGAGCGTAATGGAGGTTGTTTTTGCTGCATCAACCGAATCTGTACGTTTGATGTATGTGTACGCAACAATACATCATCTGCTACATTTCCACCTTTTTTCTCAATAAAGAAAGTATCTTGCATCTCACGAGCAGGGTGATTTTCTGCAAAATTTAAGGCTGTAAAATTATAGAAATCAGTTTCGATTTCAGGACCGTCAGAAACGTTGAAGCCCATTTTCTCGAAGATTTCGATAATTCTTGCACGAACTACATTCAATGGATGCAAAGTACCATTCTCTTGAGGAACAACAGGCAATGTCAAGTCAAACTCAATACTAACTGCATTCTCAGAAGAAGCCTCAAGCAAAGCTTGCATCTCGTTAAATTTGTTCTGAGCAAAGTCTTTGAGGCCATTCAATTGCTGACCAATTTCTCTACGCTGTTCGGCTGCTACATTTTTTAGTCCATCGAAAAGCTCGCCAATAACACTCTTACGCCCTACGTATCCTATGCGGAATGCCTCTAGCTGGTCTTTGTTTTCAATCACGAAAGCATCAACCTGCTGATGTATTTCTTGAATTTTCTCTTGCATTTATTCTAAATATCTTAAGTAAATGGCTTTGTTCGAATCCCAAAATCTTGAATCTGCATCGCTAATTGATTCAAGCCAGTACAATGGGTCTGCAAAATTAATAATTTAAGCCGAAGCAACGAGGTTTTAATAGGAGGTTTTTCGAAAATGTCAATAGAAGTTATGAGTAGCGAAGCATTCGTGTTCTGAAATAAATTAAAATTAGGTGAATCTTCTATTGCTTCTTCGTTTTGTCTGTATCATAGCCAACTTTTAAACGCACAGGAGGGTTATCCGAAAAATTCAGGATTGCATCTACCAGTCCTTTCACTTTTGCAAATACGCTTTTCTTCTTAGCAGTAGAATCTTTCTCTTCCTCACTAAATACCAATTTTATCCTAAGTTTCTTTTTAGGATTATCCATAAATTTTTCGACTGCTAAAACTGGAGGAGCTTCCTCGGAAGCATAAATTGCTGTACCATTTCCGAGCATTGATATACTAAAAACTAATAGGAACGTTTTAGTAAAATACTTTTTTGAAGGGAGAGCGTTCATCATATAAGTTCAATTAGGTTGAGTCGATTGAGTACGTTCTAGAGCATATTATTAACTATATAACAAATTAATCATCAATCGTCCATAAAACCAAATCATAACAAAACAAAAAGCTCATCACCAAGTCTGATAATGAGCTTTTTGTCTATGTCTTAGATTTCAATCTTATGCTCGAACTCTCACACGATTGAAATGCTTATATAACTTCTGAATTCTACCTTCTACATCTTTATCAGAATCAATGAGCACGCTGATATTTTGCACAGCATGAATAACAGTACTATGATCACGACCACCAAAATGATAACCGATAGATTTCAAAGGTAAATTGGTAAACTCCTTCATCAAATACATGGCTACCTGACGTGGAAATACAATTTCCTTTTTACGGCTTTTACCTTTCAAATCGGTCATTGTGACGTCAAAATGAGCAATAATCGCATCAAAAATATTGTCTACCGTAATTTCTTTTTCGTTATCGACTACAATGTTTTTCAAGGTAGTACGAGCCAAATCCATATCAATTTCACGACGATTCAAAGAGGCATGCGCCATCAACGAAACAATCACACCTTCTAATTCACGTACGTTGGTGTCTACACTATGAGCCAAATATTCAATAACTTCATCTTTGATATAAATGCCATCTGCCTGCAATTTCTTTTGAATAATGGCAATACGAGTCTCAAAATCAGGCTGTTGCAAATCTGCTGTCAACCCCCACTTAAAACGAGAAAGCAAACGGTCTTGCATACCCGCCAAATCACGAGGAGGGCGGTCAGAAGACATAATAATTTGCTTACCTGATTGATGCAAGTGGTTGAATATGTGGAAAAACGACTCTTGCGTTTTTTCTTTTCCTGCTAAAAACTGAACGTCATCCAAAATCAATACATCAATCTGCATATAGAAATTCGTAAATGCTTGCAAGGTATTATTACGAATCGCATTGATGAATTGATTGACAAATTTTTCAGAAGACACATACAACACAAATTTGTTAGATTGTGTGCTTTTAATATAGTTCCCTATCGCTTGAATCAAGTGTGTTTTTCCCAAACCTACTCCACCATAAATCATCAAAGGGTTAAATGACGTAACGCCAGGGCGTTGTGCCACAGCCAAACCTGCCGAGCGTCCCAAACGGTTACAGTCTCCTTCTACAAAATTGTCGAACGCATAATGTGGATTTAAGTAAGAATCCAACTCCAAAGAATCCAAGTCCTTTAATTGAAATGGACTTTCGTAAATTGTTGGCTCAGGACGTCTCTGTACTGGTGGTGGTGTAGTACTTTTCTGATTAGGTACATTTAAAGCAATAGGAGGATTCTTTCGATCGCCTTTATCTACGATAATAGAATACTCAAGCATCCCCTGACGACCCAAAGTGTAATCAATAGCTTTGCGTAGGGCATGTACATAATTTTCCTCAAGCCATTCATAAAAAAACTGGCTTGGGACTTGTATGGTCAATGTGTTATGTTGAATTCGAAGAGGAACTATGGGTTCGAACCACGTCTTGAAGCTCTGTTCATTGACTTCTTGACGAATAATTTCGAGGCACTTAGCCCACACTTGCCTTGTTTCGGTTTGCATGGTTGGGGTAAATTTTTAAAATAATGGCGAAATCAGATGTCCTATACACAAACCTCTGGTAGTTAAGCATTTAACTTTTTTGTAAAAAGCAATGACTTGTCTTGTGCCAAATCAAGCCACAAAAATAGTAAATTTTATCATCAGAAAACGCTATTGGGATGAGATAAATCATTTTTTGAACAATCTCAAAACGATTCTCTTAACTACTTTCCTTGACTATCTTATTTGAGCAGAGGTTTTGTTTATTTGAAAGATTTTACCGTATTTATCAAACAAAGTAAAGCCTAAATTATAAAAAAACTCAAAATACAACACACTATATTTCAGTATATTAATCAACCGTTTAATAAGTTATTGACTATTATGTCTGTTGAGTTCTCCCTAAAATAAAGTCATTCGTTCGTGATATCTACTATAGTTTTGTTCTATAAAAAATACAATAAAATCCTTTTGAATATCAAGTTTTGGAGATTTTTTGGTTTGATAAATCTAAGACATTACATTTGTCCAACTTTGAAAAATTAAATTATTTGAAATCTATTTTCAATATGGCAGCATCACTCTTTGAAGACTTTCAACCTCATTCTAAAGAGGTTTGGAAAAATCAAGCAATCAAAGATCTTAAAGGAAAAGACTTTGACCAAACGCTGATTTGGCAAGCCGAAGGCGACTTGCGTATTGAGCCTTATTACAATCATGAAGACTTATCTTCGTTGCCAATAGAGTTGGTACAAAGTGCGCAAAATAATGCGATTATTGCGACTTGGCACAATCGTGAAAAAATCATTTTTTCAACCGAAAAGGCAACAAATCAGCTTATTTTAGAAGCCATCGAGTGGGGTGCAGATAGTGTAATTATTGATTTTGAAGAAAAAGACATTACTTCTATCGACTTCAAAAAACTATTACATCAAATCAAACTTTCTGAGATTTATGTCTTTTTTAAAGTCCAAAATCAGAGTGTACAACTACTAGAAACACTAGCGTCTTTGATTCCTTATCAAATGAAAGGAGGAGTACAAGATGACTATTTAGCAAGTTGGATGAATACTGGTGTTTTATCAAAAGATAGTACAATACAATTAACACAAACTATTAGAAAAGTACAAAATCACCCTCAGTTCAAAGCTCTTTTGGTATCGGGAGAAGTGTTTCATAATGCAGGTGCAAACAGCGTACAAGAAATTGCCTTTACTTTGGCCAATGCGCTGGAATATATTGACCAACTTACCGAAGCTGGTTTATCTTTGGAGGATATTTTGAACAAAATTGAATTTAGTGTTGCCGTTGGGACAGACTACTTTACTGAAATTGCCAAAATTAGAGCCATGAGATACTTATGGCAAAAAGTATTATCTGAAGGATACGGTTTTGAAAAAGCGAGTGAATTTCCAGTTGTGATTTCGGCGCACACTTCAACCTATTTTGATGCAGCCCTAACGCCAAATACCAATATGCTTCGTGCCACAACCGAGGCGATGTCTGCTATTATTGGTGGTGCAGACGCCCTAGTTTTACATGCTTATAACTCGACCTTCGAAAATGAAGAGAGTTTTGGGAAAAGAATTGCTCGCAATATTTCAACCATTTTGAAAGAAGAATCGTACCTTGACAAAGTAAATGATCCATCGGCTGGAAGCTACTATATCGAGCATTTAACCTTCGAATTAGCTCAAAAAGCGCTACTACTTCTGCAAGAGGTAGCCTCATTAGGCGGCAGTATTGCAGCATTTGAACAAGGGTTCATTCAAAATACAATTGCTCAAAATCACAATAGTCGTCAAGAAGCTACAACTTCTGGCAAACGTGTTATGGTGGGTGTCAACAAATTTAGATTTGATGAAAAGCCGTTTGTTTATGAAGCAAAAGAAGCTCAAACATCAACAATACCATTATTAAGAGCTCAAAGATTATCAGAAGTTGTAGAAGCTCAGTAATCGTCTCAGTGAGGAATAACAAAACAAAGCTGTAAAACCAAAAATTTGTTTGATGACTTTATGAAACCAAATCTTTCAAATATTCAATTGCAAGAAGGAAAAGCCAAGGCTGTTGCTTCTACGTCTTCCAAATTTTGGAAATCTCCCGAAGGAATTCCTGTAAAAGTGCATTTTACTCAAGCAGACCTCGACGATGCCGAGCATTTGAGATTTGCCGCAGGTTTACCACCTTACCTTAGAGGTCCATATTCGACCATGTATGTCCAACAACCTTGGACTGTACGTCAATATGCAGGGTTTTCAACTGCCGAAGAATCCAATGCTTTTTACAGACGTAACTTGGCAGCAGGACAAAAAGGACTTTCGGTAGCCTTTGACCTTGCTACTCACCGAGGTTATGATTCAGACCACCCACGTGTAACTGGAGATGTTGGAAAAGCAGGGGTAGCAATCGATTCGGTCGAAGATATGAAAATTCTTTTCGACCAAATTCCTTTAGACCAAATGTCGGTTTCGATGACCATGAATGGCGCAGTATTGCCCATAATGGCTTTTTATATTGTAGCAGCAGAAGAACAGGGCGTTGGCCCTGAAAAACTGTCTGGTACTATTCAAAATGATATTCTTAAAGAATTCATGGTGCGCAATACCTATATATATCCGCCAGAGCCTTCGATGAGAATCATTGCAGATATTTTTGAATACACCGCTCAATTGATGCCAAAATTCAATTCTATTTCTATTTCTGGCTATCACATGCAAGAAGCAGGTGCTACCGCTGATTTGGAATTGGCATATACCTTGGCTGATGGTTTGGAATATCTTCGCACGGGTATTGCGGCGGGTCTTGATGTAGACAACTTTGCTCCTCGCCTATCCTTTTTCTGGGCTATTGGAATGAACCATTTTATGGAAATTGCCAAAATGCGAGCGGGTCGTTTGCTATGGGCAAAAATTGTGAAACAGTTTAACCCCAAAAATGATAAATCCTTGGCTTTGCGTACGCACTGTCAAACGTCGGGGTGGTCATTGACGGAGCAAGACCCATTCAACAACGTTACTCGTACTTGTGTGGAAGCCATGGCTGCTGCTTTGGGACATACCCAAAGCTTGCATACCAATTCACTTGATGAGGCTATTGCACTTCCGACTGACTTTTCGGCTCGTATTGCTCGTAATACGCAATTGTATATTCAAAACGAAACTAATATCACGCGTGTCGTTGACCCTTGGGGAGGCTCGTATTATGTAGAATATTTGACAAAAGAACTGGCAAAAAAAGCTTGGTCATTAATTGAAGAAGTAGAAAGTTTAGGTGGAATGGCAAAAGCAATCGAAACTGGATTGCCCAAAATGCGTATCGAGGAAGCTGCGGCACGTAAACAAGCCAGAATCGATTCAGGAAAAGATATTATCGTTGGGGTAAATAAGTACAAATTGTCAGAGGAGACTCCAATTGAGATTTTGGAAGTAGATAATCAGGCTGTACGCTTATCACAAATACAAAGATTAGAGCAAATTAAGGCTGTCCGTGATAATGATAAAGTAGCAAAAGCTTTAGAAAAAATCACAGAAGCTGCCAATACCAAACAGGGAAACTTACTAGCTTTGGCTGTAGACGCTGCCCGCGAGCGTGCTACGCTCGGCGAAATATCTATGGCACTCGAAAAAGTGTATGGTCGCCACAAAGCTATTATCCGTTCAATTTCAGGCGTATATTCATCAGAAGTGACAGACGACGAGAATTTCAGAATTGCCAAGGAAATGGCAGACGATTTTGCCAAATTAGAAGGTCGCCGACCACGTATTATGGTGGCAAAAATGGGACAAGACGGTCACGACCGTGGCGCCAAAGTAATTGCCACAAGCTTTGCTGACTTAGGTTTTGATGTGGATATTACGCCATTGTTCCAAACGCCAGAAGAAGTTGCCAAACAGGCTGTCGAAAATGACGTTCATGTAGTTGGAGCATCAAGCTTGGCTGCTGGACACAAAACGCTTGTTCCAGAGCTTATCAATGAGCTTAAGAAACTCGGTCGCGAAGATATTATGGTAATTGCTGGAGGAGTAATCCCTGCGCAAGATTATGCATTTTTGTATGAATCGGGTGTAAAAGGAGTTTTTGGTCCTGGTACAATCATATCGATTGCGGCACAAAAGATTTTGAAAGAATTGATGGACTAGTTCATTTTTATGAGACATTACTAATTGAGTGAATGGTGATTTAGTGGTTGAGTGATTATTTCATAAAGAAATTTACTAAATCATCATTCACTCAATAGTATAGCTCTTATACCTTTTTGGCTTTATAACCTTGTTGTGTTAGCCAAGTAACAACCTTCTCTCTAAAATCACCTTGTAGGATGATTTCACCATCTTTCACAGAACCACCACAACCACAAAGATTTTTAAGTTTTTTACCCAAAGTATTCAAGTCATCATCATTTCCAACAAAACCTGTAACAAGTGTTACTTGTTTGCCAGCACGAGCCTTTTTATCTAATAAGGCCTTCAAATTTTGTTGATTAGGAGGAAGTGTTTCCGCCACTTCTTTTTCCTCAAATTCATATTCAAAATCAGGATTTGTAGAATAGACAACTCCTAATGATATTTTTTTATTTTTTGACATGGTAAATGATTCCTATTGAGTTAGAGTACCAGTTTTTTTAATTCATTATTAACAAAGCTTTCCAACTTTTCTTTATTGGGCAACTGTAATATATACTTACTAACAAAAATATCTTTATCTGTATCAGCAATTGCATATTCCACCAATGCTTTATTTTGATCTGTAACCAATAATATTCCTACAGGGGGGTTATCGTTACTATCTTGAAAATTTTTTTTATAATAATTCAAATACGTTTTGAGCTGTCCAATATGTTCATGTTTTGCTTTTTCAGTCTTTAATTCTATTAAAACATGACATTTTAAAATCCTATGATAGAATACTAAATCTATGAAATAATATTCATCTCCTATTAAAATTCTTTTCTGTCGAGCTTCAAAGCAAAATCCTATCCCCAATTCTAACATAAACATTTGCAAATGTTCAATTAACGCCTGCTCTAGTTCAGTTTCTTCAATAAGATGTGGTTGCGAAATATTTAGAAATTCAAAGAAATAATGTGATTTGACAAAATCTTCTCTATTTTGAGGCGTTATTTTGTTTTTTACGACTTCAAATGCTTTTTCTTTATTCTCTGAAAAACCTAATCTTTCGTATGTTAACGTTGCGATTTGTCGCTTTAACTCTTTTACAGAAACTTGTGTTTTTAAAACTAATAGCTCGTAAAATTCTCTCTTTATTTCATCTTCAATTTTAATAAGCTCGGTGAAATGTGTGTAGGATATTGTCCTAAATATTTCTTTTATATACCCTATTTCTCTTTCTTCCATCATGTTTGCAGATTTTTGGGTTGATAACCCAAAAATTTCATTTTTAATGAAATCCAGTTCAGAATCAAATATAGGTGATTCTGGTTTTAAAGAAAAAACATTAGAAATCCGAGTTGGTAAAAGTAAACTAAACTGAGGATATGTATGGTAAAATTGCCTACACCTAGATAGTTCAGGAGCAGTAAGCCCTTTGATTTGTAAAATAGCTGCTAAATTGTGAAGTAACTGGCTTCCATAAGAGGCTCTCTTCTCCTTTTTGTTCAAATTCTACAATATAAAAGCCTACAAGCCAATTTCGGAGCGTAATATGAATATTAACAGCCTTAATAGACTGCTGCTGCAAATATCTATTAGTATTATGGATAGAGGCTACTAGCGATTGAAAATTCATATTATTAAAGAATCTATTAAAATGAAATTACCCTACTCCACTACCCCAGCCACAACTTTCAGCGATTTTGGTTTGATATATACCCGAATCTCGTTGGTATCTAACTGTAAAGGTTCGCCATCAAAGTGAATCAATAAAGGCTTTTCAGACTTGAGCACATAGTCTTCCGAAACCTCCATATCAATATAACGAGAGTTAGGCAATGTTCCTCTAAACAAACGTACACCGATAATTGGAGCTGCTCCAAAAGGGAATGGCTTCAATACAACGAGGTCGATTAAGCCATCATCGATTTTAGATTTTGGCGAAATCAAGGCATTATTTCCATATTGTGTAGCATTAGCAAAGGTGATAGAAAAGGCCATTTTAGCATAATCTTTTCCTTGATGCGAGATCACATAGGCTTCGGGCTTATAAGTTCTAAATGACTTTAAAGACATTTTAGCATACGTTTTCAAACCTCTTGACTCCTGTTGAGCAAACTCATTTGCCACAAAAGCATCAAACCCAACTCCTGCAGTACAGAAAAAGGGAATTTCATTCAAATAACAAGCATCTATTTGGGCAGTAGGTTGCTGAATAGCAAACTGAATCGCTTTATCAATTTTTAAAGGTATATTCAGGTGACGAGCTAAACCGTTTCCAGAACCAATCGGAATGATACCAAGCGCAGTGTCTGAACCCACCAGCCCTCGAGCTACCTCGTTGACTGTACCATCGCCACCGACTGCTACAACACGGCTAATACCCTGCTGAACGGCCTGTTGAGCGATTTCGGTTGCATGACCTGCATATTCTGTTAAGATTAATCTACAATTTGCCTGTTTGTTGATAGCTTGAATTATTTTATTTCTCTTTGCTGGGGTTGTGGTTCCAGACTTAGGATTTAAAACAAACCAAATCATAATATTATGCGAGTTTACGAGACATACGCCCGATCTATAATTTATAAGTGTTTTAATCAATCACCCAAAATCTCTTGGAAGCGTATTTCTATGGTTGAGTTGCGAAAAGCATATACTAACTGAAAAACACAAACATGAAGATAATCATTATAATAAAAGAAAGATACATAAGGCCATCTACCAAATAGTAATCTTTATATTTATCTACAAATTCTTTGAATTTCATAAAAATAATTATCTTTATTTGAGCTGAATTGATAAGAATTCAAAACTACAAAATTTTGGAGGGATGTATTCTATCTATTTGGATAAATCTCATATTTAGCACCCTAATTTTATCTATTTCACATGACAAAGCGCTTCATCTTTTCTGTATTATTTTGCTTAATTGGTTTTATCAGTTTTTCACAAACTAATAAAGACCGTCAAAAAATTCTAGAAATCTTAGACAAACAAAATCAAGCTTGGAATCGAGGCGATGTAGTCGCATTTATGAAAGGTTATTGGGAGTCTGATTCTTTGATGTATATTGGTAAAAGCGGAGTAACGTATGGTTATCAAAAAACATTGGCTAGTTATCAGAAGAATTATCCTGACAAAGCCAGCATGGGTACTCTGAAGTTTACCATCATCAAAGTAAACTTTCTAGGACCCAACAATTGCTTGTTGGTAGGAAAATGGGCTTTGACTCGTCCAGAAAAGGGTGATATTGGCGGTCATTTTACCCTGACATGGCAAAAAACCAAAGGCGAATGGGTTATTATTGCCGATCATTCTTCATAAGGGATTTTTGTAAGAAGTAACAACATATTGGTTATGATTACAGTACTAGAGAACACTCAACCAATCACGTGTTATTACTAAAATCAAAATACTCGAAGTATATTTGTAGAAAATTAAGAAATGAAGTGACCAACAAATTGATAGCACTTTATTCAAAAAATCTTTTCATTCATGATTGCACTCAATACAGTACATCGTCATAAGTTTTCTTTTACACAAGATGACGTAATTTTATTTGCAAAAGTATCTGGAGACCATAACCCTCTTCACTTAGATACTGAATTTGCGGCTACAACTCCATTCAAACGCCCAATTATTCATGGAGCCTTAGCTTCGAGTATTTTCTCTAAAGTAATGGGTACGGAATTTCCTGGTTTTGGAAGTGTTTATTTAAAACAAGTTTCCGAATTCAAACGCCCAATGTTTGTTGATACAGATTATGAAGCGGTATTTACAGTAGTAAGTATTGATGAGAAAAAGCACATAGCAGAAGTCAAATGTGAGATATTCGATGTTGCGACCAACAAGAAGACTACTGATGGTATGGCTACGATTATGAATGCAGAACAGTTTTAGTAAACCTAATAAAGCCCATCACCGATTTAGTCGATAATGGGCTTTATTAAAAGCAAAAGGCTAGCAATCAAAACTGCTAGCCTTTTTTATTTGCTTGAATTATTCACTTTGGTTTTTCTTGTTTTGGATTTCAGTACGAATCTCTTGAGCCAAAGTTTTTAATGCTTGCATGCCACCTCTCACACGAGTTCCAGCAGCTTGATTGCCTTTTTCATAGAACTTTTCGAAGTCACCCTCTAATGACAAAATCAAGTCTTTTACTTCTGAGAATCTGCTCATATTTGTAATTGGATTTAGGTTGGATAAATTGTTAAAAAAGCCTCATACGAAGTCTGTAGGCATTTTTTACGACCGAAATATAGTCAATTTCCAACATGATGCAAATTCTTTTATCAAAAAAAGCATGAAAAAAGCACAAAATCGTATTAAAATTATGCTAATACTGATTTAAACTGCTCAGCTTGTGCTTTATAGAAGCCTTCAGCTAATCTTTTCTGTACTACTTCAAACTGATTCATAGTGTATTCTACGTCCTCTAGCGTGTGTGCTGAAGTAGGAATAATACGCAACATAATCTGTCCTTTTGGTACTACAGGATATACTACAATCGAGCAGAAAATACCCATATTTTCACGTAAATCTCTAATCAAAGACGTTGCTGTAAGAACATCATATTCACCATGCAAAAACACTGGAGTTACTGGCGAAGTTGTGTCACCAATATCAAAACCTCTTTTGCGGAAACCATCTTGTAGAGCACGTACGTTTTCCCATAATTTCTCACGCAATTCTGGATGTTTCTTAATCAACTCCAAACGCTTCATACCACCAATTACATAAGGCATAGGAAGTGCTTTTGCATAAGTTTGAGAACGCATATTATATTTCAAAAACATGATAATGTCTTTCGGAGCAGCAACGAAACCGCCGATAGCAGCCATTGATTTTGCAAATGTTGAGAAGTACAAATCAATACCTTCGATACAGTTCAAATGTTCGTGAACACCACGGCCATTTTCACCCATTGTACCAAATCCGTGAGCATCATCTACTAAGATTCTGAAGTTAAAATCGCTTTTCAATGCAACGATTTCGTCCAAAGAACCAACTTTACCCGACATACCAAACACACCTTCTGTAATAACTAAGATACCACCGCCAGTTTCTGCAACCTTCTTAGTAGCACGCTCAAGGTTTTTACGCAATGAGCCCATATCGTTGTGATTGAACTTGTAGTAAGCACCCATTTTAGCTTTGTGCAAACGGATACCATCAATCAAACAAGCATGGCATTCTGCATCGTAAACAATAATGTCACGGTGGTCAACCATACATTCAATAATAGACATTACACCTTGATAGCCGTAATTCAACAAGAAAGCATCCTCTTTACCTACAAATTCAGCTAATTGACGCTCAAACTCCTCATGCAAATCAGAGTTACCTGACATCATACGAGCACCCATTGGATAAGCCAAACCATAGTCAGCAGAAGCTTGTGCGTCAGCCTCACGAACTTCAGGATGGTTAGCTAAACCAAGGTAGTTGTTCAATGACCAGTTAAGCATACGCTTGCCATTGAAGTTCATATAAGGGCCTAATTCGCCAGTCAATTTAGGGAATGAAAAATAGTGGTGGCCAATTTTGTGGTAAGAACCTAGCGGCCCCATGTTGTTTACGACTTTCTCAAAAATATCCACTTTATATCTGCGTTTTAGATTTATGAATAGTGTCAATTATTTTCAAAGCAACAAGTTTTTCTGCCTAATATATTAGCGGAATATGTGCAGTGAAAATCTTAAAATAATCTCAAAGTTAATTCTTTATTTTTTAACTGCCAAATATTGTATTAAACAAAGAATAACAAGACTTGATTTGGTTATTACTTGCAATATTTCAAGAACTTTTTTCGCTAAATACATATTTATCGATTCGTTTTATATCTTGTATCAAAATTGGGTAAAGGCAGCACTTTTTCAATTGTAAGATTTCAAGTTGAATCCATCTTTGAAAAATCCAAATGAGCCATGAGTCTAAATAGTAAACTTACCATTTGCGAAGACCAAAGCACTATCCTTGACTTTTTGGTTGATAATCAGGAGTTACCACAGGATTTTAGCCAAAATATGGTTAAAAGTGTTTTGAAAGATGGCGCTTTTTATCTGGCCATCTATAAAGCCTACGAAAAGGAGGATAGATTTACGCTTTATCGAATTGATGATTTTGCTTATCAGTTTGATGATTTGCTGTATTTGTGGCGTTTTTTTGATGAAAAATCATTAGAAAAACAACATGCTCAAGTCATGAAAAAAGCTAGAAATATTGTTCATGATATCATTTCAATGCTTGAAACATTAAAGTCCTTATTTGAACCTCCACAGAATATTTAGGTTGGGAAATAAGACATTTATAAAAATGATGAAAGTATCAATTAGTGGACAAAATTAATTTTACCCGCTTTAAGCTATAGACTTTATCCCGTAAAATGAAGTTGAAAGCTGTTTCTCATGGAATATGTCAAATACTTACAGTCTAAAGAGTAATAAAGTAAGATAAAATTTAATCTATTTTAAATATAAAATGCTGATAATTAAAAAATTACATTCTCAACTTATCATTCTGCATTAATACATTAGTAACAACAAAACAAAATCGAAGAAACCAATCAATGAAAAAAATTCATAAGCTCCTCGTTGCCAACCGTGGCGAAATTGCTTTGCGTGTGATGCGTACTGCTCGTGAAATGGGTATCAAAACTGTTGCTATCTATTCGGAGGCCGATCGTTTGGCACCACATGTAAAATTTGCAGATGAAGCTGTTTGTGTAGGTCCTCCCCCATCCAATCAATCGTATTTATTAGGTGATAAAATCATTCAAATTTGTAAAGATTTGAACGTTGACGCTATTCACCCAGGTTATGGATTCTTGTCTGAAAATGCAGCCTTTTGTAAAAAAGTAACAGATGCAGGCATCATTTTTATTGGTCCGTCGCCTGAGAGTATTGAGGTGATGGGTGACAAACTTTCTTCGAAACACGCAGTTGCTAAATATAATATTCCCATGGTCCCAGGCACACCTGATGCCGTAACCGACCGTGAAGTTGCTAAGCAAAAATCGAAAGACATTGGTTATCCAGTCCTCATCAAGGCATCTGCTGGTGGTGGCGGTAAGGGTATGCGTGTGGTAGAAAATGAAGAAGAGTTTGACGAACAAATGGACCGTGCAGTTTCCGAAGCCATTGCTTCTTTTGGAAATGGTGCTGTTTTCGTAGAAAAATATATCACTTCACCTAAGCATATCGAGATTCAAGTATTAGGCGATAAGCATGGCAATATTGTTCACCTTTTTGAAAGAGAATGTTCAGTGCAACGTCGTCACCAAAAAGTAGTAGAAGAAGCACCTTCGGCAGTATTAACACCCGAAATTCGTGCAGCAATGGGACAATGTGCCGTAGATGTAGCTCGTGCTTGTAATTACTATGGCGCAGGTACAGTAGAATTTATTGTAGACGAAAAGTTAGATTTTTATTTCTTAGAAATGAATACTCGTCTACAAGTAGAACACCCAGTGACAGAACAAATTACTGGAGTAGATTTAGTAAAAGAAATGATTCTGATTGCAGAAGGACACCCTATTTCGTTCAAACAAGAAGAGCTAACAATTAATGGTCATGCCGTTGAATGTAGAGTTTGTGCAGAAGATCCTCGCAATAACTTTTTACCAGACGTGGGTACACTTACGACTTATATACGCCCACAAGGCAATGGCGTGCGTGTAGACGATGGTATGGAACAAGGAATGGCTATTCCTATCTATTATGACCCAATGATTGCCAAGTTGATTACCTATGGTAAAGACCGTAATGAAGCTATCGATAAAATGATTCGTGCGATTGATGAATATCAAATTACAGGAATTCAAACAACACTTCCATTTTGCAAATTTGTATTGCGTCATGAAGCGTTTCTTTCTGGTCAATTCGATACACGTTTTATCAGTCTTTATTATACTCCTGAGGTTTTGGATACTGCGCCAGATGCAGATGAAGAAGCTATCGCAGCAGCATTGGCAGCACATTTGATTCTTCATAAAAAAGCAACACCAAGTCAAGAAAGTACTGGTGGACAACTGGTTAAAAGTCAATGGAAATCTAACCGTACCGCTTTGAGATAGTGTTGATTGAGTGGATTTTGATTGAGTGATTGAGCGATATTCTTTATCCGTGGAGATGCAATATTTTACGTCTAAATAAGAGTCATCCAGTATTGTAGTATCATTAAAAAAGCGGTCGAAAATTACTTTTCGACCGCTTTTTTAATGATACTATCTTGAGTTTCACTTGGCTTAAGACACTAAACATTTCGTCTTAAGTTGAGCATACAAATTTTAATCCAATCACTCAATTAGATTGAAGTACTACTTCTTCACTACTTTCACCTCAATTCTTCTATTTTTTGCTTTACCTTCCTCTGTGGTATTTGATGCTACAGGAACAAATGGACCTTTACCATCAAAGTCAATACGAATAGCGCTAATACCGTTGGTAACCAACATATTACGAATAGCAAACGCACGCTTACGAGACATTGTCTTATTCTGAAGAGTATCGCCAGTATTGTCTGTATGGCTAGTAATTTTTACTTGAACCTTTGGAAAAGCTGTCATGATTTTTGCTAAATCTTGAATATTCTTTTCTCCACCTGCTACCAAAGTTGCTGTATTACCTTCGAAAGCCACATTCTCTAGTACAAACACTTGTGAAGGACGACTTGCAGTGTCTGCCACATATTTAGTAAAACGCTCCACAAATGACCCTGGCAGTGTTTCAATAGTTTGTCCATTAGGCAATGCAATACCAGTCAACTTAACTTCATCAGCTGTGTTTGACGAGTCTAACTTTGAAACAGCTGTATCTTTTGGCAAAGCTGTTGTATCGATTTCAGCACCTGTTACTTGCTCAACTTGCGTGCTATCTACTTCATCAGCATTACTAGAAAATGTTGATTGCCAGTCATAATTTACCAAAAAATAAGCGGCTACTGCTACTACTAAAGCTATAATACTGGCAGGAAATACCCATTTTGGAAGTGGTTGGCGTTCTTCATCTTCAGACTCATAATTTTTGCTAGAGTAAGTAACAATCTTATCTTTATCATCAGAGATTTTTGGCGCTGTTGGAGCAGGCACACCCGGAGAACGTAAAGGAGCGCCAGATGCAAACTGTACAGGCTTTAACTCTTGACTCATGAATGTTGCCAAGCCTAGAACATCAATCATTTTTACTTGAAGGCTTTCTGGCGTTTCACCTAATAAGTAACTCTTCAATTCGAGTACCGTATTGGCTAGTGTGCTTTTATCGGCATTCTGATTTGTAACTACTTTACCCAGTCTTCCAATCACCACTGGCATCACAAAAGCCAATAATGAAGTAGCCGAAGAATTACGAACACCTGCAAACTGAGAAATCAAGGTAGCAATAGAGCTTTTTTTGTCAGGAAGCAACATGCTTACCAAGCTATGACCTTTTTCAACTACTTTGGCAAAACTTTCACGATCTTGAACAACACTTGAAATTTCAGAAAGAATGGCACCATCGTGACCTCCTTTTTGGATAACATTCATGAGTGTGGTAGCGCCAGCCTCATTAGTAGCTCTTTTCATAATACCACCAATAATGGTTGGTACTAGCGCCTCTATCGCCAACTTTACTTTGTCTTCTTTTTCACCTACTAGCGAGGCAGCTTTTACACTGATGTCTCCCCCTAATAACTCTTTCAACTCTACAATTAAATTCATATCAAATGTTTTAAGATTATTCTATCGAGATTTTAGATAAGCAATAGGCACTGTTTGTATGATAAGGTACACAACAACTCCATTTTTTTGCTCAAAAATACAATCCTTCCTTGATATTTGGCGCATATTTTCCAATATCTTATCAAATCATTTTATCAACGCCCTTGTTGACTTGTTTAATGCAAAATAGATGTTAAAAAAGTGAAATTCTTCGAAAAAAATTTAATTACCAAAACATGAACCTTAACTTTGTGGCTCCATATAAAAAGGATAGCTCAAATTTTACCTCCAAAGGCTCTATCCTCAGACGCAATCACAAAAACAATGAAAAAAGTTTTATTTATCGACCGTGACGGTACTATCATTCAGGAACCTCCTGTCGATTTTCAAGTTGATTCATTAGAAAAATTAGCTTTTTTACCTAAAGCCATCTCTAATCTTCGCAAAATTGCTGAGGAAACTGACTATGAATTGGTTATGGTAACCAATCAAGATGGTTTAGGCACAGACTCTTTCCCTGAGGACACGTTTTGGCCTGCTCATAACAAAATGATGGATACCTTGACAGGTGAAAATATCATTTTTGCAGACGTACATATCGACCGTACATTCGAACATGAAAATGCGCCGACTCGTAAGCCTTCAACAGGGATGTTGACTAAATATTTTGATAGCACACAATACGATTTGGCAAATTCTTACGTATTGGGAGACCGCTTGACTGATATTCAATTGGCTATCAATCTCGGAGCAAAAGCTATTTATTTAGGAGAAAAAGCCATTGAGCAACCAGAACATATTGACGCTACAGCTCTAGTTTCGGCTGATTGGGATACCATTTATGAGTTTTTACGTTTGCCCGAACGCAAAGCTTCGGTAGAGAGAATTACAAAAGAAACTCAAATTTGGGTTGAGCTAAACCTAGACGGTAAGGGAAAATCTCAAATCGAAACAGGTTTGGGCTTCTTTGACCACATGCTTGACCAGTTGGCAAAACACTCTGGCGCAGATTTGAAGGTAAAAGTTGTTGGTGATTTACATATCGATGAGCATCATACCGTCGAAGATACAGCTCTAGCACTTGGAGAAGCCTATTTGAAAGCATTAGGTGATAAAAAAGGTATTGCTCGTTATGGCTATTTCTTATTGCCAATGGACGAAGCCCTCGTACACGCTGCGATTGATTTCTCTGGACGTAACTGGATGGTTTGGGATGCAAAATATTCTCGTGAGAAAATTGGTGACGTTCCAACTGAAATGTTCTTCCATTTCTTTAAATCATTTACTGATACAGCCAAGTGTAATTTGAATATCAAAGCAGAAGCTGACAACGAGCATCACAAAATCGAAGCGACTTTCAAAGCCTTTGCAAAAGCTATCAAAATGGCAACAAAAAGAGAAATCAAGGATTTGGACATTCTTCCATCTACCAAAGGAGTTTTATAGTTAAGCACGAAAATATAAGTTCAGATAACTTTCTTTTTATTGACTTAACAAAAAACTACCCAAAGTTTAGCAGTTAATATATGAATCTTTCAGTTTTGAATTTTATCTTTGTGGTATCAAAACTGACTGTTCATTTTCATAAATCTAAAATATAAATACCATGGGTGTTTCAGGAGCTTTATTCTTTATCGTTCTTTTTGTGCTAGCAGCAGTTGTAGGTTCGAGATTACAAAAAATCTATAACGAAAGAGGCAAATAAGATGTCAAGTATAAAAAAAGAGGACTAAAACAGTTCTCTTTTTTTGTTTCGTTACGCTTCTAAATTACACAGTTTCTACTCTATACGTCGCTCGTCCCCCAATAGTACTTTTGAGCTTATCTCCAGCTCATTTGTTCACTCAAAAATACCCAATCCGTAATTACTTAAATATCAGTAGTTTAATTACTAAAAAATCAATAATTATTTCTCGTTAGTATTTCCCTATTTGAATAGCAAATTTCAATACTACTGCGTTCGTGTAATTCAGGGTTTTCAATGACTAATTTGGCATAATTACTGCTTCTATTCTCATATTAACTCCTTTAAATCCAAGACAATACGGTTATTTTCCTAATTAAAGCTATGCTGATTATTAAACTCAAACATTTATTTCGACAACCATCTTCATACTATCCCTCCCTCCTCAATAAAGTCATTTAAACCGCATTATAGCACTTACTACGCCTAGCTGTAAATGTCCCATGTTTAAAGCGCCGTCAAGCAAATGATTTTTTCACAATTTAAAACCAAGTAGCCATGAAACAACGTGTTTTCTTCTTATCCGCTTTAGTACTTTTCTTGCTTTCTAAAATCGAAGTCGTTGGCCAAATAGACTCGCATACCATAGGCATTACGATTCCAGCAGTTACAATGCTAAGAATTGCACCGACTGCCAGCAAAAACATAACTATGAATTTTACTTCGCCAAGTACTGCTGGAGATCCCATTGTAGCCCCTAGCAACAATACCTCTCTGTATTTGCAGTATAGTTCGATTATGACTGCTCCTGCTACGGGTCGTAAAATTTCAGTACAAGCTTCTGCTTTGGTAGCAGGTTTAACGATTGCAGTGACCGCAGCAACCCCTAGTACCTCCAACTTACAGGGAGCTGTAGGTACAGGCAGTACAATCTCTTCGTTGGGTACTACTGCTGCCGACATTATTACTGGTATTACAAGTTGTGCAACAGGAACAGGTTCTAGTGATGGTAGTAATCTAACTTATAGTATTGCTACTACGAGTGCTTCGGCGTACCAAAACCTTCGTTCTGGAACGTCAAGTATTACAGTAACATATACTTTAGCTGACAACTAAAAGTATCTAAACTCTTTGACATTCAATTACCGTATCTTAAAGAAAAGAAGCTTGTTAGGTCATAGCTTATACTTTAGGATACGGTTGATTTTCCGTACCCATATTAATTTATTTTGCTTATGAATCAACTCATTAAGTGGGCTTTGTGCTGGGCGATTATTTTCTCTTCCTTAACTGGATTTTCAAATATTTTAATTTTGAACGGACTCACCCATGAACACGCCATCTTGGGAGAATCTGCTCAAGTAAATGGAGTCATAAAACTAAAAAATGATGCTGAGACTGCCGTCAAAGTCCTATTTTATAAACAAGAGTATTTACTTGCCTGTGGTCAAGAATCTAATTTTGCGAGTACGCCAACACACTCGTATTCGTTAGGGCGTTATCTCACTACTCCCTTATCAGAAAAAATATTAGCGCCCAAAGAAGAATTTGATTTGCCTTATTCTATAGCATTGCCGCAAAGCTCTGCTAATGGAAGCTATTGGTCGGTTATCATGGTTGAGGCTGCTGACCCCATTACAAGTAGCGATCCTTCAGGGGTAAGTATCAACTCAAAAGTACGATATGCCATTCAGGTAATTGCCAATAAAGGGGCTTTTGAAAGTCCAAAGCTTTCGTTTTTAGATGTTCGCTATAATACTAAAAACCAGCAGGTTTCAAATAGTCAAGTAGTAGTTTCGCTCAAAAATGAGGGACGTTTTTCGGCCAAAACCAAAGTGTCATTGGAGATTTATAATGACAAAGGTGAAAAGATAAAAGTGTTTGAAAGTTTGTCAAGAAGAATTTATCAAGACAAGTGTAATACCTTCGAAGTGGACATTGTAGGACTGCCCAAAGGTAAATACGAGGGAATTTTAATTGCAGATAACGGCACAGATTTATTTGCCTCCAATCTTGAATTATCTATTGAGTAAAGTAGCCTAGGTTGATCAATGTGTTCCCACAAGTACATATTATCCCAAAAAATCTTTATTCTATTTCTAGTAGTAGAGATATTCGGTGCTTTAAACAAAGTGCATGGACAAATATTGCCCAAAATTCAACATTTAAAATATCCCTCAGATATTTCCCCAGGCGAACACTTCACGGTTTTTTGTGATGTCAAGCATCCTGTAAAACAAGGTATTGTACCCGTTCAATTAATTTCGCCTCCCAATTGGGCAACGATTTTGACCAAGCAAATTCCCATCAATGATAGTACAAGTAGGTTTGTTCAAACGATGGTATGTCCCAATAAAGTAGCGATTCGGCCTTATTATTTTATATTTCAGTACCAGGCACAGTCCATTGCTAATTTTCCGATTACTATCAGAAAGGTTCACCAACTGACGATTACTCCCATGAATCTCCCTGATTTTGCCAAAGAAGGAGATACATTGAATATCTCCTTCTCTATTCAAAATGCAGGCAATATTCTCGAAAAAGCTACAATTAGTCTAAATCAAGGCAAAATATTTAGTCAAAAAGATACACTTGATATGCCAATTGGAGCGAATGAAAGCTTCACCATTTTTACAAGGCATATTATTCCAAGCACTAATCAAGGCAATTGGAACTATAATCCGATTCTAACGCTCAAAACGAAAGATACCTCCATGATTAGCGTTGTATCCATTCCTGTATACGGCACAACTCGCAAAGAAGATAATTCATGGCTCAGATTTCCCTTAGAGATTGGAGGCGTCTATATTGGTACCAAACAAGGAGATTTATCAACTTCCGCTTACCAATTTGATGTGAGGGGTAAGGGATTTTTAGATTTTTCTAGTAAGCATTATATCGATTTTACGGCACATGGACCTAATCAATTTCAAATCCCGATGATTGGTTCGTATGAGATATATTCGATGAAATATGATTTCAGAAAAACACTTTCTGTGCAATTAGGCGACTATAATTTAAGACTATCCAACTTACTAGAATTTGGTCGGTTTAGCAGAGGAGCAAAAATAGATTGGCGAAATGAAGTAATAGGAACGAGTTTTTACTATGCCAAACCTCGTTTTGAGTCTGACCTCAACTATCAATTAGGAGGTAATATTTTGTGGTTTTATTCAAAAAATAATTTTCTTACCGTTGGCTATCAACGGAAAGGCGTTTTGCTCAAAAATCAATCATTTGATGCTAATATCTTAAACTTATTTTCAAGTATTACCACCGCAAAAATTCATTGGGAGACAGAATTGGCACAAAGTATATCTCTAAATGGAACTGATTATGCCATTCAGAACAATTTTAATTGGTATAATAAATGGATAGCGATTTCGAGTAATTTGATTTATGCAGGCAAAAATTTTTACGGATTTTATAAAAGTGGCTGGCAGACTTTCAATTCCATTAATTTTACCATCAACAACCATCTTTCCTTCGGAATAAGCCATAACCTTACGAGAATAAATCCTTCGTTTGACCTATTGGTATATAATTCTTCGCCCTATATTAAAAGTCTCATTGGGCAGTTGAATTACCGATTCAACTACCGAAGTATGTTGCGACTTAGCTATAATATTCTTGAAAGAGAAGACCGATTAGAGCCTAAGTCATTTTATTATAGAGAATCATTTGGAGGGTTAGGTTATGATTATAACGGAGAAAAATTTGCGCTTTCCTACAATGGCAGATGGGGTAATGCCGAAAATCTATTAATTCCTAATGATGAAAATATCATCAAAATGTCTTTTTCCAATGCCATTAATCCTCAAATCAGACTGATTCCTGCGCTCTGGTTTGGAGGAATTTTTGAGCATCTTTACACCAGTAAATATTCGGCTACCAATAGCAATACCAATTACTATTTTTATGGAGGTTCGTTCAGGCTTAATATTCGTCCATGGCTCAGCGCAATGGCAACTTATCGTAACAACTTTACGCCTGAAGCACTTGTCCAAACACAAAGCTATTTAACTGGAAATCTCAATCTAGATTTTAAACATCATGCTGTGAGTCTAATGGTCGGACAGTCTTTTATTCCACAGGCAATCAATCTTGGAAATATCAATAGAGATGCTATTTACTTTTCTTTGAAATATACCTTAAAATTGAATTTGCCTTTAGCAAAAGACAAACGTCAAGGTACAGTAATTGGTCAATTGAATAGCTCAGATAATACACTTTCGGTAGGTAATGTGATGGTTTCTTTAGGTGAAAAAAAGGTATTGACCGATGCCAGTGGCAAGTTTACTTTTAATAAAATTATTCCTGACAAATATATTTTCAGAGTAGAACCCAATCCCAATTATTATAATGTTTCGATTACACCTCGCGGACCAATAGAAGTTCAGGTCAAAAACGATAGTGTTCATACTTTGCGAATAACCATTGCCAGAACAGGACTCATCAACGGGATTGTTCAATTGGTAGACCAAAATGGAAACCGAAAAATCGATAGCACTTTGGTATTTCCTACTATCTTTATCAAAATACAAAATGACCAAGGCGCTATTACCACCAAAGTAAACGCACTTGGCGAATTTAGCTTTAGTGATGTTGTCCCTGGTTCTTGGAATTTATCGGCATGGCTTGTCAACAATCAAAATACATTTCAATTAATAGATGCCAATCAGAATGTCCAAGTAAATCCAAGCAAAACTGTTGATATCGCCATTGGCTTACAGTCACTCCAACGCAAATTGGTATATGGTAGTAAAAGTTTTCAGGTAAGATTACAAAACAAAAATCCCTGAATAGTAGCTTATGGAATCCAAATATTGAACCTTAATATTGGTCAAAACAAAAAGCCTACATGATGAAATTGCTGTTATTTGCTAAAATATTGATTTTATTATTCTTAAGTGTACAAATTAATGCCCAATCTACTGTATCTGTAGGCATTACGTTGAACTCTGTGGCATTGCTAAAATTAAGTCCTAATAGCAACTCTATTACCTTTAGTTTTTCAGCACCTTCTACTGCAGGTGAAGCTATTAGCACTTTGACAAATACGACCAAATGGCTCAACTTCAGTTCGGCTGTTGCACCTAGTGCCTCTAGAAGAATCACAGCACAAATTTCGGGGGGTACTGTCCCAAGTGGCTTACAACTTACTGTACTGGCAGGAACTGCCGTAACAAGTACAGGGACAGTTGGTTCGTCATCAGGCACAGTTACTTTATCAACATCTAGCAATACAATTATTAACAATATTGGCGGCGCTTACACAGGAAGTGGCTCAAACACAGGATATAACCTCACCTACTCTTTAAGTGTAAGTAGTTATCAACTATTACGCTCAGGAACAAGCTCATTTTCAGTAACCTATACGATGGTCGATAATTAAAGAAAATGTTTCAGTATATGCTCAAAACTCTGTCATATTATCTCCTTTTTGCACTTTTGCTTTTTGTTTTTCAGCAAAAAGGCAGTGCTCAAAGCATCACTATCCAGTCAGGAGGAACCTCTTGGTCTGTTACTGTACCTGCCAGTAATATTACCACTGCTGGGCTTGACTATAGCACCAATATGACCAGCGCAACCAACCAATCCTTAATGAATATCAGTACACTTTTGACTTATGAAGTTCGAGCCAAGAAACAAGATACACTTTGGGATAGTAGATTAGAGTTGTATGTACGAAAAACAGGAGATGGCACTCCTGTACTTCTTGCGGTGATAAGTCCTTCGGGAGTTGGCAGTTATAATTTACTCGGAAGCTCCGACGTAACTCTTTTCTCAGGATTGTTGGGTAGAACAGGAGTTCCACTTCAGTATGAAATCAGGGGAATTTCAGTTGTAGTACCTGTTCGAACTTATTCGACCACCATTGTTTATACTTTTGTGGGGTTATTATAAAATACCTTCATCAGCAAAACTGAGATACGTTTTATCGGTAAAAATCAAATGATCTAAAACAGGCATATCCAAAAACTTTCCAGCTTCCACCATTTTCTTTGTCAAATCTTTATCCGCTTGACTCGGCGCAGTATTTCCTGAGGGGTGATTGTGAGAAAGAATCATAGCACTAGCCAGATTCTCTAAGGCTAGTTTAAAAATCAATTTGGGATCAGCAACCGTCCCTGCCACTCCACCCGAACTTATACATTGGCAGCGAATCACTTGATTGGCTCGATTAAGCAAAATCACCCAAAACTCCTCGTGCGATAAATCTAGCATATAAGGCTTCAGCACTTGATAGGCATCGTTCGAAGAGGTAATTCTTGGTCGTTTGGGAATTTCAGCTTCTTTTCGTCTGCGCCCTAATTCCAAAGCACTTACAATAGTAATTGCCTTTGCTTCGCCGATTCCTTTAAATTTGGCGAGTTCTTTGACTGTGAGTCGAGCTAATTGATTCAAATCACCACTCACACCTTGTAATATCAGTTTCGCAATGTCGACGGCTGTTAGTTTTTGAATACCCGAACCAATTAGGATACCCAATAATTCAGCATCCGAAAGGGCTGATTTTCCTTTAAGAAGTAGTTTTTCACGCGGGCGATCTTCCTCTGCCCACTCTTTGATATTGAGGTGTTCACTAGAATACGATGACATAGGTGGATATATTTACTATAGTTTTTTAGGTAAATATGTAAAAAAGTATTGTAATCAATCGTATTTTTCTAAAAATTTTAGTATTTAAACTATTCCTTCAAAAGGAATTAAGCTAAAAGTTAAAGAATGTTTTTAATGAAATCATGAATACATTTTGCCTACTGCTTGTAGCCCCAAGCGTATTAATCATACAAAAAGGGTCTCATTCGAAAATGAGACCCTTTCTAGACTTAGTATTTTGAAGCTGATTAAGCTGCTACTTTACTCACCAACTTAGCTAACTTTGATTTCAAGTTAGAAGCTTTATTTTTGTGAATAATGTTCTTCTTAGCCAATTTGTCTAAAGCTGAAGAAACTTTCTTATAGAGTTCAGAAGCTACTGCTTTATCGTTAGTTTCACGTAAACGTTTTACCATTGTACGAGTAGTCTTGTGTTGGTAACGGTTACGCAATCTTTTAGCTTCGTTCGCTCTAATTCTTTTTAACGCTGATTTGTGATTTGCCATTTTTATTTCCCGAATAATATTGGTTTTCTAAATTGAAGTGCAAAGGTACAGAAAAAGTTAGACTTCCACAACCTAATTGTAGTATTTTCTTTTCAGATTTACCAATAATATACTCAATATTAATTGAAAAATTGATTTTTGCGGTGCAAATGTCGTTGAAATAAATTGTATTTCCAAGATTAGCCGTGTAACTTTAATCAGTTTATTCATCTTATTTCAATAGTTCTCACATGAAACCTACCCTATTCGTACGAAGTTTTTTACTTCTTATGCTTTATAGCTACTCTTTCCCTGCTAATTCAGACCAATTTGCTCGTTGGGGATTTTTTGGGCATCAATTTATCAATCGACTTGCAGTTTTTACGCTCCCTCCAGAAATGATTATTTTTTATAAAAAACATCTTGGGTATATTGTCGAACATGCTGTAGACCCCGACAAACGACGCTATGCGATTCCTGATGAAGCACCAAGGCATTTTATCGACTTAGATTATTATGGCGACAGTGCGTTTTTTCATTTGCAAAAACCTTGGGAGCAGGTGGTGGAAAAATACTCGGAGGATACCCTCAAAAAGCATGGTATTGTACCTTGGCATATTCAGTTTATGAAATATCGCCTCACTAAAGCATTTGAATCCAAAAATTTGCCCCTTATCCTAAAATGTTCGGCGGAAATTGGGCATTATATTGGCGATTCTAATGTTCCTCTGCATACTACCTCCAATTATAATGGGCAAAAAACACAACAAGTTGGGATTCATGGGCTATGGGAATCAAGGCTTCCTGAGCTTTTTGCGAAGGATTATGATTTCTTTGTAGGAAAAGCCGAATATGTAAAATCTCCTCAAAAACGTATTTGGGCACATATTAGGGCTGCCAATGCCTGCTTAGACTCAGTTTTTAGGTTTGAAAAAGCACTACAAACTCACATTTCATCTAACAAGCAATTTAGTGTAGATGAACGAAATGCGATAAACACAAGAACCTATTCACAACTCTACAGTCAAACTTACCACAATCTTCTTAATCACCAAGTGGAGCGACAAATGCAGGCAACAGTGAAAATGATTGGAGATTTTTGGTACACTTGTTGGGTAGATGCAGGGCAACCAGATTTAAACAACTTATCTCAACAAAATTTAAGCGATTCATTACAAATGGCAGACAAAAAAGAAGCAAGTTCATGGCTCAAACGACTTTTCTCGGCGAGAGAGGAAAATGAATAGCGGATGTAAATTAGTGGATTTTACCAGCAATAGGCAGCAAACTATATACAGTAAGCTAAAGGTATAAATGTGTTTTCCATAAAATGATGAATACTTTTTATGCCTAACGCCTACCCTTTAATGTTCAAAGCCTAATAACGAAAATTATGCAAATCGATAACTTGCGCTATAATTTTGCTTCAATTCAGACAATTTATCTTCTACCTTTGTATTATGAAAAATCAATTTAGAAGAAATAGCGATTTTCGTAGAAAAAATCAGCCTAATCATAAGACTAATAAACCTGCTGTAAAGTCAGATTTAAGTCATCTTAGCTTAGACAAACCTGCTGTTGTATTAAATGCAGGTAAAGAATTACCTGTAAAGCGTTTTCACCCTTGGGTATTTTCTGGGGCAATTTCTCAGATTTTAGGTGAACCAACAGACGGACAAGTGGTAGATGTACTAGATTTTGAAGGTAGCTTTTTGGCTACAGGTCATTATCACGAAGGTAGTATTGCTGTAAAAATATTCTCATTTGAACAAACAGAAGCTGACGAAGAATTTTGGTTTAACAAAATGGCGAAGGCTTTTGAAGTACGTAAATTAATCGACTTTGAACAAACCAATTGCTTCCGTTTGATTCATGGCGAAGGCGACGGCTGCCCAGGGTTGATCGTTGATATTTATAATGGCGTAGCAGTTTTACAAGCTCATAGCATTGGAATGCACCTTGAGCGTCATAAATTGGCAAATGCCATCAAAAGAGCATTGGGCGATAACTTAGTGGCTATTTATGATAAAAGCGTAGAGACTTTGCCTCCTCAATATGCCGCAAATCAAAAAAATGGCTATTTAATCGGAACAAGTTCAGTGCCTCATCCAGCCAAAGAAAATGGTCATACGTTTTTGATTAACTGGGAAACTGGGCAAAAAACTGGTTTCTTCCTTGATCAGCGTGATAACCGAGCTTTATTGGCTCGTTATGCGAAAGATCGCAAAGTGTTAAACTCGTTCTGTTATTCTGGTGGCTTTTCAATTTATGCCCTCAACGAAGGAGCAACTTTGGTTCACTCGGTGGACGTTTCACAAAAAGCCATTGACTTGGTAAATCAGAACGTAGAAGCAAACTTTGGAGACAAAAACGCCAATAATCATGAGGCGTATGCTGAAGATGTCATGAAATATCTGAAAGCAAACGACCAATTTTATGACTTGATTGTTCTTGACCCTCCTGCGTATGCGAAAAGTATGGATGCTCGTCACCGTGCAGTGCAAGGTTATAAGCGTTTGAATATGGAAGGTTTTAAGCGTTTGGGCAAAGGTGGCATTTTGTTTACGTTCTCATGCTCACAAGTAGTAGATAGAGAATTGTTTTACAATACAGTTGTATCAGCAGCGTTAGAGGCTGGGCGACAAGTGAGAGTATTACACCATTTGACGCAACCATCAGACCACCCTGTTAATTTTTTCCATCCAGAAGGAAGTTATCTAAAAGGTTTGGTTCTTTATGTTGAGTAAATAAAACCAAAAGGATATATAAAAAGGGCTGACTCAGTGTTGAGTCAGCCCTTTTTGTATATCCTTTTCTAGTAAATCAATACTTGAAATCTTATTGCTATTCAACAAATCTGAATAATCTGTTCCAACGAATTTTACTCAAGAATGATTTGTTTGGATCAAGTGACATCCAGATGAATACCGCTTTACCAACAATATGATCAGCAGGAACAAAACCGAAGAATCTTGAATCTTCTGAATTGTGACGGTTGTCACCCATCATAAAGTAATAATCTTGTTTGAAAGTATAAGAAGTAACAGGCTTGCCATCGATACTTACTTTATAATTTTCGATAACAACGTTTTTATTTCCTTCATAATACTTGATAACATATTTATACTTATCGATATTCATTGAATCCAATTGGATTGTCAAACCAGCTTTTGGCACTTGAATCGGTCCAAAATTATCGCGATTCCAGTTGTATAAACTAGAACTCATTGGCGCATCTTCTTGGTGAATGATATTTGCACCAACCTCCATACGCTCACCTTTTGGAGAAATAATAGGAGAGATTTCTTTCACACCATCCAACTGCTTTAATTTAGCAATATTTGATTCGAAAGTATTCACCACATATACAAAATAACCTTTTTTCGTATCTGAAGAATCTCCTTGGTAAGGTCCTACTAGGTTATTATTCTCATGTCCCATGGCATCGATACCATTGTATATTCCCAATTCTTCAAAAGGTTTTACGTCTGTAATTTCTTTTGTTGTTTTCAGAATATAGCCATGTTGCATCTTGGCAGGATTGGTAGCAGGTTTGCCGTTGATGTACAACTGCGTATTTTTAATTTCAATTAAATCGCCAGCCGTAGCAACACAACGTTTGATATAATAGGTTTTTAAATCAACTGGCGCATCGCCATCTGGTGCATAGTTAGGCACATTAAAAACAACTGCATCACCTTTGGTTACATCAGAAAAACCAGGCAAACGATAAATAGGAAGATCTAACCAAGTTAAATAAGAAGGTAAATCTGTACCCCAAATTTTTTGGTGAGTCAATGGAACTTGCAACGGAGTTTTAGGCGTACGTACACCGTAGTGGAGTTTACTCACAAACAAAAAATCTCCAACCATCAAGCTACTTTCCATAGATGAAGTCGGAATCGTATAGGCTTCGAAAAAGAAGAAACGAATTAAGGTAGCAGCCACAACTGCAAACACAACTGAATCAACCCACTCACGAAAGGCTGACTTTTTAACAGGCTTTTTTTCAGACATTTTACAAAAATCTTAAATTTCTTTGATGGTTATGTAGCTAAGCTTTTATACAATAAGTCGTCATTGTTTACCTAGAATTACATTTCCACGAATTTATTTTTCAAACATTGACAAAATAAAAGCACTAAGTAATGCAAGAGTGTATTACTTAGTGCTTTTGAATGCTTTTATTCTGCTAACAAATCGTCCATGCCAAATACGCCTTTTTTGTCAGCAATCCACTCTGCTGCAATAACTGCGCCTAATGCAAAACCTTCACGACCATGTGCTTGGTGCAAAATTTCGATTTGGTCAATATCAGAAATATATTTAACAATATGCGTTCCTGGAACTCTACCTTCACGAGCCGACCAAATAGCCACTTCGTTGTCAGCAGGAATTTCGTTATTAATCCATTTTTCTTTGCCAGCAAGATTTTCAATTAAACCTTCAGCAATAGTAATTGCAGTTCCACTTGGAGAATCTTTCTTTTCGGTGTGATGAATCTCGGTTGTGCTTACGCTATATTGTTTTTGAGGGTTCATCAATTTTGCTAACATTTTATTCAATTTGAAAAAGATGTTAACACCAATAGAATAATTTGATGACCAGAAAAATGCACTTCCTTTTTCTAATGTTAAAGCCTCTAATTCAGGTTTCTTTTCCAACCAACCTGTTGTACCAGATACTACAGGAATGCCTTTTTCGATACAAGTTTTTACATTTTCGTATGCAGAAAGAGGATGGCTAAATTCAATGACTGCATCTACATCAGCAGCTGTAAGAGCATCAAATTCGCTACGGTTATTTACGTCGATTCGTGCTACTATGTTATGACCTCGGCTCAGAGCAATCTTCTCTATTACTTTACCCATTTTGCCATAGCCGAGAAGAACAATATTCATGTTAATTGAGACTATTTATGTGAAAATTTTAATTCTATTTGTTATTTCAACGCTAATGTGATTTTTGCTCCAAACGCAGGACTATTCATAAAAGGCGTCGTCACGGCTGGTTGTATTTTCATTGAAATATCGTCAGTCAAATCAAATGTTTTTAAATGCGCCGTTACGTTGGCATCAATGATATTGGCTGCCCAAATGACAAGTACAAACAAGATTGCAGTATCTCTATATCGGTGATAATATTGGGTTCCAGTTTTTAGTTGTGCTGCAGTCATCTCACGAGTAACACCATTATAAGTAATGGACGTCCCCGTTAGATTATTCTCTGTTACATATCTTGATTTATTCAAGAACAGTTGATAGTATTCATTGTTATGAATAATAAAATAGACATTCACCCCAAAACCTGCCGCTAAAATCGGTAACTTCCAATACTGTCGATTATAGATTTGTCCCCATCCTGGCACCATCGCTGAACGAATAGTGGCAATCCTTGGAATAATCTTATATTGTTTTTTCCCTGAATCTAATGACTTAGCTACTTTTGTCAAGTCATCTTTTGGAATTTGAATGGTATCTGCTTTTAAGATTTGTGCTGGTGAACAATAGCTCAACAACATACCAATTATACTCAAAAGCCATACTTTTTGTATGTGTTTCATGCGTATTCTAGTCAAAATTTCTTGCAAAGTTCATGTAAAATAACTTCGTTTTCAATGCCTTAACAAGATTTAACAAAACTATTGTTGGAAAATCGACCAGATTTAAGCTTTGATTGAGAGCAAAATTTTGTCTAGTTCTTCTTGTGAAGTAAACGGAATCTTGATTTCTCCTTTGCCTTTATCATCTGCTTTTACGGTTACTTTTGAACCAAAATAAGCCTGAAGTCTAAATTGAAGGCTTCTTATCTCTTGTTTTACTCCGCCTTTTTTATCAACACCTTCTGCCATTAATTTGGCGTTTGAAAGCTCTCTTACAGCCTCTTCTACTTTACGAACAGACCATTCTTCGGCGATTGTTTTATTGAAAATCGAAAGTTGGTGCTCACGATTGTCGATGTTGATAATAGCACGAGCGTGTCCCATTGAAATTTTGTTATCACGCAATGCCACCTGAATCACATCAGGAAGTTTCAACAGACGAATGTAGTTATTGACAGTCGTACGGTTTTTACCTACTCTATCTCCAAGCTCTTCTTGCTTAAGACTACATTCGGTAATCAAACGCTGATAACTCAAGGCAATTTCGATAGCATTCAAGTTTTCACGCTGAATGTTTTCAATTAATGCCATTTCCAACATTTGTTGGTCGTCAGCCGTACGCACATAGGCAGGAATCATGCGCAAACCTGCACGCTTCGATGCTTGCAAACGGCGTTCACCCGAAATAAGTTGATATTTATTCGGGGCAATTTGACGCACCGTAATAGGCTGAATAATCCCTTGTACACGGATTGAGTCGGCCAATTCGTTGAGCGCCTCCTCATCAAAATGAGTACGCGGTTGATAAGGATTGGTTTCGATAGCATCTACCGAAATTTCGTTCATCGAGCTAATTTGCTCCAAACGTTGAGGACGCTCGATGGGTGTAGGATTACTAGGTCTGGTATTATTTACACCATTAACTGAATCTGAGTCCTGTAACAAAGCTCCTAAGCCTCTGCCAAGTCCAACACGTTTTTTTGCAGGTAATTCCATTTTACTCATGGTATAAAAGTTAATAAGTACAAATGTATATTGGCGCTAATTTGTGATAAGAATATCTTACAATGTGATTATTCCAATAAACAGATAAATTGTTTTTCTCGAAAAAGAAGTTGTTGTGTCCAACATTTTCTCAACCAATCTACTCCTGATTTACATAGCCATTTTTCGCAAGAATTTCTCTGGCAAGGTTCAGATAACTAATAGCTCCTTTACTTTCTGAGTCGTGAGCAATAGCTGGTACACCAAAACTAGGAGATTCTGACAAACGGATATTACGAGGAATAATGGTGTTGAATACCATGCTTTGGAAGTGTGAAGTAACTTCTGCAACCACTTGATTTGATAGGCGAACACGCAAATCGTACATGGTCAACAAGATACCTTCGATGGTCAATGCCGTGTTGAGTCTAGATTGAATAATCTTAACAGTATTCAACAATTTACCTAAACCTTCGAGGGCAAAATATTCACATTGCACAGGGATAATTACTGAATCTGCTGCTGTAAGAGCATTAATCGTAATCAAACCTAGTGAAGGCGAACAGTCAACAATCACGAAATCGTACTCGTGCAATACCGTTTGAAGGCATTCTTTCATACGCTGTTCACGGTCGCGAAGATTAATCATTTCAATTTCGGCACCTACCAAGTCGATATGTGACGGAATCAAATGTAAGTAAGGCAAATCCGTCTCGATGATAATATCTTGTACCTGTACCCCATCTACCATGCACTCATAAATCGAGTTTTGGATTTCTTTAGGATTATAGCCCAAACCCGATGTAGAGTTTGCTTGAGGATCAGCGTCGACAATAAGCGTCCTAAATTCTAGTGCGGCAAGACTTGCTGCTAGGTTGATAGTGGTAGTAGTTTTACCAACTCCTCCTTTTTGGTTGGCAATCGCAATTACTTTCCCCATTTGATTTTTTGAGTTACTTGTTTCAGTTACTGATTATTAGTTATACAGCCGATGGTAATTTGATTTACAGAACTACGAATCCTGAATAACCAATAAGGAATAACTCAATCTACCTTCAAATATCTCTCTTTCGAAGGAGATTTACAAAGAGTGTTCCACAAATGTTTCACGAATATAAAAAATCTTTCCAAAACTTTCCTACTAAACCCAGATAATTGAAATCAAATTTGCGCTTTTACCAAAAAAATTAGTCACCAGCACTACTCTGCCTATAAAAACCATATTAATTATTTGATTAATACCTTTTTATGAGATCCTATATTTCTGGATTTTTCGAAGAATCTTGCTTAAAATTTGGTCTCGGAGTTATCAAAAAGTTGGTATTCCGCTGATATAGGTTTAACTTAGAATGTTTTTTTCAATAAAAACAGCGATTTTAGACTATATTACAGGTATTTCACCAAAAGTTTTTCTTCTATCTCGATGAATGTTATTTTACTTACAAGTTACAAATAATAAGTCGATTAATGGGAGGTAAACAGGGGTATTGACCCTAAGATTTAACATTGGGTTAAATTATAAAACAGGAAGGATATCAGTCTAAAACAAAAACATTATATTCACTTAACAAAAACAAACTATTTACAGCCTACAAAGTAGCAACCACGAATCCTAAAACTACTTTGACAGGCACAAAGCTTTAAAAATATATGACTTCAAATCATTCTAACGAAGCCCTAACAGAGGAAAAGAAAGGTACGTTTCCAAAAGCGATTCCTTATATCTTGGGTAACGAAGCAGCCGAGCGATTTAGCTTTTATGGTATGCGTTCTATCCTATCCACTTTCTTAGTTGCACAGTTCTTCAACCCTAGCGGAAACCCTGTACTTCAAAAAGTTGCCGAAGCAAAATCCAACGAAATGGTTCACATGTTTGTGGCTTTGGCGTATTTTATGCCCATGATTGGTGGCTTAGTGGCTGACTGGTTTTTCGGAAAATACAAAGTGATTTTTTATGTATCTGTTTTGTATTGTTTTGGACACTTAACTTTAGCATTGTTCGAAAACAATTTAGATATGTTCTCATTGGGTTTACTTATTATTGCTTGTGGTGCAGGAGGTATTAAGTCCTGTGTGTCGGCCAACGTGGGTGACCAATTTGACAAGAGTAACGAGCATTTAATGACAAAAGCATATAGCTGGTTTTATTTCGCTATCAACGCAGGTTCTGTAGTATCTAACATCTTCATTCCTGTTATTTATGCTTCTATTGGCGCTGCTTGGGCATTTGGAGTTCCAGGTATTTTGATGGCGATTGCGACGGTAGTGTTTTTCTTAGGAAGAAACAAATATGTGCATGTTCCTCCATCTGGAATCAATCGTAACAATTTTGTATTTATTACCTACTATGCTTTAACACATTTAGGTGCAAGAAAAGAGGGCGAAAGTTGGTTGGACGTATCCAAAGCTGAATATGACCACGAAAAAGTAGAAGGTGTTAAAGCTGTTTATCGCGTCTTAGCAGTATTTGCCTTTATTCCTATCTTCTGGGCATTGTGGGACCAAAACTTAGCAGAATGGGTACTACAAGCTAAAAAATTAGACCTAAACACAGGCTTAGGTTATACTTTCCTACCAGAACAAGTACAGGTATTGAACCCGTTATTCTTGGTTAGTTTTATTCCTGTATTCACTTACGTAGTGTATCCTTTCTTCGAAAAATTAGGTATCAAAACAACTCCACTACGTCGTTTGGGCGCTGGTTTCCTCTTAACAGCAGTTTCATTTGTCATTATTTCATTAATTCAGACAAGTATTGATGCAGGTGGTCAGCCGTCAGTATGGTGGCAGATTTTGGCATACTTGGTATTAGCTTGGGGCGAGATTTTGGTATCTATCACAGGTTTGGAATATGCTTATACCAACTCTCCTAAATCAATGAAGAGTACCATGACTGCGATTTGGTATTCTGCTGTATCTATCGGTAACTTGGGCGTTGCTTTGGTAAACGGCAATATCGCTAAAGGTGGTTTCTTAGCTCAATTAGATGGTGCTTCTTACTTCTGGTTCTTTACAGGATTAATGTTTGCTAGTACAGTAGTCTTTATGTTGGTAGCAGGCAAACTCAAAGAAACCAAATACGTGGGATAGGTTCGATTGCGGATTTTGGATATTTGATTGCGGATTTACATTCAATTGAGTGATTATTTTTTATCTTCATTCCACACTCGTAAAGACGTAATACTTTACGTCTAAAGCTAAAATAATAGTAGCAAAAAGGCGGTTGAAAAACAATTTCAACCGCCTTTTTGCTTGATGAATAGTCAATAATTGCTTGACATTTTAGTGCTTCTCCGACTGGGGTGCGACTTAGTCCACCCCCCATTCGGAATTTACCATATCTTTCAAAATTCCGAAATCTACAATTAGCATTCCCAAATCTAATGGGTTTGAGTTGCTAAAAACTGCATTTTGTGCAATTGGGCATACCAACCGTCTTTTTCTAGTAAACTTTCGTGGGTTCCCTCCTCCTTGATTTCACCTTTGTCTAATACTAAAATTTTATTGGCATTTTGAATGGTTGACAAACGGTGTGCAATTACAATGGCGGTGCGACCTTTCATCAATTTTGCAATCGCATTTTGAATCATTTCTTCTGTTTCAGTATCTACTGAAGATGTTGCTTCGTCGAGCACAATCACTTTAGGATCGTGTACAAGCGCACGCACAAACGAAATCAATTGGCGTTGACCCACTGATAACGTTGCACCACGTTCCATCACATTATAATCATAGCCATCAGGTAATCTTTCAATAAAGTCATGGGCGCCAACTAATTTAGCTGCTTCAATGATTTTTTCTCTGGTAATAGACTTATCTCCGAGCGTGATATTATTTTCAATTGTATTCGAAAACAAGAAAACATCTTGCAACACCACCCCTATTTTACTTCTCAAACTTTGCAATTCGTATTCATGCAGATCACGACCATCAATGAAAATTTTTCCTTTATTGATTTCATAAAAACGACTCAAAAGGTTAATCGTTGATGATTTTCCTGCACCCGTAGCACCAACAAGCGCAATGGTTTCCCCTTGTTTAACTTCAAAGGAAATATCTTTCAATACATATTCCTCGTCGTTATAAGCAAACCAAACATTTTCAAACTTGACATCACCTTTCAAATCATTGGCACTATACGAGCCATTGTTGGCAACATATTCATCCGAATCCAATAATTTCAAAATACGCTCAGTCGACACGATACCCATTTGTAAAGTATTAAAGCGGTCAGCCAAGAAACGAATAGGACGGAAAAACAGGTTCATAAACATGATAAACGCCGTAAGTGTACCCAAGGTAATATCATGATTAAGAATTTGTTTTGACCCAAACCAAACAATTAATCCAGTCCCAGCCGCCAAAATAACATCGGCTACAGGGAAATACACCGAATATGCCCAAATTGAGCGAATATTGGCATCTCTATGCGTCTGATTTATGGCAACAAACTTCTTGTACTCCAACTCTTCAGCACTGAATGCCTGTACGATATTCATCCCTGTGATATGTTCCTGCACAAAGGAGTTTAGGTTAGACACGGCAATACGTACCTCATTGAATGATTTCTTGATATATTCTTTAAAAATATAGGTAGAAACCACCATGAAAGGAACTGTCATTAAACAAATAAGTGTCAAACGCCAGTCTGTATAAAACATGACTCCTGTAATCAGTACCAATTGTAAAATATCGCCAGCGATTGATGCTAACCCTTCTGAGAAAACGTCGTTAAGCGTTTCTATATCCGAAACGGTACGAGTCACCAAGCGACCGATTGGGGTATCGTCAAAAAACTTAAGTCTTAAGTGAAGAATTTTTTCATACAATGCCACACGAATGTCTCGAATCACAGTTTGTCCTAACCAGCCAGCCATGTAAGATGTCACAAATTGCAAGAAACCTTGCAACAGCAATACCCCAAGCATAGCCAATAGCATCAAAGATAATCCGTTGTAATCGCCACGAGCGATTTCGTTATCAATCGTATGACGAATCAATAAGGGATTGAGTGGTACCACACAGGCCATTACCATAATCAAAATCACCAAAGACCAAAAACGTACCTTATAGGGTTGTAAAAATCCGTAAATGCGTCGTAATATCTCAAAATCAAAAATTTGCCCGCTTTTTTCTTCTTTTCTCAATGTTCAGAAAAATTAAAATTATAGTCTATTGTCGATTATAGAAAGCTCAAAGTCCTCTCAAACTTTTACTATCTTTGACAAAGTTATTAATAAACCTTATCCTTTAAAAACAACAGCGACAAAGCGCAATTAGTTTAGATTGGAGAAAAAACTAAGGGAACAGGCACAAAGGAGCAAAGGCACAGAGTGTTTTTTATTTCTCGTTTTAAAACCACTCAAACACTTTGTGCCTTTGTGCCTGTTCCCTGTACACTCAAAAAATGAACCTACAACACATTACCGAACAGGTGGCTTTATTGACTCGCAAAACAGCTTTGTTTGTGAAAGAAGCCGCTTCTGAATTTTCGAGAGATAGTATCGAATACAAAGGACTCAACGATTTGGTTTCGTATGTTGATAAAGAAACTGAAATCCGTTTGGTGGAAGGGCTAAGACAAATTTTACCAGAAGCTGGTTTTATTGCCGAAGAAGGCACCGCCGAACGCACTGAAGACCAAGAATATGCTTGGATAGTTGACCCTGTAGATGGTACCACGAATTATATGCACGGTTTGCCCGTTTTTGCGATTTCGATTGCGCTTATGCACCATGACAAAATTGTAAGCGGTGTTGTAATGGAAATCAATCGGGAAGAATGTTTTACTGCTTGGTTGGGTGGTGGCGCTTATTTAGATGGAAAACCTATCAAAGTATCCTCAGCCAATCAATTGAAAGATAGCCTTTTGGCAACGGGATTTCCATATTATGATTTCAAACAAACAGACCAATATTTGGCTATTTTGAAAGAACTGATGCAAAAATCACATGGCTTGCGTCGTATGGGTTCGGCAGCTGTTGATTTGGTTTATACAGCCTGTGGACGCTTTGAAGGCTTTTTTGAATACAACCTCAAACCTTGGGATGTGGCAGCAGGAACACTCATTGTGCAAGAAGCAGGCGGAATTGTGAGTGATTTTAAAGGTGGTGACGATTTTATCTTTGGCCGTGAACTAATTGCCGCTTGTGGTGCGTTTTATGAATTGAAAGAGGTGATTCGAAAACACTGGAAATAGGTAAGTGATTTGAAGATATGTGGATTTGAAGATTTGAAAATAGAGATAAGCTAATAATTTTCAAACTACCCTTTTTTCGAACTCAAAACTTATCAATCTTAACTCGTCACACAATGGAAAATATCATTATAGCACTTATTTTTCTTGCTGCTATCGCCTATTTAGTGCGATTGGTTTGGAACAATTTTAACCCCAAAAACACAGCAGGTTGTAGTAAAGGATGTGGTTCTTGCGCTGCATTTGATGCAGATAAAATCATGGCTCAGATGGAAAATCATAAAAGTATTTAATGTATATCAATTGGTGGTTAGGTAATATCTTTATCTAATCACCAACTTTCTTAGATTAATTTTATATTCTCTAAAAATAGTTACAACTTGTTATTAAAAACCAAACAAACACCTTCGTAATCATCTATATATCAATAAGATATATACTCGCTCCTCAATTTTCATTTCAACTTCCTTCTCCGATATTTTAATTTTTAAAAATAAACTACCATCTTTGAATAAAGGAGTTTTGTCGAAAATCAAAACAAACCTTCAATTACTTAATAAACAATCAAAATGGCACAAGCAAAATCGGGCGATAAAGTTAGCGTCCATTACACAGGCAAATTAACAGATGGTACTATTTTCGACAGTTCAGCAGGTCGTGAGCCTTTAGTATTTGAACTAGGTACTGGTATGGTGATTGCTGGTTTCGATAATGGTATTACTGGTATGACTATCGGAGACAAAAAAACTGTTCATATTCCAGTAGATGAGGCGTACGGTCCAGTAAATCCTGAGTACATGGCGATGTTCCCTCGCAACGAAATTCCTGCTGATATTCCTTACGAAGTAGGTATGCAGTTGAATATGCACCAAGATGGTACTGGTCAAGTAATGCCAGTGGTAGTAACAGAAGTTACAGATACCCACATCACATTGGATGCAAACCACCCATTAGCTGGAAAAGATTTGATTTTTGACATTGAATTGGTGGCTATTGGCTAATCATTTCATTCAGATAGACTATCAAATAATGATGAATTGTGAGTGATGAATTGTGAATGTAAAACTTTGAAAACTAAGTTAGTGGACAAAATAAGCTTATATAATTACGCTTTAACTTACCTTCATAATTCATCACTACAGCTTAGGTTAGTGGGCAAAATTAAAATAATTTCACCCGCTTTTAATTCTACGCTTTAGGCTAAAAGTCAAAAAGTATTTCTCACGAAATAAATTAACCTTTTTTGCCTAATGCCCACGGCTTACACCCTAAAGCCTATTAATGAAATTTTATATTACATTAATACTTTTTACATTTTAGCCAATTGCTTCAAAGCCTCTACAAAAGCATCCAAATCTTTGGTAGTAATGTATAAATGAGGCGTAACTCTTACCCCAAAAACTCCTGCGTAACCGATAGCTACGGTAAAAATTTTATATTCTTCCATTAGTTTTTTAGCCAAGTCTGCAGGGTTCATACCTTTGATTCCTACATTGGCAATCCCACAGGCTCTATGTGACTCCTTCGGCGTATTAACCATAATATTAGGAATATCCCTAACCTTCGAAGTCCAATATTCTTGTAGATATCGTAGTCTCGCCTCTTTTCTAGTAATCCCGATCATATTATGAAATTCGATAGCATCTACAATCGCCAAGTCTGTAGCCACAGGATGCGTACCCGTATGATTGAGTTTTCTAATATCCTCGTCGTTATAACCCATATCGCCAATCATTTGCCAAACGGGTTTTATTTTATCTTTTCTAACATACAAAATACCCGCCCCTAGAGGGTTTCCCAGCCATTTGTGCAAACTACTTCCATAGTAATCTACGCCTCCCAAATCGTCTATTTTAAAGTTCAAATGAGCAAAAGCATGAGCGCCATCCACCATTACCTCCACTCCATGTCGATGTGCCATTTCAGTGATTTTTTTAATGGGTAAAATTTGCCCAGTAATATTGATCAAATGACAAACCATCAATAAGCGAGTTTTGGGCGTAATTGCTTTTTCGTAAACCTCCACAATTTCCTCGTCTGATTTGGGATGTAAGGGTACTGAAATTACCTTATTTGTCAAACCATGGCGTTTGGCTTGGAGCTTAAACATATCTAACATAGCGCCGTAATCATGTTCTGCCATGAGTGCTTCATCGCCTGTTTTCCAATCAAAACCTGCAATAATGGTATCGAGCGATTCTGTGGTATTTCTGGTAATTATTAACTCTTCGTGCGAACAACCCAACAACTCAGCTAGTTTTTTTCGAGAAATCATTTTATCATCAAACTGGCGAGTTCGCATATAATATGAGGAAACTTTATTGACAGCCTGAATATGTGCCAAATATTTTTGCATCACTGGTTTGGAAGCCATGGAATAATAGCCATTTTCCAAATGAATAAAGTCTTTAGGCACATCATAGGCTTCTCGAATTTTTATCCAAAACTGTTCATCTTCTGCCAATTTTTCCGCAGGAATATGCTTATGAAGTTGTATTAAATCTGATAAATTAGTTTGCGATAAAACGGCAACACCTGTGAGGTTTTTAAGAAACTGACGTTTGGAGAGATAAGATTTCATACGTTTGTTGAAAATTAATTGAATTATGTAAGACGTTAATGGTATATAAGTTAGCGGATTATACGATTAACTAATAACATCTTTTACTTTCTTTCTAAAAAAGATAAGTAAAGAAAACGAAATGAGTATAAGTAATGAGGAGAATTACTATATAGAAAGTGATTTATAATTAGGACTGTACGAAGGATTCCAAACTATTGCAGATTTGGGATTTCTGATTTCGGAAATAAAGTAAAATGACTTTATTTTTAACAAAATATATAACCTTGCACTTCCGAAATCCAACATCCGATATCCGAAATAAATGGTTTTGATAATCCTTCTCGCACTACTAATTTATTATTGCTATTTCATTATCACATTCCCAATTTAATTAAAAACTGTATGACCTTCAAAAGTATTATTACCTCTCAGATAGCCAGTTTTTGTCTTACCACAGCACTGCTATTCTCCTATTCGAACATCAGTATTTCCCAAAATATTCCACAGGCTGTAGGACCCGTTCCTACCGAAAACCAGCTCAAATGGCAAGAAATGGAATATTATGCTTTCGTACACTTTTCGACCAATACTTACACCAATCAAGAATGGGGATTTGGTGACGATGACCCAAAGATTTTTAATCCCACACAATTAGATTGCCGTCAGTGGGCTAGAGTATGTAAAGAAGCAGGTATGAAAGGCATTATCATCACGGCAAAACACCACTCTGGATTTTGTTTGTGGCCTTCTAAATACACAGAATATTCAGTGAAAAAATCTCCTTGGAAAAATGGAAAAGGTGATATTGTTGGCGATTTGGCAAAAGCTTGTAAAGAATACGGCTTAAAGATGGGTATCTATCTTTCGCCTTGGGATAGAAACTTTGCTGACTATGGTAAGCCAGAATATATCACTTATTTCAGAAATCAATTACGTGAGTTGATGACCCAATACGGCGATATTTTCGAAATTTGGTTTGATGGTGCTAATGGCGGCGATGGCTATTATGGTGGTAGCAGAGGAACTCGCAAAATCGACCGAAAAACGTATTACGATTGGTCAAATACTTACAAACTCATTCGAGAATTACAACCTAAAATCGTGATTTGGAACGACGGTGGTGACCGTGCAGACCTCCGTTGGGTTGGTACAGAAGAAGGATATGTAGGTGAGAAAAATTGGAGTTTACTCAACGCCAAAGGTGATGTGCCTGAGGATATGCTACGTCATGGTGTAGAAAACGGTGAAGTATGGGTACCAGGAGAAGTGAATACTTCGACCCGACCAGGTTGGTTTTATCATGAATACGAAGATAGTCGTGTCAAAACACTGCCCGACTTAATGAATACTTATCATCATTCTATCGGTAGAAATGGGACTTTGCTACTCAATTTTCCTATTGACAAAAGAGGTTTGATTCATGAAAATGATGAAAAAGCGGTAAAAGCCTTGGCAAAAGCTGTAAAAGAAGCTTACTCTGTAAATTTGGCACTAAACAAAAAAGCAAGCGCGACGAACATTCGAGAAAATGCCTTGATGTTTAATGCCTCTAAAGCTTTGGATGGTAACAAGAATACCTATTGGGCAACTGATGAAGGTATCACAAATGCCTCTATGACAATAGATTTGGGTAAACCAACGCTCTTCAATCGCTTTATGGCACAAGAATTTATTCGCTTGGGGCAACGGGTAAAATCATTTAAAGTAGAAGCTCTTGTTGATGGCAATTGGAAAGAGTTAGCCCAACAAACTACCATTGGATATAAGCGAATTCTCATTTTTCCAACAGTTAAAGCCAGTAAAGTTCGCTTCACGATTTTGGATGCCAAAGCCTGTCCACTGATTTCGAACATTGGTATTTTTAATGCTCCACAAATTCTTACCGCACCAAGTATTACAAGAAACCAAACAGGAGAAGTAAGTATCAAAGCCGATGACCCAGAATCACTCGTGTATTATACACTCGACGGAAGTATTCCAACCACGAAATCAGCAAAATATACTGGAACTATTCAAACAACTGGCAAAACAACAGTAAAAGCCATAGCAGTGGAAGCCAGTACTAAAAAGAGTTCGGAGATAGCTGAGGAAAAGTTTGATATTGTAAAAAAGGACTGGAAAATTGTGGGTATCGCAGATGAAAAAGCGTATAAAGTAATCGATGGGAATTCTCATACAGCTTGGTATCAAGCTAAAACACAAGCACTACCAGCCGATTTGATTATTGATTTAGGAAAAGAAGTTACCCTTACTGGATTTAAATATTTACCTTGGCAAAGTACAGATGGGGTCATTGCAAAATATCAGTTTTCTGTTTCTTTAGACGGTAATAATTGGACGGTTGTAAATGAAGGAGAATTTTCAAATATTAAAAATAATCCTCTTTTACAGGTGAAAACCTTTGCTCCTAGTAATGCCAAGTTTATTAAGTTTACGGCTTTAAAAAATACGAAAAACGATAACTGGGCAGGCTATGCCGAATTAGATGTGATAACGAAGTAGACATCTCTAATTTAGTGATTGAGTGGTTGAGCGAATGAGTGATTATTTTAAGATACATTAAATAATCACTCATTGTAGATTTACGCTTACAAAATAATATTTGGTCATGAGGGAGTTAAACCGATCACTCAATGGTAGATAGATACTGAAGTGATGTTTGGTTACTCCTTTATGGCAAATGCTCATAACGGACAGTTCATTGGGTTTTAGCCCGTCTCACAATGTTGTTTATAGGCATTTAAAAATTTTACTTTTCCCTTTTTATCTATGAGTACTTATCTTGGAATCGACGTTAGTAGTGACTTTATTCACATTGCTTATCAAGGTGAAAAGGATTGGGTTTGTAGCAAAGTTGAAAACGAAC
>NZ_JASHIE010000005.1:0-413513 GCF_030056655.1 Flectobacillus rivi
AAAGAACTCTTTATCTCAAAACAATTAACCAACTTATCGTCAGTCCATTATCTCAAAATTTGTCGTCAAATCTCTTTCGATTTAACCGCTTCCCGTTGTTTGGGAGTGCAAAATTAGTAGCTTTATTTTTAACTTCCAAATGTTTTTGAAAATATTTTTTAAAATTTATTTTCGAAACTCTCAACTCTATCTCTTCGCTACAACTCCTTTCCCGTCGTTTGGGAGTGCAAAATTCCCACTTTATTCCCAATCATCCAAATCTTTTTGATACTATTTTTAAAGTTTTCTGTAAGTCGTTGATTAGTAGAATCATACTATTGAAAGTTTTTTGCCTAGTATAAAACACTCAAATGATTACATTTGAATATGCCTTTTTTAGGTACAAAAAGAACCCCCAATAATACAAAATAAAAAATCCTCACCTTAATGAAAAGATGAGGATTTCGATTGAAATATTTCTCAATATCCTTATTCAGCTAAGAATGGATACTTATAATCTGTCGGTGATACAAAGTTTTCTTTGATTGTTCTTGGAGAAACCCAACGTAAAAGGTTTAATGATGAACCTGCTTTATCGTTTGTACCAGAAGCACGGCCACCACCAAATGGTTGTTGCCCTACCACTGCACCTGTTGGCTTATCATTAATATAGAAGTTACCAGCAGCATTTGTCAGCTTTTTGGTAGCTAATTCTATTGCATAACGATCTTGAGAGAAGATAGCACCAGTTAAGGCATAAGGGGATGTTGTATCTACCAAATGTAATGTTTCCTCAAACTGATCGTCTTCATATAAGTAAATCGTGAGAACAGGGCCGAAGATTTCCTCTGTCATTGTGGTGAACTTAGGATCTTCAGTTAAGATAACTGTTGGTTGAATAAAATATCCCTTTGACTTATCATAGCTTCCACCAGCAATTACTTTAGCTGTATCACTATTTTTTGCCCAATCTATATAAGAAGCTATTTTATCAAAAGCTTTCTCATCTATGACAGCTGTTACAAAGTTGGAGAAATCCTCTACGCTACCCATTTTCAATTCTGCAAGATCTTTTGAGAAATACTCCCAAGTAGATTCCCACAGTGATTTTGGAATATAGGCACGAGATGCCGCAGAACATTTTTGTCCTTGGAATTCGAAAGCTCCTCTTAGCAAACCAACCGCTAGTGCTTTTGTATCTGCTGAAGTATGAGCAACAACAAAATCCTTTCCACCTGTTTCACCAACAATTCTTGGATATGATTTATATATATGGATATTCTCTCCGATTGTTTTCCAAATATGTTGGAATACTTTAGTTGAACCCGTAAAGTGAACACCCGCAAATTCAGGATGACGGAAAGCGATATCCCCTGTTAAAGGACCATCTGTATATATAAGGTTAATAACGCCATCTGGAAGACCTGCTTCTTTCAAGATTTTCATCAAAACATAAGCTGAATAAATCTGAGTTGGAGAAGGCTTCCATACTACAACGTTACCCATCAAGGCTGCTGAAGCTGGAAGGTTTCCTGCAATAGCAGTAAAGTTGAATGGAGTTACGGCAAAAACAAAACCCTCAAGAGGTCTGTATTCAGATCTGTTCCAAACGTACTCAGAAGATTCTGGCTGTTGTGCATAAATTTGAGTAGCAAAATGAGCGTTAAATCTTAAGAAGTCGATCCACTCACATGCTGAGTCAATTTCTGCTTGGAAAGCATTTTTTGATTGTCCTAACATCGTAGCAGCATTTAGCTCCATACGATATTTTGAAGCAGACAAGTCGGCCGCTTTCAAGAAAATTGATACACGATGTTCCCAAGACATATTAGCCCATTTTTCACGTGCAGCCAAGGATGAGTCAATTGCTTTGTTGACATGAGACGCATCACCCTCATAGTAATATCCCAAAACATGTTGGTGGTCATGTGGACTTGTTAAAGGAAGTTTCTTTCCTTCTTTAAGTTCTTCAGAACCGATAAACATAGGAACCTCGATTACTTGAGATTTCATTTCAGCAAGCTTTGCTTTCAATGAAACTCTTTCTTTGCTATTAGGAGCATATCCTAAGATAGGTTCGTTCTTGGGAGTTGGTACATTAAAAAATCCTATGGACATTTGATGAAGTATTTAAATTACACAATTCAAAGTTACGCAGTTGTTTTGGTTCCTCCAACCCTACGATAACTAAGTATTTATAAAGGAATAATGCTAGAACGATAAATATGGTTCTAGCTTTTGGATTATATCTGGTGTTAGAAGTTTAATGGCTTTTAAATCTTGAATAGACTGAAACTTTCCGTGCTGATTTCGGAAGTTAACAATGGCCTTAGCTATGTATGGTTTTAGGTAAGGATGTTTCATTTGTTCGAATGAAGATTCATTAACATTAATTTTTCGAACTTGAGGGTTATTTATGTATCCATATCTGAGGATTTCTTCTACTACTAATGAATCAAGTCCATATACTTCTCGTATCTGTGAAGTGCTAACGAAGCTGCCGAGTACATCTCGGTACTTGACAATTCGAGCGGCCAATTTACTTCCTATTCCTTTTAGTTGGATTAATCTTGTGGTATCTACCGTATTCAAATCAAATTTTGCAGGTGTTTTGGGCGTTTTTTCTTGCAGAATGAATGAACGTTTGGCAAACTTATCGTTTTGAGGAACGGATATAGTGATGTATGGTATCAATTTCTGATAAAGTGTTTCTGGAAAATCATAAACCTTGAGTAAATCTTCTTTCTTGAAAAACTTTCCTCCCTTGCTTTTGAAACGGTCTATTCTCTTAGCAAGCCACGGTGGCATACCTAATTCTTCCAATTCTTCAACACTTGCTACATTAGGGTCAAATGAATGAAGTCGAATTGGAATACTTGAATGAGCCTCCTCTTCTTTTTTCTCAAAACTTTTAAAGCGACTAGGAGGATTTTCGGCAGTTTCAATCAATGACACTAATTCTGAATTTTGATTGAGTTGATTTTGTGTGAAAGCTAGAGATGATTTACTTGGGGACAACCATATATATAAGTAAATAGAAAAATAGGTAAATAATAACATCAATAGTAATATAAAACCTTTTGCTTCGGTACGATTGTAGCCAAAGGCATACTGAATCCACTGCATCCATTGTTTTTTCATAAGGCAGAACTTGTTTTTAGGTGAAGATTTAACTGAAAGTTATACAATTGAAGAGACATTTTGAAGTTTATTCGAGACTTTCTAGTGTCAACATGCTGAATTATATAATGTTTAAAATAATTTTGTACCACAAATTGTCCATCAATTTCAATTGCTAACATATCAAGGAGCACTCTGTCTGCAAAGAAGTTAGCAACGATTTAACCAAAAAACGAGAATATGATACTTTATAGTACCAAGCATGCAAGCCCAGATGTATCGTTGGAAGAGGCGGTATTTAGAGGACTTCCCCCCGATAATGGATTGTATATGCCTTATGAAATACCTACATTACCACAAAGCTTCTTTGATACCATTGGTGATTTAAGTATTTCGGAAATAGCATTTGAAGTAGCAAAAGCTTTGTTGGGTAACGATGTGCCTGAAAGTGATTTAAAAGGCATTATCGAACGTTCAATCAATTTTGAAGCTCCATTGGTTGGCATTGAGCCTAACAAATATGTGCTTGAATTGTTCCATGGACCGTCTATGGCATTCAAGGATTTTGGTGCAAGATTTATGGCAGCATTGATGTCTTATTTCTTACAAAAATCTCATCAGGATATTCACATTCTTGTGGCAACTTCAGGCGACACAGGAGGAGCTGTAGCACAAGGATTTTATAATACGCCTGACATCAAGGTTACAATTTTGTACCCTACAGGAAAAGTATCTGATATTCAGGAAAAGCAATTGACCACTCTTGGAGGAAATGTTACTGCTTTGGAAGTAGATGGTACCTTTGATGACTGTCAAAGCTTGGTAAAGCAAGCATTCTTGGACCAAGAGCTTTCGTCTAAATACAATTTGGCATCAGCAAACTCGATTAATATTAGTCGATTGATACCTCAATCGTTCTATTATTTCAATGCTTATGCACAATTGAAAAAAGCGGGTGTGGATAAACCAGTGGTATTCTGTGTGCCAAGTGGAAACTTTGGTAATCTTTCGGCTGGGCTTATTGCACAGCGAATGGGATTACCCGTAAAAATGTTTGTTGCGGCTACGAATATCAATAACATTGTTCCAAATTACTTAGCGAGTGGCGTTTATGAGCCTCGTCCATCACAAGAAACGATTTCGAATGCTATGGATGTGGGCAACCCTTCTAATTTTATCCGTATGCAATTATTGGCTGGTGATGCTTATGAAGAGGTAGTTAAACATATTGCTGGTGATTTTAGCAATGATGATGATACTAGAGTAACGATGAAAGAGGTATATGACAAAACAGGTTACATCATGTGTCCTCATACGGCTGTTGCTTATCGTGGATTGAGCTCTTATATGACAGAATTAGGCGAAGATGTAACAGGAGTTTTATTATCTACGGCTCATTATGCGAAGTTTTTGGATGTAGTTGAGGGAACCTTAGGAACAACTGTACCAATTCCAGAACGTCTTTCGGCTTTATTATCTAAAGAGAAAGTAGCGATTCCAATGAGTACGAAGTTTAGTGATTTTAAAAACTATTTATTGCAATTATAATTAAAAAGGATGCCCAATTGGGCATCCTTTTTTTATTCGTACATGGATAATATTTCTTGTTGATATTTCGAATGAATAACCTTTCGTCTCAATTTTAGGGTTGGAGTAAGTTCCCCGCTATCGATAGAGAATAATTTAGTTAATAATACGACCTTTTTGACTTGTTCATATTTTGCTACATTATTCATCAAATGCTTTACCTCTTCATCAAACTTCTCTAAAACTTTTGGTTGTTTCACCATTTCGTCGTTTGAACCACAAGGAATCTCATGACGTACACACCATTCTTTCAAAGCATTAAATTCAGGAACGAGCAAAGCTGATGGAAACTTTTCGCCCTCACCAACTACAATTGCCTGTTCTACGAAGATTGATTCCTTTAATTTATTCTCTAATAACTGTGGTGCTACATATTTTCCTCCAGACGTTTTGAAGATTTCTTTCTTTCTATCTGTAATTTTCAAATATCTTCCTTCGGCAAACTCTCCAATATCGCCTGTATGAAACCAGCCCTCCGAATCAATTACCTCATTCGTTAATTCAGGTTTGTTATAATAGCCTTTCATGATACTTGGTCCTTTTACCAAAATCTCACCATCTTCTGCTATTTTTACTTGAACATTTGGCAAAACAGTACCTACACAACCGATTCTAAAATCGGTAATAATACTTGATGAAATTACGGGAGAAGTTTCGGTAAGTCCATAACCTTCGACTATTGGTACGCCTGCTGCCCAAAATACTCTTGAAAGACGAGGTTGTAAGGCTGCAGAACCAGAAGCAATAAATTTGATATTTCCCCCCAGCGCTTCTTGCCACTTACTGAAAATCAATTTTCTGGCTATTTTAAGCTGGATATCATATACTAAACCCATTTCTTTCATTGGGTCGTATTTTAATCCGAGGTTTAATGCCCAGAAAAACAGTGATTTTTTGACTCCAGTTAACTCATATCCTTTTGCGACAATCTTATCATATACTTTTTCCAATAATCTTGGAACGGTTGCAAAAACGTGTGGCTTTACTTCTTTGAGATTATCAGCGATAGTATCCATGCTTTCGGCATAGTATACCGAAACACCATAACGCAAAAAGACATAAATATCTGTGCGCTCGTAGATATGGCATAATGGTAAAAAGCTCAATGCTTTATCTCCTGCTTCTAGCTCTAAATGTTTTCCTTTGATCAGTCCTTCAACATTGGCAATGATGTTGTTGTGAGTTAGCATCACACCTTTGGGTTTTCCAGTAGTTCCAGAAGTATAGATTAATGTCAATAAATCATCAGGAAGGACCGCCGACTTATGGGCTTCAAGAGATGCCACGTCATCATTCTGAGCTATTTCGAGTACCTCTGTCCAATGTTTTGCCCCTGCAATTTTATCAAAAGTATATATAGCTTCGACCGAATCGATTCCTTTACTAGCTTCTGTCGACTTTTTCAACAAATTCTCATCAGAAACAAAAATCAATTTAATATCTGCATCTGAGAAAATATAATGATAGTCTTCTATCGTGATAGTTGGGTACATAGGAACAGATACAGCGCCTATTTGTTGGATTCCAAGCTCAACAAAATTCCACTCAGGTCGGTTGTTGGAAATTAAAGCAATTTTGTCATCACGCTTTACTCCTAGTTTTAATAGACCAAGACTTATCTTATTAACGGTATCTATAACTTCTTGCGCACTATATTTTCTCCAATTGCCTTGGATTTTACAAGCAAAAACGTCCTCTTTATTCAGTGGTTTAACACTTGTTTCTAATAGGTCAAAAACTCGTGTTGCGGTTTGGTGATTGTTCATATTCGATAGCTTGCTTATTGATGAGACACCAATCTTTTTTTAATACAATTTAAACAAGATTAAGCACAATTCATTTTCTCAAAGATAATAGGTTGTAGAAATTAAAAATAGTATGCATGCATAATTTTTTTAATATTTTTTCACTTAATCTTATTATTTACAAAAGCTTATAAAAAATAAAAAGGATAGGTAAAAAAGCCCTATCCTTTTTATATGCGTTATTTTGGTATTTTCATAGAGCTTACCTCACCATTTGATTGCACATAATTTAGTTCACGTGGTTGAGCTCCAGACTGATTGATGAGGCGACCCTCTTTTGTTGGAAAGTCATTTTCGAATACCGCTTCCAAATAAATGTTATTAGAAAAGTAATATATCCCATTTCCACTTCGCTTACCACTTTCGTACATACCTTCAAATAGTTTATTTCCATCTGCTTTAAATTGTACACCAATCCCTTCTCTTATTCCATTTTTCCACATTCCTTTATAACTTCCTTGAGATTTGTGGATATAGTATCCATATCCATTGATGCAATCGCCTTCCACACAGCCATACTTTCCAACTTCTATATTTGAATCTATTTTTTTTGCCTCTGGCTGTGGATAAGTGTTCAAGTTCTCAGAAGAGACTATATTATCATCATCTGAAGCAGTTTTATCAGGAATAATAACTTCGTTGTTTTGATATGCTACGACATTTTTTTCTTCTTTCCGTTTTTCTTCTAGCCATCCTTTTGCGATTGCCTTCATACGTTGCGAGCGTGGTGGGTGCGTAGTTGTCCACACTTCTTCTTGGAAATACTGCATGGCAAGTTGTGCTTCCTCAAGGGTTGCGCCCATCTTGTAGAGCGTAGCACCCGAAAATTCATCGGCTTCTAGTTCTTTTTGATGTTGGCTTCCCTTTTGACTTGTTGGATGATAATAAACCAAATGTCCAACCTCATGAGCCAAAATAGATATAGCAGCCCAATCCTTTTGTGTTACAGTATGAACTCTTTGCAAAAAACTTCTATCATATATAATATAAGGTACTCCTTCTACAAGCGTAGCGTAACAGTTGTCAGTATTGGGGCATTCCATCATTTGAAATGGATTTCTAGAAAGGTGCATCAGTTCTGTAATCTTTTTAACTTCTCTTTCTGCTCGGCTACTTCCATATCCCATTACTGAGTTGCATAAATCGCTTTCATTGATTTTTTTGCCATAATAGTGACAAATAAAAAGGGGTGTTGATGTGGTTCGGTTTTGTCCACAAACACCAGTGGATACTGTTATTCCGAGTAGGAATACACAACATTGTGTATAAAATGTTTTCATTGTGGATAAGATATTAACTAGGTTCTAAGAAGTTTTTTGAGGAAAAAAAAGAGGCTCGTATGTGTATACGAACCTCCTAATTACGTGATTTTTATTTAATTTATTGTATCGCCTCTCAAATTTCTGAATCTCTTGCGAGCATCAGCACCGTAAATACTTCCTGGGTATTTCGTGAGTAGTTCTTGATATAGCTTCATTGCCTTTGAAGGCTGGTTTTTCTTTTCTTGATACGTCTTCGCTAAAATATACAAAGCATCATCTCCGAGTATATCTGTGGGGAACTTTTCCACAATTTTTTCTAATTGTTCTATGGCTTCATCTACCTTTCCTTCCTTTAAATAAGTGGTTGCCATTAAGTACATAAATTCGTCTTCGAGTGGATGTCCTTTGTGCTTGGTCACCATACTTTTCATTTCAGCCATAGCTTCTTCATTTCTATGTTGAAAAAGCATTAATTCTACATTGGCATAGTCTTTTAAAGCTTGGTCGGTAGTATCAATACCCGTATTATCTTGAATAAGAAGGCTTAAATTCATGGCATCGTTGGCAATTTCACGAGTGGTAGCCTGTTTGAGAATATCCAACACATCCTTTGCCAGTTCAAAATCGCCTTTGTAATAGGACAATTTAGCATTTCGAAGTTTGGCTTCGTATCCCATTGGGCTATCTTTTTCAGATTTTTCTACTTGTGAATAAAGTAGGGTAGCTTCCCATGGTTCGGACTTCAGTACATAAATATCACCAAGGTCTAATTTACACTTATCCACAAACTCCCTATTGCCTGTGGATAACTTTATAGCACTTTCCAACACAGCTATGGCAGTATCTTTTTCGTTTAGGTAAAAACCATATAAAAGACCTTTACTTCGCAACGCCTCAAGAGTTCTTTGGTTTATTCCCAATTCGTTTAAAAGTTTGGTATATTCCTGAATCAAGATTCTAATATCACTTTGATTCACGGGGTAAGTGTTTTTGATGACCTCTTCTTTTGAGTTTATCAACACTCTTCTCCAAAGTGGATAATTTTGTTGCTTGGGATACTCTTTGACCAAATATTCAAATACCTTACCTGCGCTACTGAAATCTTTGTTCTGATACGCTACAAAACCTAAGTCGGCTACTTGGGCACCTTCACGCTTATATCGCTTGTCTAAGGCCCGCGCTTGGACGAATGCTTTGAAGAATTCCTTCTTTTGAGTGAGATGCCAAATCAACATTTCGCTGAAATAGGGATCTTCTGGAAATTTCTGAACTTTGGCATACAAAACCTTTTCTAAAAGTGCTTGATCGTTTTCGTCTCTCAGCTCATCTTGGAGCATTCCTTGAAGGATTTCTCGGTTTTCTATATCACGTCCAAAATTTAGGTATTCCTCAAGCATTTCTTGAGGTTTTCCAGCCAGTTTGTATAATCTACCTACCTGAAGAGGAAACTTGCTGATATCCTTAAAATAAAGCCTGTTTTTCTCAATCAAGTTAATAGCCCAATCATACTGTTGATAAGTACTCAATTCATTTACCATTTTGAGTGTTAACTCATCTGTAACTTTACATTTTTCGAGTATTTGATTATAAAGTTTATCTGCTTCCTCTTTTTTCTTCTGTTCCTCCAACAAATGTGCATAATCGAGTATATAAAACGGATTTCCATCAGACCACTTGATTTGCTTTTTCAAAAACTTTTCAGCTTCATCCACTTCTTTCAATTTGTACAATGTCTGAAGATAGGGTTTATGAATACTCCCAGCGATGTCTTTATTTTTAGCCAATTTCTGAAAAATGCTTTTTGCTTTTTCATATTCTCCAGCTTTCACATATTCAATCCCCAATTCCACATCTTGTCCACTTGCCTGATATATTCCCGTGATTAGAAAAAAGGCAAAGCACATAAATTTGAAAAAAGGACGATTTAACACACACACTTCACTTTTCATATTTTAGGCGTTAAAGATTTGACATTCATTTCAGTTTTCAACACAACATAATATATATAGTATTTATTTTTTTAATTTTTTAAAAAGAAAGAATATCTATTATGCTTATTATACTGTGGATTTGTGGAATACTTTTGTGAAAAAATATTTTCACGTTGTGATGTGAATAACTTTAATTTTATACACACTTAATATTTAATTTATATACAATTAAAATATTGTTTATCAGCTAATTAACAAAAAATGGCACTTATCCACAGGTTACTTGTGTGGATAAATAGGACTTTTTCAACGGTGTGTTTGTTGGGGGATAAATGGTGTTTTTCTGTGGTATAACTTATCAAGTTATACACTTCGATATTTGGGCTCATTTTCTTTCCACAAACGCTTCAATTCTTTCCACAATTTTTGTACCCAAAATAGGGGTGTTTATCCACAAGATTTATACAGTCTTACACCGAAAAATGGCACTTATCCACAATTAGCCTATTTATCCTCAATTTTGAAGTCAAAACCTGATAGTTCGAAGTTCTGTTTGAGCTTAATCTTGTCTTTGATGTGCAAAATTTCTTCCGCGGGGGTGTTTTTATCCACAATTGCGGCATCCCAGCGTCCATTTTTGTTTGTATCTACAATTAATCGTACCCGATATACCCCTGGTGTCAAGAAATCGAATGTGTATTTCCCCGTTTTAGTGTGGATAAGTTCTTTTACAACTTCTTTTTTATCGTTTAACACCTGTACAATACACTGTTTTCCTTGTGGATTGTTGATTTGTCCTTCTATTAAACCATAATTTTCTGGATCTCGGAGCGGATTAAGCTGCTTGACAATCTTGTTGGTATCACCTTCTATCGACTGAAATGTATTTACGGGAATCTCAAGGGACAAAAACTCCTTTGGTTTTGGCGCTTCAGGGATTTTCAACAATACTTCTGTTTTATCCACATTCCATGAAAAATGCTTTTCAAGAATATCTACCTTTTTGAGGGTATCATTCAGTATTTTAATCTTTTTCCAATCGAAGGTTCCTATTGGTTTACTGAATTTGATGGTATAACCAACTTCTTTTAAATCAACTTGTTGATTATTCTGTGGGCTTACCTCATATCTGAACTCCTCTACAAATGAATCTTCTTTTTTACCTTTTGCCTTGAACTTGATTTTCTGCTTAAAATCAAACTTCCTATCTAGTGAATCCACAACGGTCATAGCGATCTTGATAGTATCTTGACTTACTTTCTTCAAGTTATACACACGTATCATATTCTTTTCCACAAGTTGATAAGGAATACTATCTTGAGGATTTTCGAATTTGATGTCGACTTTTTTGACACCCTTATTCAACTCCACATAGTAATAATTGGTAGTTGTGCGTGTTTTACTCACCTTTACGGGAGAGTTATCTGCCTTGGCCACCTTAATTTTTAGTCCACTGACACTTTTATTAAGTTGCAGTGTATCAGTTATAAAGCCAATTTTTTCCTTCATTTCATCATATAGAAGGTTACTGTTAACATCGGTAATAGCATAGATTCTGTACTTCCCTGCCGCTACGTTCTCAATTCTGAAATTTCCTGTACTATCTGTTTTTGTAAAATAGTAAGGCTTCATCTTATTGATTTTTAGTGTATCCGAATATCTGTACACTCCGACGGTAGCGTCTAACAGCCCTTTATTCTCGATAATATCTTCGACATTTCCTTCTATAGATAGTGAGTCAATCACCCCGCCAGTACTAAATACAATTCTTACGTTTTTGGCTGGGTTTCTTTCAGTTATGTCCTTAATGGCCTCTCTAAAATTGAAACTATAGGTTGTATTTGGCTGAAAGGCATCTTCAAAAGTAATACGAACACCTCTGGGCATTGTTTTAGTAGTAAAAAAAGGCTCCGTACTTGGCGTTATTAATAGCTGTTGTTGAAGGTTATCCACATTGATATACTCATCAAACTGAATCTCGATACTTTTTCCTTTATAGTTTTTGGACTGATTAGCAGGGATACTCATTACTAATTTTGGTGCGAGGGTGTCTTTTTTACCTCCTGTGGGTGCTACAACCTGCGCACAACTAAATAACGCCTCTATGAATAGAAATCCTAGAAAAGTTATCAAGACTATGTTAATTACTTTCATGTGAATATGTTGAAAACTTTGTTGATAATAGAATCGTATGTGTATAACTTTTGCTATTATATTGAAATTGTTTATTTATAAGGTATTTAGTACTTATAATTATCAACAAAAATAATCCCTCGGCAATATATAATCACCGAGGGATGTTGATAAATATGTTAATAAGTATTAAATCTGTGGGAAAATCAGAGAATATGTCGTGGAAAACTACTTTTTCTCGAAGATATAGATGATGCTTGAGTAATTATTGTTCTGCTTCGCTCCTACCCTATTTGATTTGAGTCCGCTTAAAAACGATTCCACATAGTTAGTATTTCCTTGTTGGTATTTTGTGGAGAGCATACTTACATAGAAAGAATCAAACTTCATGGGTAAGTGCTCTTTCAATCTGAATCCGTGATTTTCGAAAAGTTGCTGAATGCTATTTCTCGAAAAATGATACAAGTGTCTTGGTACATCGTAGGCAGCCCAGTGCTCTTGATAAATTTGAGCGTCCTTAGATTCATGGTTCGGAACTGCAATAATTACCTTTCCTTTTTGGGTGGATTTGTCCTTTAAGAACTCTACTGTTTCGTTTAGTAAGTGAACATGCTCAAGTACGTGCCACATCGTAATAATATCAAATTGTTGGTCTTGATATGAGCCAAGAATTTCTGAAGGAATAGAAATCTGATTAATTTCTTCGGCCATTGTTCGAGCGCCATCGCTTGGCTCTACCCCTGAGACTTTCCATCCATTTGTTTTGGCAGCGTTCAAAAACATTCCTGTTCCACAACCAATATCGAGTAGGCTACCTTGTTTTCCTCCGTTGAGTTTATTGATTAAATCTACTTTTTGCTGAAGCGTTATTTTTCTTACTTGGTGGTAGATTTTTGAAATGATACCTTTCGAGGTGTTACTATGCGAAATGTAGTTTTCGGACTGATAGTATTTCCCGATAGTGTTGGCTGTTGGTCTTGGATTGGTAAATTTGAAGCCGCATTTTTGACAAGATACAATATCAAATTTTTCATGACTTACAGTGAAGTCATCGCAGGTAATATATTTTTGGGTTTGGGTATGCTGACAAACTGGACACTTCTCTAGTAATTCTTGCATCGTATTCTGGATTATGTTGATACAACAAATATACTAAAAGTCTATTTATACTTTGGGGTGGAATAATTGATGACACTAAAATGTATAGAACTATAATTATTTCATCTTTATAGATGAATGAGTGTAATCTGATAGTGGTTCTTATTTTCGTTTACATTCTTAGTTCAAAATCTAAGTCTGTTTTAAATACAAAAGCCACTGTGGAAACAGTGGCTTTTGTTAATTGCATTATTCAAATTATATCAACCAGTACAAGCGTTACGCTAGCATCTACAACTTATCTTCCCATGAATACCATGAGTACAGAAATATCTGAAGCAGAAACACCACTAATTCTGGATGCTTGACCGATAGTTGCTGGTCTGATTTTACTAAGTTTTTGTCTACCTTCAATCGAAATAGCTGAAAGTCTGCCATAATCAAAATCTGATGGGATTGCCAAATCTTCTAGTTTTTGCATTTTATCAACCATCTGCTGTTCCTTCTCAATATAGCTTTCGTATTTGATATTGATTTCAGCTTGTTCCAATGTCTCTTCTGTATATTGATCTAAATATTCAGAAATCTCCTCACTTAAGTTTTTAATTTCTGCAAGTGTTACATTTGGACGTCTCAGGAGATTCAGCAAAGAAGTACCCTCTTTGAGCGGAGCTGTTCCGATGGCTTCTAGTTTTTCGTTAACTTCAGCAGGTTTTACTTTCTTATGTTTTAATTCATTTACGAGTTGAGCAGTTGTTTCTTTTTTTGCTTTAACTTTTTGTAAACGTTCATCTGAAGCTAATCCAATATTATATCCTCTTTCTGTTAATCGAATATCTGCATTATCTTGACGAAGTAAAGTTCTGTATTCTGCTCTTGACGTAAACATGCGGTACGGCTCTTCGGTACCTTTGTTGATAAGGTCATCGATAAGTACACCAATGTATGCTTCTGAGCGTGATAATACAAAATCCTCTTTATCATGTGCTCTTTGGTGAGCATTGATACCTGCCATCAAGCCTTGACACGCCGCTTCTTCATAACCAGTAGTTCCATTGATTTGACCAGCAAAGAATAAATTACTAATCAATTTTGTCTCTAAAGTTTGTTTTAGCTGTGTTGGTGGGAAATAATCATACTCAATCGCATAGCCTGGACGGAACATTCTTACATTCTCAAAACCTGGAATTTTTTTCAAGGCTGCATATTGTACGTCTTCTGGCAATGAAGTTGAGAAACCATTCACATAAACCTCCACTGTATTCCAACCTTCTGGTTCCACAAAAATTTGATGACGTTCTTTTTCTGCAAAGCGGTTAATCTTATCTTCTACTGATGGACAATATCTTGGACCAAGTCCTTTGATACGTCCGGCAAACATAGGAGATTTTTCAAAACCTGTTTTTAAGACATCATGAACTTCTTGATTCGTATAGGTAATCCAACAGCTTCTTTGCTCTTTTAATGGTTCTGTGTCTAAATAGGAAAATTTAGCAGGATTTTCGTCTCCTTTTTGTTCTTCCATTTTAGAAAAATCCAAACTACGTGCATCTACTCTTGGAGGAGTTCCTGTTTTCATTCTACCAGCTTCAAAGCCAAGTTCCACCAATTGCTCGGTGATTCCTGTTGCTTTTCCTTCAGCTGTTCTACCACCTCCAAAGTTTTTTTCACCAATATGAATTAATCCATTCAAGAATGTTCCATTAGTTAGTACGACAGATTTTGCTCGGAATTCTATCCCAAGTTGAGTCTTTACACCAACTACTTGGTTATTTTCCACTATTAATCCTGAAACCATCTCTTGCCAAAAATCTATATTTAGGTTTCTTTCAAGAGCTAATCTCCATTCTTCAGCGAATCGCATACGGTCTGACTGGCAACGTGGCGACCACATAGCAGGACCTTTTGAGCGATTCAGCATTCTAAACTGAATCATGGTTTTATCAGAAATAATTCCTGACATACCACCAAGTGCATCTACCTCTCTTACGATTTGTCCTTTTGCCACGCCACCCATTGCAGGGTTACATGACATTTGAGCAATCGTATTCATATTCATGGTAATTAGTAGCACTTTAGAACCCATAGTTGCGGCAGCGTGTGCAGCTTCGCATCCTGCGTGTCCAGCTCCAACTACTATTATGTCATAGTTACTGTGCATCTTATTTATGTTGTTTACTAATTGGTTTTCTTTTTGATTGGTATAAATTTTCCTATCAGTATTTTATTTGAACATGATTTGTTAAAATAAAATCAAAACGTGGAATCTTATAATTGTGTGGAACGTGAAAATTCGAATAGTGATTTTTTGTAAATGTTCCACGTGGAGACTTTTTTCAAAACTACTTATTTGGCAAAGTCTGTTCGGAATAGTTGAATATACTTTGATTCAATTACTCTCATTTCTGCCTCTTCTTCATCAGTATGGTCATCATATCCACAAAGGTGAAGAAGCCCATGCGCCAGTACTCTAAGTATCTCATCGTCGAACCGCACGTTCAAATCTTTGGCGTTGTCTTCAACTCGTTCCACACTTACAAAGATGTCCCCTTCGATGGTTTCCTCTTCTTCTGAATTATCGAAGGTGATAATGTCAGTTAAGGTGTCGTGGTCTAAGTACTCAACATTTATTTGGTGAAGATAGTTGTCTGAGCAAAAGATATAGTTGAGATTACCCATCCTAAATCCCTCTAATTCAGCTACTTTTTTCAACCACGATTTGGTCTTTACTTTATATTTCAAATTGAATGAGATGTCCTCATTAAAGAATGTAATCATATCGATAAATATTTACCTTGGATATCTTAATAATTGAGAGGCAAAAGATTTGCTGTTTGTAAAAGCGGTTTGGTATGAGCTTTGATGCAAAAGCCTACAAAGATACTACATAAATTCGACGTAGTGAAAATCAAACAATTAGAACGATACTATGTATCTTAGTTTTTTAGAAAAAGTAGTTTTAAATTTTATGAAACGCCATCTATCGCTAGTCATTTTATTGCTATTTACTCAGGTATGTGTTTCTGAAGCACAGAAAGATAATCTCAGGAGAGATGAGCAAGTAATAGGCACACCATTACCTAATAACTGTGATAAGATTATTTATGCAGTTACGCTTCCTGGCGTGATTTTGTCTTTGGGTACGCAAGACCAAAATCAAGATCGAGTAGAAATGACAGCCCTCCTACCCTTTCGTTGTAATGCTATCGCTAAAACATTTAACAATAAAATTCTGGCAGTAGAAGCCGACAAAAATGTGTCCTTACCAGTGTATGAATTTAGTCCTTCCTCTAAAACGGGTAAATACACAAAATGGAAATTACCCTCACACAATGATGGAGGATGGATTTCGGGAGGAACAGACGGGCTTGGACGCATCTATTTTGCCACGACTACCATGAAATATTTGGTCAGAATAGATTTAAGATTGAATGATGTGGAAGTGATTTGGAGTTCAAAAGAGAAAATATATGGAGGGAATAAGATAACCTGTACAGAAGGATGTAATTTTTATGTGAATGAAAAATCTGAAATCCTTATCAAAGAGAATAAGAAAAACATTAGCTACAAGGTAGTGGCGAATGAAAGCCCGTATTTGTATGAAACTAAAACGATGGAAGGCTTTTTCAATACAATTACTGTAAATGACTGGTATGAGTTTACCAATGATAAGCAGCAAAATACCTCAATGTTTGTCATGAGAGATGGAATTACGGTATTCAAGGATGGTGAGTATAGACCCAAAGTAGTAAAGGTAGATACGCTCAGATTTGGGATTGTAACAGATATTGCAGGCTGTGACGCCAAGGAAAATAAAAAGCCTAGGATTATCATTAATGAAAAAAGAGAGAAAGAAATACTTGAAGCTGCCACTAAAAAGGAAAGTATAAGACTAGAAAAAATCTTATTTAAGTTAGGACTCTCAGAGTTACAAACTACCTCATATCAAGAATTGGATGAATTGGTGATGATTCTTTTGAAAAATAAACAGCTAAAAATCTTATTAGAAGGACACACTGACATATCTGGAGATGCGGATGATAATTTCAAACTATCCATTGAGCGTGTAAATACTTGTAGAGATTATTTGATAAAATACGGCGTAAGTCCTACAAGAATCAACACAAAAGGATATGGAGGTACCAAGCCATTGGTGAAGGTAGGAAGTGAAAGTGAGCGAGCCGTGAATCGAAGAGTTGAAATAAAGTTTGTAGAATAAAAAAAGGCCAGCATTCGCTGGCCTTTTTTTATTGAATCTTTTTGAAGTAGTAATCTACTTGTTGCTTGTAATAAGGATTCAGGTTTGGAGGAACTGTTTTGAGCAATTCCGTTTGTTTTTGCTTATCCTTTACATATTGTTGAAATTGTGGAGGAACCTTTCTTTCGTAGTTTTTAGCTGTTTCTGCTTTACGTTTTTGGTCTTCCTCTTGTTCTTTCAAAGCTTTTTCAGATTCGAGCAAACGAGTTAGAAGTTCTTGTTGACGTTTTATTAAATCAGGATTTAGACGTTTATTGACTAGATCAGTTTCAGTTTCTTCCATTTTCTTCAAAAGGTCTTTTACTTCATCGCCTAGTTTCTTACCAATTTCAGTGCCTTTTTGATTATCCATCATATCCTGCAACATCTTTCTGATTTGAGCTTGCTCGCGGGCTAGTTTAGCTAAATCCTCAGACATACCACCTTTGCTTTGAGAACCTTTTTGCAGGGTTTGTTGCATTTTCTGATTCAAATCTTTCTGACTCTGCCCCATTCCTTTTTGATTTCCTTTGTTTTTACCTTTCCCACTTCCAGAACCAGCCATCATCATTTGCTGGTTTTGTTGCATTTGTTTTTGAACATCAGATAACAAAAGAGCTAAGTTGTTCATCGATGTCATGGCAAACTGTTGCTTCGAGGCAGTCATTGCCATTTTACGATCCTTAATGAGTTTAACGGCATCGCCCATATAAGTTTTCATATTGCCCATTTCTCTTGTTACAAATGTTTCAATTTGTAATACTCGTTTAGAAAGGGTGTATAAGCTGTCTTCGATAACTTTAGCGTCATCCTGAAGCTTGATTTGTTCTTGCGATAATTTCACAAATCGAGGGTCAGAAGGCATAATGCCTCTAAAGTCTTTCATGAGCTGTTCTTGGTCAAAAGAGAGTTTTACGAGGTTTTCTAAGATTTCACGTAATGTTTCTATGTTTTCCTCATTCTCTTTCATTTCAGCTTGTTGTTTCATCTGTGCAAGCTTTTGAGCCATATTCTTCATGTTCTTCGCTGCTTTCTTTTGTTTACCAGCGGCAGACTTATTATCGCCCTTATCCATTTTCTGCTGAGCATCTTTCTGGTCATCCGAAATATCCTCTTGCTGCTGTTTATCTAATTCAAGCGGATCTGAATTTTTAACTTCATTGTTAAGCTTATCAGCATCTTTCAAGTCTTTTTTTACATCGTCAAACTCTTTACTAAGCTTTTCTTGCTCTTTTTTCAAATCTTCTGTTTGCTGCGACTTATCTTGACTTTGAGGCTTTTTGCTAAGCTCCTCGTTTTTCTCCGCTAGATTTTCCTGTTTCTCAGCTTGCTTTTCAAGTTCCTTGATAGCTTTGTCGAGTTTCTGCTCTACTTGAAGTTTCTTGAAAAGGTTTTGCATACGCTCTAGCTCCTTTTCAGTATTACGCTCTTTGTTTCGAAGTTTATCCATCTGATCATTGATATGATTATCTTCTGGATTTTTCTCTAACATTTTTTTCAATTCTTCGTAAAGCTTTTGCGTCTCAGGATCCATCAATTGATTCATCATTTTCTGTAATGCTTCCATTTTTTGTTGCATTTCAGGTTTTTGCTCATTGAATCTTTGTTGTTTATCCGTAAGATTTTGATTTTGCTCTTGAAGCTTTTTGATTTCATTCATCAAATCTTCTTTTTTCTTAGCAATCTCTTCAATGAGTTTTTTATCTTGAAAATCTAGGTCTTTCTTATTTTTCAAGCGATTTTCTAGCGCTGCTAATTCTTTGCGAAGCTTTTGAGCTTTTTCGAGCGTTTTATCTAATTGAGCCTCAGTTTTATCGATAGAGTTATCAATTTCTTTATTAATGTCATTTTTGCTTGGAATGATATAGTTCAATAATTGCGAACGCGTTGATTTTGGCCCATTTACGGCATCATTATCCCAAACTTGAACATAATATTCAACTTTGTCCGAAGGATTCAATTTAAGGCTATCCATAGCCCATTGTTGATAAAATCCTTGGATTGATTGCATTTTGTTTACAGGAATATTGAAATTGCGATAATTGCCATTATTAGGCTTCCCATCGCGCAAAATTTTATAAAATACAGCTAAACGGCTTAATCCATAATCATCAGCTATACTTCCACCTAAAACCATGTAGTTGTAAAGCGTGGAATCTTTGTATTGTTCAAGACTGATTTGTGGATATTTGTCAGGAATAACATTCAGGTTAAAATCAATTCCTTGGTTTGAACTAGAATATTGGTTTTTGAGCGATACCTGATAAGCGCTCGAACGAGTTGCTTTCAATCTGAAGTCATATCCCCCACCGAGCATTTTCTTCTCCGCAAAATATCGCTTTTTATCTCCGTCAAAAGAAAATACGATAGAGTCTGTATCAGTCACAGTAAAGTTCCAGTCGATAAGCGTACCTTCAGGTACTGTGATATTACCCATATTTTGTAGTTGCTCATCAGGTTTGTTCAAATAAGCAGGATAATGGAGTGTTACATCGAAGAAGCCAAGGGTTGGTTTATTAACAACTTCTATCTCATAGTTACCTGATTTAAAGCCAGCCGCTTCGAACGTAAAATCTGTATTGTCTTGCAACTTAGAAAACGTAAATGAGTAGTGACGACTATCTATAGCCTCCATTTTCATTTTTCTATCATTGACTAATACATAAACCGCATCAGGAATCGTATTGCCACGAAGAGCAAGATTAACCGTAAAGTCTTCGTTTTTAAAAGCTTTTAGATTTTTGTTTCCTAATTCAAAGCTAAAAGGAGCTTCTTCTTGATATTCGTTTTTGAAGTTGACAATACGTTCAGTACTTTTTGAAAAGAAGGCAGGATAAATCAATAATAACCCAAAAATTACCACAGCTGGTACTGCCATATATTTGAGGTATCTTTTGTTGTGGTCAATTTTGATGGCATCGGCAAAGCGAATAATAGCCAATTGCTGTGATTTCTGAGCAATGGATGCCATTAACAATTCATTTTGCTCATGGCTCAACGCTTTTGAAAGTTGGAGTGTATTGAGCAATTTATCTGAAACTTCTGGAAAGAATTTGCCAATTTGGTCAGCGGCTATTTCGTCACTTAGAGGTTTTCTGTTTCCATAGAGAAACAATAAAGGCTTCATAACCCAAAAGAATGTGGATAATCCAAAAGCTAGAATAAATCCGAAGAAAAGTATTCCACGGAAAAATGAGCCAAAGTGTCCAAAATATTCTAATGTGTTGAATACCAGATAGGCAGACAAAATAACAGCCAAAGAGAAGATAGATCCTTTGACTAATCGGTTTAGATAAAACTTTCGTTTATATTCTTCAATGCGTGACGAAAGTGCGGCAATAGGAGAATTTGTCATAGTAATAAAATCATTTTGCGGATTATATGACCATTACGAGTCCAATAATCATGCTGAAATGGAAATAGTCGCGAATTTCACAGGAAGTTATCCACAAATTTATACAATGTGGATAACTTCCTGTGGAGAATTATTAATCTAATTCCACAACAGACGGACAGTGGTCTGAATGTTTGGCTTCGGGTAATATATAGGCACGTGTTAGTCGGTCTTTTAAGGGTAAAGTAGCGCAATTATAATCGATACGCCAGCCCAAGTTCTTGGCCCTCGCTCCTGCCCTAAAGCTCCACCAAGTGTAATGATGAGGCTCAGGATTGAAATGACGGAATGTATCAATAAACCCACTTTCCAAAAATTGTCCCATCCACTCACGCTCCTCAGGTAAAAAACCTGAACTATTGGCATTGGATTTAGGATTGTGGATATCTATAGGTTGATGACAAATATTATAATCTCCCGAAACAATAAGATTAGGAATTTGTACCTTCAAATCATTGATATACCCTTGGAAATCATTCATCCATTGAAACTTGAATCCTTGACGCTCGTCGCCACTCGAACCTGATGGCATATATACTGACATTAACGAAAAATCCTCAAAATCAGTACGAAGTACACGTCCCTCGTTGTCGTAGGCTTCTATTCCACAACCATATTCTACATGCTTTGGTAAGACTTTAGTGAAGATTGCTACACCCGAATAGCCTTTTTTTTGTGCAGAATACCAATACAAATGATACCCCAAATCTGTTAAAAGTTGCTTTTCTATTTGATGCTCTTCTGCTTTTAATTCTTGCAAGCAAATCATATCTGGATTGGCAGCCTGAAGCCACTCAATAAAGCCTTTGGAAATAGCCGAACGAATACCGTTGACATTGTAGGTAATGATTTTCATAAAACAAAAAGGATATTGTTGTTGAATATGCTGTTTTAACAAACATTTTATCTCAAAGATAACCTTAAATCATGGCAAAGCCTCAATATTCTATACAGGAAAGATGATAGTTTTTGGGAGGAAAAAGAAGACTGAAATTTAATTACATTAGAAGGATGAAATAAATAAACTGAGGATTGCTATTTTGTATACATTTGTATGTGAGATGCTTTTCTAACGACTCTTGGCTACATCCTAGATAATTACCCAATGTAGAAAGTGCTTTTCTTCCCAATTACATGACCAATCTTTCCTGTCTTTCAAATTGAATGCAATAAAGAGTGACTATTGAGGTAGTCACAAAATAAGTATTTACATCTTAAACTAATGATTATGAAATAGATAGTTAAGTTCCTACAATTATGTACTACAGTTCTATTAGTAAGTTGTTCATCCGAAGTATTACTGCCGCAAGTCGAGGTTCAGCCAACGACACCTCCTGTAGTCTATCCTCCTAGTACGACAGGTAATGAGACTTTATTACCTCCATTGTATCCTTTTACAGATCAATCCTATTTTATCAAAGGCGAAAGTTCTGTTACTTCTAATGTAGATATTTCTGCCTTTTTTCAAGGAAATAATACTCCTAACCTGGGCTCTATTATCAATAATGGAGAAAAGCTAAATATGATGGCGATGGGTGGCGGATTGACGGCTGGCGTCCGCAATGGTGGATTGTATCGAGTTGGACAAATGACAGCGTTTCCAAATCTCGTAGCATGGCAAATGGGAATGAGTAATTTTCAAAGCCCTTTATTTTCTGGTACGGAAGTAAATGGAACAGGGTATTTAGAGCTTATCAATGATGGTTCCTCCTATCCTACTTGGAAGGAAGTAAAAAATAATATAGCAACGGTAAAAGCTGGTAGGCCTCCAGCATTTACAAAATATCAAGGAAATTTGGCTCAAAACTACGGTTTACCCGAGAATGGTGGACTTACCATCGCAGGCAGAGTGGTCAATACCGAAACACTTGATTTACTAGGAAACAGATGGAGTATTGGTGGTGTTTTTGCTAGTCGCATCTTACCCGATGGGATTGACGATAAATCAGTATCATTAAGAGAACAAATATTAAAGCAACCCATTAACTTTTTTCTTTTGGAAGATGATAGTGATATGTTGATTTCGCTCATCAAAAATAATGGAAATGCTCTCAGTTCTTATGGGTATGAAAGGTACACGAATGGTCCTAAAATATTAGAAAAAACAATTGAACTGTTGTATGAAAAGGCAAACGCAGAGAAAGGGGTAGTCTTTACATGGCCAATTATCACCGATTTAGCATATTTTAATTGGTACACCTTGGAAGATTTAAAAACTAAAGCAAAAAGTATTTCTATCAATGGTAATTCAACAGATATGTTGTTTATCCCAAGTCAAACGGTAGATAATTTGTTTAGAAATCTTAAAAAGGTAGATGATGTGTTTACTATTTTGCCTACTTCTACCTTCTTGAATACACAAATATTGAACAACAATACCCAGTTTATAAAACTATACAATGATAGAATTAAGACATTGGCAAAAGAAAAAGGATTGGCATTAGTAGATTTGGAGAAAATTTATCATCAAATCCACATCAACCAATATGTTTCAGCGGATGGTTTTAAAATCGACGGTGGAACACGAGGAAACTTCTTTTCAGCAGATGGTATTTATCCTACAGCTATTGGTCAGGCAGTCATCGCCAATGAGGTAATAAAAGCGATAAATCAAACCTACAATGCCTCTATTCCTCAGATTAATCTGCAAGCATATAGTAAGTTTGTCGGCAAAGAATAGGTATTCAATAAAAACTTAAAATGGCACAAAACGGTAAAATCTTATCGTTTTGTGCCATTTTAAGTTTACGCTGATTTAACTATTAAAAACTTCTTTTTCGAAATACTCAATTACATGAGCTTTTAAAAGCTTTTCTTGTTCCAATAGATTCACAAAAGGCAAAGGTTGAACCAGTTTCCAATGTGGCCAGCCATCTTGGTCGGTACCTTCTAGTTCGTATATCCCAGAAAAACTAAGCACCTTGCAAATAGCAATATGCATCAAGTCTTGTTTTTCTTCTTTGGTAAAAAAACGATGTCCTTTTCCTAGCTCTTGTACTCCGATTAAAAAAAGCACTGAATTAAGATCAGAAGGACGTTTTTCCATCATTCTTTCGAGTTTATCTAAAAGAATATCCCATTCCTGAGACAGATTTTCTAATTCTATATCCATGATTTTGAGAAAATACGGCTTTATTGAAGTCAAAACCGTATTTCTTGTTATTGTTCTTGTTGTAAAGCTTCCCAATACTCAACAGCACGGCGTAAGTGAGGTACAACGATTGTACCGCCAATTAGGGTAGCCACTGAGAAAATTTCTTGTACTTCGGCATCAGTTACACCCAATTCGAAGCATTTGCCCAAATGATATTTGACACAATCATCGCAACGCAAAACCATAGAGCAAGCCAAGCCCATCATCTCTTTGGTTTTTTCTGATAAAGCGCCCTCAGCGTAAGTATTGGTATCTAAATTGAAAATACGTTTGATTACTTTATTATCACCAGCTAAAATTTTTTCGTTCATTTTAGCTCTGTAGTCGTTAAATTCTGTGACTAAGCTCATAATGCTATTGTTTGTTTCTGAAAAAAATCGTTAATTCATTTAAAAGAACGCTAATTTACTAATAAAAAGCGCAAAGTCTATTACACCTAATACTCAACACCGATGACACCTAACATGTTCAAAGCATTTCTACAATTGCTCTTCCCAGACGTATGTGTTGCTTGTAACGAGCCACTAGTATCCCAAGAAAAACATCTTTGTACCGACTGCTTGTTTGATTTACCCAAAACAGACTCACATAAAGGACTTTATCATGTTTTGGAAAATCGTTTTGCAGGTAGAATCATGCCTCAATATCAATTTGCGTACCTTAAATTCAAAAAAGCAAGTAACGTTCAACATATCATGCATGCCATAAAATATGGAGGAAATCAAGAGTTAGGGCAAATGCTTGGAAGATGGTTTGGAGCTGAACTTAAAGAAACAGGTTTAGAAAATACTTTTGATGTATATATTCCAATTCCACTACATCAAAAACGACAATTGGAGCGTGGTTACAATCAAGCGACTTGCATTGCGGATGGTTTGGCAGAAAGTTTGGGTGGTATTGTTTTGGAAAATGCTGTTCAACGCGTACGAGCCACAGAATCACAAGTAAGAAAAAAACGTATGGAACGATTCGAAAATGTTGAGAGGTTATTTGAAGTAATAGTACCAGAAATGCTTGAAAATAAAAGAATTGTGATTGTTGACGATACACTGACTACTGGGGCAACAATAGAATCTTGTTTTGAGGCCATAAAGGCGGTAAATCCGAAAGAAATCTCCATTATGGTACTTGCATGTGCTGAACAATAAAAAAAGGGCTTAAAATCGAAATTTTAAGCCCTTTTCAAAAATAGAAAATCTTATTTGTTGGTACCAGCGCGAATCATGGCACATCTAAATCCGATAGTCGATGTCGAAGAGTCTTGGTCTAGGTATCTACGAGTACCTGGTGCTAACCAGTAAGCTACGTCAGCCCAAGAACCACCTTTGTACACACGAGAACGGTTATCGATTAACGAGTTGTTATTTTTTCTATCGTAGTTTTTCGCATTATCCATGAAATCATTTCTACGAATAGGGTTCAAGTCGTTCATATCTTCGTAAGAAAGTGGACGATATAAGTCATACACCCATTCGTTTACGTTACCTGCCATTTGGTACAAACCAAAGTCATTTGCAGGATATTCATAAACTTCAGTTGTAATAATCGCTTTATCGTTACTCTTACCAGCAATACCAGCATAGTCACCACGACCACGTTTGAAGTTTGCCAACATATCACCTTTGTGTTTACCTCTTGATAAACGCATTGAAGGGCCATCCCAAGGATAAATACGTTGATTTACTTGGTTTTCATCTTCATATTGAGTTCCAATCATGGCTTTAGCAGCGTATTCCCACTCCGCTTCTGTTGGAAGACGGTAAGCAGGCAATACAATTCCTGATTCGATTGGAAGGCGTTGACCAGCAGAGAATGCAGGTGCAGCTTTCACTTCAGCTCCAGCAGCTTTTCCTTTTCTCTTTGTGGTTGACTTCTTACCTTTTTGGTTTTTCATGGCTAAGTCATTATTAACCGCCGCAGTACGCCAAGTACAGTAGTCTGTTGCTTGAGTCCAAGAAACACCCACCAAAGGATACATACGGAAACCTGGGTAACGAAGATATTGCTCAACATAAGAGTCGTTGAACGCTAACTCGTCTTTCCAAACCAATGTATCTGGAAGAGCAGACTCATAAAACTCTTGTGAAGAGTCTTTTTGAATAGCGTTGAGATATTCGAGGTAGTGAACGTTGGCAATTTCTGTTTCATCCATGTAGAATGATTGAACAGAAACGGTTCTTTCCAAGTTGTCACGTGTGTTGATAACATCTTCTTCAAGAGCTCCCATCGTAAAGCGTCCACCTTCGATAAACACGAGGTTAGGACCAGTAGGCTGACCTTTGAATTTTTTATCAACTTGGAATCCTCCTTTTTTGTTGTAGGTAATACCAGTAGCAGTACTGTTTTTACCTAACTTAACACTATTCGGCTTTTTGCTTTTGCAACTGCTCACAAGGGCTAAACCCATGAATAAAACAGCTACTGATTTGATAGACAACTTCATTTCTTAAATACTTGGATTGTCGTTGTATAAATATTTAATACTAAAATCGAGTTATTGATTAAACACAAAATTAGTGTTTTTGGTATAAAAAGCGCTGAAGCGACCCAATTTGTTTGCGCTTTTGAACGATGTTTAGGAAAATACCTCCTAAAAGCTATCCTCGAGAGTATATGTCGGTCAGAATTGTTTGAAGTTCGTCAATAGAAGTGACTTTATCAAAGCTAAGGATTAATCGCCCTTTCGCTTCTTTGAGCGAACATTTTTTCGGGTTGACTTTCACATAATCAAGAATCTTGCCAAAAACACTTGATTTATAATACCTTTCGTTCTGTGAGGAAACGAAGAAACAGCGCAGGTTATTATTTTTTAGCATAATTTTTTCAATTCCTAAAACTTCTGCTTTCCATCTAACTCGTACGATTTCTATCATATCTTTCACTTCTGGAGGAATTGGTCCAAAACGATCATTGATAGCCCTTTGAAAATTCACTAAATCTTCTTCCGATTTCATATCATCTAGTTGGGTATAAAGCGATAATCTTTCAGAAATAGAGGTTACGTAATTTTCTGGAATGAGCACGTGCATATCGGTCTCAATTTGACAATCTACTTTTAATTTGTTGGCAGATTCAGCTAAATCATTTTCAAATAAGGCTCTAAATTCATTTTCTTTCAGTTCTTGAACCGCTTCATCGAGAATTTTATGATACATTTCGTATCCCAAATCATTGATAAAGCCACTTTGTTCAGCACCGAGTAAATTACCTGCGCCACGAATATCCAAATCTCGCATAGCTACTTTGAATCCATCACCCAAATCAGAGAATTCTTCTAAAGAACTTAAGCGCTTACGAGCATCTGTAGTTAAGAGAGAAAGTGCTGGTGTTAGCAAATAACAAAATGCTTTTTTGTTCGAACGCCCTACCCTACCTCGCATTTGGTGCAAATCAGAAAGCCCAAAATGGTTGGCGTGATTGATGATAATCGTGTTGGCATTTGGAATATCAATACCTGACTCGATAATATTCGTAGAAACTAACACATCATAATGCCCTTCGATAAAGTTCATCATTACTTTTTCGAGTTTGTCACCATCCATTTGTCCGTGTGCGATACCAATTTTGGCATCAGGAACCATTCTGAGAATTGAGTTTCCAATACTTTCAAGTTCCGCAACACGATTATGAACAAAATATACTTGTCCACCACGTTTTAACTCATAACTCACAGCATCACGAATCAACTGATCACTTAGTACGTGTAATTCAGTAGTTACGGGTTGACGATTTGGTGGAGGAGTTGCAATTACCGATAAATCCCTTGCGCCCATCAACGAGAAGTGTAGCGTACGTGGAATAGGCGTTGCAGTAAGTGTTAGGACGTCGATATTGACACGCATTTCTTTGAGGCGGTCTTTGACTTTTACCCCAAATTTTTGCTCCTCATCAATAATCATTAAGCCTAAATTTTTGAAAGAAACATCTTTATTCACAATTCGGTGAGTACCAATCAAAATATCAGTTTCGCCATTGGCTACACGTTTTAGGGTTTCTTTGATTTGTTGTGTTGACTTAAAACGGTTGATATATTCAACACGACAAGGGAAATTCTCTAGACGGTCGCGGAAGGTACGGAAATGTTGCATGGCCAAAACAGTAGTTGGTACCAAAATAGCCACTTGTTTGGAGTCTGCAACAGCTTTGAATGCCGCGCGAATAGCCACTTCGGTTTTTCCAAAACCCACATCACCACAAACTAGCCTATCCATAGGGTTTGGTTTTTCCATATCAGCTTTTACATCGGCCGTAGCTTTTGCTTGATCTGGGGTATCTTCATAGATAAACGAAGATTCCAATTCGGCTTGAAGGAAGCTATCTCTCGAAAAAGCATATCCTTGAGCCAAACGACGTTGGGCGTAAAGGGCAATAAGCTCCTTGGCAATATCCTGAACCTGTTTTTTGATACGGGATTTCTTATTTTCCCATTCAGGCGAACCTAATTTTGACATCGTTGGAGGTCCACCTTCTTTACCCGAAAATTTTGAAATTTTGTGCAAAGAGTGGATAGATACCATCAATACGTCATTGTCTCTAAAAATCAAACGAATGGCTTCTTGTTCAGACTCACCCACTGTTACTTTGTCAAGACCAGCAAAACGCCCTATTCCGTAATCGACATGGGTTACATAATCGCCCACTTGTAAGGTACGAAGCTCTTTGAGCGTAAGGGCTTTGGATTTTGAATACTTGCTTTTTTCTTTGAAACGATGAAACCTATCAAATATCTGATGGTCGGTGTAACAAACAATTTTGTTTTGTTCATCAATAAATCCTTCTCGAAGTCCAATGGTTATAGGTTGAAAACGCACATTGGAGTCGATTTCTTCAAAAATCGTGGTCAGGCGCTCTAATTGACGTTGCGATTCGGATGTGATGATATTGGTAAAATAAAAACTCTGATATTCACGAAGATTATCAGCTAGTCGTTTGAAGTCTTTGTTGAACGAAGGTTGAGATTTGGCTTGATAGGTCAGTTTTTCGGTTTTTTCTTTAAAATAAAACCTTCTTCCAAATTCAATAGAGCCAAATCCTTTGACTAACTGTAAAAAACTACGGCGACTTTCAAACAGTTGATTAGGGTCGGATACAACTTGAATTCCTCCACTTTTTGCTAAGATTTCTTGAAGACTTTGCTCCACTTTTTCAAAGCATTTTTCCACAATTTCTAAGGCATGTTCAACATCCTTAAACCAAAGGCGTGTATCGGGCGATAAAAACTGAAAAAATGGTTCGCGAGTTTCCTGAATGAGTTTGGTTTGAACATCAGGAATAATATTGATTTTAGAAACGGATTCAATCGAAAGTTGTGAATCTGGGTCGAACGTACGAATGCTTTCAACTTCGTTGCCAAATAAGTCAATACGATAAGGGAGTTCGTTTGAAAAACTAAAAACATCTACAATACCTCCACGAATAGAAAACTGCCCTGCTTCGTACACAAAATCAGTTTTTTCGAAGTCATAGCTTAGTAAAATTTCTGCCAAAAAGTTTGTATCCAACTGTTCGTTCAAAGACACTGTAAGCGTATTTTTCATCAAGGAACGCTTGTTGATAACTTTCTCGAAAAGTGCTTCAGGATACGAAACAATGATTTGCCCTGTATTGGTATTATTGTTGATTTTACTCAATACTTCTGCTCTCATCAACACGTTGGCATTGTCAATATCTTGGTATTGATAGGCCTTTTTGTAGGACATTGGAAAAAGCATAGGAACTTCTTCTCCCAACAGACTTTGGAGGTCGTTGAGAAAATACGCCGCTTCTTCACGGTCTTCAAGAATAAATAAATGGTCTTGTTTAGGGTTCAGTTGGTGTATTGCCGAAGCAATAACGGCATCAAGACTACCAGAAAGCCCTTTTAATTGAATATGAGGGTACTTTTCTCGGTTTTTAGTTTGCTCCGAAATAGTCTGCACAACGCCATCTTCACGGTAGAGCTTCAGGAAATCTTTAACAAGCATGGTTGAAAAAAGCTAGGGTATGTATTTGCTGTAAGGTAGTGTTTTTTCAGTTCTGAAAAACACAATTAGCCACAAAGGCTCAAATACCTAATATTTGAGCCTTTGTGGCAATCATTTCACAAAAATAACTGTAAAAAAGAGTAAATAGTTTTAATTCTTCAAAATCTCAAACTCTACACGTCTATTGGTTGCCTGATTTTCGGGCGTATCGTTGGCTACCTTAGGGCGATTTTTGCCATATCCCTTAGCTACAATTCGCTCAGGGGTTACACCAAATGTGATAAGTTGATTACGAACTACATCTGCACGTTCTTGTGAAAGTCGGTTATTGACTTCGTCGCTACCCACGTTGTCGGTGTGCCCACTGATTTCGACATTGATTTTATTCTTTTTGATAAACTCAGCAATACGCTTCAACTCAGGAGTGGATTCAGGTTGTAAGGCTGCTTTACCAAATTCAAAAAAAATATTGTTCATCGTTATCTTTGTGCCAGCCTCGATTGGGGCAATGGTAATATCTTTTCCATCTATTTCAAGGTATTTTCCTGAAATTTTACTCAAGTCAATATTCTGAGAAGTTCCTACAAAACCATCTATTTTGGTCGTAATACCGTAATTTTTGCCATAAGGCAATACAATTTTGTAGATACCTGTTATTGGGTCTGGACTGGCTTGACCTAATTCTTTTCCAGTAGTCAAATCTTCGTAAATGACCTTGGCATTTTTAGGTACTTTGCCTGTTTTATTATCAATCACTTTACCCGCAACTAATACAACGGGTTCTGATTTCGTAGCATCGGGTGTGGGCTGATTTTTGGTATTTTTAGTATTGGGTTTGTTTGTTGCCACCACTGGTTCGTTACCTGCCTGAATAGGAGACGTTGTACCAGCATCAAGCTTCAAGCGGAAAATATCTTTTTTGCCAAGAGAGCTTTTACCAGAAATAAAATAAGCATAATCACCAGAGGCTGGGATCGTGTAATAGGCATCATATTCATCGGTATTGATAGGTTCGCCGATATTTTGAGGCTCCGTCCAGTTGATCCAAGTATCGTCTTTACGTTTACAAACATAAATGTCGTTGCTACCTTTCCCTCCTTCTCTGTTACTGGAGAAATACAAAGTTTTACCATCGGCTGCCAAAAAAGGTGTCGTTTCTGTGAAGTTGGTATTGATATCATCGCCTAAGTTCATAGGTTCTGACCAAGTACCATCATCTTCCAAAAAAGAAGCGTAGATATCGTCTTCATCAGAGTTTTTCTTTTCTGAAAAGGCCATTAATAAAACCTTTCCATCGGCAGACAAAAAGCCATGTTCGTTTTTACCTCGACTTAGTTTTTCGTATTTAGGAATATCTAATTTGCGAGGAAGTCCCCAGCCCCCCTCTAGCTTTTTAGCGATAGAAAAACCTCGGGTTTCGTATTGCCCATTGAGATAAGCACCTTTCATGAGAATAGTTTGTCCATCGGGAGATATGCTCAAAATACTGTTGTATTGATCTCTATTGAGGTTTTCGGACATACGTCTGGCGGGTGTCCAAGCTCCCATTGTATTTTCTGAAAACCAAATATCTTGAGAGCCTGCTATCTGTTCAGAACCATTGACTCCGTATTTGTTTTGAGGGTGATTTTTTCGTCCAAAATAGAGCGTTTTACCATCTGGAGACATAACTGGACCAAGTTCAGAGTACTCAGTATTAATAGCAGTTCCAAGGTTTTCAGGTTTGTTTTGTGCCATCAAGAATGCAGATGGCATGCACAACAAAACGATAGCAAACGGAGTATAGATTTTCATGAAAATAGCCAATATTAAGGGTTTATATCATAGGCAAACGAACAAAGCTGTAATTGTATTGTTAGGCTTTATTCACCCATTTCCCAACAGGAAAGTCTGGATACTCAGCTTGTTCCATACGATTGAGGAGGCTTTCAAGATTGTCGTCAATCATCAACATATCCAAATTGGTCTGTTTTAGGAACCCCTCTTTGACCATTTTATGAATCATTTCGATCAATGGGTCATAAAAGCCATTGACATTGAGTAAGCCTACAGGCATTTGGTGTAATCCTAATTGTTTCCAAGTAAGAATTTCGAAAAGCTCGTCGAGGGTTCCCCAGCCGCCAGGCAAAGCAACAACTGCATCTGAAATTTCAGCCATGAGTTGCTTACGTTGGTGCATAGTATCCACTACGTGAATTTGAGTAAGCCCTTTGTGTTGTACCTCAAACTTTTCCATAAAAGAGGGAATTACACCAATCACCTCTCCCCCATTTTCGAGTACTGCATCGGCTATTATACCCATGATACCAACACTCCCTGCACCATAGACAAGTGTTTTGTTTTTTTCTACCAAAAGCTTGCCTGCAGCGATAGCTGTATTTTTATAAATCTCATCGAAGCCGACAGAAGCTCCGCAATACACCAAGATATTTTTCATGTTCAGAGTGTTCAAAAAAATGTTTATTGTTGAATAAAGTCTCACAAAATAACAGTTTTTAAACTCTCTTTACAGCTATTTTTTGAAAATATCACGTAGGGCTGTTTCCAAATCATTGAATTGAAAATGAAATGATGTTTCATTTTTGAGTTTCTTGTTCGACACATAATTGCCACCAAGTACAATAGAAGCCATTTCTCCGAAAACAGCTTTGAGGACAAATGAAGGTACATTGGGTAGCCATAAAGGTCGATTTAGCACTCTTGCTAAAACTTGATTGAACGTTCGGTTGTTGACAGGGTTATTTGCAACTGCATTAAAAACACCTTGAATAGAAGGGGTAAATAGTGCATGAATAAAGAGTCTACAAAGGTCATCAATATGTATCCACGAAAGAAATGGTTCGCCCGTACCGAGTGGAGCGCCAAAGCCAAACTTGGTTGGTGTAGCCATTTTAGGAAGAGCACCGCCTTTGTCGGTAAGTACTATTCCAATACGAAGTTTAGTGGTTCTAATCCCAAGTTCAGATATGGGCTCGGAAGCTTTTTCCCATAAAATACAACACTCAGCCACGAAGTCATTGCCCGCTGGAGACTCTTCTGTAATGATCGTACTTCCAGTATCTGTACCATAAAACCCAATACCCGATGCCGAAACGAACCCTTGAATTTTGTGTGGAAGAGTTTTGAGTTTTTGGGAGATCAAACCGAGGGATTTTGTACGAGAATCAATGATTTCTTTTTTACGTTCTGGCGTCCAACGCTCATCAGCAATCCCTGCACCTGCAAGATGAATGATGTAGTCTGCCCCAAGTAGAGCCTCCTCATCAATGAATCCTTTGTCTATATCCCAAACAAAAGTTTTCACGTTTCCTCTCTGTTGAGCCTTGCGGCTCAAGTGCCAAACCGAATGACCTTGTTCTATAAGTAGTTCAGTAAGTCGTGTGCCTACAAGCCCAGTTCCCCCAGTGATTAGTATGTTCATTAGTTTAGGTTTTTATAATAAAAATAGACAGTTCTATGAATAAAATGAAGATTTAAGAAACCTCAATAAAATAAACAAGAAAAAGAATAGAATGGTTATGGTGAAGTTAACTAAAGTGAAATGTGTTGATTATTAGGTTTTTATGTTTTGACTGAACGTTCGGTTATTAAACATGAAGGTTAAATAAAACTTATATTATCCATTTGGTTATTTTATTATCTTTTAAAGCAAATTCAATATCTAGTGAATAAGAAGGAATAAAAAATCTGTCAATGTAGACTATAAATAGTCGCATGTCATAGCTGTTATTTGAAAGAAAAACAAAGTATTAAAAGTATTGATTGAACGTTCGAATAGTAATACTTCTAGTAATTCCCTCATAAAATGAAATATGCTAAGCTATTTATAAACATAAGTTAGGCATGGCGAGAGCCAAAATAGGGATTGAGATTATTTGTAAAAAAATGTATATCTTCGACCAATTAAGTAATGTCTGGAACGACTCAAAAACCAAACTATTTCTTAGTCATAAATATGGTCTAAGACACTAAAACTGCAAGCAATGAAATTACATATCCGAAATTTTTTATCCATGTTTGATGTCTTTGGAATTGTGGAGAGAGACCCTTTTGGTAATTCGATGTTTCTGAAAAGAATCATCATGTTTACCTTAGGATGGATAACTTATGGAAGATTGAGAGTTTATAATAAAACTAAAATCAGAGGAACAGAGCATCTCGAAAATTTGCCACAGACAGGCGTTCTTTTTCTCTCAAATCACCAGACCTATTTCATGGATGTGATTTGCTTGTATCATGTTTTCTTTAGTATCAAATGGGGATTCAAAAATTCGATAAACTTTCCCATTTATCTATTGGCTCCGAGGTCACGACTGTTTTATGTAGCAGCATCTGAGACAATGAAGGAAGGTGGATTACTCCCAAAGATTTTTTCTCAAGCGGGCGCTATTTTGGTAAATCGCTCTTGGAGAGCTAAAGGGCATGACGTAAAACGAGAATTGGATACTGCCGCGAATGATAAGGTTGGATTAGGTTTAAAATACGGCTGGGTAGTAAGTTTTCCGCAAGGAACAACCACGCCTTATGCTCCTCTTCGTAAAGGAACAGCGCACTTGATAAAAGCACATAATCCCATTGTAGTGCCTGTCGTAATCAACGGTTTTAGAAGAGCTTTTGATAAGAAAGGGCTTTTGTTTAAAAAACGAAACACAACGCTTTCTGTTACATTTAAGGAGCCAATTCAATTTGATCCAGATATTTCAGTCGATGACATGATGGATATTTTGCGTGAGCAGATAGAACAAAAAATACCTGTCGAAAAATTGAAGTGGAGAAGAGAAGAATAATGTCATGCTAAGTAAAACTCAAGGGATCGTCATCAACTACGTAAAGTATAAAGAAAGCTCGATTATTGCCAAAATCTACACCAAGGAGTTTGGCATACAGTCGTATATTGAAAATGGCGTGAGAAGTGCAAGAGCTAAAAATAAAATAGCGCTTTTCCAACCGCTCACTTTACTCGACCTTGTGATATATCATAAAAAAGGAAAGGATATCCATCGTATTGCAGAAATCAAATGTAATCATCCTTTCGAGACAATTCCTTATGAGATTGCCAAATCGTCGGTAGCGATTTTTGTCACAGAGATTTTAACCAAAACTTTACGAGAAGAAACCCCGAATGAACAACTGTTCGATTTTGTCGAGGAGTCTATATTGTGGCTAGATGGCGCTAATAAGCATTTTGAATGCTTTCATATTCAGTTTTTATTAGCAATGACAGCTTATTTAGGATTTTTGCCCGAGACAGTCGAAGAGATGGAGGAGGAATTGAGCTTGTACGGGTATCCTCTGACCAAAGGAGCAAAAGCTGGGCTTCAACTCCTTTGGGGATTGGAGTATGGAGATGCACCAAGAATCGATCGTCATTCAAGAAATGAAATGGTAGAGATCCTATTACACTGGTACAAAATACATTTGGAGACCTTTGGAGAAATAAAATCTTTGGCTGTTCTCAAAGAGATTCTGCACTAGATTTTACGCTTCAATTCAAAGTGTTTACCCAAATACAAACGACGTACTTGTTCGTCCGAAGCAAGGTCTTCTGGTGTACCTGATTTTAAAATTTTTCCTTCAAATAACAAATATGCACGGTCAGTAATCGATAATGTTTCGTCTACGTTGTGGTCGGTAATAAGGATACCAATATTGCGATATTTGAGCTTTGCAACAATCCCTTGGATTTCCTCTACAGCAATAGGGTCAACCCCTGCGAAAGGCTCATCTAACAAAATAAATTTAGGATCAACCGCCAAGGCACGGGCAATTTCGGTACGACGACGCTCACCTCCAGATAATACTTGACCAAGGTTTTTACGAACATGAGTCAATGAAAACTCTTCCAGTAATTGCTCAGTTTTTTCTTTTTGTTCTTTTTTAGAAAGACTTGTTAATTCCAACACCGCTAAGATATTTTCTTCAACAGATAGCGTTCTGAAAACAGAAGCTTCCTGTGCTAAATAGCCAATCCCTAAACGTGCTCGTTTGTACATAGGCAAGTTAGTCACATCCAAATCATCGAGATATACTTTTCCAGAATTAGGCTTTACCAAACCTGTTGCCATGTAAAACGAAGTCGTTTTACCAGCACCATTGGGTCCTAATAAACCTACAATTTCGCCTTGTTCTACTTGGTAGCTTACATTGTTGTTGACCAAGCGCTGACCATATTTCTTTACAAGATTTTCTGTTCTTAGTAGCATAATTGCTGTGGCAAAATTCTTTATAATAAACTTGCCTTTTTTATCTATGAATTAAAATAGAATACGATGTTCAAGAGCAAACACAAATTGAAAATATCTGTGCTTTTATTCAAACTTAATATCTTTCAACATTAGTTGAAAACTTTTTTTCCCTTGCCACTCATTGATTTCGATGGTATAACAAATAGAGCAAGTTTGAACTTCCAATAATTTATCAAAAAAGTCTTCAACCATACCAAAGCCTACGCAGGTAAATGCGGCTGAGCCCTCTTGAAATGCCTGAAACTTCAGATGTTTCTCCTTCATTTTGATTGGCGCACCATACAGTTGTACTTTATGACTGACAAATACAGGCGTCATATTTTGAGGACCAAATGGCGACATTTGACTCATAATACGATGAAACTTGTCGGTAATAGCTGATAGTGGCAATGCCAAGTCTATTTCTATTAGTGGAGACAGTTGTTCTTGTAAAATTTTACGAGAAACAACTTCTTCAAACTTTCTTTTAAAGTTTTCAATTTGGTTAAGCTCTAACGTAAGACCAGCAGCGAAAGTGTGTCCACCAAATTGAATCAAATGCTCTGAGCATTCTTCAATGGCATCATACACATCAAATCCTGGTACTGAACGTGCCGAACCAGCGGCATTGCCATGAGACTCTGTCAAGATAATGGTAGGACGATGATACTTTTCGATGCATCTACTCGCTACAATACCAATAACTCCTTTATGCCAAGCTTCATTGAATAACACTGTACTTTTGGCGGCAACCAAATCGCTATTTTGAGCAATCATTTCAAGTGCTTCGGCTGTAATCGATGAATCAAGTCCTTTGCGGTCGGTATTATGTTGACCAATCACGCGGGCAAATTCTTCAGCTTTTTGTTCGTCTTCAGATAACATTAAGTCAACAGCATCATAAGCATGGCGAATTCTTCCTGCTGCATTGATTCGTGGACCTAATCCAAATACCACTTTGGTAATATCCATTTTGCCTTCGAGCGAAGCGGATTTAATCAACGCTTTTAGTCCAGTTCTTGGATTGGTATTGAGCTGTTGTAAACCATAAAATGCCAAAACTCGGTTTTCGCCTACAATCGGAACAATATCACAACTAATACTCGTCACAACCAAATCCAAATAGGGTAACAACAAATTGACATCAATATCTTTAACTTGACAATAAGCTTGTAATAACTTGAATCCCACGCCACAACCTGTCAATTCCTTAAATGGATATAGACAGTCCTCACGTTTGGGGTCTAATACCGCTACTGCATCTGGTAACTCGTCACCAGGGCGGTGGTGGTCGCATATAATAAAGTCTACACCATGTTCTTTTGCCCAAGCTACCTTATCAATAGATTTGATTCCGCAGTCGAGGCTTACGATGAGGGCAAAACCATTTTCGGCGGCATATTCAATTCCTTTTTGCGAAACACCATATCCTTCGGCATAACGATCGGGAATATAAAATTCAATGTTCTGATGAATATACTTTTGTAAAAATCCATAAAACATAGCAACCGAAGTAGTACCATCTACATCATAATCACCATATATTAGTATTTTCTCATTTTGCTCAACAGCTTTACTCAATCGTTCAACCGCAATGGTCATATCTGCCATCAAAAATGGGTCGTATAAATCTGATAAGCTAGGACGAAAAAAATGCTTGGCTTCATCAAATGTACCAACGCCTCGCTGACCCAGTAAGGTAGCGATTTCATAACTAACACCTAATTCTTTTGATAGGGTATCTACTATTTCTGAAGAGGGTAATTTTTTATAATTCCAACGTTTTTCGACCATGGATTGTTGACTGTGGATAATAAGATGTTGATTATTAAATAGCAAAGTTATACTTAAATATAGGAGACTTGCAAAGAAGGACTGTGACTATAAGATTTTTTAAGAAATTCACCCTTCATTCTTTGTATTTGAACACTCAATTTTCAAACATTAACAAGTTTATTTTCTATGAAAAGATTATTAACATTTTTATCAACACTCTGTTGTTTGAGCTTTAACCTACAAGCTCAGAACAAAACATCACCTAGCTCCTTGCAAGAACGGATGCAGTGGTTTCAGGACGGAAAGTTAGGTGTCTTTATCCACTGGGGTATTTATTCTGTAAAGGGAGTCGATGAAAGTTGGAGCTTTCACAACCATAAAATATCCTACAAAGACTATATGGCGCAGCTCAATGGATTTACGGCAAGTAAGTATAATCCCGAAGAATGGGCTGCCTTAATTAAAGAGAGTGGCGCAAGATATGCTGTTATTACCACCAAGCATCATGATGGTGTAGCACTTTGGCCAACTAAAGAAAAACATTTTAGTACTGTAAAAAACACTCCTGCCAAAAGAGACTTGATAAAGCCCTTTTTTAATGCTCTTGAAAAACAGGGGATTAAAAAAGGTGCCTATTTTTCTTTAATTGATTGGAGTCATCCTGATTATCCAGCTATTTTGAGAGATAGTAATCGTTATAAAATGCAAGATGATTTGGCTCGCTGGGGGCGTTTCAAAACTTTTGCTCATAACCAAATAGATGAATTGTTGGCTAATTATAACCCTGACCTTTGGTGGTTTGACGGTGAGTGGGAACATAGTTCGAAGGAATGGGAGTCAGAAAAAATCAAAGATAAAATCTTGAAAGCTCAACCTTGGGCTATTGCCAACGACCGCCTCTTGGATTTTGGGCATTATGAAACTTACGAACAAACAATCCCTCCTACCCGACCAAAGAAGTTTCCTTACTGGGAGGCTTGTATGACGTCTAATCTCAATTGGGGATATCACCCTGACGATACCAATTACAAAACCCCATTTCAGGTTATCTCAATCTTTGCGGATGTGATTAGTAATGGCGGAGTTTACCTATTTGATATTGGTCCTAAAGAGGACGGTACAATTCCTGCCGAACAAGTTCATATTTTGAAAGAACTAGGGAAATGGAATAAGAAACACGAGGAGGCTGTTTTTGGAACCATTGCAGGTATCGAAGCAGGGCATTTTTATGGACCAACTACGTTGTCTAAAGATTCTACTACTTTATATTTGTTTCTACAACCACAATCCTCGGGGCAAGTCATGTTGAAAGGATTGAACAATAAAATCAATAAAATAAGGGTCGTAGGAACAAATTACGAACTAACTCATCAAGTACAAAGCAAAATGACTTGGGGTAATGTGCCAGGCATTGTATTCATTGATGTTCCTGCAAAAGTAAATGATACTTATATGACTGTATTAGCGCTAGAACTCGAAAAACCAATTAGTATTTATAAAAGTGATGGAGAGAAATAGGGGCTAATTTGAAGATGTGTCAATTTGAAGATTTGAAAATGTGTTAATTTTCACTTTGAGACGATTATCAAAATAGGTATGAGTCATTCCTAATTAATTGATTTAATGTATGTTAAAGTTTGTTTCCTAACAGTTGAGACGTAATGATTGCGTCTCAATCCAAGTGAGATCTAGCATGGAGGTATAAAAAAGGCGTTCGAAAAACTTATTTCGAACGCCTTTTTTGATGAAAGCTTGGCGAATAATCTCAATTCCGAAATTCGAGATGACTTATGTCTGACTCAGTAATAGACGTAAAGTATTACGTCTCTACGAGCCTTGATCATTCAAAACTCTGCATTCAAAACTCTACACTTACTAGACTCCTTCAGCTACTACTTCTTTTACGTCAGGAACCATTCTTGTCAAAAGGTTTTCGATACCAGCCTTCAAAGTCATCGTTGAAGAAGGGCATCCTGAGCATGAGCCTTGGAGTAATACCTTTACTGTGCCTTCGTTGAATGAGTGGAAACTAATAGCCCCACCATCTGACTCAACGGCAGGACGCACGTATTGGTCAAGAACAGCTTTGATTTTGATAACAGTATCTGAATCTGGCTCGCCCGAAGGATTAGTTTCGTGAGCTTTTATGGTTGATTGAGCAAAAACTTCTTTTTTATCCTCGAAGAATTTTTTCAAAAACTGCTTCAAGTTGAATAATTCATCTTCCCATTTAGTTTCTTCATCTTTCGTTACAGTCACAAAGTTGGAAGAAATGAATACTCTTTTTACAAAATCAAAACCAAATAACTCAACTGCTAAAGGAGAGTTTTTTTCTTCCGAAATTGCTTCTGAAGGTGTTGCGTAGTCGAAAGAAGCACCTTCTGGCGCCAATTCAAAGTTCAACACAAACTTCATTGAATTAGGATTGGGAGTTGATTCTGTATAAATAAATATCTGAGATTTTAACATGATGCCTGTTTAGTTTGATTAGCTATTATGGTTGTTATAACAAAGGATGTCCAAAATTAGTTTGGAAAGTTTGATAATTGCGAATGCTTTCTTTCAAAAATTTGATTTTTGGTACAAATCCTATGGAATAATCTGATAATGAGACTATAGACTAATTACGGGTAGAACGATTACTGAGCAGATCATTTATTGAATGATCAACTAAAATTTATACCTGCCAAAGGTTTTCTAAGTGCTTTTATACAGAGTGCTCAGACAAGTTAATGTATTGTTAATGAGAATCTTTTCTATCAAAAGATGATATTTTATCGTATTTTTGTAAAGTTTTTTTCCTGAAAAAAGATACCTGATTTACAAGCACTCTGAGTTCAAATGTCGTTTTTTTGTTGGGAATCCCTTCATTAATGCCGAACTTAGTAGAGTGATTGTAGAAAATGAATGTTTTAAAGACATGAGTTTTCAAACCCTAAAAATTTAGCTGATACAAATGTTAGATATAATTCAACTGCTTCCTGATTCGATTGCGAACCAGATTGCTGCTGGGGAGGTAGTTCAAAGACCTTCTTCTGTGGTGAAGGAGTTGTTAGAGAATTCTATAGATGCCGAAGCCACTCAGGTTCAATTGATTGTGAGAGAGGCAGGCAAAACCCTCATTCAGGTTATCGACAACGGTAAAGGTATGTCCGAAACCGATGCTCGAATGTGCTTTGAGCGCCACGCTACTTCCAAAATCCGTACTTCCGACGATTTGTTTAAAATCCGTACCATGGGATTTAGAGGCGAAGCTATGGCCTCAATTGCAGCGGTATCTCAGGTAGAGCTAAAAACCCGACGCAATACCGAAGAACTAGGTACAATGGTAAGAATTGAAGCTTCAGAACTAAAAGCGCAAGAGGCTATTTCGACACCTGAGGGCACTAATCTTTTGGTCAAGAACCTTTTTTACAATGTTCCTGCTCGTCGTAATTTCTTAAAGTCAAACCCTGTAGAGATGCGTCATATTATCGACGAGTTTCAACGTGTGGCTTTGGCTAATCCTGATATTGCTTTTTCATTGTACCACAACGATGCCGAAATTTATAATCTGCCTTCTGGCAAATTAAGTCGCCGTATTGTGGATTTGTTTGGCAAAAGCTATCGTGAGCAATTAGCACCTTGCGAGGAGGAAACATCGTTTGTCACAGTTCGTGGATTTGTGGGAAAACCTCAGTTTGCCAAGAAAACTCGTGGCGAGCAGTTTTTCTTTGCCAATAATCGTTTTATCAAAAATAGTTATCTCAATCATGCGGTGATGTCGGCGTTTGAAGGATTGATGCCCGAAGGCTCACATCCTTTCTATGTTTTATTTATTGAGATAGACCCCGTTCATATTGATATTAACGTACACCCTACTAAAACAGAAATCAAATTTGATGACGAGCGTACCGTTTATGCCATTGTGCAAGCTGCTGTGCGTAAATCGATGAGCCAGCATAATTTGGCGCCATCACTCGACTTTGATACCAATATCAATTACTCCAATCAGTTTTTTAGCTTTAATAATGCCCCTACTCCAACGTCTACGGCTGTTCCGAGCAAAATGAACCAAGCTGATTTTGACAGTGAAAGACCTTTTGCGAAGCCAGAAATGTCGCCTCGTGAAAAAAGCAATCTTTCAAATTGGAACAAATTGTACGAAGGATTAGATAATACCGTTGAAAGTTTTGAGCAAAAAAGAGTGGAACAATCGTCTTTCAATTTTAGAAACGAAGAAGATTATCCAGAGACTCAACCTTTCACGCTCAAAAGCAAAGCCAATGATTTGTTGGAGTCTCGTCCACTACGCAGTTCTCAGGATTCAGACGCAACAACTTTCCAGATTCACAACCGATATATTATTTCTCAGGTAAAATCAGGCATGTTGTTGATTGACCAGCGTGCGGCTTACGAGCGTATTTTGTATGAGAAATTTGTACAATATCTTCAAAAAAATAATGGAACGTCCCAGCAATTGCTTTTTCCATCAACGATTAAGTTAACTCCAGCGGATTTCCATTTATTAGTCGAAATTCAAGACGAAGTTCGTAATCTAGGTTTTGATTTAAGTGTCATTGGACATGATTCATTTATTGTTAATGGCATTCCAGCAGATTCGCCCGATGAAAATGAACAAGCTTTGATTGAAGGTTTATTAGAGCAATTCAAACGCAACGAATCGGAGTTACATCTCGACAGAGTTGAAAACTTAGCTAGGTCTATGGCAAAACGTTCAGCAGGAAGATTTGGCATGTCACGTTTGTCAAACCAAGAAATGAATACTTTAGTCGAGCAACTTTTTGCCTCATCTAATCCAAGCTATTCGCCAAGCGGTGAGCTTACCATGAAGATTTTGGGATTAGCAGAAATAGCCAATATATTTCAAAAATAAAATTTCCTCCAAGGCATCTTCAAAAGGTGCCTTATTTATATGTATATGAAAACGTCTAAAATCGCTCTTGTTTTGCTAGGCATATTTGTTTTTTCTGGCGTAGGAGTTTATCTCAAATCTTGTCAAGAAAAATCTAGTTCAACAACCGAACAAGCAAGTACCCAAACCCCAGCAGCCGATCAAGGGCTATTGCCAGCTGCTACCTTCAATGCAGATTCTGCTTATAAGTTTGTAGCAAAGCAAGTTGAATTTGGTCCCAGAGTTCCTAATACCAAGTCACACAAAGCTTGTGCGGCATGGTTAGCCGACCAATTAAAAGCTTACGGATGTCAGGTTATCAATCAAGACTTTGTAGCCACTACTTACGATGGTAAAAAGCTTAATGCTGTAAATATCATTGGAACTTATAACCCTGGAGCAGCCAAAAGAATATTGTTGGCAGCACACTGGGATACAAGACCTATTGCAGATAAAGACACTAAAGATAAAGATAAGCCCATCGATGGAGCCAATGATGGTGCAAGTGGCGTAGGCGTTTTGTTAGAAATTGCAAGAGCTATTAAAGATGCCCAAAACAAACCTAACGTTGGTATTGACTTTATCTTATTTGATGCCGAGGACAATGGTGAGCCAAATGAGTACCGTGGCGATTCGGGCAATCAGGTATGGTGGTGCTTAGGTTCACAGTATTGGGCTGCTAACAAACACGTGCCGAATTATCAAGCATATTATGGTATCTTGTTGGATATGGTTGGTGCAAAGGGTGCTGTTTTTCCACATGAAGGATTATCGATGCAATATGCTCCTATCTTAACAAGAAGTATTTGGGATATTGCCTCAAGACTTGGTTATGGCAATTTATTTATTGATGCCGATGGTGGTGCCTTAACCGATGACCATGCTTTTGTGAACGATATTGGTAAAATTCAAATGATTGATATTGTGGAGCTTCGACCAAACGATCCTAAAACTTTTGGCTCATATCATCATACTCATAATGACAATATGAATGTAATTGATAAAAATACTTTAAAAGCTGTTGGTCAAACAGTTTTGACAGCTTTGTATCAAGAATAGTGCTTTTCGAAGTATTTTGATGATCCCAAAAAATGCAGATTCGTATTTTTTGGGATTTTTTTGTGGATAAATGCAAAAGCCTTGCTTTGGACACTCGATGGATATAGATACTTTCCGTACCTTTGTGCATCTTTTTCAACCAACTACCAAATGGAACAAACAGAACAATTAAAACTCGTATTTCTCAACGATGTACATGTCGCATTAGGAGCTAAAATGGTACCTTTTGCAGGATATTCAATGCCAGTTTTATATACCAACTTGATTCAGGAACACCTTGCTGTTCGTAATTCAGTTGGGGTATTTGATGTATCTCACATGGGGGAATTTGTGGTAAAGGGTGAGCGTGCGACTGAATTTTTACAGTATGTTACCTCAAATGACGTAGCTGCTTTGTACGATGGCAAAGTGCAATACTCTTGCTTGCCAAACGATAAAGGTGGTATCGTAGACGATTTGTTGATTTACCGCCGTTCGGAAAACGAATACTTTGTGGTAGTAAATGCTTCTAACATCGAAAAGGACTGGAACTGGATGCAGAGCCACAATACTTTTGGTGTTGAGATGCAAAATATTAGTGATGGAATCAGTCTATTTGCTGTGCAAGGACCTAAAGGGGTAGCTACCATGCAAAAATTGACTGACCTTGACCTCGGTTCTATGGAGTACTATACTTTCAAAGAAGGTACAGTAGCAGGTATCGAAAACGTACTCATTGCCACAACGGGTTATACTGGTGCTGGTGGTATGGAAGTATATGTAAAAAATGAAGATGCAAAAACCATGTGGGACGCTATTTTTGCAGCAGGAGCTGAATTTGGTATTGTGCCAGTAGGCTTAGGTGCTCGTGATACTTTGCGTACAGAAATGGGATATTGCTTGTATGGCAACGATATTGATGATACAACCTCTCCTATCGAAGCTGGTTTGGGCTGGATTACAAAATTCAATAAAGAATTTGTGAACTCAGCTTTCCACAAACAAATCAAAGAAAATGGTCCAACTAAGAAATTGGTAGCATTTGAAATGGTAGATCGTGGTATTCCTCGTCAGCATTACGAAATAATGGATGCAACTGGTAATATCATTGGAGAAGTTACTTCTGGAACACAGTCGCCTTCGTTGAATAAAGGTATCGGATTAGGCTATGTAGCTAAGGAATTCAGTAAATTAGGTACAGAAGTTTATATCAATATCCGTAACAAATATTTGAAAGCTCAAGTGGTAAAATTACCATTTCTTAAATAAGTCTTTCTGCACTAGGTCATTAGCTACAAGCCTAATGCTTATTGCTTAAAGACTAAAGCATAATAATACCAAGTCAAAAACTTAACCTTTTCGAGCAAGAAGTCTTAGGGCTTTTTGCTCGAAACATTTTGTCCAATCATGAAAACCATTGATGTTTGTTTAACGCCAGAATTATTACATCTTCATAATATCGAAAACTCAATCGTAGTGGTTGTGGATATTTTCAGAGCTACCTCTTGTATGACAACGGCATTTGCCAATGGAGTGGGGTCTATTATCCCAGTTGCTACCATTGACGAATGTGTTGCCTATCAACAACAGGGCTATTTAGCTGCTGCTGAGCGCGACGGAAAAACGCCAGAAGGCTTCGATTTCGATAATTCGCCATTTAGTTATATGGTCGATAAAGTGAAAGATGCAACAATTTGTGTGACAACTACCAATGGTACTTTGGCTATTACAAAATCAAAATCTGCGGTAAAAGTAATGGTTGGGTCATTCCTAAACCTAGGCGCATTGGCAACTTACTTGAAAGACCAACAATATGATGTATTGATTTTGTGTGCTGGTTGGAAAGGCAAACCTAATTTGGAAGATACTCTTTTTGCAGGAGCATTAGTGGAGCGTTTGAAAGAGGAATTTATGATTGAGGAAGATTCTGCTTTGATGGCACTACGTCAATACCAGAATGCAAAGGATGATTTGCTATCTTATGTGGCATCTTCATCACACGTTCGTCGTTTACAAAGATTAGGTATCCAAAAAGATATTGCTTACTGTTTACAACATGACTTATATGACGTTTTACCTGTGCTAAGAGGTAATGCTTTGGTAAATATGTAAGGTATTTGTTAACAGTGTGTCAGGATATATTGTTGATAATATTGATGAAATATATTCAGTACTTGAGCGAATGAGTGATTGTTTTTAAAATAAATATCACCTGTCCAAACGCAATCTTTTGCATCCAGGCAAGTGTGATAAATAACAATCACTCATTCTCAATTCACTCAATTCAAGAGCGCCATTGCTTTTTCTAAAATTGTATCAATTTTAGCTGTCTCATCCTTTGTGGTAATGTTTACTCGATAATCGGGCATAACTCCATTCTCAATGTCTTCTTTTTTAGTGTTGGAAAATGCTACAGCCGAAAATCGATATAGCCAACCGTTGGGTAATTCTCCGCCAATAGGTCCAGCTCCTCCTCCTCCTGTAATATCGCCAACTAAAGTCACTTGACTTTGCTCTGCCATAGCCGAAGCAAACATATTGGCTGCACTAAACACTCGTCGGTTGGTTAGTACAATGATTTTTTTCCCATAAAACGAACCACTGGGTTCTACATATACAGGAGTATAGTCTTTAAAATCGTTGAGAGTTGCGCTATTTTTGCTTCTGGTATAACCTATTAGCTTTTTTTCCAAAATAAAGTGCTGCATAAGGCGCTTGATATTTTCTACCGAGCCACCGTTGTTATCCCTAATGTCAATAATTAATCCTTTGGTAATTACCATTTTATTAATAATACTGTTCCACTCATCTTCATCTAAAGTAGTCGAAAAACTACCATAATAGATATAGCCTATATTTTCATTCAAAATAGTACTTCTTACTTTTTGACCATAACCAAATTGGAGGTACTGATTGGTTAAAATACTATCATTAAAATTATGGGCATAGCCTCTCAGCAAGCCTAAAGACGAATAATATGTGTAACTATATCGAGTATTGGGGATTTGCAAATTGACATGACCATCATGAAGCTCATTCATCATTTGACTCACAATGGTAAAAAAGGCATCCTGAGTTAGTTGATCATTTACTTTTGGTCTGTATTTGTCATAAATACTTTGCCAATTAATTCCTTTCAGTTCAAAGTAACAGTACTTATCTCTGACTGTTTTCCAGAGCAAATCAAAGTTTTCGGTAGGGGTATTGGGTGGGTTAGGAGAAATAAAGAGCTTTTCACAACTCAAAAATGTGAATCCCAATAGTATTAATAGAATGAATTTTTTCATAGAAAATTAAAATGTAATTACTTTACCAACTGTCAAAGACGTATTTCCAAGTGATAATTCTGAAGGAGCTGTATAATGCCTAAAACTCCATTCAATGCCAACACGCCAAGAAGATTTTCGTTTAGGATGCTTGGCATTAGCACATTCCTTTTCTCCAAAATACAAGGTAGCTCGATTAGTATAAAAGAAATATTTGTGGATACCCCCAACGTATATGTAGTCGCCCAAGTACTTCCATAACTCTTCCTTGAAGTAAGCGTCGTGTGCGTATCCCGAACGCCCCAGTACACTGATTAAAGGCATCATAAAAAAGTTTCGGAATTGTACTTTTCTATGAAAGATACGCATTGATTTCCAATAACTTAAGGCTACTCCAGCTCTCAAGCCAGCATCTACCGATACCTCATTATTTCCATATCCAAGGTTATAAATATCCGAAAATCTTGCAGCAATATTGAGCCCAGTAAACCCTCCTAAATACAAATGAGTATTAGGTGAATGAAGCATATCATACTGCTTGGCAAAGTAAATATTGAGTTCTCCTGTTGCGACTTTTAGGGTATTTGGTCGAGAAGGAACTCCTAAAGACATTGTGGATAACAATGTGGATAACTTTTGGTTTTTTTGATGTTGTTGTTGAAATTCTAGCCCAATAGCATACAAATCATACCTTAGTGGGCTAATAAAGTCATCTCTAAATGACGTTGAACCTATTTTTCCAGTAAAAGTCCGATAGGTTGTTGATAACGCACTATCAACTTTTGATTGTGCATAACTCATTGATGATACTGCTAATAAACAATAAAAGGTAAATGGTCTCATCCAATATTGTAAGTAATAAGAAAGAATTGTTAAATCGGGTGATTAGAGTATTTAGGAAAGCAATTAAGATAGGTTTGTTTTACAAATAAAAAAGGAATACTTCGGATTTGCTAATAATCTGACCTGATGATGTCAAACTTTGTATAGCAAATCAAAAATATTCCTTTTATAAAGATTATTAAACGCTTATGTCAAATTGGATATTATTAAGGTGGGATTAATTAGCATTCACCTGTTTCTATATCGCAGCTATTACTCTCCGCTTGAACTGTAATTCCTTCTTCTTGCATGATTTGTTGGAATACTTGTTCAAACACATCACTTGGCTGAGCTCCTGATAGCGCATACTTTTTATTAAAAATGTAAAAAGGAACGCCTCCTACACCATGTTGTCTGAAATAGTGCATTTCTTCTTTTACACTATCGGTAGCTTCATCAGAGTTAAAAAGCGCTAACGTTTTATCTTCTGACCAACCTATTTGCCCTAGTATCTTGATTAACTCTTCCTTTTTACTCAAGTCGACACGGTCGATAAAATAAGCTTTCAGAAAAAGTTCTTTTAGCTCGGCTTGCTTGCCTTCCATAGCAGCAATTGTCAGGAAGCGATGCAAATGGAATGTATTGATCGCTTTTGGCAAAGCTTCAAACTCAAAATCTAGTCCTACGGATTTACCTGCATTTTCGACTTGTGTAAATTTTTGTAAATAGCCATCCCCAAAGCGATTTTCTGCGTATGTATTGAAGTCAACCCCTTCGTTCGGAATAGAGGGATCTAACTGAAAAGGGTGATAGATAATTTGCACATTATCAGAAATTTGTGTATTTTCAATAGCCTGTTCAATTCTACGTTTTCCGATGTAACACCATGGGCAAGCTACATCTGATACTACATCTATACGGATTTTCGATTTTTCTTGATTCATTTTCTTGAATTTTATTTATTATCAAAACACCTATCGCTCTCATTAAATTCCTATTCCTGTTTTTTGCTAATAATTCTTTTTTGAAACAATCTAATAGTCAAATAGTTATAAAAATTGTTTAGTCTGTTTGTTATATTTCAAATGTGATTATGCACTCCGTAATCACTCTAAATTTTGAGAATTATGAGGAAAGTTTATTTCATCGCTATCACTGCTATGTTTATTTTGAGTGCGTGCAATCGCCACAACTTTCAAATTGGTACGGCTTGTCATCGAGAAATTGAGGATGAGGTTTTCAAACCAAACTATGAATCTTTTACCTGTATCGAAAAACAGCTCACCATTGTCGATACCACCTATCGGTTTGATGCTGTAATTGATGAGATTGATACTCAAATGCGACTCAGAGGGTATCAAGACACTAAAGAGCGTCCTAACTTGATTGTATTTTACGCACTTTTTCCAACAGAAGTCAATTTGTCAGTTCTTCAGCGTTCGTTTAGGGGTTTGGGAAAAGAAAATATGAGCGAAGAACTCAAGCGAATTAAACTTAGAAAAGGAACCTTATTATTGCAATTTGTCGAAAATGATTCCAATCGCCCAATTTGGATGGGCTATGCTGCGGGTATTGCAGAAGAGAAAACCAATGATATAGATGAAAAATCGCTTCGTTCGGCAACAAGACAAATTTTTGATAACTATAAGATTTTCGCAAAAAACTATTTGACCAATCAGCCTGTTACTGCAATGGTACTGGCACCTAGCAAATAATGGTCAAGCTTCAGCAAATGGATTTTAGTCTTCACTGGTGATTTATATATCGTTTTAAGTATAAGAATATTGGCGTCTTGGTTTTGGCAAAAAATCGTTTTGCACAGACTACGACGCCTTTTTATATTGTCCACAATACGATAATAGATAAATTATAGAGTAATAGCTTTTAGGAATTCATACTTCTAAAAATTTAATATTAAATAATTGTTAAATTTTTGTAATATTATCATTAAGTCATGGTGGTAAAAAGGTGTTTTAAGCACTGAAGCCGATACCTCCTTTGGTATATGACAGTAATGAAATGTTGGACCATTAACCCAATAGCAAAATGAAACAATTATTCTATTTATTACTACTTGCGACAGTAATCATGTCATGTAGCAATCAGAAATTTGCTGTTCGTGCTAATAATGATCATTTGATGGTAAATACTCTCAATCAGACTTATCAGATTGTTATTGGGCAAAGTGAAGCAAAATTGTCAGAAGAAACCGAACGTGCTATTCAGGATGAAGTCGAAAATCAAATGGAGGCTCGAGGTTTTGTCCGTACAAGCAAATCTCCTGATATCGTAGTTGTATGCTCAGTTTTCGAAACCAAATTAAAAATTAAAGACAGTCGTAAGTTAGAGGAAGATAAATCGGAGTATACCACTCGTAGAATAACACTCAACGGCGGAACTTTAATGATTCAAATGATTGACGAAAACTTGAATAAATCCGTTTGGCTGGGTATGGCATCTGGTTTTATCAAACCCAATAAGTCGATAGAGGAACGTGAATTAAAAGCAATTACTCGCAGTATATTTGATGAATACAAATTAGTAGCTTATGGATATATGCCTAAGCAAGAAATGACAGCTACTCGTTAGTTTTTAAACTATAAAGTAAAACATGAGTCATCCCGAATTTTTAGGATTGGGATTATTCTCCAAGTTTTTATCAAAAAAGGTGTCGAAAAATATTTTTCGACACCTTTTTTGATGCTACTATGCTAGATATGACTTGGCTTAAGACGCAATCATTCCATCAGTAGAGACGCAATCATTGCGTCTCTACTGATGGAATATAAATTTTAAATTAATCACTCATTCATTCAATCGCTAAATCACTAAATTAGGAACGACTCATGTTTGGCTAAACCGAAATATCTCTTTACCTCGTCAAGCTTTCAATCAAATGATGATGCTGAGGAAAAATTGCTTGCAAACTAGCACGCTCGGCTAGTTCGAATCCTTCAAAATCAAAACCTGGCGCTACCGTACAACCAACCAATGAATAAGCCGAGTCTTTCTGTGGCTTTGATGCAAACCAATATCCTGCTGGAACTACCGCCTGAAATACTTGTCCTTCGTCGGGATTATTACCCAAATGAATAATGTCGAGTTGACCATCTGGACTAATCATAAATACATCAAGAGCACCACCTGCATAAAAATGCCACATCTCGTCAGCTTCTATCCTATGGAAAGCAGAGAAATGATGATTTTCTAGTAAAAAATAAATACCTGTCGAGAAAACTCTTTTTCCTTTAAATCTTTCTGGTAAAGCTTCCTGAGGAATACTTTCTGTTGAACGATAAGTTTCGGCAAAATATCCGCCTTCAGGATGTTCTAGCATCTCAAACTTCTCAACCCAATACTGGGCATTTTTTATAATTAGACTCATTGACAATGATATTTTGGATAAAAGAAGGCATAATTTAATAAGAAAGCTTTTATTTGTATTCGGTTAGCAATCAAATGGTTGATTCCTAAAAATACTTTTATCAGAAATGATAAATTACTAACTCTCAAAAACAGCTTCTAGGCTAACATTTCTGGAAAATGAAAATTCCTTGCTACAAAAAAAATCATATTTTTTTAATTCTCATGCAACATTAGCATAGCCAAATGTTTCATTAGCATGAAATTCAGTTAATTGTTATTCGCAAATAAGCCTCTAAAGACTATCGAAGATTGACGATTAACCAACCAACTAAGTTTATTCACGAATAACAATTTAATACACTGGAACAAACGCTATACATAGACAGAAATGTTCATTTGGTTGAGGCTTGTCGCAGGGGCGAACGCAAGGCTCAGTATGAGATTTATCGTCTCTACTCAAAGTCTATGTTCAATGTGGCTGTCCGAATACTGAATCATGTCGGCGAGGCCGAAGATGTACTGCAAGAGGCATTTTTGGACGCATTTATCAAAATTCATGAGTTTCGTCAAACAAGTACCTTTGGCGCTTGGCTCAAACAAATTGTAATCAATCGGGCTCTCAATCAGCTCAGGCAGCGTAAAGTTGCTTTTCAGGACATCGATGGTGTGCCTGATGATTTTGAGGACGAGCAATTTGATGACGAGGAAATAGAATGGGAAGTAACTAAGGTGCAGCGCGCGATGCATCAACTTCCCGATGGCTTTAGAACAGTCCTAAGCTTGTATCTTTTTGAAGGATACGACCATGAAGAAATTGCGGAAATTTTGCAAGTAGCAGAATCCACTTCAAGAACTCAGTATATAAGAGCCAAAAAACGTTTATTAGAAATACTTAAAAAGGCATAATTGATTGTCGATTTTATTTTCAACAAAAGATATGTCATAGTCTTATGAATCAGTCAAAAAAAGCATCAAATCGTTTAGAAAGGTTTGTTAGAGACCATCGAGATGAATTTGAAAATCTTGAGCCATCATTGGATTTGTGGGAAAAATTAGAAGCTAAATTACCTAACGATACCACATTGGTTCAACCAGTAGAGAAAAATACCATTATTCCATTTTTTCCTAAGATTCAGCGTTATTGGCGCGTTGCTGCTAGTGTGGCTGTAATTATCGGAGCATTAGGGTTATGGTATGCCAATCAACCTTCGAGCAATTCGGACATAATCGTGAGTCAAGTTGGCGATCAGTACAAACAACAAATGGTACATTACGCTAGCTTAATAGAAACAAAGAGGGATGAAATCCGACAAATTGCCGATAATGAACCTGCTTTGTATCAAGAATTTTCATCAGAAATCGAACGTCTCAACAAAGACTATCAAAGCTTGAAGGCGGAACTGCCCCAAACGCCCAATCAAGAAGAGTTAGTAAAAGCTATGATTCAAAATTTACAATTACAATTAGATATTTTGAATCAACAATTATCAATCATTCAACGTGTAAAAGAAGCAAAACAAGGCCATGGAAAAAGTATGCAAACTATTTAAGGTAGTGGTTGTTATGTACGGGGTGTTGATTATATCCCCGAGTATGGCACAGCAAATGCGAGTTACGGCCTCTGCTAATGGCAATGTATATGCCAGCAATAAAAATAGTAGAACTATTACCGTAACTGTTAATTCTAATAACAATACAACAGTTAGTTGCCAGGAGGCAGCCTCAGTCGAAAAAGGAGAATCTGTAGCTTTGGTCGAAAAAAAGAAGTTGATTACCAAGGTATATTCCGTTGAACCGAAGGATTTATTACAAATTAATAATCAGCACGGTCACGTAAATGTTGAGCTATGGAATCGTAATGAAATAAAAATAGAAATCAATATCGTAGGACACGGCAGTACTGAAGAAAAAGCACAAGCGTATGTAGATGGAGTAGATATTGCAGAGGCTCGAGTAAGAAACAAAATAACCTTGCGTACAAATATCAGCTCTGAAAATGGTGGTGACTGGTGGGATAAGTTATCATTTAAGAGTAGTAGCAAAGATTCTGACAACGAGAAACAAGGCGTAGAAGTCAACTATCAGGTATATATGCCAAAGAGTAATCCTCTTATGGTGTCGAATAGATACGGCAATACAAACGTTCCTGAGTTTTCAGCTCCTTTGTCAATCGTTACTTCTTATGGAAACTTTGTAAGTGACCGCCTTTCTGGCAATGAAAAAAGTATCAATGTCCAGTATGGTAAAGCTAATATTAAGCAATTAGACGAAGCAGAATTGAAAATATCTTATTCAAAATTGAATATTGATAAAGCTAACATTATCAAACTCGCCAATATGTTTGGTTCTGTAATGCTTGATCAAGTCAATACCATTGAGGGAAATCTTCAGTATTCTAACGGAAAAATCGGTACGATTAAAGAAAATGGCAAAATTTACATTAGCTATTCAGATGGATTAGAGCTTCGTGAATTACCAAATTCGTTGAAGTCCCTAGATTTGAAATGTAATTATACGACTGTAAAATTACCTGTGACTTCAGACTGTAATGCAGACTTTGATGTTACGGTGAATTATGCCAACTTCAAATATCCATCAGATAAGTGTACACTTACTGTGAATCCTGACGAAGAAAATGCCCAAAAACGAATGGGATTCATCCCTCAAAAGAATTATAAAGGTAAAATCGGTAAAGGTACAGGAACCAAAATCGTCATTCACTCAAATTATGGTGGCGTAAAGTTTTTGGAGAAATAGTAAACGCTCAAAATATATTTTACTAATATAAAAGCTGTATGCGACAGGAGACAAGATATAAGCTCGGAGGTATATCTTACTCGAAGCATACAGCTTTTTTATTTTCCTTGAGTCACATCAAAATAACACACTTCTACAGTCAAATGACTCAATAACTGTTGCGTTCTTTCGGGGCGCGCATCTGTCAAAAAAACCTGTTGGAAGGTACCATCTACCATCATGTTTATTAACTGTTGAATACGCCTGTCATCAAGTTTATCAAAAATATCATCGAGTAATAATATCGGCTGAAAACCCTTTTCAAGTGCTAAAATCTCAAATTGGGCTAATTTTAGCGCAATTACATAGGATTTTTGCTGTCCTTGCGAACCGTATTTTTTGAGAGGAAAGGCACTTATCTCAAAGGTAAAATCATCTTTATGAATCCCAAAAGTTGTACGCTGTGCAGCTAAATCCCTAGGTCGATTTTTGGTGAAATCATATCTAAAAGTATCGGCATTCACTTCTGTTTCATAAATAAGCTTTACCTCTTCTCTACTTTCTGACAGATTTGCATAGTGTTTTTGGAAGATTGGGGTAAATTTTGACAAAAACTCCGTTCTTTTTTTCTGTAAAATTATCCCGTATTCAATAATTGGGTCAGAATAAATATCTAGTAAATCAGCGTCAAAATAATTTTTTTCAGCAAATTGCTTTAAAAGAGCATTTCGTTGAAGTAATACCTTATTGTATTGAATTAAGGTTTCGAGATAATCACGGTCAATTTGTGAAATCACACCATCAAAAAACTTTCTACGCTCTTCGCTCCCATCTCTTACGATATCGGTATCATTGGGTGAAATCAATACCACAGGATAAAGCCCGATATGCTCTGAAATTTTTTCATAAGGCTTTTTATCATGTAGTACAGCCTTTTTTTGTCCTTTTTGAAAAGAACAGGTAATTTGAGCATCCCCTTTGGGTCCCTCTACAAAAGTGCCATCAATCATCATAAAGTCAGCCTCATGAGTAACACACAGGGCATCTTGCGAGCTAATGGAGCTTTTGGTTAAAGCCAAAAAGTAAATGGCATCTAGCAGGTTGGTTTTGCCACTGCCATTTTCACCCACAATACAGTTTACACGATTAGTAAACTTAAAATCGCCAAAGTCATAGCTTTTAAAGTTTGTTAAACTGATGCGTTGTAAATACATATTTGGATGAGTAAGAAAGCTTAGGTAATTGACTTTATTAAATGAGCAAAATGCCAAAGGCATAGTGCTTGAGGCGAAATAATATCTAACAGATAGCCGATAATCTATATCCCAAAGCGATTAAGATAAGCTATTTAGTTCTGATGCCTGTCAGATAAATAGTTAAGAAACTTGTTTATAACTAATAATCAAGAGTCTATTGTGATATTTTTTTGGTCGGTTCTTGGTTTTGTACTAATTTCGCATTGCAAATTAACGCCTGTTTCGGGGGATTACAAAATCCTATGTGGCCCACAATGGGATAGCAGTTCCAGGTGAGCAAGAGCGAATAAGACGTTTATTTTATTCCCTCATTTACTTAATCGTAAGATTCAACGCAAGTTAATCACTCATTCACTCATTTTGAAAAATGGCAAAGAAAGCTGAAAACAAAGTAAAATACTCGAAAGAGACCTACATGGAATGGTACGAGTCAATGATGCTTCAACGTAAATTTGAAGAACGTACTGGTCAATTGTATGGTCAACAAAAGATTCGTGGTTTTTGCCACCTTTACATCGGACAAGAGGCTTGTTCTTCTGGAGCAGCGTCGGCACTTCGTAAAGGCGACAAATATATTACAGCTTACCGTGACCATGGTATTCCATTGGCTTTAGGTTCAGACCCTAACACTATCATGGCGGAAATGTTCGGAAAAGCTACTGGTATTTCGAAAGGTAAAGGTGGATCAATGCACATTTTCGATAAATCGGTGGGTTTTGTAGGTGGTCATGGTATCGTAGGTGCTCAAATTCCTCTTGGAGCGGGTTTGGCATTTGCTGAAAAATATAACAAAACTGGAAACGTTTGTATCTGTTACTTCGGTGATGGTGCGGTTCGTCAGGGTGCATTGCACGAAGCCTTCAACATGGCTATGACTTGGAAGTTGCCTGCAATCTTTGTTGTTGAAAACAACGGATACGCTATGGGTACTTCGGTAACTCGTACATCAAACGTTACAGATCTTTACACAATTGGTGAGGCGTATGATATGCCATCTGAGCCAGTTGATGCGATGAGCGTAGAGGCAGTTCATGAGGCAGTTTCTCGTGCAGCTGAGCGTGCTCGTGCAGGCGAAGGTCCAACATTCTTAGAATTCAAAACTTACCGTTATAGAGGTCACTCTATGTCTGACCCTCAGAAGTACCGTACTAAAGAGGAAGTTGAGGCATACAAAATGCGTGACCCAATCGAGCAAGTTAGACAAGCAATCTTGGAAAACGAATTTGCTACAGAAGAAGATTTAGCAGCTATCGATGCTAAAATTAAAGTAAGAGTAGAAGCTTCAGTTAAATTTGCAGAAGAGTCTCCTTGGCCAGATGCTTCTGAAGCATACAAAGATGTATATGTAGACGAATATCCATTCCCAGTGGAATAATCATCTTACATGATAAAAGCCCCAATAGTTTTACGTGAGTAAAGCTATTGGGGCTTTTTTATTTTCTTCTCAATAAACCATTTTATGATTGAAAGATACCTTCATATAATTCAGGCTTAAAACCTACCGAAATAATCTCCTCTTTTTCCAAAACAGGACGCTTGATTACCGAAGTTTGTTCCATCATCAATTGAATAGCCGATGCCGTATCAGTTGCCTTTTGCCTTTCGTCTAGTTTTTTCCAAGTTGTTCCTGCTTTATTCACAAGGGTTTCCCAAGGATATTTTTCTAACCAAGCTTCCAATTTTTCTTGCGAGATTCCTTCTTTTTTGAAGTTATGAAATTCAAAAGGAATATCGTGTTCCTTGAGCCAAGTAAGGGCTTTTTTTACCGTATCACAATTCGGTATTCCGTAAACTTTGTACATGGGGTGTTTTTTTATATGAAAATTTACTTCCAGATGATATAGTCCGTCAATAGAGTTTTTTAGGCAAGGACAAAAGAAAACTCTCCACTCCGCACTCGATTTATTTTCCTTCCAATAATTTCTTTAATCCAAACATTTCGTCTCTTAGGCGTGCTGCTGCGACAAAGTCAAGTTCTTTGGCGGCCTTATCCATTTCATTTTGCACTTTCTTGATTTGTGCTTCAATTTCTGGTTTAGACATATAAGCCAATACTGGATCGGCAGCCATCTGCACATCCTGCGGTTCAACGTAGTAATTGGTCTTCGTTGTCTTGCCCATTACATCGGCAATGGATGTTTGTTCAATAATGGCTTGTTTCGAGCGAAGGATTGTTTTTGGCGTGATACCATGCTCGATGTTGTACTCCATTTGGATAGCTCTACGTCGATTGGTCTCTTCGATAGCTTTTTGCATAGAACCCGTAATGCGGTCGGCATACATGAGTACTTTCCCTTGGTCATTTCTAGCCGCACGTCCAATGGTTTGGATTAATGAGCGAATATCCCGCAAGAAACCTTCTTTGTCGGCGTCCATAATGGCAACCAACGAAACCTCTGGCAAATCCAAACCTTCACGCAAAAGGTTTACCCCAACCAAAACATCAAATACGCCAAGTCGTAATTCTCTTAAAATTTCTACACGCTCTAAGGTTTTTACCTCCGAGTGAATATAGCGACATTTGACTCCCACACGTTCCATATATTTCGACAGCTCTTCGGCCATACGCTTGGTAAGTGTCGTAATCAGTACTCTTTCTTCTCTTTCTATTCTTATATGTACTTCTTCTAATAAATCATCTATTTGATTCAGACTTGGTCGTACTTCTATTTCAGGGTCGAGCAAGCCCGTAGGTCTAATGATTTGTTCTACGACGACTCCCTCCGAACGACGTAGCTCGTAGTCGGCTGGTGTAGCACTTACGAAAATACTTTGTCCACTAATGTCTTCAAACTCTTGAAAAGTCAAAGGACGATTGTCCATCGCACTTGGTAAACGGAAGCCATAGTCTACTAGAGATTCTTTTCTTGAGCGGTCGCCACCCCACATCGCTCTGATTTGAGGAATAGTTACGTGGCTTTCATCTACTACCAATAAAAAATCGTCTGGGAAAAAGTCTAACAAACAGAATGGTCTTTGTCCCGCTTGTCTTCTGTCAAAATATCTTGAGTAATTTTCGATACCCGAACAGTAGCCCAATTCTCGCATCATTTCCATATCAAACTCCGTTCGCTGTTTGATGCGCTCGGCTTCTGATGTTCTACCCTCTGCTTCAAAATACTTAATCTGCCCAACAAGGTCATCCTGTATTTCATTGATGGCTCTCATCAATACATCTCTGCCTGTGACAAACAAATTGGCGGGGAAGATTGCCACCATTTTTTCTTCAGATAATTTTTTTCCAGAAATTGGGTCTATGCGTTGAATAGCTTCAATTTCATCGCCGAAGAAAATAATACGATAGCCAAAATCAGCATAAGGGACATAGATATCCACAGTGTCTCCTTTTACTCGAAAATTGCCTCTTTGAAATTCGGCTTCGGTTCTGGAGTAAAGAATTTCTACAAGTCTAAATAAAAATTGATTTCGAGAAATAATTTCTCCTACCCCAATTCGTAAAATACTTTTTCGGTATTCTTCTGGGTTTCCCATACCATATATACAAGATACCGAGGCAATTACGATAATGTCTCGTCGCCCCGACATTAAGGACGAAGTTGTAGAAAGTCGTAACTTATCAATTTCTTCGTTGATGGCAAGGTCTTTTTCTATATAGGTATTGGTGGTAGCGATATAGGCTTCGGGCTGATAATAGTCGTAGTAAGAAATGAAATATTCAACTGCATTATTTGGGAAAAACTGTTTAAACTCGCCATAAAGTTGAGCCGCTAAAGTTTTGTTATGACTCAATATCAGCGTAGGTCTATTGATTTGAGCAATAGTATTGGCTACGGTAAACGTTTTACCAGACCCCGTCACCCCTAATAGCGTTTGTGCTTGCTCTCCATTTTGGATTCCTTCTACCAACTGTGCGATGGCTTTTGGCTGGTCGCCAGTAGGCTGATATTCTGAACAAAGTTGAAATTCCATTCCGCTTGATTTTTTGTTTATAAAATTAAGTGTAATCTAATAATGAGCCAATCGAATAGATAAGTTTATATTGGTAAGTAAAAGGAAGTTATTAGTTAATAGAATATCAGTTACTGGGGTGTGCTCATAATCAGAGGAATATGATACAAGTGTGCCACGGATAAATGTTCCTATTACTTAAATAATCCTTTCTTATAAAATCTAGAGCATACCCTAAATAGGTAAAATCCCATCTAGTAATAACGACAAAGAAAACACTTTGGTTTCGGACTTGTAAACCCAAATATTTAATACACCTATCTCTCAAACCCTAACAGAGTATTAATAGGTGTTTTGTACTTTTCTGAATAAAACCAATTTCCTCATTCTATGAAAAGAAAATTTTTAAAAACTTGTTTGACAGCACTTTGTGGTGGACTATTAGGTTTATTCACAACCAATGCCCAACAATACCAAGCCAATTGGGCGTCCATAGACTCTCGTCCTATTCCTAACTGGTTTGAAGATGCCAAATTCGGAATATTTATCCATTGGGGACTCTTCTCTGTACCCGCTTGGGGACCAACCGCCAAAAATAATGTAGGTATCTACGACCGATATTCAGAATGGTATTGGCAAACCTTGACTAATGCTAAAAGACCTGGATATCCCTCTACCCTAGCCTTTCATGAAAAAGCATTTGGAAAAGACTTTAAGTATCAAGATTTTGCCAAAGGGTTTACTTGTGAAATGTACGACCCTAGCGACTGGGCAAATATTTTTGAGAATGCTGGAGCCAAATATGTCGTGCTGACTTCAAAGCATCATGAAGGATATACGCTTTGGCCTAGTGCGCAGGCTTGGAATTGGAATGCTGTTGATTTGAATCCCCATCGTGATATTGCTGGTGATCTGACAAAGGCTGTGAAAGGCAAAGGCTTGCGCATGGGTTTTTATTATTCTTTGTACGAATGGTTTAATCCTTTGTACAAAAAAGACGTAGATACTTATGTGACTTCGCACATGATTCCGCAAATGAAAGATTTGGTGACGCGATATACGCCAGATATTCTGTGGACTGATGGCGAATGGGATCATCCTTCCGAAAAGTGGAAAAGTACGGAGTTTTTGGCATGGCTCTATAACGACTCTCCTTCAAAAGCAGAGGTGGTAGTAAATGACCGTTGGGGAAAAGAAACCCGTAGCAAACACGGAGGAATTTATACTACCGAATATGACTTGGTACATGATGCTAATTCAAGCAGTATGGAAATAGCCCATCCTTGGGAAGAGTGTAGAGGTATTGGCTCTTCTTTTGGCTATAATAGAAATGAAAATTTAGAAGATTATTCCTCGTCAAAGCAGTTAATAGATATTCTTATTGACAAAGTAGCTCGTGGAGGAAACTTGTTACTAAATGTTGGTCCAACAGCCGATGGACGAATTCCTGTGATTATGCAACAACGTTTGGCAGATATGGGAAAATGGTTGAAAATTAACGGAGATGCTATTTATGGTACTCGTAAATGGGAAAAATCACCGAAGGTTACTCCAGAAACTAAGGTTTTCTTTACCAAGAAAAATAAAGATTTATATGTACTATTGACTCAATGGAAAAATACGCCTGTTACTATTGAAGGCATTTCGGGTGGGACAGTAAGTATGTTAGGATACAACGGAGCTATCAAAGTTCAGAAAAAAGGAAATGCTTTGACAATAACGCCTCCTGCGCTTACGCCTGATGTCAATCCAAGTGAATATGCTTGGGTCTTTAAGATTTCTGGTGCGTTGTAAAAAATAAAAACCCGAAGGCTACAAGCTAACGGGTTTCTGGTTTCACTCTCAAAATTAAATTTTGAATCTTTGACTTGAACGTTGTTCGTTCAATTACAGCCTTTTCGCCTCTTCCCAATACACATCCATCTCGGCTAGGGTCATATCTTGTAAGGTTTTACCTTGTTCTTTTGCTCTTGATTCAATATGCTGGAATCGTTTGATGAACTTTTTATTAGTTCTTTCTAAAGCTGATTCAACATTGATATTGACAAATCTTGCGTAATTGACTAGAGAAAACAATAAATCTCCAAATTCAGCTTCGGCCTTTTCGGTATCGATGGCTGATTTTTCAACTACATTAAACTCAGCTTTGAATTCCTGCATTTCTTCTTCGACTTTCTCCCAAACCTGCTCTTTTTCTTCCCAATCGAAGCCAGCTCCACGAGCCTTTTCTTGAATACGCATAGCCTTTACTAAGGCTGGAAGCGATTTTGGTACGCCAGCCAATACAGACTTGTTACCTTCTTTCATCTTGAGTGCTTCCCAATTTTGCTTGACTTGCTCCTCGGTTTCAGCTTTTACATCACCATAAATATGTGGATGACGGAAAATCAGTTTTTCACAAAGACCATTCAATACGTCAGCAATATCAAAAGTGTTGGTTTCGGAAGCAATTTTTGAATAAAACACCATGTGAAGCATAATATCGCCGATTTCTTTTTTGATTTCTGGCAAATCTCCTTCTATAATGGCATCCGAAAGTTCGTAGGTTTCTTCAATCGTCAAGTGACGCAATGAATCGATGGTTTGTTTTTTGTCCCAAGGACATTGCTCTCTTAACTCATCCATAATTGTTAAGAGGCGGTTAAACGCCATCAACTGTTCTTTTCTTCTTTCGGGTAAAGCTTCAAATTCCATCCTTTCCTGTTCCCAATACGTTTGTTGTGCTTACAAAGTTAGTGAAAGTTATTTATAAAATCCCCAATGTATAATAGGACTTTTTGGGTTTTGTGGGAATAAAACTCAAAAAAATATACATTTTCTCGTTGGTTAGATACAAAAAAGAGGGCATCGCTAAGCCATGCCCTCTTTTTTATATCTAAATTGCTGTATTAGAACCCTTTCCATTTAATAGCACAACCAACAGCTTTAGTATTATTTACCATTACTGGGCGTCCACTCAATAGATTGTTGACGGCATCTTCTACAAACTTTTTGTTCACAGCACTTGCGTCTTGCATATTGTCGTCTATCGCTCCAATATATTGTACCGTAAATCGATCTCCTTCTTTTTTGAGTACGAAGCACGAAGGTGTTCTGGTTGCACCAAAAGCCTTGGCTACTTCTTGGGTTTCATCTTGTAAATACGGAAACGTAAAACCTTTACTTGGAGCTGTCAGACGCATGTTAGCAAATGAATCTTCTTCGTAAGCATTTGGGTCATTTGGATTAATAGCAATGACTGGATATCCTTTTGAAGCGAACTTGCTATGCAAATCCACAATTCTTGAATCGTAAGCCTTCGAAAATGGACAGTGATTACAAGTAAATACCACGATATATCCTTTTACATTGCGATTGTCGCTCAAGGATAACATGCGACCATCAATATTTTTTAGTTGAAAATCGCTAACGGTTTGCCCAATGTTATATCCAGATTGAGCATTAATAGAGCCAATAGTAGCCAACAGAGTAATGATAATGAATAAAGATTTGGCGAAAAAGGCTTTTTTGATGATATGATGAATGACTGATTTCATTTTAGATAGTGTATTAAAGAGCGCACAAAATAGTACAAAATGCCAGACAAATAAATAATTACTACAAGATAATTACCAGAATTGAAAAATCTGACTGGTTGTGAATGGATATGAGAAGTGCTACATGTGTGAAAAAGAGTAGGTAAATTGTGCTTTAATTACAATGCAAATACGTAATAATAAAAGACTTAGTTCATTTTTGATTGAGGATTTTATTATTAAACGTAAGACTTTTTAAAAAGGTACTATTCTTGAAAAAATATTTACTAAACGGTCTATTTTTGAATGAATGCGTAAGTAAAATAACCTACAAAAGCCAAGTACTTATGCCTGAGAGTCTAAAGTTTTGATTGTTAGTTGATTATATTTCTAAAAAAGTCGTTACAAGATTTCGAAAATTCAAAATCTCTTGTTAAATTTGCATCCCTTTTAGGGGCAAATGGCATTTGTCAAACCCTCTAATTAGCTTCATTAAATCCATTTGCTTGAATTATAGCTAGTTAGTTTAAAAATACAATACAATGTACGCAATCGTAGAAATCGCTGGTCAGCAATTTAAAGTTGAGAAAGACCGTTACCTTTACACGCATCGTTTGGCGGGTGAGGAAGGCGCTGCACTAGTTTTCGACAAGGTTCTTCTTGTTGACAATGATGGAGATATTAAAGTAGGTGCTCCAATCGTTGAAGGTGCAACTGTATCAGGTAAAATTTTGGCTCACGTTCGTGGCGAAAAAGTTATCGTTTTCAAAAAGAAACGTCGTAAAGGCTATCAAAAACAAAACGGTCACCGTCAAGACTTGACTAAAGTTTTAATCGAAGGTATTACATTCTAATTTAGTCTTAAGTTATTAGTTGAAAGACTTCTGGTTTAGGTCGTATTATTCATAACTTAACGTAAAAACATTACAAAAAAATGGCACACAAGAAAGGTGCGGGTAGTTCGAAGAACGGCCGTGAGTCACATAGCAAACGCTTAGGCGTTAAAATCTACGGTGGTCAACCTGCTATTGCTGGTAATATCATCATCCGTCAGAGAGGTACTGCTCACAATCCTGGCAAAAACGTAGGTATCGGTAAAGACCATACTTTGTTTGCTTTGGTTAGTGGTACTGTACAATTCAAAAAAGGTTTCAAAGGTCGTTCTTTCGTAGAAGTTATTCCTGCTGAAGCTTAATAACGATTTTACCCATAAAAAAGGATGCTTGTTTAACAAGCATCCTTTTTGCTTTATAAGCCATATATTGCATCAGATTCGATAAATGTTGTTTTCTTTGGAAAGCTTTCTTTAGAAGCTTTTATCAACATCCTTACTATTTTGTCTACATGAACTCCTCGGTATTTCTTTAATGGACCAATCATGAGAGGACTTAAAATCGTATCTAAAACTACTCCCAATTTCTCACCCAAACGAAATTCTTCACGATTTCCTAAAATCAATGACGGGCGAACACAAACGAGCTTGGCAAATCCTAATGCACTAAGTTTTTGTTCTAACTCACCTTTGGTTCTCAAATAAAAACCAGAAGAATTGGCATCTGCTCCTATCGACGATACAAGTATATAACTTTCGATTTCATTTGATTTGGCTATTTGACCAACTCTATAAGGATATTCGCAATCAATCAGATATTGAGCTTCTTTGCTTCCTGCTTTCTTGAGAGTTGTCCCCATCGCACAGAATAACACATCTCCTTTTACTTTGTTAGTATCTGGATGCTCAAAATTAAAAATGACTTGTTCTAATTTAGGATGCGATATTGTCAGAGGCTTGCGGACTAGTAGGGTTACTTTGGAGAAGTAATCATCCTTGAGAAGTTGTTGAGTAAGTGTGCTACCGACTAGGCCAGTAGCACCAATAATGATAGCATGTTTCATTATCCTAAAATATTCCATTTGATACCCCACTTGGCTAAGCGGTACAATATAGAAACACGAAGCACGCCAAGTCCATATTTAGAGCTTCTCATAAAATTGATAGAAGAAGCCTCTTCAAAATATTTGGTTGGACAAGTTACTTCTGCAATCTCAAACCCATGCCAAAAGATTTGCGCAATCATTTCGTTATCAAATACAAAATCGTCGTCGCAACGTTCAAATGGTACTTTTTCAAGAACCTCTTTTGAGAACGCACGGTAGCCTGTATGATATTCAGAAAGCTTTTGACCTAACAAAACGTTTTGGAAAAACGTTAGAAATCTATTGGCAATGTATTTGTACATAGGCATACCTCCTTTGAGTGCACCCATGCCCAAGATACGTGAACCAAATACTACTGGATATAGCTCATTACCGATGATAGAAATCATAGCAGTAAGCAACATTGGCGTATATTGATAGTCAGGGTGTAACATAATGACAATGTCACCGCCCAATTCCAAAGCTTTGTTATAACATGTTTTTTGATTTCCGCCGTAACCTTTGTTTTTGTCATGGCGAATCACATGTTTGATTCCCAGTGATTTGGCTACATCTACGGTATTGTCAGGGCTGTGGTCATCTACTAAAATTACCTCATCGACAAGGTCGAAGGGTATTTCACGATATGTTCGTTCAAGTGTCAACGAAGCCTTATAGGCTGGCATTACAACGATAACTTTTTTGTTGTTATACATTTTAAATCAATTTTCTATGAATCAATAATTGAGTCAAATTTAAAGTAAAAATAGTCGCAAAAATACCTGAAAATCAATACAGTGAAAAGAAATAGAGCTATTAATATGCTCGAAGATTACAAGTGGTATATATTGGTATGACTAAATGTTTGGCAATTTAAGATTTTACTAAATTTTAAACAAAATCAAGGCCAAACTTATATTTATCCTTCGCTTGTTGTCAATTCCTTTATCTTTGTGTTTTTTTGCCCTTTTACGAATCTTTAAAAGCTATCAGTATAACGAGTAAATATTTGTAACAACTTGTAGCTTAGATTATTGACAAAAATAGTACTTTGCAAAGTTTACCATTGCCTATCTTTTCCTGTTAATTATTCATTTGAATTTTCGGAGTCGTACGACTCTTTAAAAATATTTTGTACGTGATAGATTATTCCTTACAAACCATACTCAAAGCTTATGCAAAACGCTTGACCAACCTAAGCGCCAAGAATAAGTCTTTGCTATTATTAAATCTCCCCACTGAGCAGTTTATAGACTTACACGAACTTGATTTTTTACATAATCAACCCTCGTTTATGTTGATTGAGCAACTTATAGCTCAGAAAAATGCTATTTCTCTTTGTGATACGCTCGACCCTCGAAATGTAAAAGTTAATGAGGTAAGTAAAAGACTGAAGAAGATTTCCCGTACCGAAAAATTTATTGAAGAAGAGCGAGGAGCTAAAGATTTATACGTCGGCTATCCGATGATAAAAGGTAAGCTGATGGACGGTACTGTGGTACGCTGTCCATTATTATTTTTCCCAGTTACACTTACACAAAAAGCCCAGCGTTTGTCGCTCAATTCGAGTACCGATACTGGTTCTGGGATTAAGTGGCACTTACAGCGCCGAGAAGAGCCTGTGACTTTTAACCGTAGTTTTTTGTTGGCATATTCTCACTTTAACGAGATTAAAATTTTTGATAATTTTTTAGAATATACCTTTGAAGATTTTTCAAAAACATCGCTTGAGTTTAGAACACAACTCTATGAATTACTGAAAGTTTCGCCTTTAAATGTGAATTTTAATCAAGAGCTTTTTACTAACCAATTACAGTATTTTGAAAAAAGTACAAAGGCTGATTTAGAGCAAATTGAAAAGAATGGAGAACTAAAATTATATCCTCAAGCAGTACTTGGAATATTCCCTCAAGCAGGTTCGTTTTTAGTGCCTGATTATGATTTTTTGATAGAAGAATCCCAAAACAATATTACTGGATTATTCCGTGAAGGTGAGGCACAGTGGCTACACCCAAGCTTAAGCATGATTCAGCCCACTAAAATCCGAGAAGAGAAGCTATTAACACCATTGGCGATTGATGCTTCACAGGAAGAAATTATTCGGGAAGTAAAGATTGGGAAATCGCTTGTGGTGCAAGGTCCTCCAGGCACAGGCAAGTCACAGTTGATATGCAACTTGGTTGCTGACTTTACCGCACGTGGCAAATCGGTTTTGGTTGTGTCGCAGAAACGAGCAGCCCTCGATGTAGTTTATGAACGTTTGCGCCAAATTGGGATGGAACAATTTGTAGGAAGTGTTCACGATTTTAAGAATGATAGAAAAGCACTGTACAGTCAAATTTTGTACCAAGTAGAGCAAATAGACGCCTATAAAAAGCATAATTATAGTTTAGATAGTATCTTTTTGGAGCGCAGTTTTGATCAAGAATCTCGTCGGATTGACAAAATTGTCGAAGAATTGGATTCTTTCAAAATGGCATTGTTTGATACCTCGTTATGTGGAGTTTCGGTCAAAGAATTATATCTCACTAGTTCGACTGATGTTTCTTATATCGATTTGAGCAATTTCTACCAAGACTACCGTTTTGATCAGTTGGACGATTTTTTGACACGTTTTCAAAAATATTGTCAATATACCCGTTTATTTCGCCACGATTCGATTGGGAAAAATTTTTGGAATAAAAGAAAGCGATTCAATAGTCTGACATTTTCGGATGTAAAACACTGGCAAGAACTTTTTTCCAAGACCTATAAAGCTACACAAAGCGCCTTTCAAGAATTAGAAAGCCTATTAGAGTCAAAAATTCAATATGATGATTTGCTCAATCTTATTCAAGAAAAGGATGAACTGAAAAGTATTAGCGCTATTTTGACCTCAGGTAGCTATTTTGATGCACTAAAGTATCGAAAACAACAAAAATACTCACTTAGAGCCTTAGAGTTTTCACAACTTTTTGAGCAAATTAAAGCAATATTTGGTGCAGAAGGTATTGAAATTACGTTGGATTCCTCAGCATTAAAACCATTTTTACATAAGCTAATTGAGGCACTCGATGCCAAATCAAATGCTATCGGAGGAATGGTTTGGTCGCTCTTTTCTAAACAAAAAAAGGATATACAAGACGTGGTCATAGCCAATGGGCTGACGATGTCTGCCGATGATTTGAGACGCTTACAAATGCGCATTCAAAACCGTATTCAACTTGAGCAATGGTGGACAGAGTTTGGTCATTTATTTTGGGTAAAATCTCAGGGAAATGCTTCTACAGAACGTCCTATCTGGTTAGGAAAAGGCTTTCGGTGGTTTGAACGCCATTTTGAGATGATGCACAAGGCGATTCAAGCAGATATGATTTGGCAAGAAACGCACTTAAGTTTGTTATTAGATATTTCGTCATTCGATTATGATTCAGTAAAAAACCTTTTAGAAGACATACACGCAGCACTTGAGGGTTACTCAGAGGCGTATGTCTATTCACAACCTTATCTTGCGGATTCTCAGTTAGAAATGTTGGCAAATATCAAAGCTTCAGAGGCAAGGGATATTATTACTTATCTTGATGAACACTTTGATTTGATGCTCGAAGCAGATGAAATCCATCGCTCCTTTTCTACCAGAGAAATGGATTTAATTAGATTGCTAGAAAGAGAAGCTGATCTTGAAGATTCGCCTATCGAACTATTCACTAATAATTTAAAACTAGCTTGGATTGAAGCCATAGAGCAGCGTTATCCTATTCTGCGTGGTGCTAGTACTCTCAAATTACAACAGCTAGAAGAAGATTTGCAAAAAGCTATCGAACAGAAGCAACAGCTTAGTAAAGAGATTTTGCAACTCAAACTTCGTGAGAAAACCTATCAATCTCTAGAAGTCAATAGGCTTCAAAATGTTACTACGTATCGTGATTTAAAGCATCAGGTTTCGAAAAAACGTAAGATTTGGTCTATCCGAAAACTTATTGCAGAACTTTCAGATGAAGTATTCAATCTGATTCCTTGTTGGCTGGCTTCACCTGAGACTGTTTCGGCAATATTTCCTTTGACGACTCATAATTTGGCTATTTCGGAGAAAAATTCTACAGGATTTCACCCTGTTATCTTTGATTTAGTCATTTTTGATGAAGCTTCCCAATGTTACGCTGAGCAAGGAATCCCTTCAATTTTTAGAGGAAAACAAACAGTCATTGCTGGAGATTCTAAGCAATTACAACCCTCCGATTTGTATCGCATTCGTTTTGAAGACGACCTCGAAGACATTCCTGCTTTAGAAGTAGATTCGTTCCTAGATTTAGGATGTCAATTTTTGCCTCAAATGCAGTTACGTGGGCATTATCGAAGCCGTTCGCTAGATTTGATCGATTTCTCTAATCAACATTTTTATAACAATTCTCTTCAGCTTTTACCGCGATTTGAGGATATGAACGATGGAGATGCCTCTATTGAGTATATTCAAGTTTCAGATGGTATTTGGAATAATCATTGCAATGCCGTTGAAGGTGATGTTATTTTGACCTTGGTAAAAGAATTACGGGCAAATACACCTGATAAATCCATCGGAATCGTAACTTTCAACTATCGTCAGCAGGTTTATATTCAGGATTTGTTGGAACAGCATTTACATGCTCAGGAGAAATCAACTAAAAATGGACAAGAGCCTATTTTTGTCAAGAACATAGAAAATGTTCAAGGAGACGAAAGAGATATTATTATTTTCTCGGTAGGCTATGCTCCCGATGCTTCAGGGCGTTTTACGATGAACTTTGGTGCGTTGAATATGGCTGGAGGGGAAAATCGCTTAAACGTTGCCGTAACACGCGCCAGAGAGCGTGTATATGTAATCACGAGTATTGCCCCTGAGCAACTCAAAGTAGAGGACGCCACACACGAAGGTCCAAAATTATTAAAACAGTATTTAGAATATGCTCGTCGAGTTTCGGAAGGAATATATTCACCTCAGCCTCATATTTCAAAAAACTATTGGGCAGAATGGCTGTTAAAAGAACAATTAAGCAAGAAAGTTGTTTCGTTTGTAAAAGAACTTCCTTTTGCGGATTTGACAATTAAATCTTCGCAGCAATACCAAGGTGTTGTACTGACCGACGATGATTTGTTTTATGATTCTCGCTCTGTGAAGGAATCCTTTGCGTATTTGCCTATGGAATTACAGCGTAAAGGTTGGAGTTTTACTCGTTACTATAGCCGTCAGCTTTGGAAAAAGGTCATTCCTTGATTTTGAGTATGAAGGTTTTGAATCTCTAAGATTGAATCTGTCTCAACGAGACAGGTTCAATATACAATTATTTAACCTTCAAACTCATGAAAAGTACTTTACTACATTTGAGGATTCCTTTCTCGTTTTTTTTGATGCCAGTGTATTGGTTTGCCCTTAGCCAATCATCTACTCTACATACTGATAAAGCTGTTTTAGTCTTTATTCTCTTACATTTATTGATATACCCTGCCTCCAACGCTTACAATAGTTTTTATGATAAAGACGAGTCCTCTATTGGTGGATTAGAAAATCCCCCGCCAGTAACCAAGGGCTTGTATTATACCGCTTGGAGCCTTGATATTGCAGCCATTATTTTAGCTTGGGTTTTCGATTCTTGGATTTTAGCACTGGGCTTGTTGTTGTACAGCACAGTCTCCAAAGCTTATTCTTATGATAAAGTTCGTTTGAAAAAATATCCAATAATTAGTTGGTTGACAGTCGGTGTCTTTCAAGGAGGATTTACTTATTTATTAGTATTGCAATCCGTCGGGCAATTGACTTGGTCAGAATTATTTTCTTCAGATAACCTTTTGCCAGCAGTATTGAGTACTTGTAATCTTTTAGGGTTTTATCCGATGACACAAGTGTATCAGCATGAAGAAGACGCAAAACGCGGAGATTTGACGATAAGCAGACTTTTAGGAATTAGAGGAACATTTTTATTTACGGCAGGGATTTTTTCCTTAGTTACGATTGGCTTTTATTTCTTTTTTGTGGGAAAAATGATTTTTGGACTTCCTATTTTTCTTATTTATTTACTGATTTTGTCTCCAGTTTTACTTTTTTTCAACTTCTGGTTCATGAAAGTTTTGAAAAATGAAGCATTTGCAAACTTCAAAAATACCATGATTTTGAATTTTTTGGGTGGAAATTGCTTAAATGCCTTTTTTATCTTGATTTTTTTGAAAAAAAGTTAACAAATTAGTGATTTTACAAGAAAATGATAATCAGTAAATTACGGAAACATTACCAAATAATTTAAAAAAAAGTTAAATTTTTTTTCATCAAACACTTGCATAGTAAAATTATACCCCCTAATTTTGCATCACAATTCAGCGACAAAGTAACGCTGATAACAAAAAGAAAATGCGAAAGTAGCTCAGCTGGTAGAGCGCAACCTTGCCAAGGTTGAGGTCGCGGGTTCGAACCCCGTCTTTCGCTCCACTTTAAAGCACCAATCTGGTGCTTTTTAAGTTTAGTAGGTCAGTGTAAATTGACTGAAGCCAGGGTGGTGGAACTGGTAGACACGCAGGACTTAAAATCCTGTGAGCCGCAACGCTCGTACGGGTTCGATTCCCGTCCCCGGTACTAGATACCCTGAAATTTGCTAAAAAGGGCAAATAAAAAGAAGCGTAAAGACCTAATTTGATGGTTTTTACGCTTCTTTTTTTGTTTTTACTAACTTTTGATTGTCCCTTTTTTGCCTTTATTTCGTCCCTCAATCGTCCCTCTGAAATCTACGTTTAGATATGTCTTATAGTTTTTGTCTATTTGGGTTGATTTTGTATAAGATAAACCTATAGTGTAAGTGTTTCGTTTATAGCGTTCTATGACTAAGCGAAAAACCTCTGTATTGCCAGTGATTCTTCTATTGTGCCGTACTGCCTCAGCTCGTCTATTTTAGAATGTCCTACCATCTTAATCAAATCATGAGGAGGCACCGGGTTTTTCGGTCTATTCAAGCAATATGTTACAAATGTTTTCCGTCCCGAATGGAATGTGTATCTCTTTGGCTCAGGTATTCCAGCCTCTAAGAGCGCTCCTTTGAGATATTTGTTACACTTTTGGTTAGATACCCGGGGAATATTCTCGATACTTCCACCATATTTTACTATTATCTCAGCGGCAATATCTGTGAGCGGTGCCGTAAACTTAGTTTTAGTCTTTTGCCTTACACCCTTTATACATCTTGCATCATAATCTATGCTGGAATCTCGCAAGTTTAGAATATCAGTGTAGGAAATACCAGTGGCACACGAAAAAGCGTACATATCAATTACTTTTCTAAAACTTAGGCTGCTATATTCGAAACGATAAATATGTTTAACCTGATCCATTGTTAAATGAGTCAAATCGAACTCATAATATTTAGGGGTTCTGATATTTTCTATTGGGCTTTCTATTATTTCGCCATCCTCCACGGCTTTTCTAAGCACAACCTTTAACCTCATGATATGTTTATTTACGGATGACACCGAACTATCTGGCAATTTCATTAACCAATTTTTATACTGCTTAATCCAAGCCCTATCTATGTGATTGATAGTTACGGGTACTTTTGTTTCTTCTACATACCTCTGAAGCCTTAATAATTTGTACTTGTAGTCTCTCAGTGTGTTATATGCCAATCTACTTTTATCCTTTTCGGGCTTCAATGCCTCCTCCTCTATAAACTCACTATACAGCCTAATAATAGAGCAATTGTACTTGTTTGTGAAATTTACCCCATTCCTCAAAGCTCTATCATACGCATATTTCAAAGTTCGACCATCTAAATAAATCCCCTCCTTATTGTGGTACTCAACTATCTCATTCAACATTATCTTAATCGCTTCAAGCTTCTCAGAATAAGCCCGCAAGTCAGGGTTATTGTCTATGTTTTCAATACAATTTTTCTGATAATTCCACTCTGTTTTTGTGTCTATTTTGATTCCTGTAGTTCCAAGTTCTACAAGTTCACCATTGCAGTACGCTCGGATGTAAATACTTTCCTTGTCTGACTGCTTTTTGCCTCTCTGTTTTCTAAATCTATAGTATCTTACTACGGTATTTGCTACTATTTTCATTTTCTTTATACTGTTGCTTTTTCAGTTATAAATACTGAAATTTATAATTTATGTAGATTTTTATCTATTTATTGGTGCAAATGGCACAAAAAAGTCCCAGAAAAGTATCATTTTGATACAAATTTGATACAAAAAAGTATATCAAAAGTATGATGAAATTCTAAGCGGTTTTAAGTGGCACACCGATCGTCATAATGGCGAACCTCTTTAATTATTGCCAATAGTTATGCTAGTATTCGGGCGTGATTGCTGAGCAATGAAAAGATTATCGAGTAGCTCGTTGAAGTACATGAAAAGGTCAGGTGCATGTTCGCCGTTCCAATCCCGGCTTTTGTACGAATCAGAACGGACGTAGGCATCGAACATATCGCCAAAGCTACGTTTTAGTTCTACGTAGTCTTTCAGCCTGATAGTGTAATCAGCAAAAAATGGAGGTAATTCTACTTGGAGTGGAGTTTCGTCCAACATGAGGACAATTTGTTGTGAATTTTTCATTTTTGTGAGAATTTATGACTTCGCAACATAATAAAAGTCAGTGCTGCGATTCCGACTGCATAACCTTCTCACGGGCAAATGTCTTTAAACATTTATCGGAATCAACAGCACTGACCCTTATTGATAAGCATAGCCGCTCACAGTCAAATCAGATTAGATTAGACATAAAAAAAAACCGACAAATATTGAACGGTTTTATCCGCCCGTTGAGAATAATTATGCGTAACAAACCTAATAATAGTTTTCCAAAATGCAAAACTAAAATTCGAGGAGGCTTTAGTTTTCCCCTTTCATTTGATTGAATACCCTCACCGAGGGGTGTCTATTTTAACTGTCTTAAGGGAATTGGGACAGGTGATTTTTTAACTATCAAAACATTTATCTCATGAAAACGATAAGAAAATTTATCTATCGAGTTTTAGGCTTGAAAACTCAGGAAGAAATCAGGGATTTTATTTACGATGACATTGTAAACAAAATCATAGAGCGTCATTCTTAAATTCATCTACATACTTGAATATTTATCATTTTACAGTGCAACAATTTTGTTAAGTTGTTGATTTTTAGATGAATATGGACACCTTTTTGTCCTTCTTGTGATTCGACCACTGTGCGATTTCCACACACTGCTTTTTTGTTGCTAGTTTAGTCCAAATATCTGAAGCCTTATAAATGCACATTTAAGACACGAAAAACAACCCAAACACACAATCGTACCGAAAGACATACAAAAGCCCTAGAATCACAAGGAATTAAGCCAAAAACAAGATTGTCCACTTATCAACAACAAGCCGACCAGCGTCCGCCCCCCCTAGTTTGCGGAGCCAAAAAGGCATTTGAGTTTTAAGGCATTGGGATTTTTACCAAAATCAAAAAAAAATCAAAAATTCAGCTCTAATAGATATTATTTAAAGATATTATTAAGAGATATTTCTAAAAGATATTTCTATAGGTGCATACTTTGTGCTGAATCATTGCACAATCATTGTTGAAACTCTGCTAAATATCCTTACTATAGGTGCATATTCTGTGCACACTCACTTATTATAGGTGCATACTTTGTGCATACGCTCTTATTATAGGTGCATACGCTGTGCACGCTTATTTTCGGCTCAATTTATAAGCGGCTCTACTTCGTGCCTCCTCTTCAATTCTTTTCAATTCTTTGGCTTTATAGGACTGCCTTTGCTTCTCAGCTATAAAAATCAATGCTTCATACTTCATGCTAAAAGAAATATAGAATCCTCGAGTTTTTTTTGCGTAATAGACAAGTCCCCAATTTACCCTCAGCTCGTTTTTTATCTTAGTTAATTGATAACGCCCTGATAGCTTTTTGCGGGCTTCTTTCTCTGCCTCTGAAGCATTACTATCTAGGTACTTCGAGCATGTCGAATATCCGAATAGCCTAGCAATTAGATAATCATCGGTGTACTTTCCGTATGGGTTTGTGCCCAACATGCTTTTAATTGCTAAGAATGCGCAAAAGACTATAGTATCAAAATCTCCTTTTTCTGAAAAAATATACTCTTTGAGCATACCCACTTTACAACTACACAGTACGCTATCACCTGACAACAACCAATCATCGTATAATTTCTCAGCTTCTCGTGCCGCACGTGGAACGTTATCATAGTTTATCCCTAACTCATTGATAGCATGTTGAAAAGATGCTTGAAATCTATCCTTAACGAACTTTTGAGCGCCGAACTTTATAGCATTACTAGCCATAATATCAACCCTAACCTCTCCAGCCACCACCCCTTTAACATACTCAATAGGAAACGTGATGTACACATCTTTTTTTTTCATAGCACTATCATTTAAAATGTATGTACCAGTTGAAAAATTCCCCAAAGCTCTTGATTAACAGATAGATACCCCCTGCCTTCTCAATGCTAGCTTGATATAACTTTTGCGCTTCGCTTTGCCTATCTGCTCCTATTTTGACCTCAATCTTGACCGATTGCCCCCACATTGTAGCAGAAATATCAGCCGTACCGACCTGCGAGGAGGATTTAACCCTTTTTATGCTGCCTATAGTTTTAATTACCCCAACGGTATTTGTAACAGTCTTCCGGGTATCAATTACTCTACCCTCACTACTTATACGCTCTGCTTGACAGCCTTCAGTATTGTTAAGGAAATCAACTATACATTTTGTAAGTCCATTTGCCGTTTTATCCTCGTATCTAGGCTCTGGTACAGCGTACTCCGGAATATTAGGGTAATTACTCTGATTCTTAGCTTTAATAGCCTTTTTTAGTAATTTTATAGCTTCTTTGTCAGTGAATATATCACAATCAAAACGCTGATTCTCTTTACCTTTATTCATAATATGAATGTTCTTTTAAAGCCTCCTCAACCACCAATTACAAGGAGGAATTACTTTTTAAGCAATACTAATCCATGCAACTAAGTTTTAGTTACGAATAGTAAAAGCCCTAAATTTGATTTGATTTTGCCTGATTTGTTGGGAGATTATTAGCTATATTATTTTAGCGCTCCCACTTTCTTTCTTAATCCCTCTGAGAGTTCGTAAGTTGCCTTTTTCTTGTTTGATAGCAACCATTTATCAACCTCCTCTTTCTTAAAGTAAATAATCTTGCCGTTTGGATTGTAGTATGGCACGACCCTTCTCGCTGTAAGTTTGTACCCGTAGGATTTTGATATACCAACGTACTCACAAAACTCCTCAAATGTGAGTACATCCTTTTGACCTAATAGAGCCCTTTCTATTCGCTCCAATCTTTGTTCAATTACTGTGTTGTCCATTGTATCAAGGTTTTAATGTTTAACTTAATGATACAAAGGTGTGCTCTTATTCTCAAACAGAAAGTTTACCTTTCGAGATTAGTATAGGTGAATGTAAAGTGAAGTATAATTATCATTTCACTCTTAGTTGGGTACGAGTGAAGTATAATTACCCTTATCATGTCATTCTCCACTAGGGAGAGTGAAACAAAAAAAGCCCGAAAGGAGACCTAACGGACTTTGTTAACAAACAACATAAAGCGTATGAACAGCTTTAATAACTTTTACTTTCTTGAATCAATGTTCTTGCTTGCGTAGTTATCGTTTTTACCTTTGTTTTGATGGCATCTTGTAATAGTTCTTTTTCTGAATCGCTGGCACCATCCATGTAGTCCACGATCGCTTTCGTGGCCCTATCAACTGCCTCGGTGTCTAAGTTATCTACTGTCAAGAAATCTGAAATAATCTTTTGTATCATGGTAGTTGGGGCGTCGTTGCCTTTTAGGTTTGTGAACAAAATGAGATTTACTTTTCAATTTTTTCTAAAAAACACTTCATTGAACGAACGCAACGAAGTGTTTTTGCACTACACAAACAAATAAACTTTACAGTCTATTTATATTTTTTATCCCTGACAAGTCTAATATTGTTAAACTCAGGGAATACCCTAATGTCTTCCTCTTTAATGACTCCTCGACGAATCCAATTTGTAACGAGAGATTCGTCAGCGATTCCGTATTTTTTACAATAGTTTTTTATCGTTAGCCAGTCACTCAGCTCAACTACTCTGCCCTCCGAAATAAGGAAGTTTTTTGCATTCTCAATTAGCTCCTTAGCCTGATTGAGAATGTCGTCAGTTTTTGTACTAGACATTTCTACCATTAGTTTAGTGGAGGCTTTCACTCCTGGTCATTTAAACATTTCTGCTAATTCATTTATCCTATTCACTCTTTCAATGCCCAAGCTGGTTTCAGCACTTTGCATTAAATTCTTGTAGCTACCAACAAACTCCGCTCCGTCAAATCTTTTAAAACAGAATTTTATCAGCTCGTAATTATACCTATTCCCCCTCTTTGCATTGATTAAATTAGCATTGCTGAAGCATTGAATAAAATACAATAGTTCTGTAATTGTATCACTCCCCCAGCGTATAGGGTGCACAGAATCTAGGGGAATCCCTCCAAAAACAGTGCAAAAGTCTTCAAATGGTGTTAGACTGTGAATAAACCCTTTAGCTTTCATCTCATTGAAAAGCTCCTCTATTTCCTCCTCATTCCCTAGCCACTCAATAGAACAATTTGATACGGATTGTATTTGCGCTCGTCGTTCCTTTCCTACAAACTCGGGTTCTTGCTGTTTTTTCACCAATAAATCTTTTATTGGTGAAAATCTAAATTCTGGCTCAAAGTTCAACAATCTACAATTACGCCGATACGCCATCCTATAAGCGTACTCTATTGAATTTTCCATCCCAAGCTCCCTAGATATTCGATTCATCCATTTCAAAATAAGCGAGGCGACTTTATACGTTAGTAAACTTTCATCATCTTGAATGATCTTAAATCTTGCACCCGGAATATAGTCGTATGTCATACCTGCCAACCCCCGAAAAATATCATCAATGGCAATCTCTGATTCTTTATAAAACCATTCATCCATATATTTATCAAATAGTTTATCATCTCTACCGAGTTCTAGGTAAACCTTTTTAAGGTTTTCTCTTACCACTTCTTCGTTTAATACCTTTCTTATTAAATCATTTATATCGAAATCCTCCATCTTTTTAAATATCTAGGTTTAGACTTGGAAGCTTGTTTACCGCCTCCTCTTTGAGTGACTCTACGGCTCTTACATACTTTTGGGTATGCTTCCATGATGTATGCCCTAAAAGGCTGGCAACGGTGCTTATATTGCCGTCGTACATCATTAAGTTAGTCCCAAATGAGTGCCTTGCACAATGAAAAGTGATATGCTTGTCTATTCCAGCTCTTTTAACCCAATTCCCGATTACTTTATTTGTTCCCGTGGATGATGGTAAACGAAATACATTTTCCTCCGCTTTATTTGATTCCCCAAGTAATTGTTGTGCCACTTGATTTAGATTTACTGAAACCTGTCGTTCAGTCTTCAGTTGACTAACTATCATTGTTGATCCCTTTATATTTTTCCATTTTAAAGCCTCCACATCACAGAAACGTAAACCAGTGTAACAAGCAAAAAGAAACGCTCTCTTTACTTCCAAATTGCCGCACTCCGCACTGGCCAGCTTTTGAATGTCTTCAATCGTAAGAATATCTTTGGGGATACTTTGGGACTTCTGCGTATTCTTGATATTTATCGCCGGACTAACTGTAAATACTTTTTCCCGAACGGCTTCAGCCAATACTTTCTTGAATCTTGCAAAGTAGCTGCTTTGGCTCTCCCTGTTGAGTTGCTCTTTTAGATAGTCCTTGAAATCCCTGCATAGTTTTTCATCAACATCTTTGGCGCTCAGAGGAGGAGGACAGAACTTGATAAAGTGATTCAAGGCTGCTCGCATCACTTTAATATCTTTCTGTTTGTAGTTATCGACATAGTTCGAGAAGTATTCAACAAAATCTTGATTCTTCAATTTTCTCTTTTCCAAGGCAGCGTCAATATCTCCACTAAAAAACTGTCTAGTCCTTTCGGCTCTTAATACTTCAATCTGGACAGCAATCTCTTTATTATGCTCCTTTTCAAATCGGTTTGAAGGTTCTACAAATTTGTAAAGACCAGTGTACTCTTTTTTTCGTTTTCCCTTCCCGTCGTGCCAATCAAGAAACAAACTAACCCTCCCATTCTTTAAAAGTTTCTCTCTAATCTTGACATTAAAAAATTTATCATTCCTTCCCATTTTATACTTTTATTAGGTTGTTATTTGCACTAACAAAAGTATGTTTTTTTGACAAAAACGTCCCTTTTTCGTCCCTTTTTTTTGATTTTTGATAAAATAAAATTTATAATTAATTGATATTGAGGTGTTTGTATATTTGTGTTTGATACTCGTCCCCGGTACCACTTCTAAAGAGAGTAATCAGCAATGGTTACTCTCTTTTCTCTTTTATAAGCTTTTCTATCTGCTTTGAGTTTTGCCAAAATATTCCTTTCAAGCACTTTGCTAAAGTATTTTCTGAAAATGTAATTTATACTGAGGCCAAAATACCGATGCAGCAACTTCTTTAATTTTTCAGTTGATCCTTTCGCAGTGACCACTGAATAGTATTTAAATCGATAAAGTACCGTTCCATAACTTATTTATCATAAAATTCTATTGAATAGCCTTATCTTTGTTAGATACAGTTAATCATTTATTCTTTACAAGCAGGTGAAAATATCATTCATTGGAGCTGGCAATGTTGCTTGGCATCTTTCTCAAGCACTCGAAACCGCTAATTACGATATTGAGACGGTTTATAGTCGAAATCCTTCTAACGCTCGTGCACTTACGCAACAATTGTACAATGCGCAAGTACATCGAGGTTTAGATTTTTTGGATTCTAATTCTGAGATATTCTTCCTTTGTGTATCAGATGATGCAATGGAGGAAGTTATTCGTAATTTATCACTTCCATCTGGTGCTATTTTGGTACATACTTCTGGCTCAAAAACACTCAACGAATTGCAAGAGTTGGTAGACGTATATTTGGATGAGACTATACGTACAGGAGTGTTCTATCCTTTACAAACTTTTACAAAAATGTTCCACGTGAATTTTTCTGAAATTCCTATATGTCTGGAATCCAGCAATTTAGATGTGGAAAACTTGTTGATAACTCTCGCACAGTCCATTTCTGACGTTACTTATGCTGTAAATTCAGAGGAAAGAAAGAGGATACATTTAGCTGCCGTTTACGCTTGTAATTTTACGAATCACCTCTGGGGAATTGCGCAGGATTTGATGAAAAAGAATGATTTGGAGTTTAAATTATTAGAACCTCTTATCAAAGAAACCTTGAGAAAAGCTTTAGAATCGGAAGATATCTTTGCCGTGCAAACAGGTCCTGCAAGACGAAATGACCAGAAAATTATACAGCGACAAATAGGGGCTTTAAAAGACCATACTGGTTATAAAAAAATTTACGAAAGTATTACTGAAGATATTATTGATAAAAATACGATATGATTGACGCTCAAAAATTACAAAAAATAACCACATTCGTATTCGACATAGATGGTGTGATGACCGATGGGTCTGTTCATGTGCTAGAAACAGGAGAACATTACCGTACTTTTTATATCCGTGATGGCTATGCTTTGGAAAGAGCCATTCAGGCAGGATATCATATCTGTGTGATTACAGGTGGAAAACACGAGGGTGTGCGTAAAAGATTACAAAATCTCAAAATCCAAGATGTATTCATGGGTTCGGGAGGAAAAAGTAAGTTAGAAATTTACACACAATGGCTGGAAGATTCTGGTATTTCGGAGGATGAAATTTTATATATGGGCGATGATATTCCCGATTATCAGGTAATGTCAAGGGAAAATCTATATGCTACCTGCCCAGCAGACGCTTGTGAAGAAATTCTAGGTGTTTCTCAATATGCTTCACCTCATAATGGAGGTCGTGGAGCAGTGAGAGATATCATAGAACAGGTGATGAGAGCACAAGAAAAATGGTTAGTATTTTAAGATAAAACAATAGTAAAACAAAAAAGCCTTAGTATATCAAAATACTAAGGCTTTTTACTTTATCACAAATCCATGAATGGATAAAAAATTTAACTAAAAGCTAACAGCTCAGAGCCGTAAGCTATTGTGGTACTTCCATCAACAACAGTTCTACACCGCTAGTGGTTTTGAAATGTGCTTCTTGGAGATTTTCCAATCCCAATCCATCTCTTGACTTCAAATTTTCCTCGGCAACTTGCACTTCTCCTTCTATCACAAATACATATAAGCCATTGCCTGGGCGCTTAATTTGATAGGAAAAATCCTGCCCTGCTTCAAAATTACCAATGCTAAAATAAGCATCTTGGTAAATCCAAAGAGCATCTTCCTGTTGGTCGTCGGCTGGTGTAACTACCGTTTGGAAACGATTGTGACGAGCCGCTACATCAAAAGATTGCTGAGCATATCGAGGTTTGACATTTTCTTCGTTTGGAAATAACCAAATTTGAAATAAAGTCAAAGGCTCGTTTTGTTTATGGTTGAACTCTGAATGATAAATACCTGTTCCGGCACTCATTACTTGAATTTCGCCCGCCGTTATAGTTCCATAATTACCAAAGCTATCTTTGTGTGCCACTACCCCACTAGTCGGAATCGTAATGATTTCCATATTATCGTGTGGGTGCATTCCAAAGCCCATTCCTCCTGCGATATAGTCATCGTTTAGCACTCGCAAGGCACCAAAATGGATGCGAGAAGGGTCATGATAGTTTGAGAACGAAAAGGTATGTTTTGCTTTGAGCCAACCATGATCGGCTTTTCCTCTTGTATCTGCAAGATGGAGTGTTTTTTTAAGCGGTTTCATAAGAAACTCCTTTCTGGGAATAGGCCCTCAACATTTAGTATGTTAAATACCACAAATGCTTTACTGAAAGCCTAATAAATAAAATTTAATTTGAGAGTGACAAAATAAGCAGGCTATAAACTTTGTGCTTTGTAGCCAGTTCCCTCCTTGTCTATTATATTAAGCTTGTTTTACCAACTGAATGTTAGCTACTAGTTTAACTTCTTCACTTACCAATGCACTACCAGCTTCTGTGATGGCGTTCCAAGTCAAACCGAAATCTTTACGGTTGATTTTACCTGTTACTTCAAAACCAGCTTTTACATTACCCCAAGGGTCAGTAGCAACACCTTCGAAGTCAACGTCTAATGTAACTGGAAGTGTTACTCCTTTGATAGTCAAATCACCTTTCAATTCAAAATCGCTACCGTCTTTTACAAATGATGTAGATTTGAATGATAAGGTAGGAAATTGTTCAACGTCGAAAAAGTCAGCACTTTTCAAGTGACCGTCACGTTGTTCGCTTTTTGTATTGATAGATGCCGTGTTAGCTTCGAATGAAATACTTGCATTTTCAAATCCTTCTTCTGCTTCTACTGCACCCGAAAACTCTTCGAAATGACCTGTTACGGTAGTGATTACTAAGTGTTTTACTTTGAACTGGATTTCTGAGTGTGAAGGGTCAATTGCCCAAGTGTTAGTTGCCATGACTTTGTATGTTTAAATGTTGTTTGTTTTAATTTGATAATGCAAATCTATGTATATACATTAAATGTTGTGATATATAATTTACGGATAAACTTGTCGATTTTACGGATTATCAAAAAAATTAGCGTTTTGAGTGGCTGGCAAGCTGTTTTTTATACTCAGAAAAGGTTTGTCCTGTATAATTTTTGAAGTATTTAGAAAAGTGTGCTTCATCTTCGAAGCCCAAATCGAAGGCAATTTCTTTAGCTGATACCATTCCAAAATTGGCTTTTCGTTTAATTTCAAGAATAACACGTTGCTTGATGTGTTCGGAGGCAGGCTGTCCTGTTACTTTTTTGACAGTATCGTTCAAATGGCTTGGTGTAACACTCAGTTGGTCGGCGTAATCAGCAACTTTGTTTTTTTGACTAAAACGAAGTTCTACCAAATCCTGAAATCGTCTAACCAAACAAACAGACTTAGAAGATTCATCATGTGTCGAAGCTAATTGGCTCGAAAATAATCGTGCGCATTGTATCAAAAACATTTTGATTAAACTTCTCAACATATCTTCTTGGTAAATACCATCACGATTTTGATATTCGGCTTGAATGTTTTGAAGGATATTCTCTAAACCAAAAGTAAGCGAGTTATCTAATATAAAAGGCTTAAACTGAAAAGTATTGTGGAAAAGTCCAGTGTCAATCAGGAGTTCTCTATTATTTTCATAAGTAAAGAAAAAATCACTATCGAACGAAATAACATACCCACTAGGAGGCGATTGAAAATGAAAAGCGTGCGCTTGACCTGGTGAAAGAAACCAAAAAGTTTGAGGATGTAATTCGAACTGTTGAAAATCAACCGTATGTGTACCTGTGCCTTCTTTTACCCAAATAATCACATAGTAATCATGCTTGTGCATTTCGTTGGACTGCTCAGAACGGTGTTCTTCTAGCCACTGCATAGTATTGAGTTCAAAATGAAGTTTAGAAGGCGTCACCTCTTCAAGTCGAAGTGTTTTCATAGAAATTAAAAAATTAAAAATCAGACGAGCTTTGTTTCTACGATCGGTGGTTGAATGGCATAGATATTCAAATATACTAAATCTTTGAAAGGGATAAGGCGATTTAGGGAAAATTGGCTGTTTTAAATCAACAACTTAACTTTGCAATATGAATTTACAACTTGTTTCACTTCAGTTTGTCATCAAGTGGCTATTGATATGTATTGTAGTCGGGTTTGTGGTAGGAAGTGCGTCAGCTTTTTTTCTAGTTGCATTAGATTGGGCTACGAATTATCGTGAAAGCCATACATGGCTAATCTGGCTATTGCCTTTGGCAGGCTTGGTGGTAGGTGGTATTTATCATTATTGGGGGGCATCTGTTGCCAAAGGAAATAATCAGCTAATAGAGGAATTACAAAAATCTACTCAAACGATTCCTTTGCTAATGATGCCTATGATCCTTGTGACAACTGTCATAACCCATTTATTTGGTGGCTCCGCTGGTCGTGAAGGTACCGCTGTCCAAATGGGTGGAGCATTGGCGGATAACTTTTATCTCTGGGGTTCCAAACTTACTGGAAAACTAGGTTTTAAAAAAGATACCACTCATTTTGATAGAAAAATCATACTCATTGTGGGCATCAGTGCAGGTTTTGCTTCGGTATTTGGAACACCCTTGGCGGGAACAGTCTTTGCCTTGGAAGTGGCCATTATTGGCAAAATGCGCTACGAGGCTATTTTACCAAGTTTACTGGGTGCAATTATTGCAGATTATGTTTGTCAGTCGGTTTGGCATGTAGGGCACACACATTATGTAGTGAGCGAACAAACGCCATTGATACCGACGTCACTCGTATGGGCAATGCTGGCTGGAGCTATCTTTGGACTGATGGGTTTGATGTTTGCCAAAATGACACATGCTTGGGGCAATTTTTTCAAGCAAAAAGTATCCTATCCCCCCCTTCGTGCCGTAATTGGGGGCGTACTTGTGGCAATTCTTTTGATTGGTTTCAATGCCGAACGATATAGCGGATTGGGCGTGCCAGTAATTGTAGAAGCTTTTCAAAAGTCGGTTAATTGGTATGATTTTCTGGGGAAAACTTTTTTTACTTCTCTTACGCTCGGTTCAGGATTTAAAGGTGGAGAAGTAACACCTTTGTTTTATATAGGAGCTACTTTAGGAAATACGCTTTCTACGATAATTCCTTTACCTTTGAGTTTATTAGCTGCGATGGGTTTTGTAGGGGTATTTTCGGGTGCTTCTAATACGCCGTTGGCGTGTACACTCATGGGTATCGAACTTTTTGGAGCCGAATCGGCCGTATTTATTGCTATCTCATGTATAACAGCGTATTTATTTTCTGGGCATATTGGTATTTATGCTGCTCAGATTGTTGGAGGAAATAAGGCTCCCATGAAAGAAATCAATGAATTTTTTTAGAGAAATACTAAAGTGATTTTATCAGAGATGTTTTTGTTCAGAGAATAAATGGGTAAATTTAGGATACCCCCTTTTATTCCTCTATCGTCTTATGCGAAAATTTTTAATACTGGTAATTATTTTAATGACACAACTTACCCAGATAAATGCACAAGAATTGCAGAAAAATCTGTTTGATTCTTATGAGCAGTTTCAAGAAAAAGCGATTACCAAACGTCGTTTTGGGCATGCTACTTTGGTAAATTTACTAGAAAAACTAAAGTCTAATCCTTTGTTTGATGTCCAAATTGCAGAAAAATCGACTGAAGGACGAGCTATTTATCAAGTCAAAGTAGGAAACGGGCCAATCAAAGTACTTTTATGGTCGCAGATGCATGGCAATGAGGCCACTGCTACAATGGCTTTGATGGATATTTTCAATTTTTTGGGAAAAGATACGCCTGCATATTCGGATTTTAAAAAGACATTGCTCGAAAGATGTACTTTTTATGTTGTACCAATGCTCAATCCTGACGGTGCAGAGGCATGGTCGCGATACACCGCTTTGGGCATAGATATGAACCGTGATGCTTTGGCTTTACAAACCCCTGAAGGGCGTTTGTTGAAAAAATTAGTCAAAACCTTAAAACCTGATTTTGGTTTTAACCTGCACGATAAAGACCGCAGATATTCGGCTGGGCAAACGGGTAATCTAGCAACGATGTCATTTTTGGCAACAGCTTATAACGAGGCTCAGGAAGTAAACGATGTGCGCAAAAAGGCTATGCAAGTAATTGTACAGATGAACCGTGGTTTGCAACAATATTTACCGAATTGTGTAGGCAAGTGGCCATCAGATTTTGAACCAAGAGCTTTTGGTGATAATATCCAAAAATGGGGAACTTCGCTTATCCTGATCGAATCTGGAGGATTTAAAAACGACCCCGAGAAACAGTATATTCGTAAGCTAAATTATATTTCTATTTTATCTGCTTTAAATGCGGTTGCTACAAAGTCCTACGTCAACGAAACTACTGAGACTTATGATGCTTTGCCCGTAAATGAGAAGGCAATTTTTGATTTAATTATCAGAAATGTAACTATCCAAAAAGGTAAAGTAAGTTATGTCGCAGATATTGCCATCAATCGTGGCGAAGAACCCGTTAGTGGAGATGATGATTTTGTCAATACAAGTACAGTCGAAGAAATCGGAGATATGTCTGTCTTTTTTGGAACAGATGAAATCGATGGGAAAGGATTGACAATACAAGCAAAAAAAGAAATTAGTTTAGGAATGAAAGCCGATTTTACTTTGTTGAAAAATGACGAAGTAAAATATGTGATAAAAAATGGAGTGATTCAATAAGCTCCAAAAGTCTAAAGACAGTCTAATTCAATCAAACAAATGGAAAATCCAGTGATTATTATTGGTGCAAGCGGTTTGGGCGCAGTGGCACTTGATATTTTTAAGAGAAACAATGTCGTAGTATATGCTTTTTTGGACGATAACGAAAAGCTACACAATACCGAAATAGATGATATTACTGTACTAGGCTCGCCTGACGATGAGGGATATACCAAATTGATTGGTAAAAAATGTGAAGCATTCGTCGCAATCGACGAAACAAAGGTGCGTAAAAACATTGTAGAAATGCTTCATGATGTGCGCAAAGTACAGCCTGTCAATGCTATTCATGACCAGTCTATCATTGCTTCAACGGCATCAATCGGTCATGGAAACTTGATTGCAGCAGGTGCAATTATCAACCCAAGAGCTGAAATTGGTAATCACAATATTTTACACAGTAGAGTATTGATAGATGTAGATGCGAAGGTGGGCGATTTTGTTCAAATCGGAGCAGGAACAGTCATTGGTGCAGGAGCAGTAATCGAAGACAATGCCTTTATTGGAACAGGTGTAACAATTGTAGGTGGCGTAAAAGTTGGCAAAAGCGCTAGAATTGGCGCTGGTTCTGTCGTAATTGAAGATGTAAAAGCCAAAGAAACAGTATTTGGTAACCCTGCGAAAAAAGTATAAGAAAAAATTGGCTTTGAGTTCACGGGTCTTCAAAATTGAGAACCGATTGCTCAAAGCCAAGCATTTTTATACCAGATATTTATAATTCTACGTTATTGCCCTAAACTATACTCAGATAATTTTATAGCAAAAGAGCAGCCAATAGCTAACAAGTCTAAAGCCATAAAATACCGAATGATTTAGCGAATTGCTTTGATTTCAAGGACTTGAAAATTATTTTAGTAACTTTGAAAAAGATTCCCTGTAGTGCTTCATTTGCCACCACAGAACCACCGAATGTACTACCCAAACAATATGCATATTACATTAAGAAATACTATCCTTGTGGGGGCTGTGTTTGTCATGAGCCATCAAATAGGATTTGCTCAAAAGAAAGATGCCTCTACCAAAAAGATTGAAATTACCCCTGCACAACAATTAGAAGCAGAGGGGCATTTTACTGATGGGATGAAGTACTTCATGATGGAAGATTATGACAAAGCGATTGCTCCTTTGGAAAAAGCATTGTCGATAACTCCCCAAAATAGTGGTATTCTTTATGCTTTAGGGAAAGTATATCGTAAGTTGGAAGCCGAAGATAAAGCGATAGGATATGTGCAAAAAGCGATAGAGCTAGATCCAAACAATGCTAGTTATAACGAGCTTTTAGCAGATTTGTATGTCAAAAACAAACAATTTTCTGAAGCACAAGCCGTGTATCAAAAATTGGTAAATTTGTTTCCAAACAATCCTGAATACTATCTGCAACAAGGGGCCTTGTATATCTTCGATAATCGTTTGGATGATGCCGTAAAAGCATTTGATAGAGCCGAAAAAGTATTAGGTATTAGCGAAGAGCTTTCTCGCCAAAAACAAGCGGTATTGTTAAAAATAGGAAAAGTAGATGATGCTATCAAGGAAGGAGAAAAACTGATTGCCTCCGACCCCGAAGAAATAGATTATATCATAGACCAAGCCGAGTTATTGATTGCCAACAAAAGAAATGACCAAGCTATCCCCTATCTTGAAAAGATTCTGAAAATGAATTCTGGCAATGCGCAGGCACACGTAATGTTGGCGCAATTGTACCAAGAGAAAGGCGATATGGATAAGTGCAACAAGGAGTTAGAGCTGGCTTTTGCTGACCCCAACTTAGATGTCAATGCCAAAGCTCGTATTCTTATGAGCTACGTGTCGATGATGAAGGATGAGAAATCGAAACAAATGGCATTTAACTTGGTTAAATCTTTGATTGTAGCTAATCCCAAAGATCCCAAATCTCATGCAATTTATGGAGATTTGTTGTTTCAAAAAGGTGAAGTTGCCGAAGCACGCAATGAATATGTAAAAGCTGCTCACTTAGACCCTTCTGTTAATGAAGTATGGGGACGAATCATTCAGTTAGACTTTGATTTGAATCAAATTGATAGTGCCATCGTGCACTCGGAGGAGGCTATCGAAGTGTTTCCCAATCAGTCTATTTTTTGGTATCTGAATGGCTCAGCACATTATCGTAAACGTAACAACGAAAAAGCTATTGAAGCGCTTGAAGAAGCTAAGCGATTGGCTCCAGAGGGATATGAGTTGGCACAACATATTTTTGCTCAATTAGGTGATACTTACAATAGTATCGGCAAACATGAAAAGTCTGATGAGGCTTATGAAGCTGCCTTGAAAGAAGATCCTGACAATGACCATGTGCTTAATAATTATAGCTATTTCTTGTCTTTGAGAAAAGTAAAACTCGAAAAGGCAGCACAGATGGCTAATAGATTGGTTGAACGTCACCCCAATAATGGAACATATTTGGATACTTACGCTTGGGTATTGTATGAAATGAAAGACTTTGCCAAAGCGAAAATTTATCTAGAAAAAGCCGTAGAAAATAACGTCAATAAAAGCGGAACAGTCGTTGAGCATTATGGAGATGTACTTTTTCAATTAGGCGAAGTTGCCAAAGCCGTAGAGCAATGGAAAAAAGCAAAAGCTATTGGAGGAACAAGCCATAATCTCGATCAAAAAATTTCGCAACAAAAGCTAATAGAATAATTCACAGCAAGCATAAATTAAAAACCACAGGTTTAATTGCTTTATTGATAACAGACAAATGAATAAACTAATCATTGGAGGTGTCGCATTAATGTTGGGTATTGCTTCTTGTAAAAAACCAGCAATTAATAAGTCTCCTGAACTTGTTTCAACAACCACAGACTCGTTAAAAAATGGAACTTCGAATGTTGTAGTGGCTCCCACCACAGACTCCTCGAAAGTAAGTGTGGATAATGCTCCCAAAACAGAAGATGCTGAAATAGAAAAGGTAAGCGTTGACGAAGTAGATTTTAAATATCTTAAAGGAAAAGCTAAAGTAGGAATCAAAAGTACAGATGTAAACCAGACAGTCAATATGGATATTCGCGCTAAAAAGGATAGCGTGATTTGGTTGAACTTGTCTGTTCCAGGACTTCCTGTGTCAATTGCAACAGCCGTTTTTACGAAAGATTCTGTAAAAATTCATAACAAGTATGAAGGCTCGTACAATGTGTACAGATATGACCATTTTTCAGAAAAATTCAAATTCAATTTGACCTTTGATATTCTTCAAGCTTTGATTGTAGGAAATCGCCCTTTCAAGAAAAATAAATCAAGAGTTATTCGTGAAAATGAATACTTTTTGCTCAAACAACACGAAGGCAAAGTACAGATTGATAATTACATCGGTCAGGATAAAAAGCTAAAAAAGCTTTTAGTAACACAAGATGTAACCAATACCAAACTCGAAATGGATTTTGCTGATTTTACAGCACTGAATAATACGCTTTTTCCGCTTTCAAACTTGATTACGGTTGAGTATAAATCAGAGAAAGACCAGAAAATTTATCAGACAGTAATCAATATCAAGCATACCAAAGTTGAGTTGTTAGACGAGCCATTACAGTTTCCTTTTAAAGTACCAGAAAAGCTTTTGAAGAAAAACTAAAACTTAATAAGATAAGCTTTAAGCAATATTGTCTTTAAAGCTTATCTTGCATTTTTAAAAGATTTCAACATATTACTGGTAATCCTCATTTACCCATATTACTAACACTATTGAATCAAACCCTCAGGTAAGTAAATGAAACTATAGAGTTGAGGTTAGTTTATTACTGATAAACTCATTTTTACTTATTTTAGCAAAAGAAAAATTCATTTAAAGGCATATCTGTAACAGATTTTTATTCGAATAACGGATATACAATTAACTGATATACTTCCTAATAGTGTGAAATGGACGTGGTGAGTTTGGTTTTCAAAATTTCATAAATACCTAAAGCCATTATAGCACAAGTGCAACATATCTACCGAATGAAGGCAGCCCTGAGAGTATTCACAGGACTGTTTGTTGTTTTCTTGGGGTTATACCTCACTCCTACTTATGCGCAACAAACCAAGCGTAAGAAAATAAATCGAGCTAAACTAGAAGCAGAAAAGCAGGCTAACATTCGTAAGATCAACGAGCTTAATGCAATTATTGCCAAAACCGAGCAAAAAAAGGAAGTGAGTGTTGGCAAACTCAATGCCTTGGGTGAGCGTATCAATAAACAAAGTAAACAGATTAACTTACTGACCGAAAACCAAGAGCTTTTGGATATCGAAGTAAGTGAGTTAACCCGTGAAAGTGGTCAGCTTTCTGGCAATTTGGAGAAACTCAAGCAAGAGTATGCCAAAATGGTTTTTAATGCAGCCAAAGTGAGCAACAAGTATAATCAGTTGAGCTTTTTGTTTTCGGCTCCCTCATTCAATAAGCTTGTCAAGCGATATAAATACCTTCGTCAATACTCTGAATCAAGAATAAGACAAGCTACTTTGATTGAAAGTGTAAGAGAACAGCTAAGATTAGAACAGCTAAAGATTCTTCAGAAAAAGCAAGAACAGGCTAATGTTTTGAAAGAAAAAATTCAAGAAACTCAAAATCTTGAAGATTTGAAGGTCAAGCAAACTGGCGTAGTGGCAGAGCTGAACCAAAAAGAACAACAGTTAAAAGAACAACTTGATGCTAATAAGAGAGCTGTCGAAAAGTTAGAAAACATGATAGCTCAGATGGTAGAGAGAGAAATAAAGCGTTCTCAGCAACGAATCAAGAATAGAGAAAAAGATACCAATAGTGCAAGTTCTGAAAGTAAAGTTAGTTCTAAAACCATCGAGCTAAGTCCAGAAGAACGCAAAGTAGCAACGTCATTTTCTCAACTCAAAGGAAGAATGCCGTGGCCAGTACAAAGTGGCTTTATTTCTGACCGTTTTGGAGTACATAATCACCCTGTTTTAAGAGGCGTCAAGCTCAACAATGATGGCGTAGATATTCAGACCAATTCGGGTAATTCTGTTTACGCTGTTTACGATGGCATTGTACGTTCGGTCGTAAATATTCAAGGCGTTAATACCATTGTAGCGATTCAGCATGGAGACTACTTTACGGTTTATGGCAAATTATCTAATGTTACAGTACGCGAAGGACAAAGTGTATCTTCGAGCCAAAAAATTGGACAAGTCGCAACCGATGGAGATGGAACCTCAGAAATCAAATTTCAGGTTTGGAAAAACAATGCAAAACAGAATCCAGAATCTTGGTTAAGAAATCGCTAAAGCTGTTTTATAAGGCATTCATAGAGAAGGAGTTTTAGGTGTTTTCTATAAAAAAAAGGGTTTAAAAAGGCGAAAAAAAAGCAGTTTTTGGTCTATGCTCCAAAAGATTACAGAAAAACCTTTAAAATTCCAATAGAATTCATAATTTTGCAGTCCAAATTTTTACTAGCCTACAAAGGTCAAATTGGTAGATAAAAAGAAGTACTTTGAAGAGGAAAAGGTTCATTTACCAACTAAATACAAAATTACATAGAAAGTTGTTTATTAATACATTTCATCCAATTTGGTAAACAACCCTAAACGAATAATTACAAAACCCCAATGGCAAAAAAAGAAGAACACAAAAACCTTGAATTTTTGGAGAGTCCAGAAGGATTGAAGCAAGAATTAGGACACGACATCGAAAAAGTACAACAAGCCGTAGAAAAAAATAAAGGTTTAGTTTCTGGTGTAGCTGGTGCGATTATCGTAGCAGTGATTGGCTATTTCGGTTATAAATATTATGTTGCTACTCAAGATGAAGCAGCACAAGCGAAAATGTTCAATGCTGTTTACAAATTTGAAGCTGATTCAAACAAAGTAGCGGCACAAGAGTTTTCTAAATTAGCGAATGAGTTCGGCGGACATGCTGGTAACTTGGCTAATTTTTATGCAGGTGTTGCAGAGTTGAAAGAAGGTAAATATGATGCTGCTATCGACCACTTAAAGTCATTCAGTAGCTCAGATTTATTGGTTCAAGCTCGTGCATACTCTTTAATTGGAGATGCTTACGCTGAGAAAAAATCTTTCGGCGATGCTATCGACTATTACAAAAAAGCTTCTGAATACAAATCAAACAAATTCTTTACTCCATCATATTTGATGAAGTTGGCTGCTGCTTACGAGGCAAACAAGCAAAACAAAGAAGCTTTGGATGTTTACAACGAAATCGTAGAGAAGTACGCAGAGTCAGCTGAATATATCAACGCCAAGAAATACAAGGCGGTGTTAGAAGGCTCTGTCTCTGAATAAGGAATAAATCAAAATATTGATTACATCAGAAGGGATAAGAGCTTAAGTTCTTGTCCCTTTTTTGTTATAACTTTTATAAAACAATCATAGAATGTCATCGGCCCACAAAAATCTCAGCATTTTTTCAACAGATAATTTACCAGATATTACAGAAAAAAGATTTGCTATCGTTGTAGCAGAATGGAACGAGGAAGTTACCAACGCATTGGCAGATGGTGCTCACAAAACGCTTTTAACTTATGGTGCGCAAGAAGATAACATCTTACGCGTTACTGTACCAGGAAGTTATGAATTAAGCTATGGTGCGCAAAAAATGGCTCAACGAGAGGATATCGATGCGGTTATTTGTATTGGTTGTGTAATTCAAGGCGAAACCAAACACAATGATTACATCAATCATGCGGTTGCACAAGGACTTACCAATGTAAGTTTGAAATACGACAAACCCGTTGTATTTGGTGTGTTAACGCCCAATACCGAGCAACAAGCCCTTGATCGTGCGGGTGGTATCCATGGCAATAAAGGTGACGAAGCTGCCATTACAGCAGTTAAAATGTTGAAGTTTTAAGCGTAAAAAATAAATGGGAAAAGGTTTTACCCATTACCACGACAATCTCAAGCATATAATAACCAGAAAATCAATAATTCACAATAACAATGCAAGTTTGGAAATTTGGGGGAACTTCCGTAGGGAAGCCCGAGCGAATGCACTCGATTAGAAATTTGATTACCGAAGATAGCACACGTAAAATCGTGGTATTGTCAGCTCTTTCGGGAACCACAAACGCCTTGATTTCGATTGGAGAATCATTAAAGGCGAATAATGATGCAGAAGCAACTCAAAAAATCGAAGAGTTGTACGCACATTATGAAACATTTATCAAAGAACTTTACAAAACTCCTGCTGGATACGCAGAAGGTAAAGCAATCATTGATAAAGAATTTTCATTCATTCGCTCGTTGGTAAGCATCAAACCTTTTAGCGTCAAGCAAGAAAAAGAAATCGTTGCTGAAGGTGAATTGCTTTCAACTCAAATGTTCGAAGCATACTTGCGTGAAGAAGGTATCAATGCGGTATTGTTGCCAGCATTAGACTTTATGCTAATCGATGCAGATAATGAGCCTGTATTGAAGTTTACAGAAGAAAAATTGAGCTCTATCCTTTCGCAATTAGAGGATAAACAAGTCTTCATCACACAAGGATTTATCTGCCGTAACCCACGTGGCGAAGTTGATAACCTTAAACGTGGTGGTTCTGACTATACCGCTTCATTGATTGGTGGTGCTATCGTAGCTGAAGAAGTTCAAATCTGGACAGACATCGACGGTATGCACAACAATGACCCACGTATTGTGAAAAAAACCTTCCCAATTCGTGAGTTGACATTCGAAGAAGCTGCTGAATTAGCTTATTTTGGGGCTAAAATTTTGCACCCAAGCACGATTACTCCTGCTAAATTGAAAGGTGTTCCTGTTCGTTTGAAAAATACGATGGAACCTTCAGCTTATGGTACTTTGATTGCGGACAAAACATCTGACCGTGAAATCAAAGCTATTGCAGCGAAGGATAACCTTACGGCTATTTATATCCACTCTACTCGTATGTTAAATGCTTACGGCTTTTTGCGTAGAGTATTTGAAGTATTCGAGAAATACAAAACTCCAGTGGATATGATTACTACTTCTGAAGTATCGGTATCGGTAACAATCGACAGCGATGAGCACTTAGAAGAAATCATGGCAGAATTAAGACAATTTGCTGACCTAGAAGAATGCGACAAAGATCAAACTATCGTTTGTATTGTGGGTAATTTCTCGGCCGACAAAGAAGGTATTGCCTTGAAAGTATTGGATGCCATGAAAAACATCCCTATTCGTATGATATCCTATGGTGCATCCGAGCACAATATCTCCTTGTTGATTCACGGCAAGCACAAGGCAGAAGCGCTAAATGCACTTAACGAGCGTTGTTTTTTATATGAAGATGCTATGAAAAGCATTTTCTCAGCGCCTTAAGTGATAAAAAGCAATAAATACTAATAGCCGTGTCGTCAGAAGCTTACGCCACGGCTATTTTTTTTATCTTTGCAAAAGAACTTATTAAATCAGCAATTACCCTTGTGGATTTAACATTACCGAATGGATAATAATACCTTGCTGAGACTCAAAAAATTAAACACGATATAGAGCGATTTATGGCAAAGCTCGATAGATAAATAGAATCCATGTTACAAATTCAACAAATCAAGGAAAACAAAGAAGCCACTATTGCTGGCTTGAAAAAAAAGCATTTTAAAAATGCTGAAGAAGCTGTTGAGCAAATCATCGCGTTGGATGATAAGCGTCGCGAAACCCAAAATGAGTTAGACTCCACTCTTGCTAAATCAAACGCTTTAGCTAAAGAGATTGGCGGTTTGATGAAAGCTGGTAAAAAAGAGGAAGCGGAAGCTGCCAAAGCTGAAACTTCTACCTTGAAAACTCGCTCTAAAGAATTGGATGAGACGCTAAAATCTATCGAATCTGAGCTTTATGAGGTATTGGTAACTTTGCCAAACTTACCACATAGCAGTGTTCCTGAAGGTAAAACGCCAGAAGAAAATGAGGTAATTCTTGAAAATGGTACTATCCCAACTCTTGCTGAAGACGCTTTGGCTCACTGGGACTTGATTAAGAAATACGATATTATTGATTTCGAATTAGGAAATAAAATCACAGGTGCTGGTTTCCCAGTGTATAAAGGAAAAGGTGCTCGTATCCAACGTGCGTTGATTAATTTTTTCTTGGACGAAGCTATTGCTGCGGGTTACGCCGAAGTACAACCTCCTATCTTGATTAACAAGGATTCTGGCTTTGGTACGGGTCAATTACCTGATAAGGATGGACAAATGTATCATGCAACTGTAGATGATTTGTATTTGATTCCAACGGCTGAGGTGCCTATCACCAACTTGTATCGTGATGTGATTTTGCAAGAAGCAGAATTACCTGTTAAAAACGCAGGTTATACACCATGTTTCCGTCGTGAGGCGGGCTCTTGGGGCGCTCACGTTCGTGGACTAAACCGTTTGCACCAATTCGATAAAGTAGAAATTGTACGTATCGAAAAGCCTGAAAATTCTTATGCGGCTTTGGAAGAAATGTCATTGCACGTACAAGGTTTGTTGCAAAAGTTAGAATTACCATACCGTGTGCTTCGTCTTTGTGGTGGCGATATGAGCTTCACATCTGCTTTGACGTACGATATGGAAGTATTCTCTGGTGCACAAAAACGTTGGTTGGAGGTAAGTTCTGTATCTAACTTCGAAACATATCAAGCTAACCGTTTGAAACTTCGTATGAAAACTGAAGGAAAGTCTCAGTTGTTGCATACGCTTAATGGTTCGGCATTGGCTTTACCACGTATTTTGGCAGCTATTCTCGAAAATAACCAAACACCAGAAGGTATTCGTATTCCAAAAGCATTGGTACCATACTGTGGATTTGATATGATTGCGTAGATAATGGTGAATGAGTGAATTGTGAATTAGTGAATATTTTTATTTGAATTTTACACATAGAGACTAATGATTTGTGTCTCTCATGCTAAAACACAAATTTTATAAAATCACTAATTCACAATTCACAACCCACTAAATATCTGTGGAGAATTACCTGATAAGCTTATTAGGCTTCATGTAAAACGTATAAATCTGGTAAATTTCTACCTAAACCATCATAGTCTAGTCCATAACCTAATACAAAACGATTTTCAAGCTCAAAACCTAAATAGGCTATGTCAATTGGAGTTTTGAGAGCTTCTGGTTTTTGGAATAAAGAAGCAACTTTTAGAGATTTCGGATTTTTACCTAATAGTTGTTCCTGTATTTTCGCCATAGTAAGCCCTGTATCGATAATATCTTCAAGAATAATTACATCACGATCGGTGATGTCCTCTTTTAAACCTAATACTTCTGTTATTTTCCCTGTCGAAGTAGTCGAGTGATAAGATGAAACACGCAAGAACGTGATTTCACAATCGATAGATACAGACTTCATGAGCTCGGCAGCAAATAGAAAAGATCCATTCAAAATCGCTAAGAAAATCGGACATTTGCCTTCATAATCTTTACTGATTTCTTGTGCCATTTGGCGTATTTTATCCTCAATGATTTCTTGCTTAATAAAAATTTCGAACTGCTTGTCGTGAAGTTGGATGATTGGTTTCATCGGATTGGTCTCGTTATAATAGAATAAATCAAAAAGTGAAATTACTGTCTATCAGGCAATATTCAAGATTTTGAGGAATTTTTTTAATTAGTTTTTAATATTTCAAATAAGATTTACGTTAACTACTTGAGTAGCTTGCAAGCCTCCCACTGATTGTTGTATGCCTAAGGAAGGTTAATTCCAATATTCACCGACTAATTGTGGATAACAGGACGATATATCTTCAAAAGAGTGATAATTTTGAATCCGAAAAATAAACCAACTCAATCAACCAAGCCAAGTGAATACGATGAAGTCCCTAATTGCTTTTTTGTGTAGTGTATTATTGGTCATCAATACGAGCCAAGCTCAATGGTGGAAAGATACCGAAAAAGCCGAACAAGAGCGTTCGAAAGGAATGCTTTTGCTGACTACAGAGGTGCAGATTGAGGCTACCACGGCCATCAATCACATGTATAATTTTAAATTTTACGAAGCAGAAAGAGAATTTAATTATTTGAAAATCAAACACCCTAATCATCCCCTACCTGATTTTTTGTTGGGATTGATGGAATGGTGGAAAATTGTACCTAACACCGACAACGTACTTTACGACGAAAAGTGTTTGGAATATATGGACGAAAGTATCAGAAAAGCAGAGGTGATTTGGGATGATACCGAAAACCCCGAAGCAGCCTTCTTTATGGCAGCAGCGTATGCTTTTAAAGGACGTTTGCATTCAGAACGTAAACATTGGACAAAAGCGACCTTAGCAGCCAAAAATGCCTTAAAATACTTAGATAAATCAAGAAGTTTCTCAGATTTTAGTCCAGAGCTGATGTTTGGCGATGGTTTGTACAATTATTACTTCCAGTATGTAAAAGATAATTACCCATTGCTCCGTCCTGTGCTTTGGCTATTTCCAAAAGGCGATAAACCAAAAGGTATTGGTCAGCTCGAAAAAGTAAGCTATAATGCCTTTTATACGCGTACCGAAGCACGTTATTTCTTGCTTCAGATTTATGGCATGGAAAACATGAACGAGAAGGCTTATGAGTTGTCGAAATACACACATGAGACCTATCCCGATAATCCATTTTTTCATCGATTCCATGCTCGTTCAGCATTTGTGGCAGGACGTGTAGCAGAAGCTGAAAAAGAAGCAAAAGGGATTTTACAAAAAATTGAAGAGCACTATCCCGGCTACGAAGGTGTAAGCGGACGCTATGCAAGCTATATTTTGGGGTATTATGCCTTCAATTATAACCGCGATTATGCAGAAGCAAAGAAATATTACCAAAAAACCATCGATTTTGCTACTTTAACCAATTCTACAAAATCAGGGTATTATCTTTCGTCAAAACTGACTTTAGGCAAAATTGCCTCTATGGAAAAAGATTATGATAAGGCGATTGATTATTTCAAGGAAGTATTGGACGACTCCGAACGTAAATCTAGCCAGCACGACGAGGCTAAAAAGTTGTTGTCAGAAACCAAAAAATTACGTCGTAAGAGTAGATAATCATTGCGTATAACTTAAGAAGGTGAGTGCTCAAATTCCTGTAAAAGAATTTCTTTTACAGGAATTTGCTTTTTGTGGCAATGATGACTGATTTTTAGAAATACAAAAAAACTATTTCCATAAACTCAAATTAGTGCTATAAATCGTGCTATTTAATTGATTTTATTTATATTTACTATTCAGACAAATTCAGAATTTAATCGTTTTGAGTTTAATACACTGCTTTTGAAAGCTTTCTAAATGTTGAAAAAACGATTGTATGGCTGTCAACTGCCATTTTGCAATACCAATAAACCTAATAGCCAAATTTTCATCAACTGCCCAAATTTTAAAGATTGATTGTAGCTATTCGCCTCCGAATCTACTAAAATGAGTTTGATAGGTTTCATTTTCCTTACTGAGAACCAATCAGCTTAGAGGTTATAACATTAACAGATGTCTTTGAGAGTCCTCAAAGACTTAAACAACTTGTAAATCGTATGAAAGTTTCTACAACACAGCCTTTTCAAATTATCTATACGATACTGAGTCATGAGTATCTTGGATATTTATTTGAGGCTTTTGTAGTACAATTGGACGCCAAAGGCGAACTTACTTTACTGAACCAAAATATTTCTACTAAAAATATCCGTGAATTTTGCGAAGGACTTAGCGAATACCAGCCCGATGAAAATGACTTTAAGTTGGTCAAACTAATCGACTCGATTCAGCAAGATGCTATCTTTAAAAAATTTGGAGGAACCAAAAAACGGACTATTGTAGATTTTTTCCTAAAAACGTATGACGTTCAGAAAGGAGATAAAGCGCTTCAAGAGTTAATTACAGATTATATCGAGCGTGTAAAAGCCGAAATCATGCCTTTGTTGCTCAATAAGCAGCTTTTCATTATGGGAAGTGACGGTAATCCTGTGTGGCAAAAAGTAGATGTATTGTCTGAAAGTGCAACGGTTCTTTTCCATTTTATGCGAAACGCTGATAATACACATTACTTTCCGACGATTAAATATGCTGGACAGAAAGTAGATTTTCAGTACAAAAACGCCTTTATTGTTTGTGAAGAGCCTGCTTGGATGATTTTGGAAAATAAATTGTACCATTTTGAAAAAGATGTAGATGGTAAAAAACTTCGTCCTTTTCTCAATAAAAAATTCATAGTTATTCCGAAAAGTATTGAGGAAGACTATTACCGCAAATTCGTCACATCAATCATTACGATGTTTGATGTATATGCTAAAGGATTTGATATTCATTCTGAAAACTATCGTTGTGTACCAGTTTTGAGTATTTCTGAACAAAAAACGAAAAACCAACTGGTACTTGTAGATAGCGATTCGGGTGCGCCAGAAGAAGATACAAGCGAAACACAAGTTGTGTTGAGTCTAGCTTTTCAGTATGGAAAATATACTTTTCGATTCGATAGTTTCTCGGCATCGTCCAATGTAAGTATGGAAAAGAAGGGCGATGATTATATTTTTCATAAAGTAAAAAGAGATTTACCATTAGAAAAAGAGAAGTTAAAAGTGTTGCAAAGTTTGGGAATGAGTCTCCAAAACGGTAAAATGCTTTTACCTAAGACTGAAGCTTTTTCTTGGCTACAAGCTAGTTACCCACAGCTAATCGAAGCAGGTTTTGAGATTTCTCAACAGGTAGAATCTGATGGAAAGAAATACTTTTTAGGATACTCTAAAATCGAGGTTACCATCACTGAAGGTAATGACTGGTTTGACATTCATACATTGGTAAAATTTGGAGATTTTGAAATACCATTCCTAAAACTCCGCAATTTGATTCTTCAGCGAAAGAAAGAATTTGCTTTACCCAATGGCGAAATTGCGGTTATTCCAGAGGTATGGTTTACGCAATACTCAGAGCTATTTGCCTTTGTTGAGCATCATCACAATGATGGTTTTATTCTAAAAAAACATCATTTGTCTTTGGTACAAGATATGGAACGTGATTCGTTAGCAACAACAATCATGAGCCGAAAACTGCAAAAGCTCCGTGATTTTGAAGAAATTCAAGAGTATTCCGTTCCCAAAGGCTTTGCAGGGAACCTTCGCCCCTACCAAAAAGCAGGCTATGATTGGATGCGCTTTTTGAATGATTACAACTTCGGTGGTTGCTTGGCGGATGATATGGGCTTGGGAAAAACGGTTCAAACTTTGGCACTTTTGCAATCTCAAAAAGAAAGTGGTGTTGCCAGTCCATCGTTATTGGTCATGCCTACTTCCCTAATTTATAACTGGGAGGCCGAAGCACGTAAATTTGCTCCAGAACTTAAGGTTTTGACCTACACAGGTACCTATCGTGATAAAAATATCGAGCAATTTGACAATTATGATGTAGTTTTGACTTCGTATGGCATCGTACGAATTGATATAGATATTCTCAAAAATTATCGTTTTCATTACGCCATTTTAGATGAATCTCAGTCTATCAAAAACCCTTCGTCGTTTATTACCAAAGCTGTTATGCAATTGAATACTCGACATAGGTTGGTGTTGACTGGTACTCCGCTCGAAAATAGTACCATGGATTTGTGGTCACAAATGACCTTTGTAAATCCTGGATTGTTGGGTACACAACATTTTTTCAAAAACGAATTTCAAATTCCGATTGAAAAGAAAAGTGATGAGCTCAAAATACAGCGCCTTTATTCGATTATCAAGCCCTTTATGCTGAGAAGGCACAAATCGCAAGTGGCAACCGAATTACCACCCAAAATTGAAAGTATCCATTATGCAAAAATGACCGAATTACAGGAAAAAGAATACGAAGAGGCAAAATCCTATTATCGTAATCTCATCTTGGAGCATATCGATACCGAAGGAATGGCAAAATCACAAATGGTAGTTTTGCAAGGTTTGACCAAACTTCGTCAAATAGCCAACCATCCACGCCTTACGGATCATGAGTACGATGGCGATTCGGGCAAATTAGATGATGTATTAGAAAAACTCGAAACGGTCTTGGAAGAGGGACACAAAGTGTTGATATTTAGCCAATTTGTAAAACACTTGGATTTGTTTAGAGAGCGCCTCGACCAAGAAAAACGCCGTTATGCCTATTTGGATGGGAGCACCTATGATCGACAAGCTCAGGTACAGTTATTTCAAGAAAATGATGATGTAAAAATCTTCTTGATTTCTTTAAAAGCAGGAGGTTTAGGTCTCAATCTTACCGCAGCGGATTATGTGTTTATTTTGGACCCTTGGTGGAATCCAGCTATTGAAGCGCAAGCGGTAGATAGGGCTCACCGTATTGGGCAAGTAAAAACGGTATTTACCTATAAGTTTATTACCAAAAATTCTGTGGAAGAAAAGATTTTGTCACTACAACAAAACAAACAAAAGCTAGCTTCAGAGCTTATTACAACGGAAGAACATTTCGTAAAATCGTTGAGTAAAGATGACGTAATAGCTTTATTGGAATAAAAGTATGGCATTAATCTTCCAAAATATTACCCATAAATGTGTTTTTGCAAGCAAAAGAGAGTAATAATAGCATAATTGCCCAACGAAGATAATTATGGTAGAAATCACGTAGATTCTTATAACGATTTTGCTTGATTTCTACTTTTTCTAAACGGTTAATTTCTTTAAAAATATTCTCCAAAGAACGTGCATCCGTTGCTCGGAAAAATTTACCGTTACCAATAGTAGCAATATTCCGAAGAGCACTTTCATCAACTTTTTCGGTATTGAGTTTATTAGAACCAACTGCAATCGTGTATAATTTCATCCCAAAAGCACGAGCCATTTGTGCCGAAAGTGCAGGGTCGAGATTTCCCGCAGTATTGTCTCCATCCGAAAGCAAAATAATCACTTTTGATTTAGAGGTAATTTCTCGCATTCGGTTGATACACATACCCAATGCATTGCCCAGCGCAGTACCCGAGGTTGCTATCAACGAAGGATGTATCTCATCGATATAATCTTTGAGCATATCATAATCATTGGTGAGGGGACAAAGAGAAAATGGTTCTCCCGCAAAAATGACCATGCCGATTCTATCCTGAAAACGACCTTCGATAAATTTTTTGGCTACCTTTCTAGCAACGCCTAATCTACTTGGAGGAATATCTGTAGCTTCCATTGACGCCGAAATATCCAATGCCAACATAATGTCAATACCTTCCGAAACTTCTTCCTGTGTAGAAATAGCTCTTTGAGGACGAGCTAAGGCTACTAGAATTAGCATAATACTCAAAACAAGTAATAGTCCAGGAACAAATCGAAGAGCACTTATCCAGCTAGAGCGAAATTGCTGCGCAGGAAATGCAACGTTGAGTTTTTGTACATTGTTGCCAACGATCCAGTTACGTATGATAAATAAAAAAGGTATGGCAGGGATACAATACAGATAAAACGGTTGCGCCCATTCAAATGATGAAAGAGTTTGAATACTAAACCAATATTTTGAATACCAAGCCTCCATGTGCTATTAATTGCTGAGAAATGAATGTTGAATTGATACAAATCAACATTAAACTGGACTGTCGATAAGGTCTTGGCGATGTTCGCGGTAAAGACCTTCGGCTAGTTCTTGTAAAATTGCTAAAGATGAAACCGTTTTTTTGGAAAAGTTACCTCCATAAATAGTTGCGTCGATTTCTCGAAGAGCTTCTGGCAAACGAGCATCTTTGATATTGTCGAGAATTTCTTTGGTGGTAAATGTGGTAAAGGGTTTTTCCTCAAGACGTTCAATATATTTTTTCCAAAGCACAAGGGCTTTTTCTACATTTTCTAACCTTCTGTTTAGCTCATTTGTGTCCTTGCTAAGGCGCTGAAATACACGCTGATACTCGTCAAATCTTCTACGAAATTGGAAAAGTTTGATTTGTCGTTTAATGGGCTTTCCGAATAACCAAAAAATAATCATACCAAATGCTCCTAAGCCCATAAAAACCATAATCGTCAAAGGATAATTGGCTTGTTGCGTCAAATGAATAGGCTGGGTATCCATTTTGAGCTGCAAAGTGTCTATTTGAGCTTTGGCAGGAATCATCGACTGAAAGTAAATCGAGTCTTCGAGGGGCATCACCTTGGTACAGTCACTTTTGGTACGGATATAAACAGGCAACTGAAGTTTTTGAATCGGTTTTACTTCAAATGAAATCAAGGTATAAATAACACTATCAAGACTAATACCTTTTTGTGTTGAAGTGGGAGTATATTCCCTTTTAACTAGTTCGAATGGCGCAAAATTATAGGTAGAATCTGGGAAAAAAGCATCAAATTTTTCTGGATGCTTAAAACTTAGAATATATTTAACAGGAATGCCAATACCAATACTATCTTCCATAAACTTACCCTTTACCTGTGCCCAAGCTGATGTATGAGCCAATAATAAAGCCCATACCAGACCAAAGACCTTGATATAACGATAGATATTGTGAGAGGATAATAGCTTCATAAAAATTTTGCCTACTTATTTTTTGCGAACTTTAAATAATTTAATGAGCTTATTAACGTAATCTTCGGAGGCATCGATGGATAAATAATTGGCTTTATTTTGCTTACAAAGTTGTTCGAGTGTTTTGGAGTTATCTTCAAAAAGATTTTTCATACGATTTCTAAACCAACTAGATGAAGCGTTGACCCAAATGGTTTTTTTACTTTCGGTATCAAATACAGGAATAATGCCCAAACGAGGTAAGTTGGTTTCACGCTGGTCGTACAGGTGAATCACCACCAAATCATGTTTTCTAGCTAGCGCTTTTAGGTTGTCTTCGTAGCCAGTATCAATAAAATCAGAAACGATAAAAATAAGGCTACGACGCTTGAGCACCTCCAAGCCAAACAAAATCATCTTTTTGAGGTTGGTTCCTGCTGATTCAGGTTTGAGTTTGAAAAGCTCCAAAATCGTTCTATAGCCATGTTTGAGGGTGTTGGCGGGTTTGATGTATTTTTCTTTTTGGTCCGAAAAACACAACAATCCTACGTGACTGGCTTCTTTGATGGCAGATAGAGTTAGAACGCCACAAATTTCTTTAGCAGTATCTAATTTTGAGCGATCAGAGCGTCCTACATCTTGCGAAGCACTCACATCGACCATAAAAAATACGGTTTGTTCTTTTTCTTCCTTAAAGATTTTGACAAAAGTACCATGACCTTTAGCGGTGGTATTCCAGTCGATTAGGCGGACGTCATCGCCATATTGATATAAGCGTAAGTCGCTGAATTCTAGACCAGAACCTTTAAATACAGAATTGAAGTTACCTCGCATTTGGGAAGTAACCGCTTTGCGAATACGAATTTCAAATTTATGTAATTTCGCTAAAAAAGCCTGTGGGTTCATAGCCTTCTGAGTAGATGGAATTATTTCTGATTAAGAGAAATAACTCGAAACGCTGAAAGGAGTTCACACTTTTATAAAGTGAACCAAGTACTTGTAGATAAAAGTGTTAATAATTCCTAATTATCCAAGAATTGCTTTAAAACTACCTAAAATCCCTGTAATTTTGAAATGTGAGAGCAAGAATTCTTCTACTAATAGGGCTTTTGTCGGCATGTAGCACATCTGACAAACCCGAAAATTTGATTCCAGAGGACAAAATGATTACCCTTCTGGAAGAGGTGCATGTCGCTGAAAACCAAGTGAATAATTTACACATGGGCAGCGCAGATTCGTCATTGGTTGTCTATAAAGGTCTAGAAAAAGAAATTTTTAAGAAATACAGTATCGACACGGCTATTTATCATGCAAGCTTTAAATATTATGTGGCTCGACCAGAGCAATTTAAAGCTATGTACGAAAAAGTTGTGAAAGATCTCGAAGCCAAAAATGAACGTTATCTAAAAAAGCAACGTACGTCAAAACCTGATACTACCAAAAAGCCAATCTAACAAATGGCATGATAAAATTGTATCAGAGCCCAATACTTTCAAACACCTGTAAGAATGCACTTAAAATAAGTTTTTCTATTATCTGACAGAATTCAGTGTATTGGGGCTTATTTTAGGAAGTTATTCAAATTTTGAATCATTATTCTATCATTCTACTAATACAAGAGCAAAGAGCTCTATAGTTTTTTGAGAAAGAGCTATTAAAATCGTTTTATCAATGAACAATCGTATCGTCATTATCCCAACGTACAACGAAATTGAAAATATTGAAGCTATTATTCATAAAGTAATGAGTCTAGAACCAAGATTTGACTTGTTAATTGTGGATGATGGCTCTCCAGATGGGACTGCACTCAAGGTAAAAGAATTGCAAGTGCAATATGGTGAGAGACTTCATTTGCAAGAACGAAAAGGAAAGTTAGGACTAGGAACTGCCTATATCCATGGGTTCAAATATGCGTTGGCTCGTGGTTTTGAGTATATCTTTGAAATGGATGCTGACTTTTCTCACAATCCTGATGACTTAGTTCGTCTTTACAACGCTTGTGCCGTAGGAGGCGCGGATTTGGCCATAGGTTCACGTTATATCAAGGGTGTTAATGTTGTAAACTGGCCAATGGGACGTGTTTTGATGTCTTATTTTGCTGGATATTATGTGCGATTTATCACTCAGATGACTATTATGGATGTCACAGCAGGTTTTAAGTGCTACCGTGATACCGTTTTAAAAACGATTGATTTGGATAAAATTCGATTTGTAGGATACGCCTTTCAGGTAGAAATGAAATTTACCACTTGGAAATACGGCTTCAAAATTGAAGAAGTTCCAATAATCTTTACCGACCGTACCAAAGGAGAATCCAAAATGTCAGCTAATATCTTTAAGGAAGCTGTATTTGGGGTTATTCAGATGAAATGGTTGAGTTTATTCAAATCATACAAACGCTAGTCAGAAATGGATTATAACCATATCAAGGCCATACATATTATTTTTGTGGTGAGCTGGTTCGCTGGATTATTCTATTTGCCACGCTTATTTGTTTATCATACCGAAGCCAACACCAAGCCTGAACTCGAACGAGATATTATACAAGAGCAGTTCAAGAAGATGGAAAAGGTTTTGTTCAATGCCATCATGGTTCCCGCTATGTGGTTAACCCTTATTTCGGGTGCAACGTTGGTATATTGGTCTTGGTGGGATAGTTTCGCACAACATGGCTGGTTACATCTTAAATTAAGCTTTGTAGTAGGACTTTTGATTTACCATTTTCTTTGCCGAAAAATCATTTTTGAGCTTCGTGAAGGTAAATTTCGCTTTACCAGTTTTCAATTAAGACTTTATAATGAAGTCGCGACTATATTCCTTTTTGCAATTGTTTTTCTAGTAATCCTAAAAAATACTATTGACTGGATTTGGGGTGTAGTTGGTTTATTGGTTTTTGCAGTATTGATTATGACAGCCGTAAAAATTGCCAAATCACTTAGAGAGAAGAGAAAATAGCTTGAGAGTGACAAAGGTATTAAGGCACAAAGTGAAAACAAACTCTACACTTTGTGCCTTTGTTACTTTATGCCTTTGCCACTTTCCTAATACTTACTTTTTACCCTTTTTCTTAGCGTATTTGCAGGTATTAGGTAGAGATTTGATAAAATAAGACTTATAGTTCAAAGCTTTAGGATCTGTACAACCTTCTAGTTGTAACACTTCAACTTTGCGGAATTCAACAGGATGGCTTTCGCTTTGGAGTGAAATATATCCCTCATTCAATAGCTTTCCATCAGGCTTAAATGCAGGGTTATAGGCATCAACATTACCCCCTCCTACTTGAGGCTTTTGATATTCCAATACCATTTCTCCATTTACATAATGTCTTACCAATGAATCACCCAAGACCATTACTTCGGCTCTTACCCATTGGTCACCGTCGTATGTTTTTGATTTGGAGTTGATACAGTGTGGCGTAAATAACTTGCCATTCATTTCTACATTTGTTCCTGGGGTACAAAGATTACAAGTAGTACGCTCGCCCTTGCCTGAGCCACCTAAAAGCTGTACTTCAATCGAAATTGGAAAATCTTGGTCTTTCCCCATTGACGCTGCTGGCTGACAGTGAAGCATGATACCGCTGTTACGATATGCCCATCCTGGTCCTTCAGGCGCTTGCTCGCCTACAAAACGATATTCAGTAGCGATGATGTAGTTGGAGAATTTCTTTTTGTAGAAAATATGACCAAATTTTTCATCAAACTTATCGTAACCATCATACGACACAACCAATTTTCCGTCTTTTACACGAAACGTGTTGGCAAAGTTGTCATTCAAATCATAATGGCGGATTTTGATGTCCCAGCCATCTAAGTTTTTTCCATTAAATAGTTGCTCCCATTCTTTTGTATCACTCTTTTTTTGTCCAAAAGTCATACACGAAAGTCCTAAAAGCAGAGAGGTAATCAGACGTTTTTTCATTGTTATTGATAGTTGGTAATTAATTTCAGTAAATTCTGTAGGTAAAATAAATTTTATCGGCAATAGGCTTTAAGCGTTATGCTGTAAGCTAAAAGTTTCAAAGTGTTTCTATAAAAATCTTAATACATTTTAAAAAATGACTACGGCATATTTTGCACTCAAAATTCACAACTATTGCAGATTTGGGATTTCTGATTTCGGATATAAAGTAAAATACCTTTATTTTTACAAAATATAGAAGCCTACACTTCCGAAATCCAACATCCGATATCCGAAATAAATGGTTTTTATAATTCTTAGTACACTCAAAATTCACAATTCAGCACTAATATCTATCTAGTCCATTCATCGTTGACAATCCTCCAAATATTCAGCGGATTTTGACTTTGTAGTTCGGCTGGTAATAGTTTTTCTGGAAAATTTTGAAAACTGGCTGGTCGTACCCAACGTTTGATGGCGTCAGGTCCTACTGCACCAAAACGAGCATCAGTAGTTGCTGGAAATGGCCCACCGTGTTGCATGGCATAACATACTTCCACACCAGTAGGCACACCATTGAAAATCAATCGACCACAGATATTTCTCAGTGTTTCAACAATTTCAGGATTGTCTTGTAGCTCTTCTTCTGTTGCCATCAAGGTGGAGGTCAGTTGACCTTCTAAATGTTGGATAACCTGCAATAAGTTGTCTAGATCCGTACATTTCACAATCAAGGAATAAGGACCAAATACTTCTTGATGTAAAGTAGGATTTTCTAAAAATATACTACTCGATACCGAGGCTATGGTTGGAATAGCCTGAATAATACCAGTTTTTTCGACTAATGATTCTACCTCTGTTTTGACACCTTCTTGTGACAGCGCTACTGTTCTTTTTCCTTCAAAATTCTGATAAATGCCTGCATTGAGCATAGCTGCTGGTGCTACCTGTTCAACGGCTTTACTGAGCGTTTCGATGAAAGTATCTAAATCTGGATTATCTATTGCCAGAATTAGCCCAGGATTAGTGCAAAACTGCCCCATACCCAAAGTAATTGAATTGGCATAAGTAAGAGCCACTTGTGATGCCTCTGCTTTGAGTTTTTCAGGCATTAGCACTACAGGATTGATACTTCCCATTTCTGAAAATACAGGAATTGGCTCAGGACGCTGGTTGGCCAAATCAAAAAGTGCCTTTCCTCCATTGAGCGACCCCGTAAAACCAACGGCTTTGGCTATAGGATGCAATACCAATGCTCGACCAACTTCAAAGCTGTGTCCAGCCACGTGTGCAAATGTACCATCTGGTAAACCACAAGTTGATACAGCTTTTAAAACAGCTTCTGCGACCATTTCGGAGGTTTTGGCATGAGCGGGGTGACCTTTTACCACAACTGGACAACCAGCAGCCAAAGCCGAGGCGGTATCACCTCCTGCCGTAGAATAAGCAAAAGGAAAATTACTAGCACCAAAAACTACAACTGGACCAATTGGAATCAACATTTTGCGAATATCTGGGCGAGGCATCGGTGCTCGTTCAGGCAATGCGGTATCAATACGAGCCTCAACCCACGAGCCTTCCTCTAGCAAACGGGCATTGGTTTCGAGCTGAAAGCAGGTACGTGTGTGCTCGCCTATGAGTCGAGCCTCTGGAATATTAGTTTCTTGATGTGCTGTTTGAATTAAACTATCACCTAAATCCAAGATATTTTGTGCAATTGTTCTGAGAAAAACAGCTTTATCTTTTCCTGAAACTTTACGATATATCTTAAAAGCCTCAGAGGCTTTTTGCATGACTGAATCAATATGTTGCTGAAGATTTTCCATGAGTTTGTTTTTTGTAAAGAACTATAGAGAAGACTAAGACATGGAAAAAACTATTTCCTACATTTTGGTACCCTAAAATCATTTCATGAGCAATTTAACAGCCTATCTGTAATTTAGTATTCTTGACTGAAGGTTATCTTTTATAAATGGAGGTTCCTCTCATATTTCAACTGCATACAATCATGATAAAATACAAAAAGCCTAAGGGATACCCCTCAGGCTTAAAAAATATTTTTAACGCTTTAGGCAGAACTCAAAGGCTAAACCCTAATTGTCGTCATCCTCTGCCTTACGCTTTTGTTGCTTAGGTGCTTCATAAATCAATTTTCCTGTATTATCTCTCTCTTGAAGAACAACCGCTTCGCCTTTTTCGAATTTATCTTTGGGATACATCGTTTCTTTTTTCAGACGACCCATAGCACCAAATTGATGATATTCTCTCCAACGACCTACCTTGATACTATCTTCAAATTTCCCTTCTTCTTTGAGTTGTCCACCATCGTAAAATGAACGATATTCACCCGTTACTTTCCCAAATTTTACAGGTATTACTTCTTTTAATTTCTTTTGTTCTTTGTCATAATACGAAAAATGAGATTCAGCTGGAAAGCCATTTTTGTATTTGTCTTTAGTCAAAAGAATATACTCTTGATTGTAAGTTTCCCAACGACCATCTTTGACACCAACATAAAAAAAACCTTCTTCAACCAATTCATCGTTGACGTATTTCTTGTAAGGACCATGACAGACTTCACCATAATCTAAGTCTTTACGAGGAGTATTAGTAATACGACGTAGTTTGGGATCATACCACCAGATTTCTTTGGCATAAGTACTTGGAGTTGCCTCGTCAGGGTTTCTCAGAACATTGATTTCTTCCACAGTGAAGCGGTTTCCCGTACCATATTCACCGATACGGCGTTCAAACTTGATTCCCGAATATTCGTCTTTAGGTGCTTTTTTTACTTTTTTACCTTTCTTGGTATCTTTTTTTACTTTCAAACCAAGGTCACCGCTTAAGTCAGCTGAAAACTCTTCGGCTTTTTCTTTATTATTTTTTATATCGTCTTTTACGTCCGCAATAGTCTTCTTTGCATTTTTGATATTATCGAGCACATCAGTCTGGATAAGTCCTCCCAAAATCCCTTTTTTGCGAGCGGTAGTATCGGTTTTGGGCTTACTACTCGACTTAAATTCGTCTTTTTGTTGGGCAATACAAGTTACAGTACTATGAAGTAGTAAGATGGAAATCAACGAGATAAAAGTAGTGGGAAAGGATAAACTTCTCATGGGTAGCACGTAGTCAAAGGCTAATCTATTACTTTTGCAAACGAAAAATTTGCTTATTTATTTTTAAACAAAAGAAGGAAGAGAAATCTTGTTATCCAAATTTCAACAAAAAGCCTTCTGGCAAAACTCTTGAATTTAGGTGATATTTGTAAACTTTTGTTTTGCAAAAAAATGTTATTTAAGATATAAATCGCTGGAAATGATTCTGTTTTCCAGAACATCAATAATCAATTAACCCGTGGAAAAAGACGCAAAAATCTATGTAGCAGGACATCGTGGAATGGTGGGTTCTGCCATTTTACGAGCATTACAAAAAGTAGGATATACCAATTTTCTGCTTCGCACATCTAAGGAATTAGACTTACGCAACCAACAGGCAGTAGCCGATTTCTTTGCTGCCGAAAAACCTGACTATGTATTCCTTGCTGCTGCTAAAGTGGGTGGTATTGTAGCTAATAACACTTATCGTGCCGATTTCTTGTACGAAAACCTTTCGATACAGAACAATGTCATTCATAGTGCTTATGTGAATAAGGTGACGAAATTGATGTTTTTGGGTTCTTCTTGTATTTATCCAAAATTAGCGCCACAGCCTTTAAAAGAAGAATACTTGTTGAGTGGCTATTTAGAATATACTAATGAGCCTTATGCTATTGCCAAAATTGCAGGTATCAAAATGTGCGAAGAATATCGCAATCAGTATGGCTGTAATTTTATTTCGGCAATGCCTACCAATTTGTATGGTCCTAATGATAATTATGACTTACAAAACTCGCACGTATTGCCAGCAATGATTCGTAAATTTCATGAGGCAAAAATCAACGGTGCTCCTAACGTAACACTGTGGGGTACAGGCTCTCCTATGCGTGAGTTCTTACACGCTGACGATTTGGCAGAAGCATGCTTATATTTGATGGAAAATTACAACGAACGTGAGTTGGTAAACATAGGGACAGGTACCGATGTAACTATCAAAGAATTAGCGAATACCGTAAAAAATGTAGTAGGTTTTGAAGGTGAACTCGTATGGGATACCTCTAAACCAGATGGTACACCACGCAAATTGATGGATGTTTCAAAACTACACAGTTATGGTTGGAAACATAAAATTGAATTAGAAGATGGAATTGGTTTGGCTTATCAAGATTTCTTGACCAATCATGACGCTTTAAGATTGTAAAAAATAGCTTAAGGTTAATCACAACCAATAACCTGAAGTAAAATAGTAATAGAGTTATCATCAAAAGCTTACAAACCTTCCTGATAACATATCACTATTCACCAGTAACAAACATTTACAATGATGACGAAAGAATGGTTTAGCTCGTGGTTTGACTCGCCTTATTATCACATTCTTTACAAAGAACGTGATGACAAGGAGGCTCAGCTTTTTATGGACCAACTATCATCGTATTTACAAATTCAGCCAGAACATCATATTATGGATTTGGCCTGTGGTAAGGGGCGTCACGCTATTTATCTCAATCAAAAAGGGTTTGAGGTAACCGGCGTTGACTTATCGCCACAGAGTATAGCTTTTGCTAAAATTTACGAAAATGCACATCTTCATTTTTTTGTGCACGATATGCGTGAAGTTTTTGAAGAAAGATATTTCGATTTTATCCTAAACATGTTCACTAGTTTTGGCTATCTCGAAAATCACGACGAAAATATCAAGGCATTTCAGGCGGCAGCTCGCAACCTGCGCAAAGGAGGTATTTTTGTGATGGATTTTTTCAATACAGAATACGTGAAAAAACAATTATTACCTTTTCAGGTAAAAGAAATTGACGGTATTCGTTTTGAGATTACTAAAACCTTACAAGATGGCTTTATCATCAAAGATATAGATTTTATGGATGAGGGTCATGAGTATCACTTTCATGAAAAAGTACAGGCTATTTCATTGACTGATTTTCAGCATTATTTCTCAGCGGCGGGTTTAAAACTCAAGCAAATTTTTGGGGATTATCATCTCAATGCTTTTGATATTGAAACATCGCCAAGAATGATTTTTATTTTAGAAAAATAGCGTAAACTTAGCCAAAAGGGACAAAGCAAAGCTTTGTGAATAGGCTTTGCCCCTTTTGCTAACATCTAATAAAAGGCATCTTCAAAGTGCTTGATTTCGAAACCATCTGAGCGAAAAACAATCGAAATGACATCAAATCGTATTTGTTTGTGCCAATTGGTTTTGTAAACATAAAAATCAGCGGCACGTTTTACCAAGGAAACTTTGAGTTTGCTAACTGCGGCTTCGGGCATTCCAAATTTGATATTCTTGCGGGATTTTACCTCAACAAAGACTAAAAAAATGCCTTTTCGGATAATTAAATCCACTTCGGCATGACCATAACGGTAATTTCGGGCTACAATTTCGTAGCCTTTGTCGATTAAATAGGACGCTGCCAAGTCTTCTGCTTCGCGACCAGTGTCTAGGTGTTCGGCCATTGAATTATCTACTAGGGTTTGTTGTTTGATAAGAAAATAAATATTTTTTACTTTAAATTTCTTTGGCACTAGAAAGAACAGTGTTGTGAAAAATGGAACAGCATAAAAAGGTAAAGTTTCAGAGTTTAGGAGTAATAGATTACCAAGAAGCTTGGGATTATCAAGAAAAACTCCATGCTGAAATAGTAGAGATTAAACTACAAAACCGTAAAGTTAGTCCTGAGGAAACCCCAAGGGCAACGCCTAACTATCTTTTGTTTTGTCAGCATCCACATGTATATACGCTAGGAAAAAGTGGTAAACCAGAGCATTTATTGTTGGACGACGAAGGTTTGGAGAAGTATCATGCTCAGTATTTTAAAATCAACCGAGGAGGCGACATTACCTATCATGGTTACGGTCAATTGGTGGGTTATCCGATTTTTGATTTAGAAAATTTCTTTACCGATATTCATCGATATATGCGTTTTATGGAGGAAGCCGTGATTCGTACTTGCGCAGATTACGGTATCGAAGCAGGTCGTATCGATGGGCTCACAGGTGTATGGATTGATTTTGTTGAACAAAAAAATCCCCGTAAAATCTGTGCAATGGGCGTAAAAGCTAGTCGTTGGGTCACTATGCACGGCTTTGCCTTGAATGTAAATACCGACATGAGTTATTTTTCTCATATTGTACCCTGTGGAATCGACGATAAAGCTGTGACTTCAATTTCGTTGGAAGTTGGTCGAGAGATAGAAATGGCTGAAGTAGAAAGCCGTATGCTAGCGCATTTGAAAGATATATTTGAATTTGAAGTAGCGTAAAATTAGGTTTAAAAAGCTGTTGAAAACAGCTAACCACACAACAAAGCATTTATGAAAAAAGATATAATCCATCCTACCGTCGATGGTGTAAAAGTAGCGGTTGCACGTCGTCAGGATGACCTTGGAAATGTCCTTTGGGATGTATATTTAATTAATCGCTTGAAAAATCCTATTGATACCGTATTTGTAACATCAAGTGGTTATGGAATTGATTTGGAAGGAAATAAAATCAAAACGGCTTCTTTACGTCATTTTTTTAAAGAAATTCCTGCTGAAGAAATCGTCAGAATAGAGCCTATCTCCCCTGATGTTTTTCATATTAATAATGAATATTGGGTGAGTTATTATATTGGAAATCAGATTTTTGATAAAAAGTTTATCTTTGTTCCAGAAAGTATTCGTGAAGAAAACCTAATTCCAATAGCTCAATTGGAGCTTGAAGGGGTACTTCATGAATAATCATTTTGGCTGATAGATTACTATCAGCCAGTTTTACTACACTTTAACCATTACCTTCTATGCTTGACTTAGCTAAAATCGCAAAAAATCTCTTATTTATTGATATCGAAACTGTTTCTGCTCACGGAAGTTGGGACGAAGTGCCTACACGTATGCAAGAATTTTGGTCAAAAAAAGCAAGTTATATGCAAAACCCTCACCAATACGATGAGGGAAAATTGTATTTTGAACGAGCGGGGATTTATGCTGAGTTTGGTAAAGTCGTAGCGATTGGCTTAGGCTTTTTTCATTGGGACGACGACAATCAACTTTGTTTTAAGGTAAAAACGCTCACTGCTGATTCGGAAACAGAACTTCTATCGCAATTCTCATCACTCATTGAATCCAAATATAAAGGTAATAGTCTCATGCTTTGTGCACACAACGGCAAGGAGTTTGATTACCCATATCTATGTAGACGAATGTTGGTAAATGGCGTTAATATTCCAAAATCCTTACAATTAGCAGGTAAGAAACCATGGGAAATACCTCATTTGGATACTTTAGAGTTGTGGAAGTTTGGTGATAAGAAAAATTATACCTCTCTAGATTTACTGGCAGCTATTTTCAATATACCAAGCAGTAAGGTTGAGTTGAGTGGCGATTTGGTAAATCACACCTATTATGTGGAAAAAGACCTTCCTAAAATTGCCAGATATTGCCAAGAAGATGTGGTCGTATTAGCGCAGCTCTATCTCAAATTTCATAATCTCCCTTTAGTTCCTGAAGACAATATCGAAAGAATTTAAGTGAAAATAAGTTACAAGTTAATAGTAGATCAGTTATTGGATTTTGGCAGTATAACCTACTTTGGGGAAGTAATAAAGGTGGGTTTTCATATTTCCGAAATCAAAAATCTCAAATCCGAAATAACACATTCACTAAATCATAACTCACTCAATAGCAATAAGTATTAGTACTTATTCAACCGATGTACCTACAGGGAAAAATCAGGAATATAGAGTTCATATCCTTAAATTCTCTAAATTTGATGTTTTAATGCTATCAATAAGCCATGAAACATTATATACTCTTAATCACTAGCCTCCTATATCTGCTTGGTATTAATTACAGCCACGCGCAGTTATATACACAATCCAAAGCTGAAAAAGCTCTTCAGACCTATCGTGAGGAATTATTAGGCTTTAGAAAAGAACATCCTAAAAAGCGTAACCTTCCCGATGCAAAGTTTTTCTTTTTCGGAATGGGTAACCGTCCTAAAATGTTTTATAAGGACGGACGTATTATTTCACTAAGCGATAAACGTGTAATTCGCCGTTGGAAAGTAAAATCTGCCCTGATTGTACCTTCGGAATATTTGGTTCATTTGGAGTTGCAAGACGGGCGTGCTGTCGATATTCAAGAAGATGAAACAGGCATTTATGTGTATGAAAATAGCCTTCAGATTATTCTTGCCGAAAGTCCTATTACCTTACCAACCTTTAGTGATAAAAAATTCCCTACGGTATTAAGAACGCTACATCATGAACTGTTGATAAATATTCAAGATGGGAAACCGCTAGTAAATACCACAGTTTATACCAAACCTTGGTTTAAAAGTGCCGCAATCATCACAATGGCGCTAAAAAAGACGAATAATTTACCGTTAGTAGAAGCTTGGATTAAAGGCTTGAATACGCCTTTCGACCGTAATAATAATGCTGGCTATGCAGAGGCTGACAACCTAGGGCAGGTATTATATATGCTTTCGACTGTTGCTGATAAAAAGCACCCTTTGGTGAGTAAAATTTTGGATGAAGCCGATAATTTTGACAAAGGAGGTTTCATTGAAGGTCGTACTGCTGATATGCTTCCGCATCCTGTTTATCAGACAAAATGGTTGAAATTTGGCTTGAAAGAGATGCAGTTACCCGATAAATACAAAATTCCTACACAATATGATTCGTTCTCTTCTCTGATTTGGTGGGATTTTCAAAAAGACTATGTGAAAGGAGATCAAGTCGATGATAACTTAGCCTTAAACTCTCCACAATATGTATGGGCCGAAGATCATTTTTTCAAACAAAATAAAGGTCCAATCTCAGCACGAGAATACCCTTTGACTTGGGAGGCAGAAGTAACAGATTTGAAATACGAATCATTGGGAGTTATTGACCAAACTTTGGTTGATTTACGTATTGCCCCAACCAATGCTTGGCAGGCTGCTGAAATGTTGTTGCTTTTGTTGGAGTAGAATATTGTAAGGACAAAGTGTCAAGTAGCAAAGTCACAAAGTGGATGATGAAATTATCTATTTCGGATTTCTGATGTAGGATTTCGGAAGTGTAATCTAATCTATTTCATGGTATGTTATCTCTAAATTGAGTTCATGAATGATTATGGTAAAATTTTGTGCTAACTGTAGATACGTAATCCTTACGTACCAATCCAAGTCAACTCTAGCATAATGATATTAAAAAAGCGGTCGAAATAAATAATTTTCAACCGCTTTTTTAATGAAATTTTTAATGACTTTTGTTGATATTATCAATCAAAATTCTACCGATTTAGACGCAAAGTATTGCGTCTCTACAAGTAAAATTCAAATAGGAGTTCTGAGCACCTGTCATTAGATTTGGAATGATTCATGTTTGAGAAAATTCTATTAAACTCCGCACTCCTAGCTCCGCATTCCGCACTAGACTAGATTCTTTCCTTTCCTCCTTCGTATTTTTTTGGAGCATACAAAAAACCAAATGCTTCTGCTCCATCGCGTGTATGTACTTTGTGGTGAATAAAGTGGGCACGCATAATCCTTTTCATATATTTGCTTTTGGCGACGTATTTAATTTTGAGACGACGATGAACAATAATATCATGGAAAATAAAGTAAAATGTGCCGTAAAGCGCCACACCTAGCCCTATCCAGAACAAAAACCATAACTCTGGCACCAAATCCCCTACTATAATTGTAACAGTAGAAACAAGACCAAATACCACCGAAAACAAATCATTTTTTTCAAGTACTTCATTGTGATGCACATGATGAGATTCATGCCAATTCCACATGATTCCGTGCATAATGTATTTATGAGTAAACCACGCAAATCCTTCCATGAAGAAAAACGTGCCGAAAAACAATCCAAGTTTGAGTAACATAATTTTGAGTAGATGTCTGGTTAAAATCTAAAGGATTAACCAATAAAGAAATATAATTGTTTGGTGAAGATACACGCAGATTTATAAAAAGCGTACTCTTGAAAATCACTTTATTAGCCTGCCATTGCGTCAAAATCCCTATCTTTGCAAACTAAAATTTGTTAGGCAAGATAATCTAAGCTTTTGGTATTCATAATTTTTATCCTAAAACCATGTTATTGAAGGCTGAACTATTTTGCCCAATGCAATAGATTCATACAAATATGATTTCAAAAACGTACACTCCACAAGAAATTGAAGCCAAATGGTATCAATATTGGCTTGACAACAAGCTATTTGCATCCAAGCCTAATCCTGATAAAGAACCTTATTCAATAGTCATTCCACCACCAAACGTCACGGGCGTTTTGCACATGGGACACATGTTGAATAACACCATCCAAGACGTCCTTATTCGTAAGGCTCGTATGGAAGGTAAAGAGGCTTGTTGGGTGCCAGGTACTGACCACGCTTCAATCGCAACAGAAGCTAAAGTCGTGGCGATGTTGAAAGAGAGAGGTATCGAGAAAAAAGATATTACTCGTGAGGAGTTTTTGGAATATGCTCACGAATGGAAAGATAAATACGGCGGTATTATCCTTGAACAGTTGAAGAAATTAGGTGCTTCTTGTGACTGGGATAGAACTCGCTTTACCATGGAGCCATCTTTGTACGAAGCTGTAATTGATACGTTCGTTCGTTTGTACGGAAAAGGACAAATTTATCGTGGCGTTCGTATGGTTAACTGGGACCCACAAGGTAAAACAGCTCTTTCAGACGAAGAGGTAATTGAAAAGGATGTTCAGGCAAAACTTTTCCATATCCAATATCCAGTAGTTGGTGCTGAAGGTGAGTTTTTGACGATTGCTACTACACGTCCTGAAACCATCATGGCCGATACTGCTATCTGTGTGAATCCAAACGATGAACGTTACGTAGCATATCATGGTAAATCAGTAGAGATTCCATTGTTGGGTCGTGCTATTCCTGTAATTACAGACGAATACGTAGCCATGGATTTTGGTACAGGTTGTTTGAAAGTAACACCTGCCCACGATTTGAATGACTACGAATTAGGCTTAAAGCATAAATTACCTGTTATCGATATTTTGGATGACGCTGGTTTCTTGAATGAAAAAGCTGTCCTATATGTTGGTCAAGATCGTTTTGCGGCTCGTCGCAATATCGTAAAAGATTTAGAAGAGGCAGGATTCTTAGTAAAAGTTGAAGAATACAAATCAATCGTTAAAACTTCAGAACGTACTGGCGCTGTAATCGAGCCAAAATTGTCGTTGCAATGGTTCTTGAAAATGGAAGACATTTCAAAACCAGCACTCGAAAACGTAATGAATGATAACGTTAAGTTGTATCCTTCAAAATTCAAAAATACTTACCGCTCATGGATGGAAAACGTACATGACTGGTGTATTAGCCGTCAGCTTTGGTGGGGACAACAAATCCCAGCCTTCTATTTGCAAGATGGTACTGTAATCGTGGCAAAGAACAAACGTGAAGCATTGCGTAAAGCTCAACACGAATTGCAATTGTTTGCCTTGACCGAGGAGGATTTGACACAAGACCCAGACGTATTGGATACTTGGTTCTCGTCTTGGTTGTGGCCAATATCGGTATTTGATGGTATTGAAAATCCTGAAAACGAAGATATTAAATACTACTACCCTACCAATGATTTGGTAACTGGACCAGATATTTTATTCTTCTGGGTAGCTCGTATGATTATCGCAGGTTACGAATGGCGTGACGAATTGCCATTCCGTAATGTGTACCTGACAGGTATTGTACGTGACAAGCAAGGTCGCAAAATGTCCAAATCATTGGGTAACTCTCCAGACCCATTAGATTTGATTGCGCAGTACGGTGCCGATGGCGTTCGTACGGGCTTGTTGGTTTCAGCACCTGCGGGTAATGACTTACTTTTTGATGAAAAACTGTGTGAACAAGGACGTAACTTCTGTAACAAAGTTTGGAATGCATTCCGTTTGGTAAAAGGCTGGGAAATTGCTGATGCAGAACAACCAACAGGTAATACATTAGCGATTAAATGGTTTAACTCAAAAATCAGTCAGGTTGTAATTGAAGTTCAAGACCATTTTAGCAAATTCCGTATTTCGGATGCCTTGTTATCGATTTATAACTTGATTTGGGATGATTTCTGTGGACAATACCTCGAAATTATCAAACCTGCTTTTGGTTCACCAATCGACCGCGCTACGTATGATGCTACTATCGAGATTTTTGAAAAATTAATGGCTTTGGCTCACCCATATATGCCATTTATTACCGAAGAAATCTGGCAAGCAATTGCAGAGCGTCAAGAAGGTGAAAGTATTTGTCGCACGGCTTATCCAGTAGCTGGCGAAATCGATACACAAGTCTTGGCTGATTTTGAAATCTTGTTCGGAATCGTTTCAAAAGTGCGTGATACTCGTAATACTAAGCAAATTTCACCAAAGACAGAGTTGCCATTGGCGATTAAAACCGAAGATGTAGCCCGTTACAAACAATTAGAATCTATCATCGTGAAGCTTGCTAACACCTTTGCGATTGAGTACGTTTCTAGCAATGTTGAAAATGCTATTTCTTTTGTATTAAAAGCTGATGAATTCTTTATTAGTCTTGAAGGAGAACTAGACGTAGAAGCAGAATTAGCAAATGCTACCAAAGAGTTAGAATATAACTTAGGATTCAAAAAATCAGTAGAAGCAAAATTGTCAAACGAAAGATTTGTCAACAACGCCAAACCTGATGTAGTAGAAAAAGAACGCCAAAAGTTAGCTGATGCCGAGTCGAAGATTAAGGCATTGGAAGAGACTATCGCTCGTTTGAAAGCAATGTAAGATTATGCATCTCATATAAAAGCCCCTTGTAAGGTATTTTGCCTTACAAGGGGCTTATTTTTATCATAATTTCAAAACAGCTATTTTAGAGCTTCCTTAGAATCGTTATAAATAATTAGCCAGATTTAGGACGTTTGACATAAAATCGGCTAAAAAAGACTTATCCACAATTAGGGGCTTTTCCACAGTGGACAAGTTTGCAATGTGGATAACTTTTGTGGAAAATTGCTGTTTTTTCATTAAAAACGGATAGATACGGTTATAAAACTGTCTGTTTTTCAACATTTTTGTAAAAAGAAGCAATAAGATTAAACTTTTTCATCTTATTTGGCTCCAACCAAAAAATAAAAATAATCCAATCTAGAAAAGTTTTTATGGCGAAATACTTTTGGATTGGATTTAACAACTACCTTTGTTTCATGAAACAAATTATTGCCATATTTCTAAGTGTCACAATCCTTTTGGGAAGTCTTTTTCCAAAGGTAGATACTTTGCAGTTGGCAAAAATAGGCGAGTTAGTGAAGCATTACCAGTGGCATTGCAAAACTGAGAAGAACAATATGAGTTTTTTGAGCTTTTTAGCAATGCACTATTCGGCAGCCTCAAATCATACCAAAACTGCCAAGCACTCGCATTCACACTTGCCTAGTCTGGACTCTCAGGCGGTTCATGCCTTTTTGCCATCCTTTTTTCAGCAAATTTCGTTGAAATTTAAGCCCATTATTAAGGGTTTTGTTGGTCCCAACTTTGCTTGGCAAAACCTTTACGACTTCCTATTAGCCTCGTCGCTACTCAATCCACCCCGATTCTAATCGAATATCTTCCTTTTATTTCAAATTAACATTCTCGGCTCTTTATTGAGAGAAAGTGAATGAGCGATTTGCTATTGAGCATTTTGTGGCTAAATACGTAGATGAATTTTAATAATCTCATCCAAACTTCATGTATTTACCCTTTTCTCAATAATCAGCATGACTATAAGTTTGAGTGTAGTAATGAGTTTAAACGATTCAAATCACTACACAGCCCTCCTACTTGTATTGATGTTTTGAGAGATTCATAAACGATTATAATCACTCAGTCGCTCCATCACCAATTCACTCAATAACCAGCCTCACTACCTTTATTTTAAAAACTAATGATAGATTCATTAATTCGATTCAGCATAAATCAAAAGCTGATTATTGGATTATTTGTCTTGAGCTTAATTGCTTGGGGTGGAATTTCCTTGACTCAGCTTACCGTAGATGCCCTGCCAGATATTACATCTAACCAAGTGCAGGTAATCACTCAATCTCCCGCTTTACCTGCTACTGAGGTTGAAAAATTTATCACTATTCCACTAGAAATCTCATTAAGAACTGTTCCAAATACGAAGGAAATTCGCTCTTTTTCGAGAATGGGCTTGTCAATTATTACGGTAGTCTTTGAAGACGACGTACCTATAGAAAAAGCTCGTCAGCAAGTAACTGAAAAGCTTAAGGAAGCCGAACCTAATCTAATTGCAGGAGCTGGGCGTCCCGAATTAGCACCTATTACGACAGGGCTTGGCGAATTTTATCAATATACGCTGGCAGTTGATCCAAAATTTAAAAATAACTATTCTCTCACCGAGCTTCGTACGATTCAAGATTGGATTGTGAAACGACAATTGCTTGGTATCAAGGGAGTTGTAGAGGTTAGTTCTTTTGGCGGAAATCTAAAACAATACGAAGTTGCCATTAATCCCGAACGCCTTAGTGCGGCCAATATTACCCTAAACGAACTGTTTACGGCGTTACAAGATAATAACTCGAACTCGGGTGGAAGCTATATCGAGAAAGGTACAGATGCCTATTTTATCCGCTCGGAAGGGATGGTAAAAAATGTCGAGGACATTGGCAATATCGTAGTGGCTAATCGCGGAGGGCTTCCTGTATTAGTTAAAGATGTGGCTACCGTACAGTTTGGACACGCGGTTCGTTATGGAGCAATGACGCGTAATGGCGAAGGAGAGGCTGTTGGAGCGGTGGTATTGTTACTCAAAGGCGCTTCGGCTCAGGTCGTAACTCAAGACGTAAAAGCTAGAATCAAAGAAATTCAAAAATCACTTCCAGAAGGTATTACAATTCAACCTTTCTTAGATCGTAGTAAATTGATTGACAAGGCAATAGGTACCGTAGAGAAAAACCTTGTAGAAGGTGGTTTGATTGTGATTTTTGTCTTGGTTTTACTCTTAGGAAATCTTCGTGCTGGGCTTGTGGTAGCCTCTGTGATTCCTCTATGCTTGTTGTTTTCATTTAGTATGATGAACCTCTTTGGCGTATCGGCCAACTTGATGTCATTGGGAGCTATTGACTTTGGGTTGATTGTGGATGGCGCCGTGATTATTGTCGAAGCTATCATTCATCATTTACACGAAAGAGCTCAGAAGTCAGGAACACATACCCTAACGTTGACGCAACAAGAAATGAATGACGAAGTATATCATTCTGCCGTAACAATTCGTAAGTCAGCAGCTTTTGGAGAAATTATCATTTTGATTGTGTATTTCCCGATATTAGCCTTGACGGGTATTGAAGGAAAAATGTTTAAGCCCATGGCGCAAACGGTTGGTTTTGCCATAATCGGAGCCTTGATTTTATCATTGACTTATGTCCCAATGATGTCGTCTTTGTTATTGAGTAAAAAAGTCAATTTGAAAGAGACAATTTCTGATAAAATCATCAACTTTTTATACAAATTCTACGCCCCTATTATTCGCTGGGTATTGCATCATAAGGCGGTGGTAGTTGGTGGAGCAGTGGCGATGTTTGCGGGTAGTTTATTGTTATTTAATTCATTGGGTGGTGAGTTTATTCCAGAGTTAAACGAAGGCGATTTTGCGGTTGAGACGCTTTTGCATAGCAATGCTTCTTTATCGCAAAGTATCAAAATGAATAACCAAGCTCAACAAATTATACTTCGTGAGTTTCCAGATGAGGTAAGTCAAGTGGTATCTCGTATTGGAGCATCCGAAATTCCTACTGATCCTATGGGAATCAATTCATGTGATTTAATTATTGAATTAAAAGACATGAAGCACTGGAAAAAAGCAGAAACGATGGAAGAGCTTTCTGCCAAAATGGATGATGCCTTGTCAGAATTACCTGGGGTAAATTTTGAATTTACACAACCTATTCAAATGCGTTTTAATGAGCTAATAGCAGGAACGAAATCTGATGTTGCGATTAAGATTTTTGGAGAGGACTTGGATATTTTATACCAAAAAGCACAAGAAAGTGCCAAGCATATTGCCAAAATCGAAGGTGTTGGAGATTTGAAAGTACAACAAATTGAAGGCGTTCCGCAAATGGTAGTTGATTACAATCGTGAGAAAATAGCTCAGTATGGTCTTAAAATAAAAGAGCTCAACGCTCTTGTTAAGACTGCTTTTGCTGGCGAAGAAGCAGGTGTTGTATATGAAGGAGAAAAACGTTTTGGGTTAGTAGTTCGCCTTGATTCTGCGTATCGCAAAGATTTACAAAATATCAGCGATTTGTATGTTGATTTACCCAATGGTGGCAAAATTCCTTTGTCGCAAGTAGCCAATATTTCATACCAAGATGCTCCTACCGAAATTGCTCGTGATAATGCACGCCGTCGTATTACAATTGGGATTAATGTTCGTAATCGTGATGTCGAAAGTCTAGTACATGAAATTCAACAAGTATTAGACAAAAAAGTGGAACTTCCTGCAGGCTATAACTTTGTATATGGAGGAGCTTTTGAGAACCTCAATGCCGCCAAAAGTCGTTTGGCAATAGCGGTTCCAGTTGCGCTATTTCTCATTTTTGCTTTACTGTTTTTTACTTTTAATTCTCTCAAAGAAGCGCTTATTATTTTTGCTGCTATTCCGCTATCTGCTATTGGCGGTGTAATGGCGCTATGGCTTCGTGGAATGCCGTTTTCGGTGTCGGCAGGTATTGGTTTTATAGCTTTGTTTGGTGTAGCTGTACTCAACGGGATTGTATTGATAGCCTATTTCAATAGTCTCGAAAAGCAAGGCATTACTGATATTTATGAGCGAATTATTGAAGGAACTAAAACTCGTTTTCGTCCTGTGGTAATGACAGCCGCAGTAGCCTCTTTAGGCTTTTTGCCAATGGCACTTTCACATTCGCCAGGTGCTGAGGTACAACGTCCTTTGGCAACGGTAGTTATCGGAGGGTTGATTTCTGCAACGTTATTGACCTTAGTCGTATTGCCTGCTATTTATAGTCTAGCAGCCTCTAGAATAAAAGTAAAACCTTCGGTAGTAATCATTATTGCACTGTTAGGCTTTGGGGTAGGAAATACTACAAATGCTCAAAATTCTCCAGTGCTAACGCTTGATCATTGTATTGAAAAAGCGATTCAACAAAATCAGAGTTTACAAGTAGGAAAACTAGAGATTTCAGGAAATAGGGCTTTGGAAAAAACAGCAAAGGACTTACCCAAAACCAGTTTTGATACCCAATTTGGTCGTACACAGACGTATACAAACAATGATGTGACTTTTAGTTTGGGACAATCATTTGCCTTTCCATCTTTGTATAAAGCACAAGAGAATTTGTTGAAAAGTCATACAGCTTCGTCCGAAAAGCGTTTGAATATGACAAAGAATCAAGTAGTAGCAGAGGTAAAAAGTTTGTATTATCAAATTTTACTCAATACCCAAATACTCAAGGTGGTTCAGCAACAAGATAGTTTGTACCAAAGTGCTTTCAAGGCGGCGTCTTTACGCTATCAAACGGGTGAAACCAATTTACTCGAAAAGGTTTCGACCGAAACTCGTTTGCATGAAATCCAAAATAGAATTCAAAGTATTTTGTCTGATGAAAAGAGTCTATATCAGAGTCTTTCATTTTTGTTAAATATTCCTGCTGATTTTGTGATTGATACGCAGAACAATATGCAAAAACCTTTGCAACTTCAAATAACAGAATTGAGCAATAATCCATATCTGGAATTGCTTAGACAGCAAATTGAAGTAAGTCAATTACAAACAAAACTCGAAAAAGAGCGTTTGAAACCTGATTTTAAAGTTGGGATTACCAACCAGAGTATTGAGCGAAACTATAACCAAAACTTTGTTCAGGCAGGACTCAATTTTCCCCTTTTTGCGAAGGCACAAAAGGCACGTATTAATGCAGCAGGTATCAACGAGCAAATTGCTAAAGAAAGTTTGTATCTAGCCGAACAGCAAACTGCCAAGCAATTACAATCGCTAAAGATTCAGCTAGAAAAGCTAAGGAAATCAGTACAGTATTATCAAAGTTCTGCTATTCCACAGGCTAATTTGATGATTAGCACTGCGCATAAAAGCTATCAAGCTGGAGAAATAGAATACGTGGAGTTTGTCCAAAGCATTACGCAGGCTTGGCAAATCAAAGAAATGTATTTGAGCGAAGTCCATAATTTAAATCAAGTAATTATCAATATCGAAACTCTTGTAGGCCATGAATAAGAAAGCCCCTATATATATTGCACTTTTGTCGAGTTTACTTTTATGGAACTGTTCAAAAGACCCCAAATCTGAAGCAAATGCTGAATCGACAGCCGAAAAAGTAGTCGATATCGTTCATGTGAGCGAGGCACAAGCCAAAAATATTCAATTACCAGTAGGTGGTTTTGAACAAACCATTGTAGGCGAAGAGGTTACTGCTAATGGCAAGGTAGAAGTGCCGCCACAACAAATGATTTCGGTGAGTGTTCCGATTGCAGGTTTTGTCAAAAGCTTTAGCCTATTGCCAGGTACGCCCGTTCGTAAAGGACAAGTGCTAGCAGTAGTACAGAGTATGGAATATGTTCAGCTACAACAAGAATATTTGCAAGCCTTGAGCAAACAAAAATTCCAAGAACAGGATTTGAGTCGCCAAGAAACCCTGAACCAAGAAAATGTAGGTTCAAAAAAGAAATTGCAACAGATTGATTCTGAGTATCAGACAGGTAAAGCAATGATAAAAGGCTTGGAAGAAAAACTAAAGCTGATAGGATGTAATATCGTTAAGCTCAAAGCTGGGAATATTACGCCCTCTATCAATGTGATTTCTCCTATTAATGGTGTAACCAAAATGGTTTATGTCAATATTGGAAAAAACATCGCTCCTACCGATGTCATGATGGAATTAGTGAGCCGTGAGCACATGCACTTAGAATTGAATGTTTTTGAAAAAGATGCTAATAAAGTGCAAGTAGGTCAAACATTATTACTCGAAAATCCGAGATTAGCAGATAAGCCTTTAACAGGAAAAGTGATTTTGGTAGGACAAACCATCGAAGGCCCAACCAAAGCTATTCTGGTTCATGGACACTTGGATAATGAAGTACTAGAGCAGAAACTAGTGGTGGGTCAGTATGTCAATACCAAAATTTTGACGGGTAAAAAAGCCGTACAAACCTTACCTGAAGATGCTGTTGTGCGTCGTGGAGAAGGCGGTTTTATCTTTGTAAGACTCAAAACAAATAGCTATCAACAAGTACCTGTAAAATTAGGAATTACAGAAAATGGTATGGTAGAAATCATCCTTGAAAAAACGCTTCCATCAAAAGAAATCGTTAAAGCAAATGCTTCTATTTTACAGGCTATGCTAGCAGGAGGCGAAGGAGAATAGTAGGGCGTTTTATTGAAACATGAATCTTTAGCAGTAGAGACGCGATGCTTTGCGTCTAAAAAGGGGTCGAAAAAATAATTTTCGACCCCTTTTTTTGATTTAGATACGATTGAGCTTTAGACGCAAGCATTGCGTCTCTACAAGTAATCATTCATCTACTCAATCTTAATTTACTAAATACCTCACAAGAGTAAGTTGCTGAAAATCAAATGTGAATATATCTTTCCACTTACTCAGAAACCTCCTGTTTTTTTGTAGAACGCTTCATAATGAGCTATTTTAGTTTTGTATTAATCCTAAACTCTCAGTATGAAAACGCTCATATATCTATCTTTTTTCTTTATGTCTTTATCTGAAACGATCGCTCAAAATTTTATTGGTAACTGGCAAGGACAAGTTCAGGGCAGTGGAGGTGCTTTACAAGCCGAAATGTCCATTTCAAGTGCTGGGAATAACCAAATTGTTGGCCAACTACATGTACACTCAGGTGCAAATCTTGAAAGCTATGAATTAAAATGTACTGTCAATACCTATAATGCATCTGGTACGCTTTCATACAAAGATGGAACCGTATTTGGTCTCGAAATGATTTGGCAAAACAACACGATCCAGCAACAAATTAGTTATAATAATCAGGTTATTCTACAAGGAAGCTTTTCTAAGAAAACAGAGGCTACAAAGCCTGCTGCCACATCTACAAAACCTGATGGATTATTTCGTGACCCTAACCTTGTCGGTACATGGACGCACCACGAAAATTACTCGTCAAACGGTGGGTTCTATGGTGGGAGTAGTACTTCCATCGTTCTCAATGCCGATGGGACGATAGACAATGGTGGCTCGAGCGCTTACGTAAGTGGACCTAATAGCTCTGGAAATTCCTCTGGCGGAGATAACTCTGTAATTGCTCAAATCAAAGCAGCGGGAGCACGTTGGTTTACCAAAGGGAATATGTTGTACTGGCGTATTACCATTAATGGCAAAGTCACAGATGTGCCCAACTCGAAATACTACATCGAAAAAGGTGCTTTACTGTTGACGGATTATAACACGGGTAAAAAAATGCTGTATTACAAGAAATAAGTATTACCGCAACATAAAATCGCATTAGTAAGCTTTAAGCGGTAAGCCGTAGGCATTAGGCAATAAATGTATTCATGATTTTATTAGAAACACTTTTATACCTTCAGCAATAGGGATAGCGCTTAATGCCTATTGCGAGTAAAATTAAAATTATCGCTCACAATTCAGCATTTATATCTAATTCTGCCACCATAGATACAAAAATAGGATTACCCAGAGAATATCTACAAAATGCCAATAGAACACGATTAAGTTGACTTTGAGCTGATTGGGAGGATTGACCGAATACACAAAAGATTCTACATAAGAGAGCCTTTTGAGTGATTCAATAAAGATTTTCACCAAAAAAATCAATCCCACAACGATATGAAGAATATGTAGTCCCGAAATCATGACAATAAATCCTCGGGAGGTTCGAATCGCTGAGTTGGCATTGAGTTCAAACAACTCCTTCCAACCTAATAGCTGCATGACAATAAAGCAAATACCAAGGGCGAGCGTGCTACCCATATAGAATCGATAGCTTTTAAAATTGTGCTTATCAAAACTCCATTCGGCAAGATATAACGTAAGACTGCTGATGAGCATTAATAAAGTACTTGCCCAAAAAATTTCAGGCAAAATCAGTTTACCAAAACCAGCTTCGGGTCTGCTCAAAATGGTATAGAATACCAATAAGCCCAAAAACAATAAGCCACTTCCAAACATGGCCAACTGTAGCATAAACTTAAACGGTTCTTTGCGTTGCATAATTTTAACTTGAAGGAAGGCAATACCTCTGTACTTATTCCAAAGGACCTTGCCAAACCATATATTCTTTAAATGCTTGTTTTATTGCTGGGGTATTTTCAAAAATACCAAATACCGTTGAACCTGACCCTGTCATACAGGCATATTCAGCTCCAAGGCTATAAAGTGTATCTTTGATTTCTTGAAGTACAGGATATTTGGGCGTAAGACTCGTCTCAAAATCATTTAAAATAGCGTCTTTCCAAGTATCTAATGGCTGAGATAAAGCTATTTGTAAATCAACATTGGCCGGTTTAGGCTTAATAGAACCGTATGCTTCGGCTGTTGAAATATGAATATTGGGATTGACCAATACAATATATTTCCCTTTTAGTGAAACAGCTATTTCATCAAATTGGTCTCCTTTTCCGAAACAATATTTTGGTTTATTTTCGATAAAAAAGGCACAATCACTCCCCAACTGACTCGCATACGCCTGCATGGCTTTATCGTCAAGACCTAAACTAAACAATGAGTTGAGTGATTTAATGGTAAATGCACAGTCTGCCGACCCTCCTCCCAAACCTGCTCCAATTGGTACAACCTTGTGTAAATGAATACGTACAGGAGGCATTTCTGGAAAATCCTTTTTGAGTAAATGATAGGCTTTCAAACAGAGATTTTGACTGGCATCTCCAGGAATATCAATACCTGTACTCTCAAAACTCAAAGTTTCTGCTGGCAATATCTCTAGCGCATCGCTCCAACCCACAGGATAAAAACATGAACTTAAATTATGGAATCCATCAGCACGTTTCTCGGTGATATAAAGCCCTATATTAATCTTAGCGTTGGGAAAAGTCAGCATTTTGAGTAATTCTAATAAGTTTAATGTTTAATAGTCACAAATATACTAGAGGTGTAGGTTAAGTCTATACGCTCTAATTCAAGTCTCAGACTAATTTTTTGTAAAGTTTATCAACTTAAAATATCATCTATCCTATTCGGATAATCAGTGATAATTCCATCGACACCCATTATAATCAAACGACGCATATCTTCAATTTTATTAATCGTCCAAGGCACCACACGAATTCCTTTTTGGTGACAAATCTCTATTTTACCCTCTGTCAAACTTTTATAATACGGACTGAAAAAATCAGGTAAAAATCCCAACTTTTCTAAAGATGGACGAACTCCTTCATTAGTCACCAAAGCCGAAAGTTGTACTTTAGGATAAACTCCCAAATCCATTTGTTGTTTGCAGTATTTCAAAATATTAAAGTCAAAACTCTGAACAATAATATGCTCAGGATTAATATTTTTCAAGATTTCAAATACTTTGTCACAAAATACATTTACCTCTTGAGGCTGGCTAATCCCATATTCTCTCTCTTCAGATTTTATCTCAATATTATACCCAAAATCAGGATATTTTTTGCGTTGAGTTTCACAAGCCTTTAACATTTCGGCAAGTAAAGGTTTGTGAGCTGCCATTGGCTTTTGTTCTGGAAATAACTTATTCCCTCTTTGACCAACATCAAAACTGCGAATTTGTTCATAGGAAAGTTGAAACAAATTAAGGTTTTTCTCTTCGCTTTTACGCACCGCTTTACCTGTTGGATAAGAAGAAAAAAGTGAGTTGATATACGGCTCGTGTGAAACTACTACATCGAGATCCTTACTCAGACAAACATCTAATTCCAGATAGTCAATAGGATACTTCAAAGCCTCCAAGAAGGCTGGAATAGTATTTTCTGGTAAAAGTCCTCTACAACCTCTATGTCCTTGAAAAATAATGGATTGTATCATGATATAACATGGGATTTTATATGTTTTTGCAAAAAAGACAATATATTTAAGCTAAAGTGCTACCCAATAGAAGCTTTATTTCAAGAATAGCTTGTTAAGAATTAAAGCCTATCTTACTGAAAAAGCATTGCTAATTACTCAATGTAATCAATCTACTAATTGTTCTTCTGTTTCTAATGTTTATATTTATAAAAAATATTGCAATTGTTCAATTATTGAACGCTGTAAACTTACCGATTCACCAAACTAAAACGCAAACACCCAATGAAAGTTGTTAAAACTCTTGTCACTGTTGGAATTACTGTAGGTCTTTGCTATGCCCTAAACCGTGGCTGGGGAAATATTCCTCCGATGGGAAATTTTCTAAGTCCATTTACAGGCTTCTGGACCAATGCCGAGGCTATTGCTCCCAAATCTGAGCCTCAAATATTAAATATCCCAGGCTTGCAAGACGAAGTTACGGTAGAGTATGACGAAACTGGTGTGCCGCATATTTTTGCTCAAAACGACCACGACTTGTATTTGGCTCAAGGATATGTTACAGCCAAAGACCGCCTCTGGCAAATGGAATTTCAGACTCATTTTGCCGCAGGTCGCTTAACTGAAATCGTGGGTGAAAAAGCCCTTGAGCAGGATCGCTATCAACGAAGAATGGGGTCGGTTTTTGGTGCAGAAAAATCATTCGAAGGAATGATGGAAGATCCCAAAGGCAAAGTAGCACTTGAAGCTTATTCTGACGGGATCAATGCCTATATTTCTCAACTAAAACCAAGAGATTATCCCGTAGAATATAAATTGTTAGGCTATGCTCCCGAACCTTGGACTCCCATTAAAAGTGCTTTGTTTCTCAAAAATATGTCATTTGTCCTTGCGTCTGGAACAGACGATTTGCGCATGACGAATATTTTAGGGAAATATGGTAAAGCCATAGCCGAAGAGCTTTTCCCTAACTATCCTTTCAAAGAAAGCCCCATTATTCCAGAAGGAACGCCTTTAGATTTTAAACCAATTCCATTACCCAAAGCTCCTGTAGATTTTGTTGGAATGGGAAGTAACAAAGTAGCCGAAGAACGTGACAAAGGAATAGGCTCCAACAACTGGGCTGTAGGTGGCGAAAAGTCTGTGACAGGCTTACCTATTTTATCAAACGACCCTCACCTTACCTTGAGTTTACCATCTATTTGGTATCAAGTTCAGTTGACTGCGCCAGGGGTAAATGTTTATGGCTCCACTATGCCAGGAACCCCCAATGTAATCATCGGTTTCAATAACGATATTGCGTGGGGTGTAACCAATGTTGGTGCCGATGTTGTAGACTGGTATCAAGTAAAATTTAAGGATGCTAAGAAAGAAGAATATTGGCACGACAACCAATGGAAAAAAATCCAAAAACGAATAGAAACCTATACCGTAAAAGGTGGAAAAACAGTAGTGGATACCGTTCTTTATACACACCATGGTCCTGTAGTGTATTTGGATAACGAAAAGCCTATCCGTGACAATATCCCGACTGGTCACGCCTTGCGTTGGATTGCTCATGAAAAATCACAGGAATTGAGTGCTTTTTATCATCTGAACCGTGCCAAAAACTATGATGAATATGTGAAGGCTTTAGGGTATTATTCGGCACCTGCCCAAAACTTTATTTTTGCCAGTAATCAAAACGATATTGCCTTGTGGGTCAATGGGAAATTCCCACTAAAAGCTCGTGAGCAAGGCAAATACATTTTGGATGGAACCAACCCTGCAGCTGATTGGCAAGGTTTTATCCCTCAGTTGCATAATCCACATGTGAAAAATCCTAAACGTGGTTTTGTGAGCTCTGCCAATCAGTCTTCAACAGACCCTAAATATCCGTACTATATCAACTGGGAGTTTGCCCCTGCCGAGCGTGGACGCCGTATCAATACTCGTCTACAAACCATGAACAAAGCAACGGTTGATAGTTTGAGAGAATTGCAAAACGACAATTATAACCTTAAGGCAGAAGATTGGTTGCCAACGATGTTGAGTTTTGTACAAAAGCCTTCCCAAAAACAAATGGCTGCGGTACGTGTATTACAACTCTGGAACAAATTCAATAATCCAGATGAAATAGGACCAACGATATTTACGGTTTGGGTAGAATTACTGAACAACGCTATTTGGGAAGACGACTTTGGCTATGACAAAAACATTCCAATGAAATCGCCATCGCATGCACGTACACTTCAGTTAATCTTAAAGCAACCAGATGCTAAATGGTTTGATGATGTAAGAACTAAAGATAAGAAAGAGACCTTGACAGAATTGGCCAACGTGACACTTAATGCTACAATCGATAGCTTGACAAAATGGCAAAATGCACCAATGGGAACCGCTTGGGCTTGGGAAAAATATAAATCAACAGACATAAAACACTTGATTCCGGGCTTAGATGCTTTGAGTAAAATGGATGTTAAAATCGGCGGTGGAAGTGGAATAGTCAATGCTACAACGGGTCGTACGGGACCATCTTGGCGTATGATTGTACAGTTAGGCAAAGACAAATCGGTAAAAGGATATGGCGTATTTCCTGGTGGACAGTCAGGAAACCCAGGAAGCCCACATTATGACGATATGATCGAAACTTGGCGTAAGGGAGAATTAAATTCTTTACTTTTCTTACAAAACAAAGAAGAAAAAAGTGAACGAATCAAACAAACCTTAGTCTTGAAAAAGAAATAGTAAGAATCTCCATTCATGTCATTTTACGATGTTTTATTCAAAATAGTAGAAAGCAAATGAGCGCATTTTCAAATAACAAAATATTCAGTCCTTTTGCAGGGCTATTGTTGGCTTTGGTCATCTTATTTCAATATTTATTACCATGGTGGTCTATGGCTTTGGCAAGCGCTATTGCGGCGTTTTTATTGGCAGGTTCGGCAGGAGGTGCTTTCCGCATTGGTGCATTCTTTAACATACTCGTTTGGTTAGCTATAGCTTTCTGGAGCCATTGGCGAAGTGAAGGTATTTTGACGACCAAAATTGCAGGAGTTTTACCTTTGGGTGGCAGTGCTATTGCCCTATTTGTAGTGACTCTTGTAGTAGGAGGATTAATCGGCGGTTTAGGAGCATTAAGTGGTTTTCAGGTAAGGCAATTAATAAAGAAATAAGGGTAGAATTCCCCCTTCTACTTCTAAAAGTAGCTATTACCAAACCTCAATTTGCATTTTTGGGTCAAGAATGATTATCTTGTCAAAGATTAGCATCAGATAGATAGGCAGTCACCCACACCAATACCATGCTGAGTAACAGTGAGAAAACGATGGATAATTCCTAAAAAAAACTATCTTTGCGAACATTTTTTAACAAGTATCATCTGATTTATCAATACTATTAACAATTTAAAAATGAAAAAATTATCCCTAATTTTGTGTGGAGGTTTGGCAATTGCAACAACTTTATTCTCTTGTAACAAAGGCGAAGAAAAAGCAAGTACAGCTTCTTCATCTTCTGCTGCAATCTCAGTTGACGGAAAAAAAGTAGTTTTTGTAAATACAGATTCTTTGTTGACGAACTATCAATTTTACAAAGACGCTCAAAAAGAATTTGAAAACAAAGGTTACCGTTTGCAAGTTGATTTAGGTCAACGTGAGCGTGCACTTCAAACTGAAGGTTCTGCTATCCAACAACGTGCTCAAGCAATGACTCAAGCAGAATTGCAAGCAGCAGACATGATGTTGAGAAAGAAAGCTGGTGAATTGCAACAATACAGCCAACAAAAGCAAGCTGCTTTGGCTCAAGAGCAAGCTAAAAAACAAGAAGAACTTTATACAAACATTCGTGAGTATATCAAAAAGCACAATGCTGAGAACAAATACGAGTTTGTTTTAGGTTATAGTTCAAATGGTGGTGGTATTCTATATGCTGACAACGCAGTAGATGTAACACAGCAAATTATCGACGGTCTTAACAAAGAATACGCTGAGAAAAAAGGTGCTGCTAAGAAATAATCTTATTTGCCCGACTTAGCTATAAGTCTTTTGCTCATAAAGCCATACAGCCATAAACTGTATGGCTTTTTTTGTCATACCTAGAGCAAAAAACTATTTATGAAATTGAAATGAATGAGATAAATCTCTTATTAGGGCTGTACGAATGATTTCAAACTATTGCAGATTTGGGATTTCTGATTTCGGAAATAAAGTAAAATACCTTTGTTTTTTGCAAAATATAGAAGATTATACTTCCGAAATCCAACATCCGATATCCGAAATAAACAGTTTTTATAATCCTTCGAGTATCAACCTCTCATTCATCATTCACACAATCACAATTAAAAAAATGGGAAAAGAAAAAATTGAAAAAAGTATTAACATCAAAAACAAAAGAGCCTCTTTTGAATACTTTTTCCTAGAAACCTATACAGCAGGAATTATGCTCATGGGAACCGAAATCAAATCTATTCGTCAAGGAAAAGTAAATCTTACAGATGCCTATTGCGTGTTTTTGAATGAAGAGCTTTTTATCCGTCAGATGAATATTTCGAAATATAGCGAAGGAACTCACTACAATCACGAACCTCTTCGTGATAGAAAGCTGTTGTTAACCAAACGTGAGTTAGGAAAGCTACAAAACAAACTAAAAGATCAAGGTTTAACCATGGTTCCCACACGTATGTATATTTCGGATAGAGGTTTTGCAAAAGTAGAAATCGCACTAGCGAAAGGTAAAAAGCTTTACGATAAACGTGAAACCATTAAGGAAAAAGATGTAAAACGTAATATGGAACGAGAATAAGTGTTGAATTGTGAGTGCTGAGTTTTGAGTTGTCCTTTGTCCTTGCCTAAAAAGCTTAAACTCACAATTCACCCATTCGTAATTCATCATCAAAATGCACGTTTCCGTAAAAGATAAAATTATGTTGGAAAGAATACCAGTCAATTTGATTACTGGCTATTTGGGAGTTGGAAAAACCACCGCTATTGTCAATCTGCTCAAGCAGAAGCCAGAAGACGAAAAATGGGCAGTATTAGTCAATGACTTTGGAGAAGTATCAATTGATCATCTTACGTTAGCATCCGAAGGCGACAAGGAATTGCAAGTCGTGGAAGTCGAAGGAGGCTGTATTTGTTGCTCAGCAGCACAAAATATGCACTTTTCGCTTCAAATGATGCTCACACGTTTGCGTCCTAATCGCATTTTGATTGAACCAACAGGGATGGGGCATCCAGCGAGTATTTTGGATTTGCTACGAAGCCGTGCCTTTTCCAACGATATCTATGTTGACACCACAATTTGTATCTTGAATCCAGCACAATTGAGTCGTGAGCGTTATCAAACCGATGGCACTTATCTCGACCAGATTTCTCTGGCAGATGTGTTGGTTGCTAATAAAACTGATTTGTGCACCGAGGAGGAACTTGAATTTTTTTGGGAATATGCCGATGAGATATATCCACCCAAATTAGTGGTCGATAGAATTGAGCAAGGACGTCTAAAGCCAGAATGGCTAAGTTTAGGAATTGATGAAAATCGTTTACCTCAATTCCCAAATGAGCATTTAGAGCACGAGTCGCCTGTAGAAAATCATACGACTCAATCCGTTTTATTTCAACAAGTACCAAGAGTAGGAAAACCCCTCATGAAACCCAACAAAGGCTTGGGAAGTTATTCATGTGGCTGGATTTTTTCGCATAAAGAGGTATTCAACCTCAACAAACTTAATATGTTGATAGTACGCTGGTATTTTGACAATAAAATTCATCGAGCAAAAGGAATCTTACGAACAGGCGAAGATTGGTATTTGTACAATTGCGTAGAAGGTATGCCAACGAGCCATTATTTAGCCTACAGAAGAGATAGCCGTCTAGAGCTTATTTCGTCAGAGCCACTCGATTGGAAAGCATTACAAGTACAAATTCAGGAGTGTATTGTATGATAGATAACTATAGCATATTCAAAACTTAACATTCCCAATTCCTCACTTAAAAAACTCCTCCAAATACTCACTTGGGGATTTGCCCTTGATGCGTTTGAAGATGCGGTTGAAGTTGGTAATACTATTAAAACCACAACTGTAAGCTACTTGCGCAATACCAATGGGAGATTCGTTGGTGAGTTTTTTACAGGCTTCATTAATACGGACTTCATTTAGGAACGATAAAAAGGTATGACCTGTGTGCTTTTTGAAATATCTACAAAAAGCATGCGGAGTCATGTGCGCTTTATTGGCTGCATCTTCGAGTGTAATAGGCTTTTCAAATTCTTGAATGATAAAATTATAGATATTACTCATTCTCAAGCCCTCGTTTTCACTGTAAAGTTTTGGTCTTGAGCCTTCCGAAAGTGCATCCAGTGGTTCTATGCTAGAAATTAGCCTCAGTAAATCCATAAAATGAATCATTTGCTCGATACCGATATGTTCGTGAATGAGCATCATTTTTGTCGAAATCTCCTCCGCTTTTTCTGCTGGTATCTTAAATCCGTTGGGATTTTGTTGTAAAAAGCGTTTTACATTGAGCATTTCGGGTAAATTAAACAAAGCCGCTAATGGTCCATGAGGATTAAAAAATAGTACCAAGGCTTGAATCTCTAATTCGCTTTTAGGTAAAAAATAGCTCGGATCACTCTTAAACATGTGCGGTTGATTGGCACCCAACCAAAAAATATCATTCGATTTGAAGGTGTGCATATTATTATCCGCAATCAAAGTTCCTTCACCTTGTTGCACCCATGTAATCTGTATCTCCTCATGTCTATGCAAATGCGGATAGAAATACGGCATGATGTCCTGCTGAACGATAATCGTATGATCGTGTGGTACGGGAATAGTAAATTGTAATACTTTCATTTGCTCATTAAATACTATTTAAAAGGATTCAACGTCTGTCTTGGTTTTGAATCTTCAGGTACTCAATCGATGAGTCTATCACAAAATAACATTTAACCTCCGCTACCCAAATCCAATACCCAAAAGCTAAAATTAGTTTGCCTTCATGCTACCCGAACACTCTTTTCTACTAATTAGCTAAATATAAACAACTTTATAGACATATCACACATAAATAGGTTAATATCTGGCTACAATTGATTAAAAATCAACCTTTGACCCGCTTATGTTTTGGGTAATTTTGATAAAAAACAACAACAGAACTATGGCAATCAATTGGCAAGGCGTATTTCCCGCTGTGACGACAAAGTTTGGTGCAGATGACCAACTTGATTTTGAATTATTTGACAAAAACTTGCAATTCCAACTTGAGGCAGGTGTCGACGGTATCATTCTTGGCGGAACCTTAGGTGAGGCAAGTGTACTGAGTCTAGAAGAAAAAGGAGCGTTGGTAAAGTTTACCGTTGAAAAGGTAGCTGGACGTGTTCCAGTAGTTTTAAATATTGCTGAAGGAGCTACCAGAGATGCAATCCAATTGGCTAAACTAGCCGAAGAATGGGGCGCAGCTGGTTTGATGATGCTTCCTCCTATGCGCTACAAAGCTGATGACTTCGAAACAGTAGAATATTTCAAAGCGGTAGCCAATTCAACTACACTTCCTATTATGATTTACAATAACCCTGTAGATTATAAAATTGAAGTAACATTGGATATGTTTGCTGCCTTGGCTGAGTGCGAAAACATTCAGGCAGTAAAAGAATCTACACGTGATTTGACCAACGTAACCAGAATGCGTAACCGTTTTGGCGACAGATTCAAAATCATGTGTGGTGTAGATACCATTGCTATGGAACAATTGGTGATGGGTGCTGATGGATGGGTTGCAGGTTTGGTATGTGCCTTCCCTGAGGAAACAGTGGCCATTTATAAATTAGTAAAAGCTGGTCGCTACGAAGAAGCTCTTAGCATTTACCGTTGGTTTATGCCATTGTTGGAACTAGATATTCATCCAAAATTAGTACAATACATCAAGTTGGCTGAATCAAGAGTTGATTTGGGTAGTGAAGCGGTGCGCCCACCACGTTTGGTACTTAGCGGTGCTGAAAGAGAACGCATTTTAGCACTTATTGATGGCGCTATTGCTATCAGACCAACTTTGCCAGATTATAAGGCGATTGTATTATAATTTGGGGATTTGAAGATTTGAAGATTTGAAAATGTATCGTTTAGTTATTTTCAAATCTTCAAATTAACTCATTTTCAAACTTAAAAAGGCTGTACTCGACCTTTGGCTATTAGATTAGAGGTGATGAAGAGGATAGTCTTTTGTCTATTATCGTTTGAGGATTTGAAATTTTAAAAATGTGTCGTTTAATTATTTTCAAATCTTCAAATTAACTCATCTTCAAATCTTGAAGATTAACGCATTTTCAAATTTAAAAAAATGTCTCAAATCATTTCAACGGTAATGCAACAAGCACAAGAGGCATTTGAGCATTATCGCCAAGTATCGGGTAAAAACCGTGCTATATTTCTAGAAACCATTGCAGAAGAAATAGAAGCGTTGAAAGATTCGTTGGTGGCCATTGCACATCAAGAAACTAATCTTCCATTGCCAAGGCTTCAAGGAGAAATTGGACGAACAACAGGTCAATTACGCATGTTTGCTCGTCTTGTTGCCGAAGGCTCTTGGGTAGAAGCCTGTATTGATACAGCCAATCCTGACCGAGTGCCTCCTAAGCCAGATACTCGCAAAATGCTTGTTCCGATTGGCCCTGTGGCTATTTTTGGCGCTAGCAATTTCCCTTTTGCTTTTTCTACCGCAGGCGGTGATACCGCAAGTGCATTGGCTGCTGGTGTTTCGGTAGTAATTAAAGCGCATCCTGCCCATCCTGAAACTTCAGCATTGATGTTCTCAGCGATGGAAAAAGCCATTTCACGTTGCCAAATGCACCCTTTTACGATACAACATCTCAACGATGCTAGTAACGAAACAGGTAAAGCGTTGGTGATGCACCCACTTACTACGGCGGTTGGTTTTACAGGCTCGCAAGCTGGTGGTAAAGCGCTCAAAGCTTACGCCGACCAAAGAGAGGTTCCTATTCCTGTCTTTGCCGAAATGAGTAGTATCAATCCTGTAGTTTTATTCCCTGAATCATTAAACCAAACTAATACAACGTTAGCAAAAACCCTTGCAGGTTCTATTTCGCTAGGGATGGGACAGTTTTGTACCAAACCGGGCTTGCTTTTGGCGATCGATAGTCCTGCATTAAGTACTTTTTCAGATACCTTAGAACAAGAGCTTACACAGGTTGCCTTGCATCCTATGTTGCACTCTGGTATTGCAAAAGCCTTTGATAAAGCACGCTACACTATTACATCGCAAGCAGGAGTAGCTTCTGAAGCTTCTCTGGCTGTGGTTGAGGATTTAGAAAAACCTACTCCTAGTCTTGCGAAGGTTTCAGCAAAGGATTTCATCGAAAATCCACTTTTACATGAGGAAGCATTTGGGCCTTTTGCTTTACTTGTGATTTGTCAAGATGTACAAGAACTTTCACAAGCCCTCAAAGCACTTGGTGGACAACTAACCACAACATTGATGGCGACAGAACAGGATGTTGAAAACTATCCTGAAATATTGACGCTACAATGCTCTCTAGCTGGTCGTGTGCTTTTAAACGCCGCCCCAACAGGTGTGGAGGTTGCAGGTAGCATGGTTCATGGAGGAGCGTACCCTTCCACTTTCGACGCTCGCTATACTTCGGTAGGTACAAGCGCCATTAAGCGTTGGGTTAGACCAATTTGTTTACAAGGATTCAAAGATTGGATGTTACCAGAAGAATTAAAAGATGGTAATCCATTAAAAATTTGGCGTTTGGTCAATGATACATTTACCAACGAAACAATTTAGTTAGTAAGTTAATGAATGATTACGTGATTAGTTATTACTGCTTAGGCACTCGAAATTAGCGACTATGAGCTTTTGACTATTAGGTGTATGTATGTGGAAAACCTTTTACTGTCGACTACTCACTGTTCAATATAATCCTTTCGGTGCCTTTGCCGTAATTTTAAACATTGGAAGTGGAGTCTTTTATATTTTGTAAAAATTAAAGGTATTTTACTTTTTTCCGAAATCAGAAATCCCAAATCTGAAATAGTTGGAAATCTTTCGTACAGTACTAATTCACAACTCCCAATTCAGCACTCATTCTTACCCCTGATAAAACTATGAAAAAAACATTTTTTTGTGTAGACGCCCATACTTGTGGTAATCCCGTGAGACTAGTGGCAGGAGGTGGGCCTGTGCTTGAAGGAAGTAATATGAGCGAAAAACGCCAGTATTTCCTTCAAAATTACGATTGGATTCGAAAAGGGCTTATGTTCGAGCCTCGTGGTCATGATATGATGAGCGGAAGTATTTTGTATCCTCCTCATGACCCAGAAAATGACGTAGCGGTATTGTTTATCGAAACAAGTGGCTGTCTGCCCATGTGTGGACATGGTACTATCGGAACAATCACTATTGCCGTAGAAGAAGGATTAATCACACCAAAAGTAGAAGGAAAAATCCGTATGGAGGCTCCTGCTGGTTTGGTGTTAATTGACTATAAACAAGAAGGAAAAAAGGTTAAAAGCGTAAAACTCACCAATGTATCTTCTTTCTTAGCAGCTACCGATTTGAGTGTAGAATGTCCTGATTTAGGTCCTATCAAGGTAGATGTTTCGTATGGTGGTAACTTTTATGCCATTGTTGATGTTCAAGAGAATTTTAAAGGCTTGCAACATTACAGCGCTGACCAGCTTATTAGTTGGAGTAGAACCTTACGCAATCGTATCAATGAGCAATATTCTTTTGTGCATCCCGAAAATGATACCATCAAAGGTTGCTCGCATATCTTGTGGACTGGCGACGTATTAGACCCAACCTCTACAGCTCGTAATGCGGTATTTTACGGAGACAAAGCCATTGACCGCTCGCCATGTGGTACGGGTACTTCGGCACGTATGGCACAATGGTATGCCAAAGGTAAATTGAAGAAAGGGGATGAGTTTATTCATGAAAGTATCATCGGTTCAAAATTCATTGGAAGAATAGAAGAAGAAACGACCGTAGGAGGAAAGCCCGCCATGAAACCAAGTATAGAAGGCTGGGCAAGAATCTATGGCTACAATACCATCAATATCGACCCAGAGGATGATCCTTATGCTTATGGGTTTCAAGTACTTTAGCATTAATGTTGAGTGGTGAATTGTGAGTTGCGAATTCAAAATGTAAGATTTTAATTATCAATACCTTGCACCCACAATCACTCAAAATTTTAATTTGTAGGATTACCCTCATAAGTATGCAAGATATATCTGAGCTTCTTTGAGAATATTTTACCTAATGCCTAAGGCTTACAGCCTAAAGCAATATGATTCTATTTTGCATTAATACCTGACTTTATTGAGTGATTGAGTGGTGGAGCGGTTGAGTGAGTATGAAGATTTGCACTTATTCAATCACTCATTCATCAATCACTAAATCACTCAACTATGTCTCAAGAACAACCGTCCTTCAAACGCTCCTTTCGCCTCTTCGATGCCACTATGATTGTGGCGGGCTCCATGATCGGGTCAGGGATTTTTATTGTAAGTTCTGATATTGTCCGAAATGTAGGTTCTGCTGGAGGGTTACTTTTAGTATGGGTTCTTACTGGATTACTCACTGTAGCGGCGGCCGTTAGTTATGGCGAGCTGAGTGGTATGTTTCCCAAAGCAGGAGGGCAGTATATTTACCTCAAAGAGGCCTTCAATCCTCTGATTGGGTTCTTGTATGGTTGGAGCTTTTTTACCGTAATCCAAACAGGCTCTATCGCAGCCGTTGGGGTTGCCTTTAGCAAATTTTCGGCCTATCTTTTTCCTGTTTTAAGCGAAAAAAATATTCTATTTTCAGTCCTAGGACTCAATATTTCAGCAGCACAACTTACCTCTATAGCCCTTATCATTTTTCTTTCGTTTATCAACACGCGTGGTGTTCAATACGGCAAATATGTCCAGTCAATTTTTACTGTGACCAAACTGCTTGCCTTATTTGGATTAGTTATTTTTGGGTTTATTCTTACGGCTAATGCCGAAACTTGGCATCATAACAGGGAAACAGGCTTTTCTATTCAACAACTTACCTCTTCAGGATTTTTACCATATACGGGTTGGGCTGCCTTCGGAGCAATCGCCGCTAGTATGGTGGGAAGTTTGTTTAGTAGTGATTCTTGGAATAATGTGACATTTATCGCTGGTGAAATCCAAAATCCACAACGCAATATTGGTCTAAGTCTTTTCCTAGGAACACTCATTGTAACAAGCATTTATTTGCTCGCCAACATCATGTATGTTTCGGTATTAGATTTACCGTCGATTGCTTTTGCAGAAAATGATCGAGTAGGTGTGGTAGCTTCTCAACATATTTTTGGAGAAGAGGGCACTATGATTGTTGCCATTTTCTTAATGATTTCGACTTTCGGTTGTGATAATGGACTTATCTTGGCTGGCGCCCGTGTGTATTACACGATGGCAAATGACGGTCTATTCTTCAAAAAAGTAGGAGAACTGAACAAAAATGGTGTTCCAGAAAAAGCACTATGGATTCAATGTGCTTGGGCTTCGGTTTTATGTTTGAGTGGTAAGTACGGCGAACTCCTCGACTATGTGATTTTTGCAGTACTCATTTTTTATGCACTTACTATTCTAGGAATTATTCGTTTACGAATCAAAAAACCAAAACTTGAAAGACCTTACAAAGCATTTGGATATCCATTTGTGCCATTACTGTATATTTTTACAGCAACTTGTATTTGTATTTTATTACTTATTTATAAACCCAATTATACTTGGCCAGGCTTAGGTTTAGTATTATTAGGGATACCTGTTTTTTATATATTGAAAAAAAATAATAGTGAGTTGTGAATTATGAATGAGTGAATTAGTGAGTTGTGAATGAGAGTATGTTAAAAAAATATATTTGGCATGTATCGAAAAAACAAAATTTCCACTCGCCTGCTACTAAAACAGCAGGGTAAAGAAAATAACTACAAACTTCCTCATTGAAATTTAAAAGAATTTAGTTGTTTGACTCATTTTATTCACTAATTCACAATTCACAAACTCACTAATTCAATAAATAACTATGATACACAAAACGATACTTTTCTGCTTTTTTTGTTTAGGAGTTTTTGCCCAAAAAGGCGATTATCCTATTCAGCCTGTGGCATTTACACAAGTTCATTTTAAAGATAATTTTTGGACGCCCAAAATGCAGGTAAACGCCAATGTGACTATTCCTTACACGCTTAATCAGTGTAAAATCACAGGGCGTATTGACAATTTCCGTAAAGCAGCAAAGCAAATCCCTGCCGATAAAAGCACTTCTTTTACGTTTGATGATACCGACCTTTATAAAGTCATTGAAGGGGCTTCTTACAGTCTACAAACACAGAAAAACCCTCAACTAGAAGCCTATCTTGATTCCTTGATTACGATTATTGGCTCAGCGCAAGAGGCAGATGGCTATTTATATACTTTTAGAACCATGCCTATCCAAAAACCTCATGAATGGCTTGGCGCTAAACGTTGGGAAAAAGAAGAAGATTTGAGTCATGAACTCTATAATGCTGGTCACTTGTTCGAGTCAGCAGTTGCACATTATCAGGCAACAGGCAAAAAGAACCTTTTGAATATTGCCATCAGAAACGCTGATTTATTGGTAAAAACCTTTGGCTGGGGAAAAGAAGAACGCTTTCCTGGACACCAAATCGTAGAAACAGGTTTGACAAAATTGTATAGAGTCACTGGCAAAAAAGCCTATCTTGATTTAGCTAAGTTCTTTTTAGATTTAAGAGGCAAAGAAGGACACCTCAATCAAGAGTATAGCCAATCGCACAAAAAAGTCGTAGATCAACATACTGCTGTTGGTCATGCGGTACGTGCCACCTATATGTACACAGGAATGGCCGACGTGGCAGCGCTTACTGGCGACAAAGCTTACTTGTCTGCGATTGATGATATTTGGCATGACGTAGTTGATAAAAAACTTTACATCACAGGAGGAATCGGTGCTACAGGCAATGGCGAGGCTTTTGGCGACGATTATGATTTGCCAAACATGAGTGCTTACGCAGAAACCTGTGCTGCTATTGCAAATGTCTATTGGAATCAACGTATGTTTTTATTACACGGTGATGCTCAATATGTTGATGTTCTTGAAAGAACACTTTACAATGGTTTGCTTTCAGGTATTTCATTGAGTGGGGATAAGTTTTTTTATCCTAATCCACTGGCATCTATGGGGCAACATCAGCGTCGTGCGTGGTGGGATTGTGCTTGCTGTGTTTCAAATATGACTCGCTTCCTACCTTCAGTACCGGGATATACGTATGCTCAAAATCAAAAAAATCTTTACGTAAACCTTTTTGTAGGAGGGACTGCCACTATTCAATTACCCAATACAGCTGTGACGATTACCCAACAAACGGCATATCCTTGGGAAGGGAAAAATGACATCACGATTGCTCCTGCAAAAACAGCGCAATTTGCTTTACGCATTCGTATTCCGGGTTGGGCATTAAGTAGACCATCATCAGGTGATTTGTACAAAGATGAAACACCAGAAAGCCCAATCCAGCTTTTGGTAAATGGTAAAGTATTTTCTTATACCATAGAAAAAGGCTATGCTGTAGTGGATAGAATTTGGAAAAAAGGCGATAAAGTGAGCTTCATACTTCCTATGGATGTAAGAAAAATTTTGGCTAACAGTAATGTAAAAGCTGACAAATCAAAATTCGCCTTACAAAGAGGTCCAATGGTATATTGTTTGGAAGGAAATGATAATACCTCTGCATCAGTCATGAGTTTGGTTGTGGATAAAAGTGCTCCTGTTACAGCCTCTTATCAACAAGATTTGTTGAACGGAGTAATGACTTTGAACATGAAAGGTTTCACCACACAAAGACAAGTAGGTTCTGAAGAATTGGTAAAGAAAACAACAGACATCAAAGCGATTCCCTACTATTCTTGGGCCAATCGTGGAGCTACCGAAATGACAGTTTGGATTCCGTATGAAGAAACGGCAGCACGCCCAACGCCTGCGCCAACTATTGCCAGTAAAAGTAAGGTGTCAGGTTCTGTGAGCAATCCATTGATGCTCAAAGCACTAAATGACCAATATGAAGTAGAAAACTCGAATGACAAAAGTGCCAATTTCTTGCACTGGTGGCCTAAAAAGAATACTACAGAATATCTTCAATATGACTTCGACCAAACTTACACGGTATCCTCGTCAAGTATTTATTGGTTGGATGATAGTCCTTGGGGAGGCTGTCGTATTCCTGCTTCTTACAAGATTTACTACCAAAAAGATGGTGAATGGATTCCTGTAAAAGTCATTAATCAAAGCCCTATTGCCAAAGATCAGCTCAATACTATACAATTTGAGTCCGTAACAACCAAGGCAATCAAAATGGAAGTGCAACTACCTGTTGATAATGCTGCTGGGGTTATAGAGTGGGCTGTGAAGTAGATTTAAGCGATACAGCAAGCAAAATAGATAATGCTCTTTTGCTTGCTGTATCAAGTAATCATATTACCTTGTATATCCCAAATCATAAATCCTCAATCCGATATTATACTAAGAGCTTTGTGTTAGACGTTTTAATAACAAATACTTTCACTCTCAAAAAAAGACATTTTCTAATTACCTAACCATTGTAATTGCATGAATCCCAGTCAGAAATCTTCTGATTGGGATTTTTTGTTTTTTCACAAGAATCAATCATATTGAGTACTGAAACAATCATCAATAAACAAAAACCTATGAAAATTATCGAATGTCCAAGAGATGCCATTCAAGGCTGGAAATCACCTGTTGCTACTGCATTGAAGGTAGAATATCTCAACACACTACTACAAGTAGGATTTGACACATTGGATTTTGGCAGTTTTGTCTCCCCCAAAGCGATTCCTCAAATGGCCGACACAGCGGAGGTATATCATCAGCTGCAATTGGAAGGTATTTCAACTAAATTATTAGCAATCATTGCCAACCTAAAAGGAGCCGAACAAGCAGTTTTGTTTGAGCATATTACCTATCTAGGATTTCCCTTTTCTATTTCCGAAACTTTCCAACAACGCAATACCAATAGCTCAATTACTCAAGCTTTCGAAACAGTTAAGGCAATACAAGCATTATGTCTCAAACATGATAAAAAACTAGTAGTTTATTTCTCTATGGGTTTTGGCAATCCCTACAGCGACCCATATAGCCCTGATATTGTTGGAGAATGGGCTGAAAAAATGGCTTTATTGGGTGTTGAAATTATTGCTTTATCAGATACCGTTGGCGTTGCAGAATCTCCATTAATTGAGCAATTATTTAGTCATTTGATTCCGCTTTATCCTCAAATCGAATTTGGAGCCCATTTTCATGCGAGCCCTTTTAATTGGGAAGACAAAATTCAAGCAGCCTATCAGGCAGGTTGTCGTCGTTTTGATGGAGCTCTTGGAGGCTTTGGTGGTTGTCCTATGGCTAACGATGAACTTGTAGGAAATATTAATACGATAAATCTTATTGAAAAATTCAGAGACATATATCCTATCAATCATCAAGCTTGGCAGAAAGCGGTGGAATTGAGTAAGAAAATATTTATTTAGCTTTGACAGCTTATCTTAAAACAAACAAAACCATGGAATTTTATCAATCAAACAAAGTGGATAACTTCGAGTCTCCTGATTTTTATCAAATAGATGATTTATTGACCGAAGAACACCTCTTAATACGCCAATCCGTAAGAGATTTTATTAAAAAAGAAGTGTCTCCTATTATTGAAGATGCTGCTCAAAAAGCTGTCTTTCCTGCTTACTTGGTTAAAAAGTTTGGAGAGATGGGGCTTTTTGGTCCAACAATTCCCGAAAAATATGGGGCTGGAGGATTGGATTATATCGCTTATGGTTTGATGATGCAGGAAGTTGAAAGAGGCGATTCAGGTTTGCGCTCAATGGCTTCTGTCCAAGGCTCGTTGGTGATGTATCCTATCTATGAATATGGCTCAGAGTCGCAAAAGCAAAAGTATTTACCCAAATTAGCCTCAGGTGAATATCTAGGTTGTTTTGGTTTGACCGAACCAGATTTTGGCTCAAATCCTGCGGGCATGAAAACTCGAATCGAAGATAAAGGAGATTACTATTTGCTTAATGGCTCAAAGATGTGGATATCCAATGCGCCAATGGCAGATATTGCCGTAGTATGGGCAAAAAACGAACAAGGTCGTATCAAAGGACTTATCGTAGAACGTGGAATGGAAGGCTTTTCAACGCCTGAAATACATCAAAAATGGTCTCTTCGAGCAAGTTGTACGGGCGAATTGGTATTCGATAATGTCAGAGTTCCTAAAGAAAATCTATTACCTAATGCCGATGGCTTGCGTGGTCCTTTGGGTTGTTTGGATTCGGCGCGTTATGGCATAGCATGGGGTGCTTTGGGGGCTGCGATGGATTGTTATGATTCTGCCAAAAAGTATGCTTTGGAAAGAATTCAGTTTGATAAACCTATCGCTTCTTTTCAATTGGTGCAAAAAAAGTTGGCAGAGATGCTTACTGAGATTACCAAAGCTCAATTGATTTGCTGGCGATTGGGGATGCTCAAAAATGCTGGTAAAGCCACGACAGCACAGATTTCATTGGCGAAGCGAAACAATGTTGACATGGCCTTGAAAATAGCTCGTGAGGCACGCCAACTACATGGAGGTATGGGCATTACAGGCGAGTACCCCATTATGAGACACCTCATGAACCTCGAATCAGTGGTTACTTATGAGGGTACACACGATATTCATTTATTGATTTTAGGTGCTGAAATAACGGGGATTTCGGCATTCAAATGATAAACCGCTTACTCAATCAAGCAAAAGGTGCTCAATAATTTGGGATGATTTTGGGTTTTATAGTCAAACAGCGACTCAGCTGGGTATGTCGTGATTGTTTTATTTTTCATTAAAATCCTTAATCTTATGCTTAACATTAAAAAATTCGCCATCCTTGCTTTATTGTGTGTATGTTCGCCACTTTTAAAAGCACAAAATTTATCTTTTGGCCCTACAATTGGGGTAAACTCTTCAAGTCTTTCGGGACTGACTGATACAAAATCAAGAACGGGGCTTTCTACAGGGCTTTTCCTGAATTATAGCTCTACTTCTCACTGGGGTTTTGGAATGCAGGTATTGTATAGCCAACAAGGCGCTAATTATGAGAGAAGCGATGATTATCTCAAATTAGATTATGTACAGGTGCCTTTGCTTGCAACGTATTACTTTGGTTCACAAAAGACAACAGGTTCTTGGAGACCAAAAGTATTTGCTGGTCCTCAAATAGGCTTTTTAACAAGTGTAGCCAATAAGAGTGGATATGACTATGCTGGTAGCTATAGTTCAACAGATGTAAGTGCTGTTTTGGGTGCGGGTGTAAATTATGCACTAAGCCAAAAAATGTGGTTGAATTTGGATGCTCGTTATGCACTAGGACTTACAGATATTGCCAAAAGTCCAACTTTAGAAGTATCCAATCGTGTGTTTAGTGTTAACGTAGGACTAAGTTTTCCTCTTGGTACATACAAATAAAAAGGCTCGTAAGATTACTTACGAGCCAGAGAACCACTTACTAGGAATAACTTTATAGATTATAGAAGTATTAATTTGCTTTAAGGAAAAGACGAATGTGTACACGTTTTGTATACTTCCGAAAAATAGCAAATATTCATTAGGTAGTGGTAGCGAATCTTATTAAACGGTCGCACTTTATGCAAAAGCCCCGAAATAATCAGTATTTCGGGGCTTTTATTTTGCAAGCTGTCAGGTTTTAAAACTTAATGTTCACACCTAGCAAAAAGTTAAATCCTGCTTGTGGGTAATAAAAGTTTTCAGTAACAGTTTTGCCCTCGTAGATATAGCTATAGGTATATCCATTTGATTCGTAAAGCGTATTGAAAATGTTGTTGCCCAATAAACTCAATCCTAACTCTTTACAGAACGAAGGTTTGAATGTATAAAGAATTCGTAAATCGTTGGTGAAATAAGCATTCAACTTACGGTTTTCATTGCTTGTGTTGTCCATATATTGCTTTCCTACGTATTTTGACAACAATCCTAATTCAAGTCCTTTTGTTGGTGTATACAACAATTGCGAACCACCGATTACATTGGGTGAAAAGGCTATGTCTGTTTTAGCAAACTTATTTTCCACATCAATATAAGGTTCATCATAATTTGGGACTACCTCTGTAAAATTATTGATTTTGTTGCTTGAAAGAGTAGCATTTACATTCCATTTCAATGCTTTTGTTAATTGAACTCCTGCTTGCAACTCAAGTCCCATTCTGTAGCTACTTGGTACATTGACACGGATTGGAGTACCTACATCGTTTAATTTTCCTGTCAAAACCAATTGGTTTTTGTAATCCATCCAATAAGCATTTGCCTCAAAAGCTACTTTTCCTTTTTGTGTTTTAAAGCCTGCTTCTAAATCACGCAAGGTTTCTGCTTGTGGTGCTTTTCCTGGGTTATCTACAAAGTCTGAACGGTTCGGCTCTTTGTTACCAATACTATATGACAAAAATGCAGATGTTCCTGCCGAAACCTGATAGGTTAAGCCCATTTTTGGATTAAAGAAATTGTAGTTTTTACTTTGTGAAATATCTACCAAATTATCGTCAATTCCTTTAATGCTATAGCCAACAGTACGATATTGCAAATCAGCAAATGCATTTAACTGCTCGCTCAATTGATAATATACTTTTCCGTAAATATTAAAGTCTGTTTTTAGAGCTGTGCCACTGTAGTATTTATCACCTAGCTTAGCTGTTGAAGCATATTGTGCCCAAATAATTTGTCCGTAATGGCGACCATCATATTGGTTCCAAGCACCACCAATGTTGGCACTCAAGCGATTATTACCTTTATAATCGAATGAAAATGTACTTCCATAAAAATCATTATCCAACCATTTTTGACGAACTAAATCCGTTTTTGTGATAGTCGTATTGCCAATAACTACATTGGGTAAACCGTATTTTGAGAACTTGTCTTGCTCCTTAAATTGCTCATAGTAGCCACGTCCGTAAGTATAATGCAAGTTGAAGTTGAATGTCCAGTTCGACGAAAGGCTATGCGATGATAATAATTGGTAATGGTCTTGCTGATAATTATCGGTTTGGTTTGGATAGGTATAAGGATTGTAAGTACGGTTAGTGCTCAACAAATACTCAGGAACACCTTCCCATGCTTGGTAAGTTTTTTCCTTACCAGAAAATACATTCAAACGATAAAAAGATTTTTTGGTAAAATATGCACCTGATAAATAAAACGAACGAAGGTCGGAAGAAGCACGATCGATATAACCATCAGATTTAAGTCTCGACAAACGTGCATCTACTGTAAAACGATTATTCAAAAGGCCTGAACCTACTAAAACGGTATTTTTGAAAGTATTAAATGATCCAAACGAGTTGTTTGATTCTGCGTAAGCGTCTTTTCTAAATTCGTTTGTAGACATATTGACACTTGCCCCAAATGCTCCAGCTCCGTTGGTAGACGTACCCACGCCACGCTGAATCTGAATCGAGTTGGTCGAACTGGCAAAGTCTGGCATGTTTACCCAATAAACTCCTTGTGATTCGGCATCGTTGAGCGGAATACCATTGATGGTAACATTGATACGGGTAGCGTCTGTACCACGAATACGAATACCCGTGTAACCAATCCCAGCCCCTGCATCCGAGGTAGTTACCAACGAAGGCGTAAAGTTGAGCAATTGTGGAATATCCTGACCCAGATTTTGTTTTTGAAGGTCTTCTTTGCTCACATTGGTGTAAGCTACAGCAGATTTTTCATTAGCACGAGTAGCACTTACCACTACTTCGTCGGCCATAAAAGAGCTTTTTTGAAGCGAAAAAGAAATGTTAGTATTTTGCTGAAGCTCGATAGCATTACTTTGCTTTTCAAAACCTACGAAGCTTACTTTGATGGTATAAGTGCCTTTTTTGAGGTTTTTGATAACAAAATTACCTTGTGCATCAGTAATCGTTCCACGCATCGTATTGTCGATGGTAAGGGTTGCGCCAGCCAATCCTTTTTTGGTTTCGCTGTCTGTTACTTTACCCGAAATACTCAATTGTGCATAAGCCGATATGGTCAGGCTGCACAATAACATAACCATAAAAGCTTTTTGCGCCAACTCGCTTAGAAGAGTTTTTGCGAAAAAGCGCTCAGTCGTTAAATTTTTCATCATTTTTGAAAACATAACGACAGGTAAAGGAGCCAAATCCTGTCCGATTTAACAATAATAATAACCCGTAAAAAATTGATTGATTGAATGATAGAAAGATTGTATCACGATCTATCATCAAAATCCCTTCGACAGCATTACCTGTATCAGGTTCAATGGGTATAATCTCAGCCCGTTGTTATGAGGCACCCCTTTTTTGTGATTGTGACAACAAAGGTATGATGAAAAGTGATACAATCGATTTTGAAGCTAGAAAAGTTTGAATTATCGTGGTACTTCTATTTTTTGTACAATTCCTTTGAGAACATCTTCTACATTAGCTCCTTCCATTTCTTTTTCGGGTGTAAGTGCCACACGATGACGAAGAATAGCAGGTAATAATTCTTGAATATCTTCGGGCGTAACAAAATCTCGTCCACGAATGGCCGCAAAGGCTTTAGATGCTTGCAACATGGCTACCGAAGCACGTGGAGAGGCGCCTAAATAGAGGAATTTTGAACGACGGGTTTCGTGAATCAACTTGGCAATGTATTCCAAAATGTTTTCTTCTACAATGACTTGTTTTACTTTGGCTCTCAAGCTATACAATTGTTCAGAGGACAAAACGGACGAAATACTTTCTTCTACTTTGCCTGCATCTTCTTTAGCACGACTTTGATGACCTTTCAAAATATCAATTTCTTCACTGAGATTGGGGTATCCTACCAAAATCTTGAACATAAAACGGTCAAGTTGTGCTTCTGGGAGGCGATATGTTCCTTCTTGCTCAATAGGGTTTTGAGTAGCAATCACCAAAAACGGAAATGACATTGGATATGTAGTACCCGCATTAGTAATCTGACGTTCTTCCATCACCTCAAACAAAGCCGATTGCGTTTTGGCAGGTGAACGATTGATTTCATCGATTAGTACAATATTGGAAAAAATGGGACCTTTTCTAAACTCAAAGTCACTGACTTTGGGATTAAAAACGGCTGTGCCTATTACATCTGAAGGCATCATATCGGGCGTAAATTGAATACGGCTAAAGTCTACCGAAATTGTGCGTGACAACAATTTTGCCATCAAGGTTTTGGCAACGCCAGGCACCCCTTCCAAAAGAATATGTCCATCGGCTAAAAGTGCTGTAAGCAACAAATCAATCGTTTGTGGCTGACCAACAACAATTTTGCCTATTTGTTCGCGTATTTCTGTAACCGCCTGATGTAATTCGCTTAAATCTATGCGTGATTCAAAATTCATAATTTTGGTAAAAGAGCGTGAAATGGTATCAATAAGTATAAGTTACAAGGTGAAGTTTCACCACCACTTGAGTAATGTATTAGTAGGCATAAGTGGCAGAGGCACAAAGGCACAAAGGGGTTTCACCATCACCTGAGTAATGTATTAATCAGTTTCAAAAGCTCTGTAGGAGCTTTTGAAAAGACTTATCGCTGAAAAAATCCTAATAAACAGACATATTAATCATCAGCTTTAAGCGATATGTTATAGGCTGAATTATTCATTTTTATAATACTGCCAAAATCCGATTGCTCAAAGCTGACCGCCGAAAGCCTATCTTTTATGCTTTGACCGTTTGATAAAACTCTTCAATGGCTTTATTGAGTTCAATAAGTTCTTTTTCGGAGATGCTATTTACCGTATTCAAATGCTGAATTGCATGAAAAAGAGCTTGTAGTTTACCTAATTCTAACCCAGATTTATTACTTAATTCTGTCAAAAAATCTTCATCTATTTGATAGGTATTGAGATAAAATTTATCTCTGATAAAGTGTAACAAATGAGTTACTTTCTTTTGTGCAATAGTCAAATGTTCTTTTTTATTAAAATATAACTGACCTATGGTCTTGACAAATATGACTGAGGTATTTTGAGGAACATCAATAATAGGAATAATTCGTTGACGACGTTTGGCCTCAAAAACCATAAAAAGGACAAGAGCCAAAAGCGTCAGATAATAAGCCCATCGCAGGGCTGGTTGACTTACGATAAACCTAAAAGGTGATTCGTCGTAAGAAGCCTCGCTGGCTTTACGAATAGACTTGTTCATTACCCTAAAACGAGAACCAATAGAAGGCGCCTGATAATATTCATCCCAATAAATAGTTTGCTGTGGAAGATAGCGCAAGGCATTTATCGCAAAATAACAATTTTGAGGCTTGATGAGATAATAGTTACTAAAGGCTCTAGGGATGGAATTGAGTAATAAAGAACCTTTACCCCATTTTACCTGAATAAAAGTAGGCTTTTTGAGATGATTGTAAGCAAGAACGGTCCATGGTACTGTAGATTTAGTAGTATCAACAAAAAAAGCTTCTGCATCTTCCATTCTAAAGTTAAAGGGCTTTTTTTGACGGAGTTCTGAGTGGGTAAAATTAAGCGATGTTGCTGTGCCCTTCTTCAGGATACTGATATAATCTGTCGAAAGATGCAGTGTATCGCCAAGCGAGCCAAAATCTTCGGCTGAAATAAAGGCCGTATTTCCCATTGACACAAACCTTAACAGCTTTATCAATGAAATAGAATCTAGCGTAAAAGTATTACAAATGTTAATATAAGAAGTGTGTTGTAAATCAACACTTTGCTCTGTGTGTCGGGCTAAAACAGGGAATTTTTCGTCATGAATTTCCTGCGAAGGAAAAAGCTCAGGGAGAATTTTGTATAATATTTCACCTCCAAATGGTATATCGTCTTGGTTTGAATAGGTAGATGTCCAAATGACTGGCTTGGGCTTATATATTTCGACTAATATAAAACCCAATAGTGTAATACCCAATACAATAAGATATTTAGTTTTCTGCGTCATTCAGCGGTGCGATGTGGTTTTGTGTTGATAAAAGATGGTCTTACATTCCTTCCACACTTTTTCCACAAATCTATGAATCTATGTCAAATAAAAAAGCATTTGAGCTAACTCAAATGCTTTTTTATTTTATTCTTCCTCTTCTTCGTCATCAGTCACCGTAGTGATACTTTTGACCTTTGAGTTTTCGCAATAAATTTCTAGGAACGAATCCGAGCTACCAAACTGTACACTAATAGTAATCCAAGAAGGATTAAACTCGTCTATATCACGGATTTTGTAAGATTTAGGAAACATCTTTTTCACCTTTGCAATAGGGTCTCCTACTTTCAATCCTCCAAGGTTATCAAGTTGGAATTTTGTCGATTTTAACTCAAAACCGCTCACCATTTCGTCCATTACATAGAAAGAATCTTTTCCATAAAGATAGATTTCAAAATGGTCACTATTTTGTGCATCAGGAGTTTCTTCTTTTCTAACAGAATCTGGAGATCCTAATTTTTCTAATAAAGCGCCGTAAGGACCTCCTAATTTCACACCAGAAATGATTGTTGATTCAAAATTGATGGTATCATATTCAACTTCCTCAATGCGTCTATATTGGCTTGTTTCTACAATAGTGGTTTTAAAAGAGCTGAATGTTAGGGCTGTTGAAACTCCCAACAAAATAATTAAGCTTATCTTTTTCATGTTATTATCACGCGTTTTGAGGCTATCGCCTACTTCGTGTTATACTGCGATTAAAGTTGGAAAATTGATTTTGTATAGATTCAAATTCGATGGCACTAATCAAAAAATCTCCGTACCAGATGTATTCAAAAAGAGTAGTAAGAGATTCAAATTCTTGACGTAATTCGGTTGATTGTAATTCGTAAATATAACTCCGATTGGTTTTGTTCAATCTCCACTCAATTAGGTCTTGATTACTCAAGGATTTTAATACTTGTAAATAGTACAAGCGAGTGGCCAACCTAAACTGTTGAGTAGACAAAGCGCTCTCAATTGCTTTTTCAAAATCTAACGCATGAATATCTTGTTCTAGTACTTGATAATCAATAGAAATAGATTGGTCTTTGCGTCCGAAGATATTTGCAAATTCAATACCAATTAGCTTCATAATGACAAAGATTATCACAATTGCTAAAAAAACATACATACCTATCTTCAACGATTTGCCTGTAGTGCTTTTTTCGAAAAACTGCGCAATCCAACGTAAAAACATCATCCAAAGCCTACCACTCCACGACATTTGCTCAACAGGAACGGTTTGATACTGATACTTTTTTTGCTTTCGAAGACTCGTCAACGTTTTGTCTGGTTGCTTGGGCGGACTCAGTTGTGTGAGCGAATCTACACGGCTTATTTGCCCTTGAAGACGGCAAATAGGCAGTAGAGTCACCCAAAAACATAGTATGACGTATTTTAAAATAATAGGAATATGTCTTTTTTTGACACTCATTTTTGAGTTAGAAAAATAATGATCCAGTTTCAAGTCATTGAGGATTTGGCACTTCTGATTTCGGGACTCTTAAACCATACCTTCATTTTACATAAAGCGCAATCCTGTATCCGAAACTGATGCTTTATAAAAGCTTTTGCAAACGACTATATTACAAGCTTAGCATTGGAAGTTCAAAGCCATTAGTGATTACCCAAGTTATTGATTTGTTTGAATAGACTATTACCGTCTTTTTTCTCGACAAGATTAAAATATTGGAATCCTAAAGCGATATAGGTAATAGCCGATAAAATAGACGAGCCCACCATCGAAATTACGGTTGATACCACAACCACCCAGTCGCTAGTCATGCTAGATTGGATACCAAGTATTTTTAACACTGATAAGATACCCGCAGGAAGGCTGAATACAAGTCCAATAAAGTAAACAATGATTGATACAATCATGACTAGTCCGAAAGTAGACCACCATTTACCTTCGATAAGATATTTGGCTCTACGAAGCGAAAAACCAGGGCTAGCATCTTCAAAAACGATTATGGCTGGACTCAGCAAAAACATAATCATAAAATAGATCATGACTGCAAAAATCACTAAGCCAAAAATACCAATAATCATTGGACCTGCTACACCACCCACAGCTACACCCAAGGCTCCAATAGCAAGGGATGCCAAAATAATGATGCCAAAAAAGACTAGCAATACCAAGAAAAAGCCTCTAAAAACAGGAAGGAAATGTATTTTCACTTTTTCTGTTACTCTTTCTACTGTAATTCGTGATACAGAATCCTCCAAATAGCATTGCATATAGCTATAAACCGTTACGACTAAGAGCACCATTGAAATCACGGTAGCAAACAATAAGATAAAATAGGCGGGTCCGATGATATCTATACCACTTTTACTAAATCTTCTTAATATTTCTTCGACACCAGCGTTGGCATCCATGGGTGTGTCAGAGGCTGTGCTATTTAATACATTGATTTGATGGAATCCACCAGCAATGCCTGCAATAAGCAAAACGGGACCCACGATAAACAATAAAGCAAGAAATAAATCTTTGAAATTGAGACGAACAAAAGAGAAAGTATCGTTAATTTTTTGACTAAAATCACGCTCTCTTTCAAGAGGTAGGTACTGTTTTTCCATAATAGTTGTATTGGTAGTAATCGGGGAAATAAGCTAAAAATAAGGTTTCTGAAAATAGAATAAGCTTTTGCTCAATGGTCTTTTCGTAAATATTGTGTAAAATGGCAAGTGGAGATTTTTCAAATTTTAAACTCAAAATTCATTCCTATTAGTGTTGTATTTTAAGACAACTGACTTTTTTGAAATACTTTTTGAGGATATACGATAAAATACCACACAATAAATAGGAAAGATGGTACAATTATGAGCAAACTATAAAAGATATTTAGATGCTGGCGAGTAATAAAACTTTCGATAAAGCCAGCCATAATAAACAAAGGTACTAAAGCAATAACGATTTTAATGCCATTTTTTGCGCCAATCTTGAAAGATTCCATACGCGAATAGGTCCGAGGAAATAAAAGGCTATTCCCCATCACTAATCCCGCACACCCTGCCACAATTATCGAAGAGATTTCTAAAACGCCATGCAACCAAATTGTCAATAAAGATACTTTTAGAAAACCTTGCTGATAACAAAAATATTGAAATACTCCTAGCATAATTCCATTGGTGATAAGCATATACGCAGTGCCTGCCGAGAAAAAACATCCCATTACAAAACAAACAAAAGATACTTTGATATTATTTGAGGTAATCTCCAAAAACATCATTAGCGGATCGCTACCTCCGTACACTGCCAATGGGTCTCCTTTTCGAATGTTTTCAAGCGTCATATCGATATAATCATCGCCTAAAATCAGTCGAGCAAAAGTATCGTCGTGTGCCACCGATATAGCCCCAATTACTGCCGAAATAAATGTAATACAGAAAGCTACCCAAAGCTCTTTTCGAAAACGAAACAAGAGATAAGGCACTTCAAATTTCCAAAACTCAACAAAACGATTGGAGGATTCTTTCTTATTGGCGTAAATTTTTCGATAAAATTGAGCCGTTAATTCATTCAAATAACGAGTAGTCGTTGAACTAGGATAAAACGTCTGAGCATAGGCCAAATCGTCGGTTAATTCTATAAATCTTTCGGCTAGTGTATCAGAATGAATACTTTGTACATCTTCTTCAAAAGATTGCCATTTATCAAGATTTTGTTTCTTAAATAATGCCTCTCTCATGGTGGATTTTTGCTTAAGGTAGTTTAATTTTAAGCAATATATCAAAATAACTTTACCACTGTGATAGATAATGAGTAAAATAAAAATACGGACAGCTCAAAATGTCGAAGTAGCTTTTACACCAGCTAGTATCGGAGATAGAATTATCGCATATTTGATTGATTTGGTAGTCTATTTCGCTTGGATTCTTGTTTTTTCTTTGATTGCTACATGGTTGGATGACAGTCTATTCAATAACAGAATCAGAACTATTCTTTTCTTTGGATTTGGTATTTTGCCCCTCTTTTTTTATGATTTAATTTGCGAAATTTGGCTCAATGGACAAAGCATTGGGAAAAGAGCTCGAAATATCAAAGTGATTAAGTTGGATGGTAGTGCACCTACTATCGGTGCCTATATTTTACGATGGATTTTTAGAATTATTGATTTTAGTATTTTGGGTCAATGGGTAGGTGTGGTAGCTATTGCCGCAGGTGGTAAAGGACAACGTTTGGGAGATATGGTGGCTGGTACTACTGTTGTGCGTATAGAGCCTAAGGTTTCACTCGATGCGCTCCGACAGCCAGTACTCGACGAAGCTTATGAGGTTATGATTCCAGAAGTAAGCTTATTGTCAGATGCCGATATTGAAATTATCCGTCAAGTAATTCAAAGAGTCGAAGAAACACAAGATGAGCGCTTACAGAGTCAAACAGCCCAAAAGCTGAAAGAAATCATGCAAATAGAGTCAAGTCTTGACGATAATGCCTTTTTGACACAAGTTATAAATGACCATACTTTCTTGATGGCTTATGGTGACGAATAATCACATTGTTTGAAAAAGTTTACGATATCCAAGCGGACTTTGTCCTGTAAAGGTTTTGAATTGCTTGTTGAAATGTGATACATTGCCAAAACCACTTTCAAAACATACTTCCGCTACTTGTTTGTCGGTACCAATCAACAAATTACAAGCGTGTTTGATACGATATTCAGTAACTACGTCGAGAAAGGTTTTCTTCGTAACTTTTTTGAAATATCTACAAAAAGCTGTTTCGGTCATATTGGCTAAATACGCGGCTGTTTCCAAGTGAACTTCCTGCGTATAGTTTTCAATCACATACGCATAAACCTTATTGATTCGCTCTAAATCGACTTTTGCTAATTGGTATGCTTGATTTTGATTTTCTAGAAGCTGATAATCTTGTGGAGCTTGCGCAATTGTATTTAATAAATCCAACAATCCTAATACTTTTTGAACAGGGGGAACATTTAGTAAGAAAATTAATTCTTTTGCAATTCGTTTTTTGGTATTGCCCGTAATAACTAAGCCTGAAGCTGATTTTTCTAACAAATGACCGATCGCTTGCATTTCGGGTATGGAGAAAAATTTTTCTCCTAAAAAGTCTGCTTTAAATTGTACCACTACAGCCTGTGACGAATCTTCCATACCTATCGTTTCATTTTTCCAGCAATGAGGCAAGTTGGGACCCATCAAAACCAAATCTCCCGCACTAAAATCTGCTACATGATTACCTATATATCTTTTGCCTTCACTCTTTACAATGAGAGTTAACTCATATTCGGGATGAAAATGATAGGGAGCATCGAAATATGGCAAACTAAAATGTCTGAACCTTAAGGATTGATTCAAACCATTATCTAATTGCTCTAAGGAGGCTTTCATTTTGGTAAAAATTATACTTAGTATAAGAATTCTGACAGGAAATAGGTAAAAATGCACAAATATTGGTAAAAAACGACAAAACCCGCCCGAAAAAATTTATGTTATTTTGTCTTCGCCAAGAATCAAAAATACGGCAGTCCGTCTAAAACTTGTTATTATTCTAGAATTAAATGTATGGTTAGTTTATCCTTTCCCGACTTATCCTCTATGTACCAGATTAGTGTTCAACAACAACTTGAATATCAGCAAAATGGACATATTTTGCTGCAAAATGTAGTGGGTTCGGAAGATATTGAGCTTTACCGACACCTAATTTATAATGGTGTAGAAAGGTTCAATACTGAATTTCGTGACATGTCAGAGCGAGACACTTATGGCAAAGCGTTTCTGCAAGTGATGAATCTTTGGGAAGTAGATGAAGACATCAAGAAATTTACTTTTGCCAAACGATTTGCTCAAATCGCTGCTGATTTGATGGGGGTCGAAAAAGTACGTTTGTACCATGATCAAGCGCTTTTTAAAGAAGCAGGCGGCGGCCATACCCCATGGCATCAAGACCAGTATTATTGGCCTATCGATACCAGCAATACGATTACAATGTGGATGCCTTTGATAGATATTTCGGAAGAAATGGGTATGCTTACCTTTGCCTCAGGCTCACATGAATTAGGCTTTTTAGGTAACCTCGCCATTTCTGATAAGTCGGACGATGTGCTAAAGAATATTGTAGAAGAAAAAGGCTATCCTATTGTAAGAGCCTCCTCCATGAAAGCAGGCGATGCTACTTTTCATGCTGGCTGGACTTTGCACAATGCTCCAGGAAATAACTCTTCAAAGACAAGGGAAGTGATGACGATTATTTTTGTAGCCGATGGAGCAAAAGTTTCTGAGCCTAAAAACTCTCATCAAGAAGCTGACCGTCAGCGATGGACAAAAGGTTTACCTGTTGGTAGCTTAGTAGCATCTGAGTTAAATCCTGTTTTGAATGGCTAAACGTAGAGATAATACGTTATTAGTTAGCGTTTGTCTAAATTTTATAAGTCATTAGAAATTAAAAGCATGTATTTGTTTTCCTGAAATCCTGTTGTTTGAGCCGCAGGCGAGTTTAGGATTTCTTGACTTTCTTTTGTTACTTTTCTTGTGTCAAGACAAGAAAAGTAAGGTGTGGCGAAGGGAAATTTTGTTTCTTCTACAAATGCCAAATAAAATTTTTAAACATACTCTTACTTCTATATCAGTTATTGATTTGCTTAACAAATATTATTTTATTAGGCTTTAAGGCAAAAATGTACTGATTCTTCCATAAGAAATTCTTGTATTGTTTTCTCTTAAAGCCTATTGCTAAAAGCCTACAGCAGGTCCATTACCCTAAGCCTAATGTTTCGGACAGCCGCAGTCTTTTTTACGGAACAAACCCCATAAAAATCCTTTTTTACGTCTTCTTTTATATGTGCTTTTGGTAGTTGATGCTGAGATATGTGTTTCGGCAGACTTATATTCTATCGTATTAGCTTCCGATTCTAGTTGTAAGCAACATATAGCAAAACCCAATAAAATTACCTTTTTCATAAGTGCTTGGCGTTGTTATATAGGAAAATGACTGAGTGATAACGGACAAAATTAAAAGCAAAGTAAATAGATATTGCTGAATTAGTAGTTCTTAGATAACGAAAGCTTTGAGATTTAAGTATAAAAAAAGGGAGGCATTCCTAATTTAGTGATTTACAATTGAGTGAATGAGTGATTATTCTAAAATTTGTATTTTAGCTGTAGAGACGCAAAGCATTGCGTCCTATGCCGAGTAAAACATAGCATAGTAATATCAAAAAGGCGGTCGAAAAACTAATTTCGACCGCCCTTTTTGATACTATATTTCAGAATGATAACTCTTTAGTCGCAAAACATTGCGCCTCTACAAGTAAAATTCACATTAAAAATAATCACTCATTCGCTCAATTACTCAATCACTAAATATGAGATGACTCATATTCACCAAAATATTATTTGTTCAATAATTCATCGAAAGTAATACCAATGTAGTACGTTGAACCTACCGAAGCACTACCATACGCTTGGAAATATGGATTACCAAATAGGTTAGTTGCACCCACTTTGATAATCGACTTAATTGGCGCTACTTTATAGCTGAATTGTGCATCCAAGTTATTGATAGCAGGCACAACTGTATTTGTGAAAATAGGCACATCAGTTGTTGTAGGCAACGGGAAGCTCGATTCCCAAGTAAACGCATCTTGGTGACGGAATGAAACATTATAACCCCATTTGCTACCACTTGTGATACGCTTACCAAAGTTAAACTTCATGCTGTATGATGGTGTGTTAAAACCAGCATAAGGTACTTCTGTAGAGGCAACGAAATTATTCATTTGGTTGTGTGAGATATTCGCACCTACAGAGTAACCTTTATCCAATGAGTAGTTCAAACCCGCTGACCATCCTGAAATAGTAATATCTTCATCAGAGTTGGCTACTCTTGAATAACCAGCACGAGTACTACCACTACCCAAACCTGATTCGATTGGTAAGCCAGGACCAGCCGCTGCTGTAGGAACTACGATAGTTGCACCACCGATAAAGTTTTTGTAAACACTGTAGTAATATGATGCATCAACAAACAAGCGTTTTGCAATTAAGCCTTTGTAACCAATTTCGTAAGACTGAATTTTTTCAGTAGTCAAAGGTTTTGCTTTGTATTTAGGCAATGCAGCCAAAGCGTAAGCTGGAGTTACTTGAGTAGCTACTTCCGTTACTTTTTGTTTAACCGTATTTTGAACGTTTGTCTGGATTAAAGTTTGTACTGGAGCAGAAGACATTTGTTGCGTTACACCTGCTTGGATTGCCGCTGGTGCATTGGCAGCTGGAAGTTGACCTGCTGCTACTGCTGCTTGTACTTGTGCTGTTACCGCTGCTGTTACTTGAGCTTGTACTGCTGCAATTACTGCTTGTTGAATAGTTGCTAATTGCGCTGTTACTGCTGCTGTTGCATATTGTACAGCGGCAGCTTTTACTGCATCTGTAAGGTATTTTGAATTGGCACCATTCTTAGCAAGGTCTGTAGCAAAAGCTGTCAATGTCTCACGAGTTACACCTGTTGCTAATTTGTAACGAGCATCAAATTCTGGTAATCCACCAATCAATGTTCCTGCTGGAGTTGCTAGGTCAATATATTGGTTTTGGGTAGTAGGAATACGGAAACCTGTTTGGTATGACAAACGGAAGTTATGGTCTTGGTTAGGTGATAATACCGCAGAGAAACGTGGTGTGTATTGTCCCTCGAAGTTCTGGTTTTTATCATATCTCAACGACCCTGTTAGTTTTAAGTGGTCGTTTAATAGATTTTTTGATGCTTGGATGAAACCACCGTATTCATTAATAGAAATCGAGCCATTTCTTCCATCTTTCATATCCGAAAACAAAGTACCTGCCGAGCGCAATTCATAATTACGGAAGTTAGCGCCTACTGTCAAATCCAAAAACTTAATTTCATTTTTGAAGTTGTAAAAACCTTCCACATGGTACATATTACTTCTATCAGCAAAAGCACCACCACCTTGTGTAATAGGAAGGTTGCGATATTTTTCTAACAATGTATTAAACGCTGCTGAGCCTGGTGCTGGCATATTGCGATCTGCAAATTGGCGAGCTGCTAGATGGGCTGCATCTTCTGCCGCACCTGCCTGACGAGCTTGCATGAATGCACCTGCATATTCGGTATACCAAGCAGTATTCGATTTGATTTCGTTGAGCATACCTACCGCTGCTAAACCAGCAGTGAATGATCCACCAGAGCGTTCCTGAGTTGTATACGCACGCAAGTTGAAGTTATCACCACGTAATTCTAATTTCGCTTGAGTAATATTGAAGTCACGCAATGAATAACGACCAGTACCAGTATAAAGCGTAGTACCTTCACCGTAGTTTAATTGAGCAATTGCTTCTACTTTTTCTGTTAAACGATAATGTACAGCACCATTAAATTTCAAAGATTTCGTATTGTTATCTACCAAGTCTTTTTCCATATAACCTGTACGGCTCACGTTTGCATTTGGCAACGCTGCATTCAACGAATTTAAGTTCGTTTGAATTTCATCACCATATACGTTCATACCATCATAATCAGTTTTTGTACCTGCTCCACGGCTAGGATCTGCATTACCTCCTAAGTTAAGATTGGCATAGTTGGTAGCTTCCCAGTCTTGCGCACGGATGTACGAGAAATTTAATTTGAAGGCAATTTTGTTATTAAATGCTTTCGCAAAACGTACCGACATATCTGTAAACGGAGTCGTTGCTGTGCTACGGTTGCTAGCGTGCATAACGCCCGATTTTACGTTTGCGCTCAAACCTTGATATAAGAATGGGCTTTTGCTATTCATCAAAATCAAACCGTTGATAGCATTAGGACCATAAAGTGCCGATGCTGCACCAGGCAATACCTCCACATTTTCAACGTCTAGTTCTGGCATACCAATGATGTTATCTACCGCAAAATTCAAACCTGGAGCAGAGTTGTCCATTCCATCAATCATCTGAACAATACGAGGGTTACCTGTCGAGCCAAATCCACGCATATTGATAGATTTGAATAACAACCCTTGTGTAGCCATATCAACGCCTTTCAAGTTGGCTAAGCCATCGTAAAAGTTATTTGAAGCTGTTTGTTGGATAGCTTTCAAATCCATTTTTTCCACAGAAACAGGCGATTTCATTACGCTTTCTTCTACTCTGGAAGCAGCAACTACTACTTCTTGTCCCATTACAGTTTGTTCTTCTAAAGCAATAGAGAAATCCGAAGTTTTATCTGTCACCTTAAGTTCCTGAGTAGCATAACCCACACTTGATACCGCAATTGTGAAAGGAACAGGAGTGTTTGTTTTTAAAGAGAAATTTCCCTTGGCATCTGTAATTGTACCAATCACTTTTCCTTTTACCGCAATACTGACCCCGATGAGCTTTTCTTTGGTTGCAGAATCATAAACCTTACCCGTAATGACGGTCTGCGAAAAGCTTGTGAATGCACAGAATAGAAATAAGATACTGGTAAGTAGTCTTATTGTAGTAGATAGTTTGTTCATACGTTTTTTAGTGAATTAAGATTACGAAAACTGTTTACTTCAAAAAGAATAGTAGATTTACAATTGTTTGAAAACTATACCGTTTGTGTTTCAAAACGATTTTAAACTCTTCTCAACTAAACAGTTGTTTGATTCGTAAATCTAACTAATGTTTAGAGAATTTAGTTAATATAAAAATGGTTTTTTTACAAATTTTTCAAAAAATCATACAATAAGATAACTTATGCGTTTTTACCTCCTGATTTTTGCATGGCTTATTCTTTCTTGTCAAAGAGTTCCTTATCAAATACAGAGCCATTATAATGAAAATACGAATCCTCCCAAGCCAAATTATGCTTTGAAGGAGCATTGGGCATCGTTACCTGACAAAAATGATCCTGCCGACCGAGTGCCACTGAAGTCAGATTTTACTGACAATCAGGCACAAGCTAAGGTAGACGTTTTTTTTATTCACCCTACTATTTACACGCAAAAACCTCAAGGACCTTCTGAATGGAATGCCGATGTAAATGATGCTGATATGAATCAAAAAGTAGATGAATCTACCATCCTCAATCAGGCGTCGGTATTTAATGGCTCATGTCGTGTCTATGCGCCTCGCTATCGTCAGGCGCATTATCAGGCTTTTGTTACTAAGAACTTGACTGATAAAGTGCAATCTTTGGATTTGGCCTATTCGGACGTAAAGGCGTCTTTTGAATATTACCTTCAACATTACAATCAAGGTCGCCCTATTGTGATTGCTTCGCATAGCCAAGGAACTGTACATGCTAAAAGATTGATAAAAGAGTTTTTTGATCAAAAACCTTTACAGAAGCAATTTGTAGCGGCTTATTTGGTGGGTATTGCCACACAACCTAATACTTTTGGGTCAATCAAAGCTTGTGAAAATGGAGACCAAACAGGCTGTTTTGTCTCGTGGAATACCTATGCTAGAGATTATTATCCATCATGGTACAACGAAGGGCTTAATACTTCGATTAGTACCAACCCCTTGACATGGAAACTTGATGAGGAGTTTGCTCCTCGTTCTTTGAGTAAAGGAGGTGTGGGGCTCAAATTTACTTATGTGCCTGAAGCTGTAGATGCTCAAAACCATGCAGGAATGCTCTGGATTAATAAGCCTTATGTAAAAGGTAGATTTTTATTAAATACCAAAATTTGGCATCGTGCTGACTATAATTTATTCTATGGAAATATTAGAGAAAATGTAAAAAATAGAGTGGAAAACTATTGGCGAGAAAAGTAATTGATAGGTAAGTAATCGTGCAGCATAACATTTAAGTTATGTGTTTAGGCACTAGGCAACAGGCACAAGGCAAAGAGTGTAAAATGTTTTTTAATAACCACAGTCATGCTTTTTACAAAGCCCTCCGCCGAAGGCTGAAAGCTGATACCTGAAAGCCCAAAGAACAATCTTAAATTTTATCTTGCCTACTAACTTAAGTAATAGTGCAGAATTATGAGTTGTGAATTGTGAATATAAAACTTTAATTATCAATATCTTACATTTAAAATTTATTAAATTTAATTTTGCACGATTACTTAGGTATGAATCAACAAAGGCACAAAGTAACTAATCACTTTGTGCCTTTGTTCATTGATGATTTTAAAACCGCAAGCTAAATTCCCAACGGCTAACCAAATTCTACTCTTCTGCAAAAGAAATAAGATGTTTTACCTGTGTCAGAATCTCAACATTGTCGGGGCAATCTAAGTCTTGACCGATAACTTGATAACCAGTAATCAAGATTTTGGTATTAGGAAAAGTATGAGCTAATTTATAAATATACTTTTGAATTTCGTCTTGGGCAGGTACGCTTGTAATTACAGTAAACAAATAATCGGGTTTGTGTACATTGTAGGCAAATACGAGTTCTTCGAAAGGAAGACTTTGTCCTAAATACACCACTTTGTTTTGTCGTGCACGGACTAAATAGTTAGCAAATAGTAAACTTGTTTCATGTAATTCGCCTTCAGGTAAAAATAAAAGATATTTTTTCGCTCCAATTTTTAATGATGGTAATTGGCCATCTATCGCTACAATAATCTTCTGACGAATCAAATTTGAGATAAAATGCTCCTGTGCTGGGCCAATCGAGCCTGTCATCCATAACGTACCTATACGGCTCAAGAAAGGGTAAATGATATTTACCATCATATTTTCAAAGCCAAACTGTAGGGTATTAGTACTAATAATTTTTTCAAAACGATCTTCGTCCAAATCTAGCATCGAAATCGTTAGAGCATGAATTTGATCAGGATAATTCATTTGCTTATCCGAAATAACCATCACTTCACGCGCCATAGAGTCACTACTCATTTGAGCGATTTCCGAAATTTTATACCCATGTTCTTTTAGCAACGCAATATTCAATACCAGCTTCAAATCCACATCATCATAAGTCCTGATATTGGTATCGGTACGTGTAGGTTTGAGAATATCATATCGTTGCTCCCAAATTCTGAGAGTATGTGCTTTTATACCCGATAATTGTTCGAGGTCTTTGATAGAATAATTGCTCATGGTTGGTATTGTTAGTCTTGTTGCCCTTGCACCCGAACTAGAAAAAGAGGAATTCTAGTCTTAATTTCTTTTTGCTTGAGATATTTATCCAAATAGTAAGAGGTAAAACCTTTGTTCAATAAAAAGGTTTTATTTTTCAACAAAATTAATTCAATTATTCAACATAAATAAAATTGTATGCCCTGCGAAGAAAAAGCATTGTAGGAAAAGTAATAAGATAGCCAATGGATTACGCTTATGAAACTGGCTTATGCTAAAGTAATAGCCTAAGATGGAAGCAATAATCCACCAAGCGACATAATTGCGAATAGGGATAATATTATTTTCCCATTGCCAAAAATCTAAAGCTATCGCTACAGGCTCTATGAGGTAATCCAAGCTAGTCATTATAGTTCCAATAAAAATTCCTTGGATAATGGGATGCCATGAAAGCTTGAAATACTCTTTGATTTTTTCCCAAAAAATACCGCTACAATACACCAATATGAACCAATTTGTACCAATTACCAGCGGTACTTTAAATAGCTTTGTGCCTAAACCTGCACCATATTGATACACCCCAAAAATAACACCCGTGTGTACTCCAATTACTTCAATCCAATAGCCCACTAAATAGCAAATGACACCTAGAATGATAAAGTTCTTATGAAAATCTTGATGGAAAATCAACAGTAAACCAGCAGACACCCATAAATTAAAAGCCGATAATTCTTGAAAAATAGGCTTTAACATAGGAACCTGCAACCCAATTAACCCTACAATATACATCAAGGTTAGAATGAACTGGGTTGTTTTTGTATACTTTTCGGTGAGTAATTGCCGTATCGAGTGTATGGTCATAAATATTTTTAATCAAAAAAGTCTAGTTGAGATTTGTATGTTTGTTGAGTGAAAGTTACACACATAAGAAATGTATGCCTTTATTAGATTAACATATCTAAGACCGAAAGGTTTAAAATGGAGGGAGTATATAAAAAAGTAGGCTTCGAGAAAATCTCAAAGCCTAGCATTTTAAATTTAGTCAAGGTAAAAAAAGTTTATCAAATATTGAGATATGAAAAGTCGGTTCTTTAAAAATGTCGTAGTCAATAATCTCTAGTCAGAAATCAATAAAATCCTTTGTTCGCTTTAGCCATTTCACGAAGTTGGGTTGTTGGTCTAAAACGCTCCCCGTAGGTATCTGCCAATCTATCACATTCTTTTACAAAATTCACAATTCCCACTGTATTCACAAAAGAAAGTGTTCCTCCCAAATAAGCAGGAAATCCCCAAGCAAAAATAGACCCCAAATCGGCATCGAGTGGGGTTCTAAGAACTCCCTCTTCAAAACACTTTACCGTTTCGAGTACTTGACGATAAAAAAGTCGCTGTTTGATTTCGTCTGCTGAAGGTTGTACTGAATTTAAGGGAAATAATTGAGATAACCCTTCCCAAAGATACTTTTTCTTTCCTGTAGATGGGTCAGGGTATTCATAAAAGCCTGCTTTGGCTTTTTTACCTAAACGTCCCATTTCTGTAAACTGCTTACTGATTTGATACGCCGTATCGTCTGGCGATAGTACGCCAGCTTGTACAGACTCGTGCGAAATTTTGTAAGCCAAATCTAACGCAACCTCATCTGAAACTGCCAACGGCCCAACAGGAAAGCCCATTTGCTTAGCCACATTTTCAATTACCACAGGATTTACGCCATCTTTTAACAACTCTAATCCTTCAGAAGTATAGGTGCTAAATACCCTCGAAGTATAAAAACCTCTCGAGTCATTTACGACAATTGGCGTCTTGCGGATTTTCTTGACATAATCCATTGCCATGGCGAGAGCATATTCACTGGTTTGTTTACCAACGATAATCTCCACCAATTGCATTTTATCTACAGGTGAAAAGAAGTGAATACCTATAAAGTTCTCTTGCTTTTGGGTAGCTTTTGCCAGTTCTGTAATAGGAAGAGTGGAAGTATTTGAAGCAAATACGCCATCTTCTCGTAAGAATTTTTCTGCCTCTTGTGTAACACTAGCCTTAAGTTTGGGATTTTCAAACACCGCCTCAATAATCAAATCTACGCCCTGAAGTGGTTCGTAAATATCGGTCGTATGAATAAGCATTAAAATTTGCTCTGCTTTTTCGGCAGTCATTTTACCACGCTCAATACCTTTTTGTAATAATTTGCGAGAGTAATCTTTACCCTTTTCCGCATTTTCAAGTGAAGTATCTTTTAATACCACTTTCAAACCTGCCAACGCCGATACATACGCAATACCAGCGCCCATCATGCCAGCACCTAAAATTCCGATACTGCTGATTTGCGTTGGTGGGACATTTTTGGGTCTTCCTGCTCCTTTATTGACTTCGTTGAGTCCAAAAAAGGTCGTTCTGATAAGATTTTTAGCAACTGTCGAGTTGGCTACTTTTACGAAATGACGAGCTTCGATGACAATGCCTCGGTCAATATTGACGAGTAAGCCCTCGTACACACATGACATAATTTCGATAGGTGCAGGATAATTCCCTTGGGTCTTGGCAAGGGTCATGGCAGTACCGCCCATCATCAACTGAACACCTTTAGGCGTTAAGACATTTCCTCCTGGTACTTTAAAATTTTCTCTTGCTTTAATTTTACCCGTTTTTCTATCCACTTCGTCCCAAGGCTGTACAGCCAAAGGATTGGCTTCTATCCACACTATGGCTTTTTGTAACATTTCTTCGGGTGAGTCGGCCAATTGGTCGACCATACCTAGTGCCAAAGCATCTTTGGGAGAAACCCTTTTTCCTTCGAGCAATAGCGGCGCGGCCGCCTCCATTCCAATCATACGGGGTAGCCGTTGTGTGCCGCCTCCACCTGGCAGCAAGCCAATGGTTACTTCTGGTAAACCAATAATGGATTTTGGATTATTGAGTGCAACCCGATGATGGCAAGCAAGACAAACCTCGTATCCTCCGCCCAAGGCCGTACCATTCATGGCTGCCACGATAGGTTTGCCGTTGGTTTCCATTTTTCGGAAAATGGTATTCAGACTCATCGAAAGTTTGAAAAGTTCTTCTGGCGCTCGTCCATTATTTTGAAGAATCATTTTCAAATCTGCCCCTGCAATAAACTCAGGTCGTTCTGAGGTCAGAATAATTCCTTTAACATCAGGATTGGTATACACTTTTTCAAGTGCTTCGGACAATGCAGGAATAGATTCATTGTTGAGCACATTCATAGGCTGATTGGCAATATTAATGCCTAGGACAGCTATATTGTTTTGGATATTGATAGTAATCATTTGTGTCTTCATTAAATAGAAATTGAATCATCATTTAAGTATTGTAGAGCAAACTCTAAATACGCTCAATAACGGTGGCGATTCCCATACCCCCTCCAATACATAAACTGGCTAGTCCAGTGCCTTTGCCTGTACGCTCCAATTCATCAAGTAATGTCATCAAAATGATTGCCCCCGTAGCACCAAGTGGATGTCCCAAAGCAATAGCCCCTCCGTTTACGTTAACTTTATTGTGATCAACTCCCAAAACGTCCATAAATAACATCGGAATAGCAGCAAATGCCTCATTAATCTCAAATAAGTCTATATCCTGAATATTCATCCCGTTGCGTTTGAGCACTTTTTGTGTAGCAGGAATCGGACCTGTTAGCATTATAGTAGGCTCAGAACCACAAACCCCAAAGGCAGAAATTTTAGCTCTTGGTTTCAACCCCAATTTTTCGCCAATAGCTTTATTTCCTATCAATATTCCAGCTGAACCATCTACAATTTGTGAGGAATTTCCTGCGTGATGTACGTGATTGATTTCATTAAGTTCTGGATATTTCATCAGCGCCAACTGGTCGAGTCCCATTTGTCCCATCATTTCAAAAGAAGGGCGAAGTTTTGCCAAACCATCTACTGTGGTATCGGGTCGCATACCTTCATCATAGTTGAGCACCTCAATTCCTATTTCATCTTTTACCCCAAACATTGAATGGTTGAAGCGTCCATCTGCATGAGCTATTGCTGCACGTTGTTGTGATATAACCGCAAATTGGTCAACGGCTTGACGTGAATAACCATATTTGGTGGCAATCAAATCTGCTGAGATACCTTGAGGAACAAATTTGTGGGTTGCGATAAGTTGTGGATTCATCATCATTGCACCACCATCGGCTCCCATCGCCACACGTGACATTGACTCGATACCTCCTGCAATCATCAATTCTTGCTGACCCGACATGATATAAGCAGCAGCCATGTTGACAGCCTCCAAACCCGACGAACAAAAACGATTGATTTGTACCCCTGCGACTGATTGTGGATAACCCGCAGCCAAAACAGCTGTCCGAGCTATATCAGCACCTTGTTCGCCAATAGGCGTTACACAGCCCATAATCACATCATCGACCAAGGAAGTATCAAGTTGGTTGCGGTCGCGGAGTTGTTCTAATACTTGTTGCGCTAATTGTACAGGTTGAATATCGTGAAGTGAGCCATCAGACTTACCTCTACCACGAGGTGTGCGAACGGCATCATAGATATAAGCTTCGTTCATAGTTAAAGCTAGTTTTTGATGATTTGAATACCAGAGAAGAATAACAATGCTAAGTTAAAGTAAATAGGTATGCTTGCATAATAATTTTATGTAATTTTTTTAATAATAAATTTAGTTTTGTAGAGAATTTGGTATCTTGTTGGTGAAAAATCTTCTTTAGATATTTATGTATAGAAGAGCTTAGCAAGGAGTATAATTTTTGTGGATAAATGATTCTTGCTTCTTATATCAAGAATCATTCTGTTGAAAAAAGTAAAATTTATGTTCTTGTTAAATCTTTGAAAATGAATTGATAGTCTAGGATTTCTTTCCCAAATTTCTTAATCAACTCAAACATTTTAACCATGCATCATTTACTTATCGCTTCACTGCTTTCGGTAGGACAGCCTACAGCTCAGTTGTCTGACATGACGATTTCTCAGACTATTTCAGTACAAGCTGATTCATTGAGTTTCAAAGACTATTTTGGGAGTTATAAAATGCAAGCCAACGACCAGATTCCTAAAATTAAGATTTATTATAAAAATGGCTCATTGGTGGCTTTAGCAGGGGATTATCCTGAAACCAAATTGAGTAAAAAACAAGATGATGAATTTGAAGAAGCTAATTACGGCGCTGCTGTATTTTTTATCAGAAAAGATGGAAATGTGGTTGGCATTAAAGTAGTCGTACAAGGACAAGAAATGCTTGGCGATAAGGAGATATAAAAAAACTTCTGACAAGACAGAACATGATTATCCAAAGCCGCCACTTTGTACAATAAGTTTGTTTAGTTTGTCAGAAGTTGTATCAATTTTAATTAACCCTTTACTCAGCCGCCACTAAGCAAGTTGGTTCAACAATTTTGTGATTAGTTATTTAGTAAATACAAATTTATTTGTCGCAACATATATTGACAAAAGTCAATGGTTGAATTATTAATTTATTTTATAGTTGCTGAAAATTGATGTTAAATGGAAAAGGTGTCAAGTAAAGCCTCGACACCTTTTCTTTAATCTATTGCCTTTGTCTCTCTTAGATACAATTGCACTGTATTTTCGAGTCCATAATAGAGTGCATCGCACACTAAAGCGTGACCAATAGATACCTCTAACAGGTTAGGAATATTTTGTTGGAAGTAACGAAGATTTTCCAAACTCAAATCATGTCCAGCATTGATACCCAAACCTAGTTGATTGGCAACTTGGGCAGCACTTACAAAATCTTTAATAGCTGCTTCACGGTTTTGTATATAATGCTCAGCATAAGGCTCAGTATAAAGCTCAATACGGTCAGTGCCTGTTTCTTTAGCTCCTTCAACCATGCGCTCGTCAGCATCCACGAAAATTGATGTACGAATACCTGCTTCTTTAAACATCGCAATTAAATCTTGTAAGCGACTTTTGTGCGCAATTGTATCCCATCCTGCATTGGAAGTAATAGCACCAAGTGCATCAGGTACGAGCGTTACTTGAGTAGGTTTGGTTGCCAACACTAACTCTACAAACTTACCTTCGGTAGGGTTACCTTCGATATTGAATTCTGTAGTGACGATTTCTTTTAAATCATACACATCCTGATAACGAATATGGCGCTCATCGGGACGAGGGTGTACGGTAATGCCTTCTGCACCAAATCGTTCGCAGTCCATAGCTACTTTAACTACATTAGGATTGTTGCCACCTCTGGAGTTGCGAATAGTAGCTATCTTGTTGATATTTACACTAAGTTTAGTCATAGTATTCAAAAGCAATGCTCGACAAAAGTGCTTGAATGTCGAGAGTAATGGTGAATGATTGAATAGTTTTGTATTTTTGTAAAAACTGTACAAAATTTCTGTGAAGTTATAGCATAGCTCCTGTTATGGAAATGTTTTGCGGATGATTTTTGTTCAAAAGTAAGAAACAGTATTTTGGGTATTGGGTTTCAGCTATCGGTTTTCGGGTCAATAAGAGAGAGTTGATGATATACTTTTACCTAATGCTTACAGCTAATACCCCTTAATTTTAAAACAATTATTTATCAAATAGAACCATGTCACTAAAAACAAATATCGAAAGTGGTATCAAAGATGCCATGCGTGCCAAAGATCAAGATCGTTTGAGAGCGCTTCGTGCCATCAAATCTTTGATTTTATTAGAAGAAACATCAGGCAACAGTACAGGCGAATTGACTACAGATGCTGAAATGAAAATTTTGACAAAAGCAGCCAAACAACGTAAAGATTCAATGGAAGTATTCGTGGCGCAAGGTCGCAACGATTTGGCTGAAAAAGAACAAGCAGAGTTGACTGTAATTGAAGAATTTTTGCCAAAACAATTAACAGAAGAAGAATTAAAAGCAAAATTGTCTGAAATCATTGCTCGTGTAGGTGCTTCTGCTCCTTCAGACATGGGTAAAGTAATGGGCGTTGCTACCAAAGAATTGGCAGGTTTGGCAGATGGAAAAGTTATTTCTGCTACAGTAAAAGCGCTTTTAGGATAATTTTTCTTAAATTTTTGACTGTTGATTTTGATACATTTATTCAAAATCAACAGTTTTTCAACCTTCTATTTCGTGAAAGTCATTGATATTTTTATACTTCTTCCAATCCTTTGGGGAGCTTTTATTGGCTACCAACGAGGTATTATTATTGAAGTAATTTCTATTTTGGCTTTTATTATTTCTGTCATTATTGGCTTCAAAACGCTAGGTGTAGCTTCGGACTGGTTATCGCCCTATATGACAAGCAAGGTAACGGATAGGGTATTGCCTTATGTGGGTTTTGGAGCTGTATTTTTCCCGATTGTGTATCTTATCAATAAATTAGGTTGGGTACTTCGCAAATCAATCAAAGCAACGGTATTGGGGCAGTTTGATTCCTTGGTAGGTGCGTTGGTTGGTGGCATGACTTGGGCTTTTGGTATTAGTATTATCCTATGGCTTGGCTCAGCAATAGGTATGCAGATTCCTCCCAAAAATGAGAAAGGTCCTTACTATTTATTACCCATTGTAAAACCATTTGCTCCTTCAATTATAGAAAAAGCAGTGGATAAAGTCCCTACACAAATCAAGAGGTTTAGTGAGCCACATAAATCCTAAGATTGTTTTCCCACAACAAACTAATAGAATGTTATTAAATTGTAAAAAACTGTATAGCAATTGTTTATAAGTTTTTAAAAAAATACAATGAATCCATAAAATGCGATAAATCATTATATTTAACTACCTCTCTGAATATCAATCCCATAAAAATTAGTCGTACCTTTGCAAAATCAATCACTTGTTTATTAAAACTAGACTATCCTAGGGTAGTTGTAGCCACAAAAGACATGAGTAGCGCATTGAATTAGAAATGTGGAGTGCCGTCGAAAGTGGGCACAAAATGATAGCGCTAATATTTACTCATATCGATTTAAGTATAAAGTTTATTATGGAAGTTGCAGTAGCTAACAAAAAAGATATTAGAAAGCTGAGTCTTAGCCAAATTAAAGAGTTTTTGGTAGAAAAAGGCGAGCAAGGATTTAGAGCCAAGCAAGTATATGAGTGGCTTTGGAAGAAATCTGTACAAAGTTTTGACGAAATGACAAACCTCTCTAAAAAGATGAGAGAGGTATTGGACGAAAATTTTGAAATTCGTGCGGTTACAGTAGCTGAAAAACAAGTGTCATCGGACAAAACGATTAAATCTTCGTTTCAGTTATTTGACCAAAATTTGGTAGAAGGCGTACTTATTCCAGCAGATGACCGTATGACAGCTTGTGTATCTTCACAAGTTGGTTGTTCTTTAACTTGTAAGTTTTGCGCTACAGGTTATATGGATCGCAAGCGTAATCTTGATCCTGCTGAGATTTATGACCAAGTGGTGCGTATTCGTGATCAAGCAGAAGGGCATTATCAAACGCCATTGACCAACATCGTGTACATGGGTATGGGCGAGCCGTTGTTGAATTATGCCAATGTATTGCAGTCAATCGAGCATATTACATCGCCTGAAGGTTTGGGAATGTCTCCCAAACGTATCACAGTTTCTACAGCAGGGATTGCCAAAATGATTAAGAAATTGGGCGAAGATGAAGTAAAATTCAACTTGGCTTTGTCTTTACATGCTGCTAATGATGTGAAGCGAAATCAAATCATGCCTATCAATGAGAGTAATACCTTAGAAGCACTCAAAGAAGCATTGCAGTATTTTTATAAGAAAACAGGAAGTAGAATTACACTCGAATATATTGTGTTTTACCGCTTTAACGATACTTTGGAAGATGCTAAAGAGCTTTGGCAATTTGCTAAGCAATTTCCATGTAAAATCAATATTATTGAATACAATCCTATTGCGGAGGCAAACTATACTAACACAGACCCATTGACATTGGAAAAATTTGCAAAGTTTTTGGAAGAAAAAGGAATGGTCGTAAATGTGCGTCGCTCGCGAGGAAAAGATATTGATGCAGCTTGTGGGCAACTTGCAGGTAAAAAAAAGACTGAAAATTAATACATTTGTAGTGCCACATATTTATGGTACATTTTTTAAACAAAAAAATCAACAACTAGTTAATACTCAAAACTAACCCTATAATCTTTGAAAATAAAGCTCTGTAAAGGGATTTAAAATTGATTATACAAGAAAACCATCTCAATGGAAAAAGTAAGTTTCAACAACAAGAACAGTGTTTTTTTTAATGCATTACGCAAAAAAGTAAACGATTATTTTCAAACAAACCAAATTAAGCCAACAGGTAATTTTAAGCTGTATTTCAAATCAACGACCCTGCTTGCGAGTGCGGTAGCATTATATTTGATTTTGGTGTTTTTTACACCAACAGCTTGGTTGTCTATTTTACTTTCAGCTTTATTAGGTTTTAATATGGCTGCGATTGGATTTAACATCATGCACGATGGTGCTCATGGAAGCTTTTCGGAGCGTAAATGGGTAAATGAATTGATGGGGTATTCATTGAATATGATTGGCGGAAGTGTGTATCTGTGGAAATTTAAACATAATTTCAATCACCACTCATTTACTAATATCGATGGGATGGACGATGATATTGATATTAAACCTTGGATTCGCGTAAGCTCAACTCAGGAAAAATATTGGTTTCACCGTTTTCAGTACATTTATTGGGTGTTTTTGTATGGTTGGACATACTTGTTATGGATTTACTGGCAAGATTTTCAAAAATATTTTACAGGAAAAGTAGGTGAAACAAAATTCAGAAAGATGGATACCAAAGAGCATCTTATTTTCTGGGGTACAAAGATTGCTTATGTGGCAGTTTTTGTGGTATTACCAATTTACCGTTTGGGAATTGTAGATGCAATGATTGGCTATTTTGTTATTGCCTTTGTTTGTGGTTTCGTAAGTGCAGTTGTATTTCAGTTGGCACACGTTGTAGAGCATACAAGCTTTCCAATGCCAGATGAGGAAACTTCCAAGATTAATGTAGAATGGGCTATTCACCAAATCCAGACTACTGCTAATTTTGCCACTCGTAGTAAAATTGTTTCATGGTTTACCGGAGGTCTTAATTTTCAGGTAGAACACCACCTTTTTCCTAAAATTAGCCATATTCACTATCCAAAAATCAACGAATTAGTAAGAGAAACTTGTCAACAATTTGGCATTGAATATCTTGAATATCCAAGTGTTTTGAGTGCTTTACGTTCACATGTGATGTATTTGAAACAAGTTGGAGTAGCATAAGTAATAGCGAGTTATTAACTCTATTTGATTTTAAAAAGTCCATTGTGTCATTTTTGATGCAATGGACTTTTACTTTTAAAATGGTCTATTAAAATAGATAGTTTGTCGTGCAAAATCTTCTTTTGGGCGATTCACCTACTGATTTTTCCTTTTCACTTTTAATCACCTATTTTTCAATAACGAATCCTCATATCCACAAGTCACAAGTATTGTAATCAATCAAAACCCATCAAGGATATGAAATTCAAAATCACGATTGCAAGCGCAATTTTATTTACCACATTGATAGCCATAAGCTGCAAGCAGGACGAATCCGTAGTCTCGACTTCAGCTACAGCTTCTATCTCTGCCTTAAACTGCTCATCTACCACCTTTTCGGCTACTCCTGTATCTGGAACTGCCTTTACAGGAACTGCCACTGTGCCTTATACGGGTGGCAATGGAGGTGCTTATGCTACTGGTACTGCTGTAGCTTCATCGGGCGTAACAGGTTTGACAGCTACGCTTGCTGCAGGAACATTGGCATCGGGAGCAGGCTCTGTCACCTTTGCCATTACAGGAACGCCAGCTTCAAGTGGTACTGCTACTTTTGCTATTACAGTGGCAGGTCAATCATGTACATTTTCTTTAACAGTCAATACCGCTGGTTCTGGGTCTTCTTCTGGGTCAAATGGTACTGGAACAACATGGTCTGTAGACACCGATATTACTAATATTGTAGCTATGGCAGAAGCATTCAAAGCAACGCTTACGTCTACGCAAATCACCTCATTACAAGATACCTACAACAAAGCTCATGCACAAAAATGGTCAAATCTACCTGAAGGATTGTATCGAGGTCGTTCAGGTTTGCAATCAAGTACATTTAGTACTGCTCAATGGACAGCTTTTTACAACCTTCTTAAAGTGGCAACCAGTTCTGTAACCAGTGAAGGCAATGCTGAGTATTTAGGTATTTTGGCAGCAGATGATTACTTGAATTCTATTGGAGGAGGCTCTGACTATGGATCAGGCAATTATTATATTGCTTTTATAGGAACTCCAAGTACAACTGGACTTTGGTGCTTGCAGATAGGCGGTCACCACGGTACCATCATTTATACTTACAATGGAGGAAAAATGACGGGAGGTACACCTTCTTTCCGCTCTACCGAGCCATTTCCTACCTATACTTGGAAAACAGTGACTTACAACCCAATTCAACAAGAACTGACGGCTTTATCAAATATGTTAAAAGGCTTAAGTTCGAGTGAATTGACTACAGCAAAACGTTCTGCGGCACAAAATGATTTGATTTTAGGCCCAGCGCAGGATGATAAATTTCCAACGACGAAGACAGGTGTAAAAGCTGGTAACTTGACTTCGGCACAACAAGACTTGGTATTGGCTGCTATCAAAACCTATACAGATGATTTGGATGATAAAGCCGCAGCTGCCATTTATGCTAAATACAAAGCGGATATTGCAGATACCTATATTTCGTATTATGGTACAACTGACTTGACCTCCAAAGGCGATTATGTATTGATTGATGGTCCGAATGTATGGATTGAGTTTTCGATGCAAGGCGGTATAATCGTCAAAACAGCGAATCACCCTCACTCAGTTTGGAGAGATAGAAAAGCTGATTATGGTAGCAACTAAGTATGAATGCTGAATGTAAAATTGCATTAATACGCTTTAAGCAATAAGCCGTAGGCACTAAGTAAAAATGTATTCATGATTTTATTAGAAACACTTTCATACTTTTAGCCTACGGCAAATGGCTTAATGCCTACTGCAGATCAAATTACCCACATACTTAAACTCAATATTCCTAAACTCGCCACTTTTACTTATGTCGTCCGTTAATCTTAAATATATATACCTTTTCATAGCATTTCTTACGAGTATTCAGCTTTTTGGACATCCTATGCCAAGCTCGATGGTGGTACTCAAGGTGCATGAAAAAAGTATTTCAGGAGAAATACAATTACCCTTAGGCGAGCTTCAATCTGCTATTGGCATGGGAGTTGACGACCATTCGGAGCACTTGGTAGAACGCCTTGGTGATACACTTCGTCATTATTTGATGGCACATATTCGTCCAAGAAGCTTTGATGGAAAAGCTTGGACAGTAACCTTAGGAAAAATGTGGGTGACTGAGGAGAAAACAAACCGAGCAACGGGCGATTATAGAGAGTTGATTGTGATGTTTTCGATGGTGCCTCCTGAGCATTATGATTTACGAAATTTTTATTTTGACTATGATGTGATTTTACATCAAGTAGCGAGTCACCAGATTTTAGTAAATATTAAAGAGGATTGGCAACAAGGTTTGGTTTCGGAAGATTCAACTTTACAACAAATTGGCATAATAGCTCTGGATGTTCCAAGTGGTAAAATACCTGTTTTTCAAGTAAGCTTACAACAAGGTAGTACTTGGCAAGGCTTCAAGAATATGGTAGTGCTGGGTATTGACCATATTGCAGAGGGCACAGATCATATTTTGTTTATTTTGACCTTGTTATTGCCAGCGATGCTTATGGTTGAAGATAAAAAATGGGGCGCTTATAAAGGGTTCAAACCAAGCACATTGACATTACTTAAAATAGTCACAGCCTTTACCATTGGACATTCATTAACCCTGCTATTGGGTGCTTCGCAATGGTTAAATTTACCGGTAAAACCTATTGAAGTCTGTATTGCTATTACGATTTTGATTTCTGCAATACATGCGTTCAGACCTCTTTATCCTAAAAGAGAAGTCTTAATTGCAGGGAGTTTTGGATTAATTCATGGAATGGCTTTTGCCGAAACTTTGACTAATTTGGAGCTTTCAGTCAAACAAATGGTATTAAGTATTTTGGGTTTTAATATAGGAATCGAACTGATGCAGTTATGTATTATTTTAGTAATATTTCCTCTATTACTCTTACTTTCTCAAACTCGATACTATACCATTTTTCGTCAAATTGGGGCAGTGATAATGATTGTCATGGCAATAGGCTGGATGGTTGAAAGAATAATTGAGTAGGCGATGAGTAAAGTATTTTCTAGTAGCAGGGGACTTTACCTCGCTACTAGAAATATCTTTTAGACAAAAGTAGTTTATCACTTACCATTAATCAAGGCTCCGTACTCCAAAAACTCTTCCTGCGGTTTTGCCTGTGTGTGCTTTGATGGTTACTCTGATTTTATTTTTATTAGCAGTAAAAGAAGTATTAAGCGGGTAAGATATATCATAAAACTTGCCAGTTGCTCCACCTTTCAACTCTTGTGTTGCCAATACTTGACCGTCTACTAAAATATCGAAGAAACGACCTTTGTCATCACCAATATAAGTCATCAAAATCGATGCTTGGGTTGAATTAGCTTTGATTTTTAGGTCAAATGAAAAAGAACCTCCTTTTCTGACTTCGCGACCTGTACGTCCTAGCGCGTCGCTCACATAAGATTCACCATCGATGGTAAGGTTGTGGTCACGCTCGGGTTGCATTTCGCCAATTCTGAAATTGTCTACTGTTTTATCTTCTATCTCTTTCTGACGTTTTTTCTCTGCTTCATAAGCTGCCTTTTTCTCCTCCCAACCAGCTTTGGTAAAATAATCCCAATACACGCTGTAATGTTGTTGATAACTTTGATAGAAAGGAATTAGGGTTACTTCAAAAGGAACAGCCACTTGTTGGGTTTTGAAAGTTAAGGGAGAGTTTTCTACACTTTTTACCCACTGATTTACATTTTTATTGTCTGTCAACAAAACAGGAATGCCATATACTGGATCGGGATTTTCTTTGCCTAATTGTCCTGCCAAAACCAAAGGGCCGTACAATAAAGCGATACGGTCTTTGTTGTCAGGCATACTTTCGCTGTAAACCTGCATAGGCATATCGAGTGTCACTTGGTCACGATTATTCCATGTTCTTTCTACGACAATATAGCCATTGGCATCTGGCTCCGAAGCAACCGACTGTCCATTAACTTTTACTTGAACGCCGTTGGTCGCCCACCAAGGTTTACGAATTTTAAGAGCAAATTTTTGAGACTTGCGAAGTTCTAAAGTGAGTTGTGAATTGCCCTGAGTTGGATATTGTGTTTGTTGTGTCAATACCAAGCCTTTGTCTTTCCAATTCAGACGAGAAGGAATAAATAAGTTCACAAACAGACTGCCATCAGCACCTTGAAAATAAATACTTTCGTTGTACTTCACATGATTTTCCATACCACTGCCAACACAACAAGTAAAGGTATTGAACTGGTCGCTGAAATCTTTTTTAGTACCCATTCTCAAGGGCACAAAATAGCACATCATACCGCTTTCGGGATTTTGTGATGCCAAAATATGGTTGTAAAGCGCTCTTTCATAATAGTTCGTCAACTCGCTATTGGGTTGCCAAGTAAACAAATGGCGAGTAAGCTTAAGCATATTGTAGGTATTACAGGTTTCGCAAGTGTTGTCGCTTAAATGTTCGCTCAGTTTGTCAGGCTCGCCGCAGTATTCGTAATTACTATTTCCGCCAATCACATAAGTATGATGGTGTACCATAATATCCCAGAAAAAGCTTGCGATAGTTTTATCAGACTCCAGTCCTGTTAGTTCGTATTGTCGGGCACTACCTATGGCTTTGGGTACATTGGTATTCGAATGTTTGCCAGCCATCGGATTAATACGTTTCGACAAAGGCACCATCACAAAGTCGTCATAGAATTTATAAGACAAATCGAGGTACTCTTTTTTGCCCGTAATCGCATATAAGTTAGCCAAAACCTCAGCCATTCCGCCGTATTCACATTTAAGCATTTTTTGTAATAACTCTGGCGAAAGTGGGTTAACTGTTTTTCCTGTCCAATCGGCCATACCTGTCACTACGGCTAAAGCTTGTTGGTTGCCACAATACAAGTACGCATCTAACAAACCCGCCATGACTTTATGAACTGTGTACCAAGGGCTCCAACCGCCGTTGAGGTCAAAACCTCCTGACTTAATTTCGCCACGCGATACTTTCGTGAAAATCGAATCTTCTTTTGGAATAGCACCTACATAACCCGTTTTGCGCGCTTTTTGGCATTCTGCCAAAGCTGTTACCATTTCGTTGACACGGTCTTTAAACACTTTTTGTTGCGACGAAGCATACATCATCGCACATGCCGAAAGATAGTGCCCAAGCGTATGCCCCGAAAGACCTTCACTTTCCCATCCGCCATACACTGCGCCTTTGGTAGGTAAGCCCGCATTGAGATAAAAACGATGTAACAAGCGTTGTGGCTCGATACTCAACAAATACGCTGCATCTTTGTCCATCGCATTTTTGAATGGCGAACCTTCTAGTAAAGTTACTTCGTCCAAGTCGAATGGATAAGCTTGTAAGGTAACTTTAGATTGTACTTTAAAGCGTTTGTCAACTTTGAGAGGGGTATAATTTTGGGCATTTATTTTTCCCAAAAACAATAAACAAAAAATAGAGAGAAGGGTGAGTTTTTTCATAGAGGAGAAGATAAAGAAAGGCTTTTATCTAAGAATGATGTCATGAGATAAAAGCCTTTACTTTTTAGTCAAATCGTTGTGGATTGAATGCTTGAATATCGATACTGGTCGGTTTTTCGCTGATAATTTCTTCGACCAATTTTCCTGTACCTGGCCCTAAACTAAGTCCCATCATCGAGTGCCCTGTAGCAATTACGACGTTGTCATAAGTACTAGTACGACCGATATAAGGCAAACCGTCTGCCGAGCAAGGTCGGAAACCATGCCAGATGTCTTTTTCGGCAGGAAATGCTATATCAAAAGTTGGTAAAAAGCTTTTGACTGATTGTAAAATTCCTTTTACACGTTGGAAATTCGGAGGAGTGTTTGTCGAAACCACTTCCATCGTGCCTCCCATACGAATCTTGTTGCCATCCATAGGCGTTAATGCCACACGACCTTCTGCCAAAATAATAGGATGGTTGATTTGATGAGGACTATTTTCCAAAGTCAAAGAATATCCTCTACCTGCCATCAGTGGAAGGGTAATACCGACCAACTCAGCTAGTTCACGGCTCCAAGAACCAGCCGCTACCACTACTCCATCGGTAGCATATTGCTGTTTGTTGGAACGGATATGAGTGACTTTTCCATTCTTTTTTTCAAAACCCGTAATACTTTCATTCGTTTTGATTTCGATACCTTTTTGCTGTAAATCTGCGATAAGATTTTTCATTAAAAGGTTCGGATAAACGTGAGTATCACAATTAAACTGAAGTCCCCCAATGGCATTGAGGGGCGTTTGCGGTTCTAATGCCTGTAACTGTGCTTTATCAAGATATTTTACATCAAGACCTAATTCATGTGCTTTTTCGACGGTATGATGTGCGTGGGCAGCCACGGCTTCTGTTTGGAAAATCTCAAGCATACCTTTACGCTCGTAGCCAAAGTCAAAAGCAGCGCTAGCTTCCCATTCTTCAAACAGTTTTTGACTCAATAAAGAAATATCTCTCAAAGGCACTGCCGAATTCTCTACATGTTGAGGATTAGCACTTTGCATAAATTTGAAACCCCAATTGATTAATGCTTTATTCAAAGAAGGTTTTACGTAAAAAGGACTCAAAGGATTAAACATCCATTTGATTCCTTGCCAAATAATCCCAGGTGCTGCCAAAGGCACAAAATGACTTGGACATACATAGCCTGCATTACCATAAGAACAGTTATCCGATAAATCTCCTTTATCAAATACCGTCACCTTGTAGCCCGCTTCATGCAAATAATAAGCAGAACTTAATCCTACAATCCCCCCGCCAATAATTGAAATGTGATTCATGGTATGTTGATTTGAAAATTTGAAGATTTGAAAATTTGAAGATGAGTAATCACATTTTCAAATTTCCAAATCTTCAAATTCTCCTATTATTTAAGTGAATAAAATCTCCAGTTGGTTTGATAATCTTTCGGTAAAAGTTTGCGAGAAAGGATAGCGCGTATCATTTCGATGGGGAGCTTGTTCTCCTGCATAAATTGATCATGAAATTGTTGATAAGTCATTTTTTTCGTACCTACCAATTCATCTTTCAATGCTCTGATTTGTAAGCCTCCAATCATATAGGCGATTTGGTATAATGGGTCATAACCTCCTACAAACGAACGGCGTACTTCGCCCTCAGCATTGGCATATTCGTGACCTACACGGTCTACCAAAAAGTCGATACACTCTTGCGGCGACCATTTGCCAATATGATAATTGAGCGAGAAAATAATACGAGCACAGCGGTGCATACGCCAAAATAGCATCCCAACTCGGTCTTCTGCCGAACGAGGGAATTTCAAATCATATAACAGCATTTCCCAATACAATGACCAGCCTTCTACCCAAAATGGTGTTTCGAAATGACGATAGGTTTTGTATCTACGTGTCATAAACGATTGTAAACCGTGTCCAGCAATGAGTTCATGATGTACGGTAGCTCTCGAAAAATGAGGGTTGTTACCACGCATACTCATCATTTTTTGGTCATGCGTCATCGTGTTGGTAGGATACGAAACAATAAACTCTTCACCGCCTAAGAAGAAAGGATTGACCAATTGACGTTCAGGACTCATCATCGACAATCGCCAAGTTTCTTCTGCCAAAGGCGGAATCGTAATCAAATGGTTGTCTTTCAAGAAAGCGATAGATTCCTCATATAATTTGACCATTGCAGAGGGCTGTTGTCCAGGCGGAACGGCCGTTTGCTTTACTTTTTCTAAAGCAGCCTTCCAATTATCGCCAAAACCCATCTCACGACTAGCCTTGAGCATTTCGGCATCGCACCAAGCAAATTCCTTGTTGGCTATCTCCACCAGTTCTTCTGGCGAGTAAGGAATCATTTCTAATTTCAGTTTACGCGTGAGCTCTTCTTTGCCAATAGGATTACCTACAATTCCCGAAGCATCATTTTTGACTTGAGAACTTACGGTGGTAGCTTTCAGAAAAGCCGAAGAATAGCCCTTTAAGACGCTATCTAACTCGGCATAAGGTTTTGCCATCCACCAAGTAAACATCGGGTCATAGCCATTATAAAAACTATAAACAGAGTTTAAGGCAGATTTTAACCCCAAAGCAATACGACTACCTCGGTTAGATAAATCTTTGGTAAGGGTTTTTGTTTCCTTTAATTTGGCTTGTAGACCAACAATTTGTTTCACACATTGATTAAGTTCCGATGCCAATTTAGGCGAATCTGGCATTAGACCTCTGCGGCGAGCTTTTTCGGCATCGTAAATTACTTGTGCAAACGGAAACCAGTTTGCCAACTGCTGAAAGGCGGTAGCTTCTTCTTGACTTTGATAAATGACATCTTCCCAATCCCTTTTGATCAATAAGTAGTCCACACGCCCGCCAGCATCGAGGGCATTATAGTCTATTGGCTGTAGTTGCGTAAGATAAGACTGAGCTAGGGTTTTGAATCGTTCTCTACGCTCAGGAGAATGGTCGATCGTGTAAAAACGCTGTAAGTTGCCACGATCGGCATGATACATCTCGATAAGTTGTCTCAAAGCATCATTAGCAGCTATTTTCTGTGCCCAGCTAGGACCCGCACACAGCAAAAGCATCCCCAAAGTAATAAAGTATAATTTGACGAAGTGTTTCATACATAATGATAGTTAAGATGCCTAAGACGGTTTCCCAAGATAAATGGGTATAATGTAAAATTACTTTATTCAAGAAGGAAGCGCTATGTACATTTTATCAAGATATAATCAAATATTAACCAAGAATATAAGGAATTGTTGAAAATGGTGGTAATAAATAGGTATTGGGAAATTTAGATAATGAGAATTATGGTGAAAATATTATTCTGATTCATGATAGCAGAATAGCGTAAGTCAAAAATAATCAGAGGGTTAATGTTGAGAGTTTTTATAAATTCATTAGTATTGTGAGTGATGTTACCTAATTAGGCAACATTTTGCGATTGGATAAAAATATTATTGAAGGACTATATCAAATAATAGATTTCGACATCATGAATAAATTACCTCGTATTACTAAGATAGTATCAGTTGAGCCTTATAAAATCACTGTAGTTTGGACTACGGCTGAGATACGAGTGATAGATTTCGAGCCATTTTTTCAACAATGGAATAAAAACGCTAACGCACATCTTCTAGCACTGAAAGATTGGGAGGTATTCAAGCATGTGGCAGTGAGTGAATCAAAAACATTAGAATGGTCGAATCATGCCTCTGTCTTAAATTTTAGAAATAAGCGTATTGAAGTTCCCACTAGCCTCGACCCAGACGTGCTTTATGAACAAAGTCTTTTCATCAAGAACATAGATACAATACCTGTAGGTGTTATGTTGAAAGAAGCCCGAGAAAAAGCAGGTCTTAGCCAAGCAGAAGTAGCCTTGAGCGCAGGTACAACCAGAAACTATATTTCAAGAATTGAAAACGGTAAAAGCGATATTCAATTAGAAACCCTTCACAAAATTGTAGCACTAGGCTTGGGAAAGGAATTGAAGGTGGAGGTGGTAGATTCTAATCTTTAAAGATATGCTCTCGATGCCAACGAATATTCTCAATATTAGGGTAGTGTTTTGATCCAAATGGCATCATGATCTTTTTTTGACGTAATTGTGCCAGACTGTAAGGGTGTTCTGTATTTTCGCTAATTTGTGAAGAAACCAAAATCCTAAAATGGTCATCAATACTTACAAGACCTTTATCAAACGCTGTATGTAGGTTTGGACAAAGGGCTAATCCATTCGTGACTTTATCATCTTTTGAAATACTAAACGGGATGATGTGGGCAGCTTCAATTAAATCTCCACCAAAATCAGTGATAAGTTTCATTCCTGACATACAACAAGTGGAGGAGTAAACCTTTCTGATTAGGCGTGGAAATAAACCACTTCTTACAAAAACTTCTTCTTCATCGATTGAGTTGAAGCCAATGTCATAAGTTGGAGCCTCTTTTTCGTTCAACAAAAAGCCTTCTAAATCGTTGATATATCCTTTTCCAAATTGTTTGGCGATGACGAATTGTTCCTTCGTTTTTGTAAAATAGGTGTCAAGAATAGTATGTTGAGCTAAAAGTCTAAATTCTGAATTTAGTAATAACTGATAAAAGTCTTCCTGAAATGAAGCGTATTTAACTACTTCCTTTAAAACATTAATGCTTCTGATATGATTTGTGAGGGTGAAACCAAAATTGAGATGAAGTTTCCAAAAAGGCTCTCCCACTAGCTTTTCGTTTTGAAGATAATAAAAAGGCTGAGTGAAGTCTGGACTATGTGCTGTATCAACCAAAAGAGTCCAGTTTTCTCTAAAATGTGCTACAAAGTCAGGGTCAATGTAAAATTCATTCTTTAGAAAGTGCCCGTTTTCAATTAACTCGATAATAGTCAGGATCAGGATAAGCTTATGTGGAGCATTTCCATATTTGGAAGTGCCTTGTCGAATTGATTTGAGTTTTTGAATAGAACTTCGAACATCAATCATTTAAAAATGAGTTAAGATGTGAGATAAATAAGATTTAGAAATAAAATATAGTAACAATTATTGTAGAGAGAAAGAAAACGTTCATTTTTCCCCTAAAATCACAAAACCCCCTCAGAAATAAATCTGAGAGGGTTTTTGTGGTAAAGGGCGGACTCGAACCGCCGACACACGGATTTTCAGTCCGATGCTCTACCAACTGAGCTACTTCACCGTTCTGATTTCCCGTCACATTTTCGTGTTTTGTTCGTGTGTTTCGGGACTGCAAAATTAGTAGACAGAAATTAAAAACCAAAATGTTTTCGCAAAAAAAATGAAAAAAAATTGCGAAATTTTTAAAATTAGGGGCTTTTTGTTTGATTTTCAGAAAGTTACATCGATAAAAATTTTTACAAAAAAATAGAAAAAAATTAAAATAGTATGCTTGCATACTATTTTAATTTTACCCATCTTTGCAATATGCAGTTTTTTCATGAAAAAATATTAATTGAATATATTTGGTAGCTTTTTAAGGCAAAATCAAGTGGTTTTCTCAAGATTTTGTCCCTATCAAAAGTAATCAACAATAATCTCAACTTACTATGCAAGTCGTACAACAAATTCTATTTCTGTTAGCATTAGCTGCGGCAGGGTATTTTATCGGACAACGTATCAAAACTATTCGCAACACGATTTTACTAGGTCGTGACGAAGACCGTAGCGATCGCCCCGAAGAACGTCGTGCCATGATGCTACGAATTGCTTTTGGACAGCAAAAGATGTTTGATCGTCCGTTGATTGGTTTAATGCACTTTGTGGTATATGCAGGTTTTTTGTTAATCAATGTCGAGGTGCTCGAAATTGTCTTAGACGGTCTCTTGGGTACTCACCGTCTATTCGCTCCAATTTTGGGTGATACCTATCCCCTTTTGATTAATTTCTTCGAAACAATGGCATTTGGGGTATTGGTCGTATGTGTAATTTTCTTGGTTCGTAGAAATATCACCAAAGTAGAACGCCTTCAGTCTACTCGTCACCGCGAGTTGAGTGGTTTTCCAGAAATTGATGCCAATACGATTTTGTTTTCTGAAATTATCTTAATGTTTTTTCTTTTGAGCATGAACGCTGCCGATAGTGTTTTGCAATCGAGAGGCGTTGAGCATTATCATCCTGTAGGAACTTTTGCGTTTAGTGGATTTCTCAAACCGATTTTTGAGGGATGGAATACAACCGCTTTGATTGCGTATGAGCGTTTGGCTTGGTGGTTGCATATTCTGGGGATTTTGGCTTTTGCCGTATATGTGACTTATTCAAAACATTTGCATATTTTCTTGGCGTTTCCCAATACCTATTTTTCAAACTTGGAAGCTAAAGGACAAATGGCTAATATGCCCTCGGTGACGCAAGAAGTAAAAATCATGCTGGGGCTTGAACAACCTGACTCGGACGCACCTGCTGAAATTGGTCGTTTTGGAGCGAAAGACATCAAGGATTTGACTTGGAAAAACTTGATGGATGCTTATTCTTGCACTGAATGTGGTCGTTGTACTTCGCAATGTCCTGCCAATCTCACAGGAAAGGCGTTGTCGCCACGAAAAATCATGATGGATACTCGCGACCGTCTAGAAGAGGTTGGACGCAATATGACGCAAAATAAAGGGCAATTCGTGGATGATGGAAAGTCGTTGTACGGCGATTATATCTCAGCCGAAGAATTACGCGCTTGTACTACGTGTAATGCCTGTGTACAAGAATGTCCTATTAATATTTCTCCATTAGAGATTATTCTCCAATTGCGTCGATACCAAATCATGGAAGAATCTGATGCTCCAGGCTCATGGAATGCGATGTTTTCGAACTTAGAAAACAATCAGGCTCCTTGGAAATTCTCGCCAGCAGATCGATTCAATTGGGCGCAGAAAGAGGGATAAGGTTCAAAGGCACAAAGTGTTTGTTTCATTCGAAAAAATTTGAGCTGTAAAATTAACTTTCACTTTGTGCCTATGCGCCTCTGCCACTTTGTGCCTCACAAAAAAACTTTTAACTCAAAAAACAAAACATAATATGCGTCGCTTCATCAGCATACTTTTTGGGGTCATCGGGTTTGGTGGTATTCTCTACTTGTTGGGACCCAAACCTGATGCTCCAACTTTGACAGACTATAGCTTTAGTCTTCCCGATTCTTTGAATGCCCTCGAAGCTCAAATAAATGCCGAAGAAAAAGCCGTGAAGGGTATTAGAGAAGACAATCAGGCAAGAATTATTTGGGCTGATTCTTTACAAAAAAAGCCGACAGATGTTGCGCTTTTATATGTTCATGGTTTTTCGGCAAGTCAAGAAGAAGGTGACCCAGTTCATACCAATTTGGCAAAAAAGTACCATGCCAACTTGTACCTAGCACGTCTCGCTGGGCATGGGATTAATTTGGGTGATAGCACCATGAAAAACCTTACAACAGACCAAGTATTAGAGTCGGTAGAAAAGGCTTTGGCTATTACTAAAAAACTAGGCAAGGAAGTTATTGTTGTAGGAACGTCGTTTGGTGGAGCGCTAACCTTATATCTTGCTTCGAGACATCCAGAAATCAAAGCAATAGTATTGTATTCGCCTTGTATTGAGATATTTGACAAAAATGCGGCAGCGCTTGATAATCCTTGGGGTAAAAAATTAGCTACCGCTATTTTAGGTTCAGAAATACGAGATTTTAAACCCTATAATCCGCTTCATGCCAAATATTGGTCAACGCACTATCATGTGGATGGCTTAATTGCTTTACAAAATTTCTTGACTCATGTGATGACACCAGAGACTTTTGCGAAAGTAAAATGCCCAACTTATTTGGCCTATTATTATAAAAATGAGCAAGAACAGGATAAAGTAGTATCAGTGCCTGCTATGCTTAAAATGTATGATGAATTGGGCGTTGATGCTTCGAAAAAGGAGAAACAAGTATTCCCAAATGCAGGCAACCACGTAATAGCCTCGTATGTGCTTTCGAAAGATTATGAAGGAGTGCAAAAAGGCACAGAAAAGTTTTTAGACGAAAAGGTTTTCCGACCATAAAATATTCAACAGATGTCACAAGCGCTAGAATTCAAAGTACCAACCATGGCTGATATGGCCATGCAAGGTGAAACCCCAGAAATTTTGTTTTGGGTAGGTTGTGCAGGGTCATTTGATGACCGATATAAAAAAGTTACGATTGCTTTTGCCAAAATTCTCCATCGTGTAGGAATCAAATTTGCGGTTTTAGGTACTGAAGAATCATGTACTGGCGACCCAGCACGGCGTGCAGGTAATGAATTTTTGTTCCAAATGCAAGCGACGATGAATATCCAAGTACTAGATGGGTATGGTATCAAGAAAATCGTTACGGCTTGCCCACATTGCTTCAATACCCTCAAAAATGAATATCCAGCTCTGGGAGGAAATTATGAGGTATTACATCATTCGGAGTATTTGCAACAATTGATTAACGACGGTAAAGTCAAAATGGCTGAAGGCGGTAGTTTTAAGGGCAAAAAGATTACCTATCATGATTCTTGCTATTTGGGTCGTGCCAATGAGGTTTATGAGGCGCCAAGAGCTGTATTAGAAGCCCTCGATGCCGAATTGGTAGAAATGAAGCGTTGTCGCACCAAAGGTTTGTGTTGTGGTGCGGGTGGTGCACAAATGTTTAAAGAGCCTGAAAAAGGTAATAAGGATATTAACGTAGAACGCATCGAAGACGCCCTAGAAACTGGTGCACAAACCATTGCTGTAGCTTGTCCATTTTGTATGGTCATGATGTCGGATGGGGTGAAAAATAAAGAAAAAGAAGACTCCGTAAAAGTTTATGACCTAGCGGAACTCATTGACGCAAGTATGTAGTTGTTGGTGTAGGCTTTGGCAAAGAGATTCCCTATTTTTATCTTTGTCAAAGCTTACTAAAAGCCATTACAATTATGTACGTAGCATTCGAAAATATATCTCCTTCGGCACGTGTTTGGGTTTATCAAACAGAACGCCTTCTTTCATCTGACGAAACAGCTTTTGTTGGTCAATATCTTCAGCAACAAATTGAACAATGGGCAGCACATGGTGCACCGCTATTGGGAGCTTTTCAGATTATTCAAAATCGATTTATTATTGTAGCCGCCGACGAACAGCAAAACGCTGCTTCGGGATGCTCTATTGATGCCTCTGGGCGTTGGTTTAAGGAGTTGACACAACACCTCAATGTCAATTTCTTCGACCGCTCAATTGCCTATTTTAAAGGAGATACCATCGAAACTGTTGAGATGTTGAAAATCAGAGAATTGGTAACTTCTGGCGAGATTACGCCTGAAACTCCTATCGTTAATACGCTTGTCGCTACAGTTGCCGAGTTCCAACAGAAATGGACACTTCCAGCAGGCGATTCATGGATGGCGAGATATTTTAAGCAATTAGTTTAGTTTTAGGGCTAAGGGGTTGGACAAGGAGGCAATAAATACATTGTTCTGAAAGCTGACAGCTCAAAGCCAAAAGCCAATCAGGCACATCAACAAACAATTAAAATCAAAATGGCTGAGAATTTATTTATTCCAGAAACAAAAGATAGAAAAGAAATATACGAGGCTGTTATCCCACAGATTGAAGCGCTAATCAGTACCGAAAGTGATTTAATAGCCAATTTGGCAAATATTGCAGCAGTACTGAAAGAAGCATTCGGTTTTTTCTGGGTAGGTTTTTATTTAACCAAAGGAAATCAACTCGTTTTAGGACCATTCCAAGGTCCTTTGGCATGTACGCGCATCAACTTTAATAAGGGCGTTTGTGGACATTGCTATACCACAAAAGAAACGGTAATCGTACCTGATGTTGAAGCTTTTCCAGGGCATATTGCTTGCTCTTCGGCGTCAAAATCGGAGATTGTACTACCAGTTTTTGATCAAGAAGGAAATGTGGCAATGGTATTGGACGTAGATTCTGATTTGCTCAATGACTTTTCGGAAGTAGATGCAGAAGGTTTAGGAAAAATCATAAAAGCCTTGGAAAAAACGCTCTAAATTTCTGTAATGCTGAATCGTCTCTAATTTATTGAGTGACTGATTATTTTGCGTCAGTAGAGACGCAATGATTGCGTCTAAATCCGAGTTATATTACCAAAAAAGCGGTCGAAAATTATTTTTCGACCGCTTTTTTGGTAAAAGTTGGAGAGTAATCCTAAAATCACTCAATAAGAAATGACTGATGCTGGTTGATTTATTTGATCAAATCAGCCAAGGTAGTGTCTTCCAATACCGTAAGGTTTGCATCACGCCATTTTTCCATCACACTACGAAGTGAACATGCTTCTTCACTCACACAGTCGTCACACTTGCCATAGAAATGCAAAGAGACACAAAGTGTTGGAGAAATTGGACCATCTATAATGCGGATAATTTTAGCAAAAGTTACTTGATCGGGAGACATTCTAAGATAGTATCCGCCTCCTTTTCCTTTTTGACTTTGCAAAATGCCATGGTTTCTGAGTTCCAATAGAATAGCCTCTAAGAATTTCTTTGGAATGTGCTCTGATTCAGCAATATTGGCAATCAACAAAGGACCTTTCTCATATTCACGAGCTAGTACTTTTAAAGCTTTTAAAGCGTATTTGGCTTTCTTGGAAATCATATTCTGTTTAGTTTCTTGATGCTTGAATCTTTTACTAAGGGATTTTTGGGCTCGAATCAATGGAAGCCTTTCTCCTCCATAACAAATCCAGTATCCAGAGTAGTTCTATTTGCTTTATAGACAAAGCTACATAAAATTTATGGGATTTGATAATTTTTCTAAAATTTGAATATGCCCAAAAAATGACTATATTTCAGTGAAAATGCTAATTTTTTCGTAAAATAATTATAGTTATAAGGTGAATGGAAAATGATTTTTATCATAAAACTGTTTCATCTGTCATCGACTAGCAAAGAGTAAGACAACAATGAATATATCCTCATAACCTGTTGTCTCCATATATCATTTCAATTGTGATAAAAACTTTCTTTTCATGAATAACTCCACAGATGTCATAATTGTTGGAGCAGGTTTTGCGGGACTTACTGCCGCCAAAGCTTTGCTACAAGCTGGAAAAACAGTGCAGATTCTCGAAGCCCGCTCTCGTGTAGGCGGACGCGTACATACCGAGCATTTTGACGACTTCTATTTGGATATGGGTGGAACTTGGGTTGGTCCCTCGCAAGATAGAGTTTATGCCATGTTGAAAGAATATCAACTAGCCACATTTCCAACTTATGATGAAGGAAAAAGTACCTTAATGATGAATGGGAAACGTAAAAACTATAAAGGATTAATACCCCCCTTGCCTATTCCTGCGTTGCTGAGTTTAGATTTTGCGATAAAGAAAATCAATGAGTTATCTAAAACAGTGGATCTTTCAAGTCCTTGGAATACGCCGAATGCGCAGCATTGGGATAGTATGACTTTACAAACATGGATGAATCAACAGATGCGTTTTAAAACTGCTCGAAAACTTTTTGGAATAGCTTCTGAGGCTATTTGGGCAGCGCATCCAAACGAAGTTTCTATGCTTCATGCTTTATTTTATACTAAATCAGGAAGAGATTTTGATACCTTGATGAATGTAAAAAATGGAGCTCAAGAAGAACGAATTTTGGGTGGAGCACAAACTTTAGCCCTCAAAATAGCGGATGACTTACCCGAAAATACGATTCTCTTAAATCATCGTGTAGACTCAATCGTGCAAGATGAACAAGGAGTTGAAGTCATTGGGAAGGATTTTCATTATCATGCTTCCAAGGTTGTTGTGGCAATTCCGCCTACCCTTACGCATAAGATACAGTTTTCTCCAGCATTGCCAGCCAACAGACAGCAATTGGTTCAGCGGATTCCGATGGGGAGTGTTTGGAAATGTTATGCGGTATATGAAAAACCATTTTGGCGATCAAAAGAACTCAATGGGTTAGCTGCAAGTGATGAAGGATACGTGAGTGTAACTTTTGATAATTCTCCCAAAGATGGCTCAAAAGGAATTATAATGGGATTTGTATTAGCAAATCAAGCAAAGGCTTTTTCTCTTTTGTCAGAACAGCAACGTAAGGAAGTAGTGCTAAAACAGTTTACCCAATTTTTTGGCAAAGAAGCTCAAACTCCCCTATTCTATGTGGATAAATCTTGGGCAGAAGAAGAATTTTCGGGTGGATGCTATGCTGGACTGATGCCTACAGGAGCGTGGACAAGCTTGGGAAAACACCTTCGTGAACCTATAAAAAATATCCATTGGGCAGGTACAGAAACTGCCGAAATTTGGAATGGATATATCGATGGCGCCATTCGTTCGGGTGAAAGAGTCGCTGATGAAATCTTAGGAAAAATATAAAAATAGCCTCACGATTGATTTTTCGGCTATTTGTTAAACTTTTGTTAATATATACTTGAGTTATCCAAAGCCCGTTGTAAAGACATAAATTGATGTTTCAAAAACAAATCTTTGTACTATTATGAAAAAGTTAATGATGGCCTTGGCAATGTTTGGTGGAGTTTTATTTTCTACGCAAGCACAAAATAATGATAAAGCCCCTGTGAAAAAAATTGAAGTGACTGGTACAGCCGAAGAAGAGGTATTGCCAGATAAAATCTTTGTTTCGGTTACTTTGAGAGAATATTTCAAAGATAAAGACAACAAGAACCGAGTAGATATTTTGGTATTAGAACAGCAATTACAAAAAGCTGTGGCTGAGGCAGGTTTATCTAAAGAAGCCTTAACGGTTGGAGGTATCAACGGTTATCGTGAATGGTGGGGTAAGAAAAAGCCTACCAATTTTTTAGAAAGTAAAACTTATACTTTGGCGTTAGCAAATCTTTCAAAAATTGATGCTATTCTGAATCGTGTTGATGAAAAAGGGATTTTCTCTACGAATATCGAGCGCTTTGAGTATTCGAAAATAGAGGAGCTAAAAAAACAAGTAAAAATCAAGGCTCTTCAAAATGCTAAAGAAAAAGCTAACTATTTATTAGCGGGTATTGGCGAGCAGTTGGGTGAAGCTTTGGAGATTTACGAAATCGATAATGGCTATTATCCACAACCTGTATATGCTGCGATGAAACGTGAAATGGCAATGGCAGCAGATGCGGCTCCAATGCAAGAGAGTACAGTAGATGTACAAAAAATCAAGGTAAGATTTGATATGAAAGCTGTGTTCAAAATCAAATAGGGTGTTGAGTATTAGTGTAAATACACTTTAGGCTATAGGCATTAGGCAAAATAGAAACGCTTTTAAACTTTTAGCTTACGGTATATAGCGTACAGCCTATTGCAAGTTAAATTACAATTATTCAGGTGATTATATCAAAAAAGGGTATCGATTCCGATACCCTTTTTTTTATTCGTACAATGGCTGGTCAAATAACTCAACTTCAGGAACTTGACTTATATCTATCAAAGGCACTTTGTGTCTTAAATAAGCAGGAGTCTCAAGGTCTGTTTCATTAGGTATTTTTTGACAAAAACTATCTATCATACGTCTAATACGAAGCGTGTCATCTTCATGCTTGTAATAAAACGTTGGTTTATGTTCCGTTCTTTCTTCCTCTTCTTCATAAACATCCTCTTCTTCATAAACCACTACAGGTGGTTGAGGTTGAGGCTGGGGTTGAGGAACAGGCACTCTTTGTGGGTTGTTGAAATTACCTACAGGTTTTGGCGATAACGGTCTATCAACAAGGTCTTTAATGGTAGTAGGCTTAGGTTTAGGAGCCACAATATGCTCTTTTTCTTCACCATTTTTACCATTGACAGGTAGTGGAGCATCGTCGCCCAAGTCAAATCCTGCGGCGATAACCGTTACACGCATTTCTTCGTCCAAATCATCATCTAGGATAAAACCAAGTTTGAAACCAGCAGGAGCTTCGCCGATTTCTCGCATGATATAGTCTGTGATAATTTGTTGTTCTTTCACGCCCATAACTTTTGCTTTACTAGTAGCTACAGTTACAAGGATACGTTTTGCACCTTTGATGTCTTTGTTGTTAAGCAACGGCGAATCGAGGGCACTTTTGATTACTTCTGATGCACGATTTTGTCCTTTAGCTGAAGCTGTACTCATTACCGCTTGACCAGCGTTGCTAAGTACTTTTTTAACATCCTTAAAGTCGGCGTTGATTTTACCAGACTTGGTAATTACTTCAGCTACTGATTTGGCGGCATTGGCCAATACATCATCAGCGTGTTCAAATGCTTCGAGTATATTTAGATCTTCATAAATCTCAAGTAATTTATCGTTAAGTACTACCAAAACTGTATCACAAGTACGTTGTAGTTCCTCAATACCACGCATAGCAGCATCGATTTTTTCTGTTCCTTCCCACGAGTAAGGAGCAGTAACAATAGCAACCGTAAGAATATCAAGACTTTTGGCAACCTTAGCAATAACAGGTGCTGCCCCAGTACCTGTACCACCACCCATACCTGCGGTGATAAATACCATCTTGGTGCCACCTTCCAACAACGCTGTAATCTGAGCTGCACTTTCTTCGGCGGCTAATCTACCTTGTTCTGGTTCGGTACCCGCTCCAAGACCTTCGGTAAGAATGGCTCCTAACTGAAGTTTTGTAGGCACAGAATTATCATTCAAGGCTTGTAAATCGGTATTACAAACCACGAAATCAACATCCTGAATTTTCATTTCATACATGTGACGAACAGCATTGCTACCGCCACCACCAACGCCTATGACTTTGATAATATTAGAAGGCTTATCATCCTTTAGTTCGATATTATGATCAAAAAATGCCATACGCTTAAACGGGTTAAGGATTAATAATATTCAGTAAGGATAAGTTAGGGATTATGCTAGTCGCAAAGACAGGATAATCAAGTAATAGATGGTCGCTACCTCGGTCAGTTTACTTTGGTGTGCCAACCGCAAATTTAAGCTCCCAAAATTACAAATAATTTTAAATTACTCAGGTATTGTAAGTACCTATCAATATGACATATACTATAAAATTACATAAAAGTTGCCAGATTGATACATTATGCTTTTGATAATCAGCATATTTTAGTGAGTGGTCAATTTATAAACTTAAAAATCCTTTTTATTCGTATGATTTGAAACCATAAAAGTTGGAGTTCGGCGAAGGAGGTTTTGCTAACCTAGCCCCAACTTTTATGAAATATTGTTATTCGCTAGCGCCCCATTTCCATTCACGACCAAGTTCTAGTTCTTTGCGAAGATTTTGCTTAATGAAAAAATCTCGTGTTGAGTAATAATCCATCTTTTTGGCAGGAATTTCTTCTGCATTTGCCATCGCATATAACATCATAGCTGTGTAACGAACGGTATTATTGATTTCATCCTTTTTAATCAAATCAAATTTGTCACAATTGGCATGATAGCAACCAATAGCTTCTGGTGCAATACTACCAATTGGCGACGCCGTAGGAATACCTTCAAGCATAAATGTTTGGTGGTCGGAGTGCAAGCCTGCTTGATTGATGACTGTATTTTTGTAAGAAGGTTCAACTTTCTGAATGACCTGCCCAAATCTTGTAAATAGAGGTACCATTTCGTCACGCCCCGATGTATTGAATCCATTGGCGTTGTTTGCCATATCAAGGTTGAACATAAAAGCCACTTTGTTGATTGCATTGCTTTTGTTGAGCTTTTCAATCATGGCTTTTGAGCCTAGTAGACCTTCTTCTTCACCCATAAACATCACAAACTCGATCGTTCTTTTAGGTTTAAGTTTCAGTGCTTGGAAGGTACGAGCAATATCCAAAATTGAGAAAGACCCGATGCCATTATCTAATGCACCATGTGCCAAATCCCATGAGTCGAGGTGACCACCAATGACAATTTTTTCATCTTGATGGCGTTTGCTACTACCTTTGAGCGTTGCAATCACATTGCGAGCTTTAATCATGCGACTAAAGTTTTTCATGTCAATCATCGCTACCAAATTTGGTTCTTGACTCAACCACGCACGAAGTTCCATACCACTTTCGAGCGATACACAAACGGCTGGGATTTCAATCAAACTTCCTGTTACAGAGGCAGTACCTGTCAATAGGACATTCCCTTTTACCGTATTCACAAAAATGACCCCAACAGCACCATATTGCATAGCTAGGGCAGTTTTCTCGGAACGGTGCAAATTACGTGGACCTTTGATAGGTGCTAACAAACCAATGTTGACAAGGGCAATTTTGCCAGATAGCTTATCTTTCACTGCTTGAAAATCACCTTCTAAACCATTACCAACGTCAACTATTTCAGACGTAACTTTTGCCTCCACAGGAGTCATGGCTAACGAAACGACTTCGACATCACGGAAATTATCGCTTTTACGTGGCGCAATCGCTAACGTAACGGTATCGCGTGACCATGCTTCTACCTGAAATGGTTGGTATTTGACATCGCTAAAACCGTAGGATTTTAGTAATGCGTGTGCATATTCTTCCGCTTTTTTACCATTGCTACTGCCAGTAAGGCGATGACCAATGGTTTTGCAAGCTTGTCCTAGCGTTTCGTAAGCTTTCCCATTTGACAAAACTTCGGTATTGATTTGGCGAAAGATTTCTTCTAATTCGTCGGTTTCGTCTTTGATAGGGTTATAGGCAGCGGTACCAATGAGTAATACTACGGCAAGCAGACTCAAAAAACTTTTTTTCATCATGTTATGTTAAACAAAATTTGCTAAGAGTGGACACCCAATAGAATCAATTAAAACGAAATGGCAATAGTTCACACAAGAATAGCATGCAATCTAAAGTAAGAATTCAAAATTGGCTACGAAAGGGCGATGGTAGTTTTTAGAATGTTGACTACAATTTTATACAAATGACTATACTCTCCTAATTTATCGTACAAATAATTGATTCCCAAAGAAAAGCAATTTAAGGCTATGTGAAGCTACTCTTACTCCGTTTATTGGAATATGTATTTATCGAAATTTACAAAAAAAACCTTGTGTAGTAAATGCTTAGCAATCAAAATTTAGTATGTGTATGGTTTGGTTATTATTTACCTTATAACATTAGGTAAAGGTAATTTTTATGGACAATTAAAGCTAGATTCTTATTTAAAAAGGCAAAAAACTTCAAAAATCTACTGAAGCTTTTTGCCCAATTAAATGATTATGCTGATTTATTTTGTGCTACCGTATTGCTTAGGGTAAACATCTTTTTGAAATTTATCCCATTCACCTTTTTTGTAGTGGTCGTCACCAAAGTAGGTAATAATTTGGTGAAACTGTTTTGCATCCTGATAGCCTGGCACTGGCTGAATCATATTGAATTTCTCGTCCAGATACACAATCGTAGGAAACGACATTTTTCCTTGTAACAATTGCACGCCTGCTTGGTTATAACCGTTTTGCCAAATATACTTTTGCGTTCCAATCGTAATATCGTCTTTCTGCTCGGCGTCGAGTTTTACGGCGTAATATTTTTGATTGATATACTCAATAACTTTGGGGTCAGTAAAGGTTTTTTGATCCATTACTTTACACCATCCACACCAGCCTGTGTACACATCGACAACGATTTTGCGAGGCTCTTTCTGAATAGCCTGAAAAGCTTGCTCAAGGGTCATCCACTTGATTTTGGGCTTTGTAGCCGTATCTTGAGCATTGGTATATTGGACAAAGAGTAAGCAAAGTATTGCTAACAAGAACTTTTTCATATCCTAAGTAAAATGTAGTTTATATTTGATAAAACTGCTGGTATCCAGTTTGCTAACTACAAAGTTACAGGCTTAACTCAAGATTCCTCCCACTTTTTGGAGTAATTTTAATGTAGCCTTAATTCCTTCGTCTTCGCTCAGCTCTTCACCTTCAAATTCGATACCTACGATACCTTTAAAGCCAGCTTCTTTGACAATTTTCATCAAACGAACGTAATCCATATTGCGTTCATTGCCATCGGCATCAAAAACATTACTTTTGGCGCTTACTCCTTTGGCAAAAGGCATCAATTCTTTTACACCTTTATAACGGTCGTATTCTTCTATGCAAGTTCTCCAGTTGGCAGCATCACGCTTGATACAGAAATTACCAAAGTCTGGCAATGTACCGCAGTTTTTCATGTTTACGGCCTTCATAACGCCAGTAAGCCATTCACCATTTGACGAATATCCTCCGTGGTTTTCTACAATAACATTAATCTTCATCGTAGCTGCAAACTCACTAAGTTTAGCCAAGCCGTCGGCTGCATTTTTTGCTACTTCTTCGGCAGAGCCTTTACCTCCTGCATTTACACGAATGGTTTTACAGCCCAAAAATTTAGCAGCTTCTACCCATTTTTTATGATTATCTACCGTTTGTAATCTTTTCTTTTCATCCGAATCCCCCATGTCGCCTTCGGCATCGCACATGATTAGGTGATTTTTGACTCCGTTATCGTTGCAACGCATCAACAATTCTTTCAAGTAAGCGCTATCTTTCCCATTTTCTTTAAAATCTTTGGTAGATGACTTAAAGCAAGTATTTACGTATTCTACAATACCGATACCAAAATCTTTACGAGCTTTTACAGGAAAATCGAGGTTGGTCATTTGTCCACCAAAAATCGCTTTGTGCAAAGACCACTCGGCCAAAGAAATTTCGAAGAAAAGTTTTTTGCTAGCTTCAGAAGCAGCTAACATATCTGGCGCAAGAGCCATTACACCGCTGGCAGCAGCAAACGTTTTGAGAAAGTCACGACGTGAGTTCATTGGATAATATTTGTTAAATTGTTTATTGGTAAATATTTATGATGCTCTGAGGTAGGAACCTATTCGGAAGTTATTGAAATTCGTTGAAGAAAAAAAAAGTATTATAGGGTTTTGAAGGTTACAAGGGTCTTCTCTAAAATTACGAAACGATTTGGACTTCAAAATATGTTAGCTATAAAAATCCCTTTCCAACATACACATATATGGCTTTATTACGCTATAAAAACGATAAATACCTCAAACAGGAAGAAAGTAGACAAGAACTTGGTTTTGGCAAACAAGTAGGCGAAGCCCAACGATTGGTCAATCGAGACGGAAGTTTTAATGTCAAAAGGGTTGGCTCTTCTATTCTCGACCGTATCAATATATATCATGAACTGATTACATGTACATGGCCTCAATTTTTTATGATAGTGGTTGTGTATTTTATGGTGGTCAATCTGCTATTCGCAGGACTGTATAATGTCATCGGAATGGAGCACCTTCAAGGAGCTGACATGAGCACGCCTACTATGCGATTTATGGATGCTTTTTTCTTTTCAGCCCAAACTCTTACCACGGTTGGTTACGGACGTATTGCCCCAACAGGCTTATTGATGAGTACCGTCGCATCGTTAGAGTCGCTGTTGGGACTAATGGGCTTTGCGATTGCTACGGGGTTATTGTATGGACGTTTTTCTCGTCCTATTGCTCATATTTTATACTCTGATAAAGCTGTTGTAGCACCCTATTTGGATATGACAGGTTTGATGTTTCGTATCGTAAACGCTCGAGATAACCAAATAATTGATTTGTCGGTAGAAGTTAATTTATCGATGCTTCAAAAAGATGAACATGGCAGAAAAACACGCTCTTATAATCGCTTGCATTTGGAGCGTAGTCAAGTAAATTTCTTTCCTGGCAGTTGGACAATCGTTCATCCTATTACCGATGAAAGCCCGTTGTTTGGTATGAGTCAAGAAGAGCTTCTTGAAAAACATGCAGAGTTTTTGATTTTGATAAAAGGAACCGAAGATACCTTCAATCAGACAGTTCATTCTCGTAGCTCATATCATGCCGAGGAGGTAATATTTGGACAAAAGTTTGTTTCAATGTTTGGTGAAATAGATAGTAGTGGTCACGTAGTCTTGGATTTGAGTAAATTATCAGAGACAAATCCAGTGCCATTGGCCAGCGAATTGTTTCCTGAAGAGTAAATATTTGTATCTCTTTAGAATTTTGTAAATTTACATCTTGTGTAAACGGTAAAATTTAGATTGAATAATTAGATGCAAAAACCTCCATTTTTGAAAAAAGGCGATACCGTAGGAGTATTGGCATTGGCGTGGAAAGTCGCTTTTGAAGATTTAGAAGCAGCAATTGCTTATATGGAAACAGAATGGGAACTCAAGGTTGTTTTGGGGGAGTCATTGAAAACAAGCTATAATCAATATGCAGCAACCGATGAAGTTCGTGCGAGAGATTTTCAACAAATGTTAGATAATCCATCCATCAAAGCGATTTTTTCGGCAAGAGGAGGTTATGGAAGTGCTAGAATTTTAGACCAAATCAATTTTGATGATTTTTTAGAAAACCCAAAATGGTTGATTGGTTTTTCTGATATTACGGCGGTGCTTTGTCATGCTTTTTGTTTGGGTGTCGAAAGTATCCATGGTGTAATGCCTAAATTGTTTTTGCAAGAAGGTGGAGCACAAAGTTTGGAATCACTCAAAGACGTGTTATTTGGGAAACCTGTATCTTATCAGGTACCAAGCCATCCTATGAATCATAAAGGAAAAGCACAAGGGCAGTTAGTTGGGGGTAATTTGGCGTTGATGGTGCATTTGATAGGTTCTAGGTCGGAGGTGAACTTAAGCGGTAAAATTCTATTTCTAGAAGATGTTGGAGAATATCATTACGCACTCGACCGCATGATGATTCAGCTTAAGCGTACTGGGCAGTTGGCCGAACTAGCAGGTTTGATAGTAGGACATTTTTCTAATCTATCTGACGACCCTTCTATCTATGGAAAAACAGCTTATGAAATCGTCGAAGAAGCCGTTACTGAATATGAATATCCTCGCTCCTATGGTTTTCCAGTCGGGCACGAACCCGAAAACTGGGCTATGCCTGTAGGCCGAGAAATAGAATTAACCGTACTCGAAAATCATTGTACATTGGTCGAAAGAATAATTGAGTGATTGAATGAGTGATTTTTTATTAATTTTTATCTGTAAAAAGATATAGTTTCCTCTGTATTGTGGTCTTTTAGAAATAATCACTCAATCACAATCCACTCAATAACTAAATGAACAAGTAATCGTGTGAAATTAAGTTTGATGAATTAATGATATGAAATTTAGTGGGCAAAATTAACTTAGTTTTACCCGCATTAAGCTACAGGCTTTATGCCATAGGCTAAAAGTTAAAAAGTATTTTTCAGAATAAGTAAAGTTTTTTTGCCTAACGCCTAAAGCGTATTAAGAATTAATACTTATCATAAATTTATACTCAGAACTCAACACTCATATATACATCTATCACTTTACCTAACATTTTAATCATGCTTGCTAAAACTTATGGAAGCGCCGTTCATGGCGTAGATGCTACTATTATTACCGTTGAGGTAAGTGAAGGTCAAGGACAAGGATTTTTTATCGTGGGTCTACCTGATGGAGCCGTGAAAGAATCTGCTCACCGAGTCGAATCTGCTATTAAACAAACAGGCTATTTTTTTCCACGGACCAAGGTGGTGGTAAATTTGGCACCTGCTGATATTCGAAAAGAAGGCTCTGCGTACGATTTACCGATTGCTTTGGGCGTAATTCATGCCTCCGAACAAGCACATTTACCTGTCTTGGAAGATTATGTCATTATGGGTGAATTGGCATTGGATGGCGCTTTACGACCGATTAAAGGTGTTTTGCCAATTGCTATTGAAGCACGTAAGCAAGGATATAAAGGTTTTATTTTACCTGTCGAAAATGCCTCAGAAGCCTCGATTGTGAATAATCTGGATATTATAGGGGTTAAAAATATCGGTGAAGCTATCGGTTTTTTGAAAGGAAGCCTTGAAATAAAACCTACTATAACAGATACGAGAGACATATTTTTTCATTCTCAAAATGATTACGATGTCGATTTCTCGCATGTACAAGGGCAAGAAAATATCAAACGTGCGCTTGAGATAGCCGCTGCTGGTGGTCATAATGCCATTATGATTGGACCTCCTGGAGCAGGGAAAACTATGCTAGCCAAACGTCTGCCAACGATTTTGCCTCCACTCACTTTACAAGAAGCTCTCGAAACGACCAAGATTCATTCGGTGGCTGGTAAGCTAGGTACAAAAGCTACCCTGATTTCTACTCGACCGTATCGTTCGCCTCATCATACCATTTCGGATGCCGCTTTGGTGGGTGGAGGCTCAAATCCCCAGCCCGGTGAAATATCGCTAGCACATAATGGCGTTTTGTTTTTGGATGAATTACCCGAATTCAAAAAGTCTGCATTAGAGGTAATGCGTCAACCTTTGGAAGAAAGAAAAGTAAGTATTTCGAGAGCAAGATGGGCGGTCGAGTTTCCGTCTAATTTTATGTTGATAGCAAGTATGAATCCTTGTCCCTGTGGCTACTATAATCATCCCGAAAAAGAATGTAGTTGTCCTCCGGGAACAGTACAAAAATATTTGAATAAAATCTCAGGTCCACTCCTCGACCGTATCGATTTACACGTGGAGGTAACGCCTGTCAATTTTGACCAACTATCGTCTACTCGCAAAACTGAAACTAGCGAAGAGATAAGAGCAAGAGTAATCAAGGCCAGAACGATACAAACCGAGCGTTTTAAAGATTATCCTGCAATACATTCAAATGCGATGATGCCATCGCAAATGGTAAAGGAAGTTTGTGTGCTTGAACCTGTAGGCGTTTTGTTGCTCAAGCGAGCTATGGAAAAACTCCAACTTTCTGCGCGTGCCTACGACCGTATTTTGCGTGTAGCACGTACGATTGCCGATTTGGCAGGTACCGAAAACATCCAAACCGAACACATCGCCGAAGCTATCCAATACCGAAGCCTAGATAGAGAAAATTGGGCGGGATAACTATTAATTGTGAATTTTGAATGAGTGAATTGTGAATGTCAGAAATTTGAATACGAGGCTAAAGTTAAATTTTTGACAGATATACAAGTTTATATTTTAACTATCAAAGTGTATAAAGTAAACTGAGAAATACTAATAAATTCACAATTCACTCATTCTCAATTCGTCATTCCTCCTACACCTTATACAACTGCTGATATTCATTAGGGCGCATTTTCATGATACTTTTGAAAGTACGATTGAAGTGCGATAGATTATTGAACCCACTTTCATAGGCGATTTGGGATATACTTAGTTTTTCTTCTGCCAATAGTTTACAGGCATGACCAATACGCAGTTCTAGCAAAAACTGGAAATAAGTTTTGCGAGTATGCGTTTTGAAATATCTACAAAAAGAATTGACACTAATATTGGCTACTTCTGCCACTTCCTGCAAAGTAATATCTCTCGTAAAATTATTGAGAGAAAAAGAAAAAATCTGGTCAATACGTTTGGTATTCTGTTCGTCCAAACTGGCCGTGCCTTCAGTTTGAGAAACGTAAGTGTAATCAGTAGCTCCAGCAAATATTTTAAGGACTTTTAGCAGTAAAATCACACGGTCGATACCCGACGACTGTCGCATTTGGTCAATCAGTACACCTGCTTGGTCACGAGCTTCGCCCCGAATCATCATTCCTTTTCGAATTCTCGAAAATAAATCGCTCAAACTTACCGCCTCAGGTAATTTCATGAAAGTTTCGCCCAAAAAATTGGGATCAAAGTGAATCACATTCGATTTGGAAAGTAAATCCATACTTTGCTCAAAATATTGCGGGTCGCTTCTAAAAAAATGCGGTGCATTAGCGCCAACAATAATCAAATCATCTTCACGATAATTACTCACACCATCGCCAACCAATAACATTCCTGTACCATTTAGGATATGTACAATTTCGATTTCGGGGTGATAATGCCAGTGACTATAGAAATAAGGCACTGCATCTTGGCGTATGCTAAAAGATTGCTCTGGCCCTACCTGAACTTTACGAAAAAGAGGCTTCATTGTGAGTAAATTATTGATATATTTTATAAAAATACTATATATATGCCAATATAGTATCAGAAACTACTAATTAACGAAAAGTTTTATTCATTTTTTTTTAGTCATTTTGTAAAGAAATCTTACCAAAATATCTTCGTTTTATTCTATTTAAAATTATTTAGTAAAAAGTCGAAATTATAATACTGGTTTTGGGTATATACGACAAAATAGTATAATCGAAAATTTTTATATGTGATATATTACTAAACTAGAACTTGTTGTGTCCCTTGTGTAAAATTATTGTCCTATGAAAAAATTAACTGCTCACGAAAACCTTACCTTATGGCAACAGTTTAAGTCTGGTGATGCCCATGCGTTTCAGTTGGTGTATTTGAAGTACTACAAGGTTTTGATTCGCTATGGCAACAAAATCTCGATGGATACCGAGCAGGTAATGGATGCAGTTCATGATTTATTCCTTAACCTTTGGAATCGTAGGACGTTCCTTTCGGACACTGACAATATAGAACCTTACCTTAAAACCTCTCTTAGGCATGAGCTAGTACGTCGTGTGGCCGAATCACGCAATAGTTATTCTTTCGATGATTCACCAGAGCTGACGTATGAATTCGAAAAGGATGCCTTTTACTATCAGCACGATAGCGATGAGCGTGAAGCAACTTTCCAACGTTTGGAAAAAGCTGTACAAGACTTGTCACCACGTGTTTGGGAAACACTCAAAATGCGTTACTTCGATAAAATGGGGAACCAGGAAATTGCCGAAAAGATGGGTATTAACTATCAATCGGTGAATAACAATATTCACCGTGGTGTTGAAACTCTTCGCCTCAAGCTTGACCAAGTAGCGTAATAACGAGCATGAAATTTGAGAATAGCCTCCTTCGGGAGGCTTTTTTGTTGTAATAGGCTTTGGAGCATCTGCGATTTTCTAAAAACCACTACCTTTGTAAAAAATTGAAACGTCAAATCAGACGTATTTTCATCATATCGTAATGAACTATATAGAACTGAAACTCACTGTAAATCCAGAATTTGCAGATATTTTTATGGCCGAGCTTGGCGAAATCGGTTTCGAAACTTTTACCGAAGAAAGCTATGGCTTGAATGCCTATGTTACTGAAGATTTGTTTTCGGAAGAAGCTGTAGACGAAATCATGGAAAGATACTTAGCCATGACTCCTATTAGTTATAGCTACAGCACGCTCGAAAAGAAAAACTGGAATGAGGAGTGGGAAAAAAGCTACGAACCTATCAGTGTAAATGGTTTGGTGCGTGTGCGTGCGAGTTTCCACGAACCAGACGACCAACATCGTTTTGATATTGTCATTAATCCTAAAATGTCATTTGGTACGGGTCACCACGAAACTACTTCGATGGTTTTGGGTATTCAAGGCTCACAATTGGCAGATGAGCACCAAGGCAAAAAAGTACTTGATGTGGGTTGTGGAACGGGTATTTTGGCAATTATGGCAGCCAAACTAGGTGCTAGCTATGTGTCAGCTTTTGATATTGAAGAATGGGCTGCCGAAAATTCACGTGAGAATGTGGAGTTGAACCATTGTGAAGGTGTAGTGGTAAGACAAGGAACAATCGACGACGAACCTGCGGATTTGTATGACATCGTGTTGGCAAATATCAATCGTAATATTTTAATGCGTGATATTCCGAAATATGTGACGTTTATGTTGCCAAAAGCTTATTTGGTAGTAAGTGGTTTTTATGAGCATGACATCGCAGATATTGAGCAAGTAGCTAACGAAGCGGGTTTGAAAAAGACCTTTTTTGATACCAAGAATAACTGGGCATCAGTTGTTTTTGAAAGAGAGTAATTGGTTATTTCAGATTGCAGATGTTGGATTTCGGAAGTACTATTTTATTTTTTCCAAGAGAAGGTTTTTCTATATTTCCGTAATCCGTTATTCCAAGTTCAATATCTTTTATTTGTTGCTAGTTAAGTACTGATAATCAGTAGGTTTGCAATGAATATGGGTTTAGTAATTGAGTGACTATTTTTAGCTAGTAGAGACGCAATGCTTTGCGTCTAAAAGGTGTCATTTTGAAATATATTATATATCAAAAAGGCGTTCGAAATTAGTTTTTCGAACGCCTTTTTTGATAAAACTTTGCTAGATATGACTTGGCTTAAGACGCAATCATTGCGTCTCTACAGCTAGAATACAAATTTTAAAATAATCACTCATGCGCTCAATCACTAAAGTCGGAATGACTTATGTTTCGGTATATAAAATGGTAGAAATGCAATGCTTTACGTCTCCAAGTCGGTTACCCAAATAAAAATATGATTTTATAATACAACGTATGATAATTATATAGCTTTTTGCTCTAGTAAATACTTCATTCCGTCGTTGATACCTTGTTGATAAGTATATTCAATTAAAGATTTATCTTTTGTCAGCCCGCCCATTTTTAAGTCTTTCGGACAAATTTCATGTATTTTAATATTCTGATAGTTGGCTCTTAATGCTTCAACTTGCGCATTGTAAACAGTAGGGTGACTTAACATTAATTCCTTGAGGGCTTTATGCTTTGCAAAGAACTTACTGCCAATAATGGTTTTAAAACTTTGTTTTTTTACATAAGAAAACTCTTGACTACGTATGACCAAAATTTCGGTTGAGCCCATTTCAATAGCTTTTTTAATCGGAAGTGGGTCTGTAAGTCCTCCATCTACATATTGGATTCCATCTATCAAAATCTTATTTTTATAAAAGACAGGAATGGCACAAGAGGCCTTCAGCACTTCCATCCAATTGCCTAATGTTGGTTGAACATAGTCTGGTAAACCAATTTCTAAATTAGAAACTACCGCAAGAAACTTCTTACTATTTTGACTCAAATAAGAAAATGCGCCTTCAACATCAATTGGATTGTATTTCTGATTAACCTCCCATAACCAGTCCAGATTCATAAAGCTTTTGCCTTGTAATACATTTTTGAAAGAAATGAAATTTTTGCTACTCATCAGCCAAGAGTATGACCTATAATCTCGATGTTGTTGTTGAGCCAGAAAGGAAGAAATATTACAGGAGCCCGCAGAAATGCCGATGTACAGACTATATGGATTATAACCCTGCTCTTGAAATGCTTGAAGAACGCCCGCAGAGTACACGCCTCTCATGCCTCCTCCTTCAACAATAAGTGTTTTCATAAACTATTTTTGTGAATGTATAGAATACAATGATTTGAATTCGAACGAACGTTAGCGCCTTTTATTATCAAAGAATATTAGTGGTCTGAAAATAAAAAGGCTCTGCATTAGTAGAAAACTGAATCTACCAATACAGAACCTTAATAAAGAGAAAGACACCATCGTCTCTCTACAAAAATCGCAACACTTATTTCTTAATTATCCCTTGTAAAACTTTAGGATCTCCGTCGATTGGAGGGGTACTAATGCCTAAAAGCTGTGCAATAAATGGATATACATGAATATTTTGGAAGGTAGGAATTTTTACTCCTTTCTTGATATTTGGACCGTTAGCATAGAAAATCGCTCCCATTTCTGGACAAGCTGTTGGGTCGAATCCGTGTACGCCCCAAACTTTACGTTTTTCTGGTTTTTTAGCGAGAGATTCTTTGTTGTAAAAACCATAACCAGGCTCTACTACCAATAGCATATCACCAATACGAGCGTTGGTATTGAAATGTAGTTTTTCTGGAATATCTGCTTTTTTATAAATCTTGAAATGCTTCTCTTTTGCTGCTATTGCATTGAATATTTCGTCAGCTTTGTCTTTATTTTTCAAGAAAATATTGCCGTGTGTGCTATTATTTACAAAAAGGAAATCTTGTTTATTTAATCCTTCCAAGAAATCATCGGCAATGATAAACGTCTCTGGACGATTTTGCATTTCGTACATACCGTGGTCGGCTGTAAGGATAACATTTACTGGTAATTTGATTTGTTTCAAACCATTCATCAACATGCCTACCAAGCTGTCTGCTTCCATTACAGCAGCTTCGGTTTCAGGTGCATTAGGACCATATTCATGTCCTTGCGTATCGACCATTGAAAAATAAATTGTAATCAGGTGTGGACGCTCAGCTTCGGGTAGATTCAACCAATCAAACACCGCCTGAACACGCTTAGGGTGCGGTACTTTGTCGTCGAAACGATGATAATAGCTTGGGTATTGACCACCAATTGGAGCTTCGGAACCTACCCAGAAATATGAGGCTGCCTTCATCCCATTTTGTTGAACTAATTGCCAAATAGGCAAACCTCCGTAGTAATAAGGGTCTTCTACTTTATCACGCTGACGAATTGAATAAAAGGTATCGCGACCCGCATCATAAAAAGTATTATCAATCAAACCGTGATGGTCTGGATACAAGCCCGTCACTAAAGTATAATGATTGGGAAAGGTTTTGCTCGGATACGAAGGAAGCATCACTTCGGCGGCAGCACCTTTTTTGATAAAACTTTTGATGTGTTTTACAGGGTATTTCTGAACATAGTCATGACGGAATCCGTCAAATGAAACCATAACCACATAGGGTTTATCGCTGTTTTGACCAAGGCTCACCAATGCCCAGCAAAGAAAGCACACAAGGCTTACTAATTTTTTCATGAAGTGTAATATTAAAATGAATGATAAATTATGTTTTGGTTTCGGGCTTTCGATACAACCGAAAGTATCTGTTTTTTGTCTTTGATAAAAGAAGGTTTCGCAACTCACAAGCTGAGCTACCTCAGTTTGAGCTAAAAAACTTTACCAAAATTAGCTTTTTCAGAAGAGAAGGTAATTAAAATTCGACGAAAAGTCCCTTTTTCATCACAAGACAAAGTCCTTTAGCGAAAAGCTGTGTAATCCTCGGACTTGGCAATACCTTTGCGAAAAAGTCGTTATTTTTACCAGAACAACCTATGGTTTCGGAGAAATTCCTCCAAATCACTCTAACACTAAAAAATACTATCCATGAAACTCAAAATTTACTTTTTGTTAGTTCTGGGCTTACTTTTTACCATAAAATCCTATGGTCAAGGTCTAAAACTATCAGATAAGCCAGAGGAATTTTTGGCTGATGCCCAAAATGTGCTGAGTGTATCGGGTAATCCACAAGCCGAAAATATAGCCAAGGGCTTTGAAAAACTATGGAACTCCGAAAAACTGGGTAGCCCACAAAAGACCAAGATAGCGAGCCTTTCTAATTTTATGTTCAAAAAAGGATATAAACCTCCCCATTTTTCGAACCTATTTGATGTTTTTGTGACAGGCTCAAATACTAGTCAACTCTCAGGCACTACGCTAGATGCTTTTCTCGAAACGCTACGCAAATCTGTAGAGAGCAACGATACTAAAACAACACTTCGCTTGATAGAAATTACGAAATTGTTGTTTGGTAATAAGGCTGTGTATTATACCAATTACAATCGCTTGTATGTGTTGGATGGTAGTATTAGTTTTCAGTTTAATGACCAAAAAGTAGAGCTTTCAAATACAACTACCACGCCAACCAACAATAATACTGCTTCTGTTGCTCCTTCAAATAACGATGGCTGGGACGATGCCCCTCCCACACCAAGCAACAATGGCACAACCCCTGCGCCGGTTGAAGAAACAGCTCCATTGTTTATCAACCCTGGTCCAGCGATTGTTTTCAAGACAATCAATCTTTCTATTGTTACAGCCAGCGATTCGGCAACTTTGATAGGGACTAATGCTACATTGGGTATCAAAGATGGAGTATTGCTTGGTACTGGTGGAAAATTTACTTGGGAGACAGTTGGTTTGCCACAGGCTTTTGCCGTGCTGGACAATTTCAGTATGGATATTCGTAATCCAAGGCTCAAAGCAGAGTCGTCGACTTTGACTTATGCCGATAAATTAATCAATCCTATCAAGGGTGTCTTTGAGTTTCAGAGCAAAAAACGTCCTAAAAATGTAGTATCGACCTTTCCTCGTTTTATGTCTTTCAAAAATGAGGCAACTCTAAAAAAATCTGCTGATTTTGAGTACAAAGGAGGTTTTGCTTTATCAGGAAGTACTATTTTGAGTTCTTCTTTACAAGATAAATATACAACCATTGTTGTGAAAAAAGATGGCAAAATAGCCTTCAAAATATCAGGAAGAAGATTTGTTGTAGGAGACTCTTTGATAACTTCCCCCGCAGCAACTTTTACAGGATATTTTGCCGAAAATGACTCTATTTATCATCCTTTAGGAAAATTAGTATATGACCGTCTGCAACAAAATCTGAGATTGAGTAAAGTAGACGAAGGAGGCTTTAAAGAAGCGAGTTATGTTGATAGTTATCATAAATTAGAAATTACTGCCGATGCTATGCGCTGGAGCTTGCGTGACCACAAAGTAGATTTTTATATTTTGGTGGCTAAAAATGTAGTTCCTGCTCTATTTGAGTCATTTGATTATTTTAATCCTGAGCGCTTCAACAAAATTTCAGAAACGTTTAGTTTTAATCCATTAGTGGTAGTAAATAATTATGCCAAAAAGAATAATCTAACTACTGTCAAGCTTTCTGAATTGGCAAAAGCATACAACAAAGACCTAGTTACGCTAAAACCTGTGTTTTTGGCCATGATGCAAAAGGGATACTTTGAATATGACCCAGAGGTGGAAACGATTAAACTTTCAAGAAAAGGAAGCCATTATTTGTCTGTTCAAACTACCAAGCGAGATTATGATAACTTACTAATCCCTTCGCTTTATGCGACAAGTAGTAAAGATACTACTGCAAATGCTACCTTGAGTTTAAAAGATAATCAATTGATTATTAGAGGTGTAAAGCAGTTTTATTTGTCTGATTCGCTCAATGTATTCATGGCACCTTACGATAATCTCATTAAGGTAAACAAAGACCGAAACTTCGGGATTAGTGGAGAGTTGAAGACTGGTAATTTTAGATTTAGAGGAAAAGACTTATCCTTTAATTATGGGGAATTTAGCGTCAAATTGAATAAAATCGACTCTATTACCTTTATTCCTCAAAAAGAACTTGCTAAACGTGGCAGAACCGAAATTGGTGGTGATTTGAAATACGAATCAGGGACGATTTATATCAACAAACCTGACAACAAATCGGGTCGTCAGCGATTGGTTGAATACCCTCGCTTGGTGGTTCCTACTGGCGTTACGGCCTATTTCGACCATGTTTATCGTGGACAAATGGCATACAACAAAAAGGTATATTTTAAAGTCCCAAGTATCGATTTTGACAGTTTGAATATCAAGGATATCGACTTTGTTGGAACCTTCTACTCGGATGGAATCTTCCCTCCTTTTAAAGAAACCTTGATTTCGATGCCAGACAATACCCTTGGGTTTAGCCACAAAGTAGCGGAGGGTAAATACGTGCTTTACAATAGCAAAAGCTTTATCAAGTTTGAAGAACCATTGATAATGGACAAACGAGGCTTGCATACCGCTGGTGAAATCAACCACCTGACGGCGCAGATTCAAGCTAAAGAAGCTGTATTTACACAAGATTCTGTCAACGCTACAGGTACTATCGGTAAAATCAATGAGGGTGCTGTAGGTCAAGCCTATTTTACCAAAGTAGATATTAAAAACTACTCTTTAAAATGGCAGCCTAAAGTGGATAGCATGTTGATTGAAACCAAAGGTAATTCATTTGAATTTTATGCAGCTTCTTCAAAACTAGAAGGGAAACTATTGGTTCGTCAGTCGGGTATGTTTGGTTTTGGTAAAGTACACCGCCAAGATTCAGAGACAGAGTCTGATAATTTCAAATTTGGAAAAGATGGGTTCTCCGCAGAGCCAGCTAATTTAATGGTAGGTAGTAATCTAAAGGCGGCTAAACCAGCTTTGTTTGGAAAGCACATGAATGTGTATTTTAATTTGACTACGGGTAAAGTAAATATCAAAACTCCTGCCGTACTCAAGCTCGAGGATTCTACCAGTATGTATTTCCCTTATACGGCCTACCGCACGTCTATCAATAGTGCAGAATGGGATATTAATAAGAAAAATATTACGATGAAAGGTGATATAAAAACATCTACCTTTACTTCAATCGAGCCATCGCAAGAAGGTTTGACATTCAACGCTTCGGGAGCTCTTTATGAGATAGAAAAACAATCACTCAATATCAGCGGAGTGCCATTTATTAAGTCTGCTGATGCCAAAATTATTCCTGATCAAGGACAAGTATCGATTCGTCGAGATGCCGAAATGAAGACTTTCTATAATGCCAAACTCGAAATCGATACGCTTACAAGTTATCATAAACTCGTTGGAGGTAATATTCGAATTTTGTCAAGAAATGCTTTCGAAGGCGACGCTATCTATCGTTTCCCGAACTTGGTTGGCGATACTCTTAATCTTAAGATAGGAAACTTTACTTTTAAAGAAATTGGTGCTGATGACCGTAAAAATAAAAAAGTAAAAGCTATTACGACTACGGCTAAAGCGACAGTAGATGAGAAAGACAAATTCCATCTTTCGTCAAAAATTCTTTATAAAGGCGACGTAATTTTAACAGCTTCTGAAAAGAACCTGAAAATGGAAGGTTTTATCAAACCCGAAACCAAAGGTCGTTCAGATGTAATTAGTTGGATTCCATACAAGGGCAATAGCACCAACAATCTAACACTAGACGTACAACCTGAACTAAAAAGCGATATAAATACACAATTGCTAGCAGGTTTGCACTTCCGTACAGCTTCTACAGGGCTATACACGACCTTTTTATCAGAGAAAACGGATGCGAAAGACGAAAATATTTTTGTAGTAAATGGTAAGTTTAGGGACATTTCAAAATCATCGAGATTTGAGATTGGTCCTGAAGAAACCGAAAAGTCTTATGAAGCTACCCGATATATTTATGACGATACGAAAAAGACCTTAAACCTAGAAGGAGCGTTCAATTTCTTTACGCCAAATAATTATATTCAAGGAGCAGGTTTTGCTGATATTCGAATAGATAGTAGTAAATACAAATTTGACCAAATGCTATTAATCAACTTCCCTATGCCTTCGGAAGTATTAAAAGCATTATCAGATAAAATTGTCAAAATCAATCTAGATTCGAGAGATAATGGCAGCGCCGATGAACCTGAAGATAAAGAGCGCTTGATGTCAAAATTGGCGAATTTGGTAGGTCACAAAGCTGTAGAGTCCATCGAACGTCGCTTGAAAAATGAACACGTGCCTGTACATACTATCAACTCCAAATTGAATACTTCGTTGGTATTTTCTAAGGTTAATCTACGCTATTCTGACCAACAATCGGCTTTCTATTCAACAGGGAAACTGAGCTTGGCAAGTATTGGTGGAACGGATATTAACTCGGAAGTTGATGGGTATTTAGAAATGCGCAAAACCAATGAAGGAGATGAGTTCTATTTGTATTTAGCTCCAAACGAAGACACATGGTACTTTTTGGGTTATATCAAAGGCGAAATGGGCGTAATTTCATCCGATGCAGAATTCAATAATGCAGTAGCCGCCAAAGCCAAAGGTGTGAAGAAAGGAAGTGGTAAAAACTCCTATATTTTCTTAGGTGTTGGAGCCGAAGAAAAACTTGCATTCGTGGAGCGATTTATGGAAGCTTACAGAGTCAAGGATACTAAGCAGAAAAAAGTTGCACAAGGTGACGACAAGACCAAAAAAGTAGAGAAGAAAAAAGAGGAAGCCAAAGACGGCTTCTAGCAAATGAAAGCCACTTCGCAAGAGGTGGCTTTTTTGTTGTAGATCTTTCCAGAAAGATGCCTGTAGAAGGATGAAGTTTTAAGGAAGAATTTTTACATTTACGATTATGGTGTTTTACAAAACACTCCTAACTCATTCATCAAACTAAAAGCGCTGATTGACAAGACTTTTTGTGCTATTAGAGCTCTATTTCAAGAAATGTTAAAAAAGGTTTTACTCTCTGGATTCATGCTTGTTGCAGGCCTACAAGCATCAGCTCAAGAAAAATGGCTCTTATTGAAGCCACAGCAAGTTTTTGATGGCGAAAACTTACAATCTAATTGGCAAGTATTGGTACATAACCAACGAATAGAGGCAGTTGGAGTAGCTTTAAAAATACCAGCTAATACTGAAATCATTGATCTGCCTAACTGTACCTTGCTCCCAGGACTCATAGAGGGGCATTCTCATTTGCTGCTACACCCTTACAACGAGGTTACATGGGATGACCAAGTCTTACGTGAATCTCGTGCTGAGCGTATTTTAAGAGCAGGTAATCATGCTCGCAAAACGTTGTTGGCTGGCTTTACTACGGTAAGAGATTTAGGTTCAGAAGGAGCAGATTATGATGACGTAGGATTGAAACAATCTATCGAAAAAGGTGTAATCCAAGGTCCTCGTATGCTTGTTGCGGGTCGAGCACTTGTAACTACAGGAAGCTACGGTCCCAAAGGATTTCAGTCGGATGTATCAGTCATACAAGGTGCTGAGGAGGCAGATGGTGTAGATAATTTGGCAAAAGCTGTGCGTACCCAAATTGGCAAAGGAGCTGATGTGGTGAAGGTATATGCGGATTATCGATGGGGTTTATTCAAAGATGCTCAGCCTACTTTTTTGGAGTCAGAACTCAAAATGGTGGTAGATATAGCACGCAGTTCAGGACGAGACGTCGTGGCTCATGCTTCCACAGCGGAAGGTATTCGAAGAGCCGTAATGGCAGGTGTAAAGACCATTGAGCATGGCGATAATGCTACGCCAGAAGTTTTTGCTTTGATGAAACAGTATGATGTTTGCTTTTGCCCAACGCTAGCTGCTGGCGATGCTATTTCACAATATAGAGGTTGGAAAAAAGGACAAGAGCCCGAACCTGAGCGTATAGTGACTAAACGTAAAGCCTTCAAACAAGCGTTAGAATCAGGGGTGAAAATTTGTATGGGTGGCGATGTTGGCGTATTTAACCATGGCGATAATGCACGAGAATTAGAATTGATGGTGGAGTATGGAATGAAACCTCTGGAGGTATTACGTTCGAGTACCTCTATCAATGCTGATGTTTTTAAATTGAAAGAACTAGGCAGAATCAAAGCAGGAAATTTGGCTGATATTGTCGTGGTAGAAGGCAATCCTTTGCAAGATATTAAAGCCATTAGAAAGGTGAAAATGGTACTCAAAGGTGGAATTAAAGTCGATTAATAAATTATTGAGGAAAAAAAAGTAAAAGTAGATGTAGGCTTCCCAAACAAATGAGTATATTTAAAATCTATTGGCCTTCTAAGCATGACATTAATGCTTGTTTGGTCTCCATTTCTAAACCCAAAGTTGCTCAAAAGCTTGGTGAATAAATCAAAGTAGGTACACTACATCTTTGACCTAGTTATGACTATGAAAAGAATATGAATCTCTACTTTTACAAGAATAAAAAGCATTTGGTCAGGATAAATTTAGAGTTATGATAATAACTACCGCTCACTAACTTTTATGCTAAATTCTACTAGAAAAAAGTATATTTGTTGATGGAAAGAAGAGTTTTTTACCATAGAAGTAAAGGTTTAAAAACCCTAAAAATGCCTGTTTTGGAGCTTTGCACCAACCACAACTCAGCAATTCAGTACCAATTAAATAAGTAATATAGATTTTATCCCATTAAAAAATACTCTTACTCCAAAGCGACTATGTTTTCAGAAAAAGACCTTTTACAAATTCAATCCAAAAACATTGCGATAGAGACGGTAGAGCAGCAAATTGAAGACTTTAGAACGGGATTCCCATTCATGAGTCTAGAAAAAGCAGCAACTGTCAACGACGGTGTGATTCGCTTATCGGATGAAGAAGTGAAGCAGTATGCCGATAGCTACGCTCAAAATTCAGCGGGTCTCAACTTATTAAAGTTTGTGCCTGCATCAGGAGCCGCTACTCGTATGTTTAAGTCCCTTTTTACTTTCTTGACAGAAAACAAAGCAGATAAATCGGTAGATCAGTTTTTTGAAAAACTCCCTTTATTTGCCTTCTACAAAGACTTATTGGAATTAATTCCAGAAGATGCAGATAAGCAAACTATCGCAGAGTATTTCTTGACAGAAAAAGGTCTAAACTACGGTTATTTACCAAAAGGCTTATTGAAATTCCATACCTATCCAGAGGGCTGTCGTACTCCACTTGAGGAGCATATCATTGAGGCGGCTAATTACGGTGCTTCGGAAGGTGTTGCCAACTTGCATTTTACGGTATCACCAGAATACAATGCTGGTTTCCAAGGCTTAACGAAAAGTATCTTGCCATACTATCAAAGAGCATTAAATACGAAGTTTAACGTTTCTTTCTCTGAACAAAAAGGCTCAACAGATACCATCGCGGTAAATATGGACAATTCTCCATTCCGTGAAAAAGATGATACTCTGTTGTTCCGTCCTGCAGGTCATGGCGCCTTGATTGAAAACTTGAATGATATTGATGCTGACATCGTATTTATCAAGAATATCGACAACGTTGTTCCTGATCGTTTGAAAGGCACTACTTATGATTATAAGAAAGCGCTTGCTGGTATTTTGTTGAATTATCAATCAAAAATCTTTGCTTTTGAAGCCGCTCTTGAAGCTGGTGCAACACCAGAGTTGTTGGCTGAATTGGCTGAGTTTTACGAAAAAGAAATTTGCGTATTACCTCCAGTAGGCTTTGATACCTACTCTGATGAACAAAAAGTAGCTTATTTCAAAACAAAATTGAATCGTCCAATTCGTGTGTGTGGTGTGGTGAAAAATACGGGCGAACCTGGCGGTGGTCCTTTCTGGTGTAAAAATTCAGATGGAACAGCTTCATTGCAAATTGTAGAGTCTGCACAAATCGATGTGGATAGTGCTGAGCAAAAAGCAATTTTCAATAACTCAACTCACTTCAACCCTGTTGATTTGATTTGTGGTTTGAAAAATAGTAAAGGCGAAAAATTCAATTTGTTGCAATTTAGAGATCCCAAAACTGGTTTTGTAACCGTGAAATCTCGTGACGGAAAAGACGTAAAAGCCCAAGAACTTCCAGGTTTGTGGAATGGTGCAATGTCTGATTGGAATACCGTTTTCGTAGAAGTTCCATTGATTACATTCAACCCAGTAAAAACGGTGAACGACCTTTTAAGAGACGAACATCAATAATAGTGTATATTATAAGTTTAAAAACCCTCAAATAAGTATGACTTGTTTGAGGGTTTTTTTATTATCTAGTATTAATGAAAAATAAATACTTAGTACAAATCTCCATATCCCACCTGCAAACACGGAATTTGAAGTTCTAGCCTCCATAAATCCACAGCCTCTTGTTGTGTTTCCAAAGCTAATTTTACTTGATACTTAAGAGCTATTTCTTCTTCATAAAACTCTTTTTTACACCTAACTCCTTTAATACCTGAAGAATACATTAATAACTCATCAAACTCGACTCGATTATAATAAAGCCAGTTTTGTGTTTGTCGGCGGTAGGTTTCTGGACGTTGAGTTAGCAAAATGATTTTGTAATCCTTAGCTCGGTAAATATCCAATAACTCTTTGATGGGTTGATGTACCAAATCATTTTCACATAAAAAAAGGTCTTGTAGATTTCGCTGGTGAGCTATTGTCAATACATTATCCAATTCACAAACAAGAGCTGAAGGTAATGACTCATCGACATTTGAATAGGTATATAGTTTCTCCTTGGATACAATATGCTGGCGAAACAGCTTCGAAACTACCGTAGCACCTACACTACTGTCTCGCTGACTATCACGCTCTATACAGGTACCTAATTCTACGTCGAAAGGTTTGATTTCTATTTCTACCTTGGTACGATGTGTTTTCTGAAATTGCTCCACGACCTTTTTCACTCGCTCGATAGGTCTTTCCCAAAGATTGGTATCATCGATAACTACATTCTTTCCAGACTTGAGTGCTTCAAACAACATCATATCACGAAGTTGCTCGACAAAGCTTTCATTCTCTTTGGAATGCTCACTGTTATCAAGCATAGCACGCATATCATCCTTATTAAGGCGCTTCCACAAACCTCGGCTATTAGCGACCAAGCCCTTGGCAAATGTAGATTTCCCACTGGCAGGAATTCCTTGTAGAATAAGTACTTTTTGAGACATTAGTTCAAAAATAAAAAAGGCACAGAGTCAAGAGCTCTGTGCCTAAGTTGGAAACTTTTAATTTTGTAAACGTTAAGCAATTGAACCCAAAAATGATTCTCAATTACTTACGCTAATACATTTTCTTTTTTCTCTTCTGGAAAAACAAAATCAATTGGCTTACTAACTTTTTCAGGTAATAAAGCTATTTTCAGCACCTCATCCACATGATCTACATAGTGGAAGGTAAGGTCTGCAATATAAGCTGGCGTGATTTCTTCGATGTCTTTTTTATTTTTATTACAAAGAATAATCTCTTTAATTCCTGCACGCTTGGCTGCCAAAATCTTTTCTTTGATACCACCTACTGGTAACACTTTACCACGTAAAGTTACTTCACCAGTCATAGCCAAGTGTGGTTTTACTTTACGTTGAGTCAATACCGAAGCAATGGAAGTGGTCATCGTAATACCTGCCGAAGGTCCATCTTTTGGCACAGCTCCAGCTGGTACGTGAATATGCAAATGGTAGTTATCAAAAATGCGATAATCAATACCGTATTCATCCGAATGAGCACGCAAATATGATAGTGCTGTCAAAGCGGACTCTTTCATTACATCACCCAATTGCCCCGACAAGGTTACTCCACCTTTTCCACGGCTTAATAGTGATTCGATAAAGAGAATATCGCCACCTACAGGAGTCCAAGCTAAGCCCGTAACTACACCTGCCAAATCGTTGGTTTCGTATAAATCTTTATCAAAAATCTCAGTTCCCAACAATTTCACTACATCATCAGGCTTAATTACTTTAGGGTAATCATCGCCCATTGCAATTGCCTTGGTAATTTTACGAATCAACTTGCCAATTTCTTGCTCCAATTTACGTACACCCGACTCACGAGTATATCCTTCAACTATTTTTTGGAGTGCACCATCGGTTACATTAATCGTTTTGTTTTCGAGACCGTGTTCTTCTTTTTGTTTTGGAAGTAAGTGTTTTTTACCGATTTGCACCTTTTCTTCCATTGTATAGCCACTAATATCAATAATCTCCATACGGTCGCGTAACGCAGGGTGAATCGTGTCTAGCGAGTTGGCGGTAGCGATAAAAAGAACTTTCGACAAATCGAATTCTACTTCTAAGTAATTATCTAAGAAAGCACTATTTTGTTCTGGATCAAGTACTTCCAACAAAGCAGAAGAAGGATCGCCACGGTGGTCAGAACCAACTTTATCGATTTCGTCAAGAATAAATACAGGGTTTGAAGAACCAGCCTTTTTGATATTTTGCATCAATTTGCCTGGCATTGCACCAATATAAGTTTTGCGGTGCCCACGAATTTCTGATTCATCATGCAAGCCACCCAAAGCCATACGTACATACTTACGACCTAATGCTTTGGCAATCGAGCGCCCCAAAGAAGTTTTTCCTACTCCTGGAGGTCCATAGAGACAAAGAATTGGCGCTTTCATATTGCCTTTCATTTTCAGAACGGCCAAATATTCGATGATACGCTCTTTTACTTTTTCAAGCCCAAAATGATCTGCATCTAAAACTTTTTGTGCCTTTTTTAGGTCAAAATTATCCTTCGAGTACTCATTCCAAGGCAAGTCAGCTAATAACTCTACGTAATTCATGAGCATTGGGTACTCTGCCGACATAGAGTTGGTACGCTGTAACTTTCCTAACTCTTTTTGGAAATGGTCTGAGATTTCTTTTGACCATTTCTTATTGGCACCTTTGGCACGTAATTTATCAATTTCAGCCTCAGGACTATCTACGCCTAATTCTTCTTGAAGAACCTTAATTTGTTGACGTAGATAATAATCTCTTTGTTGTTGGTCGATGTCGCTACTGGCTTTACTTTGAATCTCTCGCTTGAGTTCAAGTAAATCAATATCCTTCATCATGTACTCCAACAAGTTTTGGGCTTGCTCAATACCACTCAAAGTTTCGAGCAATTGCTGTTTTTCAGCTAATTCTGCATTGATATTAGCCGAAAGGAAGTGCACCAAGAAGTTTGGAGACTCGATATTATCAAGTGCTATTTGCGCCTCACGTGGAATATCAGGATTTAGTAACAAGATTTTTCCAGCTGCCTCACGCAACGACTGAACCAAAGCTTTGTTTTCACGATTCAGCTTCGTTGGAAAAGTATCCTCGATATAGCTTACTTTAGCCAGTAAATGAGGCTCAGTTTTAACATATTCTGTTACTTCAAAACGCTTACGTCCTTGAACGATAATCGTAATATTTCCTCCTGGCAACACAATCATTTTGAGGATATGTGCTACTGTTCCCACTTTGTACAAGTCGTCACCTACAGGCTCTTCTTTGCTAGGATTGGCCTGTGCAATAACACCAATGGTACGGTCACCTTTGTATGCTTTTTTGACAAGGCGCACAGATTTTTGTCTTCCTACTGTAATAGGAATCACCATTCCTGGGAATAATATGATGTTGCGAATTGGAAGTATTGGTAATTCATCTGAGAGTTTGCCCAACTTCTCGTCATCAACTTGTTCTGTACCTAAAGGTATCAACTCAATCCCATCGAAATCCGAAATTTCGGCAAGTCTGAGTGTATCAAAAAATTTTTTATTGTAGCTCATAATCTCCCTCTAAAAAAATTTGGATAAGCGGTAAGGTATTATAATTAAGTAACATTCAGCATGGTGCTTTTGGCTATGAGCTTATAAGCAAATTAGAAGCAATAGTTTAACAATATTTCCGTAAGCAAGCTGCTGTTGATGAATTTTACTCATAATTTGAAGAAGTTGTAGAAAAAATTAATGGTTTTAAAATAGATTTTATTCTGCGCTTAATTCCAAATTAGTAAGTAGCTCAACTGACAAAGTGTCAGAATGATAATAAAGTTATAGTAAAATCTGAATACTTTTTAAGTGAATTATTAAATGGTCAAAAGCTGTGCCAATGAACAAGTTGTCAGTATTCTTGTAAGTGACTGACTCAAAATAGCTTTCATAATCGATAGGTTTAAATTTGTATAACGGTTTCATGCAAAAAAAAGTGTCATATTAGTATTGAAACTAAATTAATAAGAAATTGGATTAAAGTCATGAGAATCTGCCCCTTATTTGGGATTGTCTAATTTGGACTGTATTTTTAGAAAAATCCCTTATTCATGACAACTAAAATTACCTCCAATCGCACAGAAATTCTCGCTGGTGTAAGTTCCTTTTTGGCTACTATGTACATCATCGTCGTCAACCCTTCTATCTTGAGTCAGGCGGGTATGCCCTTCAATGCTGTATTGACGGCGACGGTTATTTTGAGCTTTTTTTGTAGTCTAATGATGGGGCTTTATGCCAAAAATCCCATTGTGGTAGCGCCCGGTATGGGCATGAACGCCTTTTTTACTTTTACAGCTGTTAAAGGCATGGGTATTAGCTATCAGGTAGCATTAGGCGCTGTGTTTTGGGCAGGTGTTTTATTTGTCATTCTTTCAGCATTCAATGTTAGAACTTATATCGTAAAAGCGATTCCTACACAGCTTAGGTTTGCTATTTCGGCTGGAATCGGCCTTTTTATTAGCTTAATAGGTTTTGAAAACGCCAAATTTATTGTAGATAACCCAGCGACATTGGTTGGTATTGCTTCGTTTAAAGACCCAATCGTTATCACTTTTCTGATAGGTTTATTTGTAACGGCAATTTTAATCGTTCGCCAAACTACAGGGGGAATTATTATAGGAATTGTATTGACAACCCTCTTGGCCATTCCGATTGGGCGCTGGTGGGGCGATGCTTCGGCTGTCAACTTTGGAAACGCCCAACTAGTTACTTGGCAAGGTATTTTTTCCTCTCCTGATTTTAGCTTATTGTTTCAATTAGACTTGGTAAACTCGCTGAAAGTTTCACTATTCCCAGTGATTTTTGCTTTTGTTTTTACAGATATGTTCGACAGTATTTCAACCTTCGTTGGAATAGCCGAAGCTGCAGATTTATATGACGAAAATGGCGAGCCGCAAAACGTCAAAAAATCACTCATGACTGATGCTGTAGCCACACTTTTAGGGGGGATTTTAGGCACAAGTCCAGGTACTGCCTATATTGAATCGGCAGTTGGAATTGAGCAAGGAGGTCGAAGAGGGCTCACTGCCATTACGGCAGGTCTTTTATTCTTGCCATTTATGTTTTTGTCTCCTTTGTTGAGTATTGTCCCTGCTATTGCTACAGCTCCTGCTTTGATTATTGTAGGCGTTTTTATGATGAAACCTATTGCCAAAATCAATTGGTCTGAACTTGACGATGCCGTTCCTGCTTTTTTAGCCCTTGTGCTAATTCCATTTTCTTATTCGATTACGCAAGGTATTATTTGGGGGTTTCTGAGCTGGACTATTATCAAAGTAGCCGTTGGAAAATCAAAAGAAGTATCTCTTGCGTTGTGGATTATTGACGCTTTCGCACTGGTGGCTCTTTTCTGGGGACATTAGATAAACGTATCTATCGGCTTTCAGTGCTATTTATTAATTTTTACGATTTCAAATTAGACTATTCATTAATTCAAATGCTGAGTAATGTTTTAGTTATCAGCTTTGTATTGCTGAATGTTACATTACTATCTATCTCAACAAACATGTTCAATTTTAGCTTAAAGTCATCTTTTCGTGCATCTATTCGCACGATTTTCATCAATACACTCATATTGCTTTGCCTCTTTGGTCCAAAGGTTTTTTCTCAAAAAACTAAAACGATTACAGCAATCGTAGGGGCATTCAATGCGGAAATCCAGTTATTGGAGGATTCTCTCAAAAACAAAGAAGAACATCGAGTAAAAGGAGTTCGTTTTTTGACAGGAGAACTCTCAGGCAAATCGGTAGTAATCGCACTGACTGGCGTAGGCAAAGTCAATGCCGCTATGACTACCACTTTGTTGTTGATGAATTGGCAACCCGAAAGACTGATCTTCACAGGTATTGCAGGGGGAATTGCCAATGGCATTGCCCCTGGAGATATTGTAATAGCCAAATCTTGCGTACATCATGATTTTGGTAGACTTCAAAACGAAGGTATCACATTGCGTCCCACCAGAAACCCTGCTACCTTACAGTTGAATCCGATTTATATTCCTTCAGATAGTATTTTGATAAGTATAGCTCAAAAGATAGCACCAAAATGTCCTTATCAAGCTGTTGGGAAAAATAATAGAATGCCTCAAATTTTGACAGGAATCATAGCTACAGGAGACGTTTTTGTTAATTCTCAATCAAAAGTAGAAGAATTAAGAAAAAAACTCAAAGCTGATGCCATAGAAATGGAAGGAGCTGCTGTAGCGCAGGTGTGCTACCAAATGCAATTACCATGTTTGGTACTTAGAAGTATTAGCGACAATGCCAATGGCGATGCTCATCAAGATATGCCCAATTTTGAAAAAATTGCTGCTTACAATTCTGCTAGTTTGGTCTTAGGTTTATTGAAAGTGCTATAAAACAAAAAAAGCTCATAGTAATAACTATTGAGCTTTTCTAAATACCTAACCACTAATAATCTTTAAACATGCCTTGGGGGCTTGTTAATATGTCGAATGTGTACTAGACACTAAACTTCTTTTGTACAATAGACTGTAATGTCGTTGTCGAAGCAAACTTTACCACTTCTCCAAGCACTATAACGGCAGGATTAGATAGCTTATTGTGCTCAACGACGAATTTAATATTTTTAGCAGTGCCAATTCCAACTTTTTGATGAACGGTTGTTCCTTGCTGTACAACGGCAATAGGCAAATCTGCTTTACCTTGTTGAATACATAGCTCTGCGATTTGTTCTATTTTGCTCATTCCCATCAAAACAACAATAGTTGCTGATGATTGTAAAGCTAGTGCCAAATCTTTGGATAAAGAACCATCTGATTTAGTACCAGTAATTACCCAAAAACTTTCGCTAACTCCTCTCGTTGTCAACGGAATACCAGCATAGCCAGCAGCAGCTACCGACGAAGATATACCAGGGATATAGGCTGTTTCTAAACCAAATTGCTGAGCGTACTCGATTTCTTCCATACCACGACCAAAAATAAATGGATCGCCACCCTTCAATCTCACCACATGACCATACATATAGGCTTTTTCGACTATCAAAAAATTAATAGCATCTTGAGAATGGCTTTCTCCTGGGCGTTTGCCTACGTAAATTTTTTCGGCTTCGGGTTTACAATAATCCAACAATTCAGGAGCAATTAGGGCATCATAAAGCACCACATCTGCCGAAGCTAATGCTTTAGTGGCCTTTACGGTAATTAAATCTGGGTCACCGGGTCCAGCACCGACTACTGTCAGGCGTGGTTTAGGTTCCATTGTATGAAAAGCTTCTAAATTGTTCATAACTAAAAAGTAGTTGGTCATTGAGTAATGGTAAGCGAATCTGACTAACCAAGTCAATTTTTACAAGAATACTATAAAAGTCGCTCACTAATAAATCACTCAATAAAATGAAAAGAGGTGTACCCAATTGGACAAGCCTTTTGAATTACACCCCTTCAAATGTTGTATGCGACTATACTAAATAATCAAACAAAACTCGGAACGCTTACGCCTCTACTGTTTGCTCACGATATGCTTTGGCCAATGCTAAGAAAGCTTTTGCTTCGGCGATATATGAAGTAGCGAAGTCAACGCTAGGCTCATTTTGGTTGATTTGAAGTACTAATTCTTTGAAAGAGCTTTGAGCAATTGTGATTTCGCCTTTTGCAACAAAATGTTCATCAAATTTCTCGATAACAGCATTTTGAGTAGAAACGTTAACACTCTTATCCAAAAGCAAGGCTTTAGCTGCACTTACAAAAACACTGTAAGCATGATAAATTGAATCAGCTACGCGGTTTTCGTTAAAGGCATTCAAAGTCCACTCTAATTTTTCTTCTGACTCGAACAACAAAGTTGCAACTAAGTCAATCATTACACCAGCACATTCACCTACACCAATTTCTGTAGCAAATTGCTCTGAAGCGCCCCAGTCAATGAAATCATCATCTTTCAAAGTAGTAAGATCAGCTACAGGCTTCAATAAGCTATAGAAATATTTTTCGCCCTGACGGTCATAATAATCATTGAAGTATTCACCTTCTGTAGCGTTTTCTTCATAATTATTCAACAATACTCTCAATACTTCAGGTCCACGTTTTGAAGGTACTTTTATTACTTTATCTGCTACACGACCCACACCATTACCAACTGTTCCACCGCCCAATAGTACTTGAAGCGCAGGTAATACACGTTTATCAGCAGACTTCAAAGACGAACCGTGGAAACCGATATTTGCCATACCATGCTGACCACAAGAGTTCATACAACCTGAAATTTTGATTTTAATATCGTTATTATAAATCAAATCAGGGAAGTCTTCAGAAATAACGGCTTCTAATTTGGAAGTAATATTCGTACTATCCGAAATCGCCAAGTTACAAGTATCTGTACCCGGACAAGCTGTGATATTGGCAATTGAATTTGCACCAGGAGATGCCAAATCATGTGCTTTTAACACCTCGTAGATATATGGAATATTGGCTTCAGGCACGAAACGCAACATCAAACCTTGGTTGATACTCACACGTACATCATTTGCCACATATCCATCCAACTGTTCAATTAAAGAACGAGACGTGTTAGAAGAAATATTACCATTTAAGATACGTACATATACGCCAAAATATCCTTCCTGCTTTTGAGCAAAAACGTTAGATTGCAACCAAGTTTTATACTCTTCAGTCTCAGGGGCAATTGTTGATGCTGTTTGAGTAGGCAAATATCCTTCGATTTCCGTTTCGCTGAACCCAGTAGTTGGAATCTCAAATGTTTTGTTTTTGATGGCAATTGTTTCTGCATTTACCAATTCTACAAACTTATCGAAACCGATTTTTTGAATCAAAAACTTCAAACGAGCTTTGTGACGAGAATTACGCTCGCCATGACGGTCGAACACTCGCAAAGCTGCCTCCATATATGGAATTACTTGATTTTCTTCCAAAAACTCAAATGCTGTGTAAGCCAACATAGGTTGAGCGCCCAAACCTCCACCAACAACTACTTTAAAGCCACGTTTGCCATCCAATACTTTTGGAATCAAACCAAAATCGTGTATATAAGTCAATGCTGTATCGGCATCAGAGTTAGAAATGGCAATTTTGATTTTACGACCCATTTCTTGACAAATAGGGTTTCTCAAGAAATAACGGAAAATAGCATCAGCATAGGGAGTTACGTCAAAAGGCTCTTGAGTATCGATACCCGAAGTGATAGAAGCCGTAACGTTACGAACAGTGTTACCACAAGCCTCACGAAGTGTAATATCATCTTGTTCCAATTGTGCCCACAATTCAGGAGTGCGGTCCAAAGAAACAAAGTGAATTTGAACATCTTGGCGCGTAGTCAAGTGTAAATTTCCTATCGAATACTCATCCGAAATATCAGCGATACGTTTCCACTGCTTAAAGGTCATTTTACCATAAGGCAATTTGATACGTACCATTTGTACCCCTTGCTGACGTTGTCCATACACACCACGCGCTAAACGTAAACTACGGAATTTTTCTTCGTGGATTTTACCATCTCTAAATAATTCAATTTTACGAGCTAAATCTAATATGTCTTTTTCAACAAGTGGATTTTCGAGTTCAGTTCTGAAACTTTGCATTGCTTTTCTGTTTAAAAAATCAAACAAAACACCCTAAGCTGGTCAAAGTAGCACAAGGTTCTTGTGTAATGAGTAATCCACCTACATTATTTACTCTATAAAATAAGTAGATTTTTATGCAAAACTAAGGAAGAAATTCTATCTATCAAGGCTTTTTCTAAAAAAAGTTTGATATATATTTTAAACATTCAAAAAATCCAAGTAAGTTTGCCCAGATGGTCTAGTGGCTGAGTAATAATCAATTATATTCATTCGTCCTACAAGTAGTTATTAAAAGTCGAACATTACAACAATTGTTTAGTCAATCAAATCGACCAATTAATCCCATTATACCCATGAAGAGAAATCTATCTTTATTTGTTGCTTTATTAGCATTATTATTGTCAAGTTGTACAGATAGCAAGAAAATTGCTGAGTATCAAGACCAAGTAAGAAGACTTGAAAGTCAAATTTTGAAAGAGCGTCAAGAAAACGCTGAGTTAAGTAGCTTCCGTTTTAGCCTTGAAAGTCAGTTCAAGAAAAAGAATGAAGACTACATGAAATGTCAAGAAGATAGTAAGGATACCTTCGAAACCCTTACTATTAAATATAATCGTTTGTTAGACGACTATAATAAGATTCAAGCTTCTTACAAGTCATTGAACGAAACTTACGAATTAAATAAAGAAAATTCATCTAAAGTGATTGCCGAGTTAGAAGAGCGTGTTCGCAATAGCAAAACAGGCAAAGTGAAAAGACGTCGTAGATAATTTTCCTAATAGTACTTTTGAAGGAACTGCTTTGTAAAAGGCAGTTCTTTTTTTTACTGTACAATTCTTATTCGTTGACTCTGCAATCAATTTTATTTGATTAAAACCTATCCTGCAAAAAATATTTATATAACACCTAAAGTTGTTTTTTGAAAGCAACTGCATCTATTTACCATATAATCAATCGCACTTTTCAAGTTTGGTCTATTTATTGCATTTGTTGCTATATATTTTCTCATTTTGAGACCATTTAATCAATTCTGTGTACATATTTCTTGCATTTGCCTGAGTTTTGAGTATTTTTGAAACCAAAGACAGTAAAAGTCCAAATCGTATTGTTATCCGTATATAAAGAAGATTAACAATATATTTGGTGATTTCAGGAAAACACTAGGTATTTATTAGGTATAAACAGCCATTTCGAGTAGGTACATTCTCTTATAACGAAGAAAACGCTGTTAATATTTGTTAACGAAAGTTAAAATTGCTTGTAATTTTTTTGGAATTAATATAACAACTACTATCTTTGAATCAACCAATCAAGCATACTTCATTTTTTACTAGAGTAGTCACTAAAAAAACAATATAGGAGAAGCAATATGATATAAAGCTTTACGTTAACCAAATAGATTTATCAAGATGGAAAGAATCCATGTTAACGACAGTGAGCTAGTATCACGCTATATTCAAAATGGTGACGAACATGCCTTCGAAACACTTGTTCGCCGATACAAATCAAAAGTTTATACAACGATTTATTTAATCGTAAAAGACACTTACGTTGCAGAAGACTTATTACAAGATACTTTTGTAAAAGCAGTGGATGTACTTCGTTCTGGAAAGTACAACGATGAAGGTAAATTTTTGCCGTGGGTGCTTAGAATTGCCCATAACATGGCTATAGACAATTTCCGTCGAGAAAAACGCTATCCCAATATCGTATTCGAAGATGGTAGTAGTGTATTCAACACCCTTGATTTTGCAGAAGATTCTATTGAGGAAATGCAAATCAGAAATGAAACACACAATCATCTAAGAGATTTGATTAAACGTCTTCCTGATTCGCAACGCGAAGTGCTCGTTATGCGTCATTATGAAGATATGAGTTTTCAAGAAATTGCCGACGCCACTGGCGTTAGTATCAATACGGCATTAGGGAGAATGCGTTATGCGTTGATAAATCTACGCAAAATGATGAGTAAAAATTCTCCGAGCTATGATACAAACCTTTACGCAGAATGACGTAATTCGTTACGTTTATGAGGAAACTTCAGAAGAAGAAAACCTATTAATCCAAGATGCATTGGTACATGATACCGAAATGCTCGAATTTTATTTGGATTTAGTAGATCTTAAAATTGGTTTAGATACAAGTTATCGTGAACCATCCTCTAGAACGGTCGACAATATACTAGCGTATTCTCGTAATTTTGACTCAAAACATCAAACCTCCGCCTAGTTTTAGGCTCAGGTTTGATGTTTTTTTGTTTTACTCAAGTCTCAAGAGGGCTTGAGTGAATTTTTATTTTCTCTTTCTAATAGAAGTGCCCTCTCGACTTCTAGGTTTATCTTATTGCATCTCCTCAACTAAAATCTGACCATTAATCCTTATTTTTGATTTTCAGAACTCATATCATAGGTATTCTGTATAATCTTGTTAATCCAGATTTTATCATGCTCAAAAAAGAACGCTATCGTTTACTGATAGACTACTTCCTGCACAATTTTCCAGTAGCCGAAACCGAATTGCATTATACAACTCCTTATGAATTATTGGTGGCAGTGGTGTTATCGGCACAATGTACCGACAAAAGAGTTAATATGGTGACCCCTGCTTTATTCGAGCGTTTTCCAACACCCGAGTCTCTGGCTAGTGCATCCTTCGAAGAGGTATTCTTTTATATTCGTTCTATTTCATACCCAAACAATAAGGCTAAGCATTTGATTGGTTTAGGACAAAAGCTTGTTGATAACTTCAACTCAGAAGTACCCTCTACCATCGAAGAGCTCCAAACGCTTCCAGGCGTTGGGCGTAAGACAGCTAATGTGATTGTTTCGGTGATTTATAATCAGCCTGCAATGGCAGTCGATACCCACGTTTTTAGGGTATCACATCGCTTAGGGTTGGTAGCTAAAACTGCTACAACGCCTTTGGCTGTAGAAAAAGAACTCATCAAACATATTCCAGAAGAATTAGTCCCTAAAGCACATCATTGGTTGATTTTACATGGACGTTATGTTTGTATTGCGCGTTCGCCCAAATGTGGAGAGTGCAAGCTAACACATCTGTGTAAATATTTCAGCAAACCTCCTCATTTACGCAAAGACAGCCCAAAACTGTAAAGGATGAGTTGTGAATTGATTTTCAACAATTTCAGATTTGGGATTTCTGATTTCGGAAGTAAAGTGAAATACCTTTATTTTTTACAAAAATTAGAAGATTATACTTCCGAAATCCAACATCCGATATCCGAAATAAACAGTTTTATAAACCCAAATCCACAATCGATACCTTATGTTTGATTTTTTTGTTGATTATGTCCAAACCAATTGGATAGAAGTTTTTGGTATTGTGACCTCCTTAATTTATGTCTGGTTGAATATCCGACAAAATATTTGGAGTTGGTTTTGGGCTATTGTAAGTTCATCTGTATATGGAGTAGTCTATTTTCAGAGCAAGCTCTACTCTGATATGGAATTGCAAATAGTGTTTATTATTCTGGGAGTTTATGGGTGGTATCAATGGCTTTATGGTGGCGCTAATAAAACCGAGCTACCTGTAAGCAAAATGCCTAAAAAATACATTCCTATTTGTCTGGCAGCAGGTATGGCTTTTACAGGTTTATCGGGATATTTACACGCCCAAACCGATGCTAGTTTACCCTATTTAGATTCGAGTCTGACAGCTATTAGTTTGATAGCCTCATGGATGATTGCAAAAAAATATCTGGAAAATTGGATTTTATGGATTGTAGCCAACTTAGTGTATATAGGCATGTACTACGTCAAAGACTTACACGGAACGAGTATTTTGTATGCGCTATTACTCGTCATGGCTATAAAAGGGTATTTTGATTGGAGGAAGGGGATGTAGGGGGAAGAGATTTATATTTGCGAGAATGAATAAAGAATTTTTCAAAGAATATTAAAAAGCCTTGAATCGAAATAATTAAGGCTTTAGATTCCTCTTTTCAACGCAAAATGTAGTCATAATGTGATGATTGAGTTTGTGACAATCCGAAAACTCAAAAGTTTTAGTTATTGTTCCACCCATCAATTACTCCTGATTTAATATCAGTGTAATTTGTGATAAGCCAAATAACTAAAACAATAAAAGATATCGTTTTCCAATGGTTTTTTATCAAGACTTTTAAGTCATTTAAGAAGCGATTCATATCTGTAATTTTAATTGAAAAATAAAATTTATGAGGTTTGGTTAATTCAAAAACATCGATTGTTAAGTCATCCCAATCACTTTTAATGAATAAAAGCTTGGTTTCAGCTCATTATTCTCAATTCTTTGAATTGTCCTGAGCATTAATCCCAGTTTTTCAGAAAGTTCTTTTTGAGAACAGTTCAATCGTGTTCTAAGCTCATTTAATCTATTACTAGATATGATATGGGCAAATGAATAAATAGTTGACCAATAGATGTCATTTGGTCGAAGTTTTGCCTCTCATTGAGCAATAATATAAACAGGAGATTAAAACAGAAGCTGGATGTTGGTGTTTATCTAAAGATGCAACTACTCTAATTCGCTAATACATAAAAAAAGCCATCATTTCTGATGGCTTTTTATTTTTGCTCCCTCTCCTGTACTTGAACTAGAGCCTTTAAATATTTGTAAATTAGCACATTGTAAAGCCATGCTTTCAAAAGTACCTCTTTCAGTACCCAAATTCAAAAAAAATTAGGCACTGAGTGCTGGTAAAAAGGTACTTTCACACTTTCCCAGTTCTTTCTTCAGAGTATAATTTTCAATAGTAAGTTCTTCAATTCTTCTCAATAGCCTCTCAAGAACTCCTGAATCGTCAACATTGCTACTGCTTTTAAACTGCGTTTCTTCTTTTTCATTATCATTCAACTCTAAGAACTGAATAATCTTTCTTGCATTTTTCGCTCTAATATTGCCACTATTATAGAATCTATGTAGTGACGGCTGAGAATAACCCACTGATTCACAGAACTCTAATTCTGTCATATTTCTTTTTCTTAGGGTCTCCTTTATCATTTCTCTTGTTAGCTCCATAAAATATATCCGTTTAAGCTTGCGTTAATACTTCACTTTAACTACGTTTGTACTGTTAAAAACAACAGAATGTTTATACAAATATAACATATACAACAATAGGTTATCAATTACACTTAAAAAACTACGTAAAAGACAAATGACAAAGGCAACAACCCCTAACACTATCGCAACTAGAAGAGTAAACGGTAATTTTTTGTGGACAGTATATTCAAATGCTTTGAGATACAAGCAACTTGAATTTAAACAAAGATTAATTGATATGTCTGGAGGTAATGAGCAGACTCTTTGGCAATCATTCAACCGAGTTCAAACTATAGAAGGTAAGGAAGACAACTTTAATGCTGAAATAATTGGAGTTATGGTTCAAATATTTTGCGAGAATGAAATAAAGGTAAAGTTTGAGCTAACAGACCTAGAGAAGTTAAAAATGAAGTACAGCGCAATTATCCAAAATAAGCAGGAAACATTACCTCTATTCCGTAACTAGCCATAACCACCGCCCAATCAAAGGCGGTTATTTTCATTAAGCTATGACACAAGATGACAAGGCACTAATCAGAAAGTTTTGGGATTGGCACAAAAAGAGAGTTAGCCGAACAAACTCAACCTTTGACCTAGATTACTATGAATTAGTAGAAGACCTTTTGCAAATAGCAGAGAGACACGCTAATCAGAATGTAATACTTAGAAAAAAATATGAGAATGAAAATGCTCAGTTAATTATAAGTAATAGAGAGCTGATTGAAGAAAATACCAAACTGCATGAAATGCACACCCTTTTACTCTCTAAGATGCAGGAAATTGTACAAGACAATATAAGACTTACCAACTATGCTAACAGCAAAACAAAAGAAGGAACAATTACAGAATAATACAGAGGTAAAAGCTCCTATTATTCCGCTTACAGATATAAAGCCAACGCCTAAAAACTTCTCAATCCCTTCGGTTGTAAATGTTGGTATCAGTGACATTCTATCAAAAAGAATTGATTCTACCATAGAAATAAAGCCTATTATCCCAACTGTGTACATTGCAGATTCACGATTTGCAGTAAAAGGTGACATTAGTATGATTTCTGGCAAACCCAAAGCTGGTAAATCAACCATTACCAAAATGATTCTTGCTACTGCACTTATGGAAGAAGTCCCAAAAGATTTTGACTCTTTGGGCATTCGTTCAAACTACTGCAAAGGACAAAATGTAATCTACATTGATACAGAGCAAAACCCCGCTGACACATTTGAGTTTTACAACGAAGTAGTAAAGATTACAGGACTAAAAAAAGCCCCTGAAAACTTCATTGTTTTGAACTGGAGAGATTTCGATTATCAACAGTGCCTTGAACACTTAGTGGCAATATTTGAGCAAATAAAAGACATATACATGATTGTTCTCGATGGTATTACCGACTTGATACCATCAAGCAACGACGAAACAAGTTCCGTAATGTTAATACGGTATCTAATGAAAGAAAGTACTGTTCGGAACACCTGTATAATTGCTTGTATTCACGAAAACGGTGATTCTGGCAAAATGAGAGGGCATATAGGAGCAGAAGCCGCCCGAAAATGTCAGGGCACTATTTCGGTAAGATATGATGAAGCAAAGAAGGTAAGAGTAATTAAACCATTGTTTCTTCGTAGGGGCAAAATGTTTGAAGAAATATATTGGGAGAGTGAGAGCGGTATCCCTCGAAGCTGTTCGGCTGAATTAATCGAAAAGTTAAAGTCAGAACAAGCCACAGAAGACAAACGCAAAATCGAGTGTGAGGAGATTTTAAACCAAGTGTATATCAAAGCAAAGGATACAGGCTTAAACAGTGCAGAGCTTTTGAAATACGTGAAGACCTACCAACCAAGTAAAAAAGGGGAATCGGCAGACGCTTGCAGAAAAAGAGCAGGCAGGTACATTGATACGATGAAAAAACTAGAGTTGATTACTGAAAAAGACAACCTTTGGTACTACGACCGAACTGGACAGCAGGAATTATTTAATAATGAATAATGTGAACGATCGATATATGAACATGGGCGCCAAATCACATTTAGTTTTATCAACCTTTACAGGAATAGATATTTTAGGAAAAGGTTTTAGAGAGGAAGGTTTTATAGTTGTTTCCGCAGGGGATATTATGTTTGGTCAAGATATAAGGGAGTTTAAAAGCATACCAAACAAATTTGAAGGAGTTATAGGAGGCTCTCCATGTCAAGATTTCTCAAAGGCTCGCAGGGTTAAACCAACTGGATACGGTTTAGAAATGCTATTAGAATTTACTAGAGTTGTCGAAGAATCTCAACCACTTTGGTTTCTATTAGAAAATGTACCACAAGTACCGGACATTCACATTTCAGGATATAAAATACAACGGTTTTCACTCAGTCCCACTGATATTGGTTTTGAGCAAAACAGACCTAGACATTTTCAATTTGGTAGTAAAGAAGGATTTGTATTAGACATTGTAAAAAAGCCTTTCAATGGAGAAAAGAAACCTTGTATAACTGCTACAGAAGGCAATAAAAAAGATAGGAGAACTTTTGAAGACTTCTTAAAATTGCAAGGGCTAAATCATTCTTTTACTTTAGAAGGTTTCACAATCGCTCATAAGTACAGATTGATAGGCAATTCGGTTCATCTTGGAGTGGCAAAGTTTATAGCTAGTTCAATTCGTGAATCAACTGAGCCATCTAATGCCAGGAGAATCACAGATGTAAATATTTGTAAATGTGGATGCGGTCAAATAGTGAAAGGTAAAGCAAAGCATTTTAACGCAACGTGTAGAAAAAGAATGCAAAAGAAACGTGAACTTACCAGGGTTGTATAATGCAGATCATTCACAGAAACCCCGTGCCGTGTGGCATGGGGTTTTTCATTTTTCATTAAAACTAAGTTTTTAGGAGTGATTTTAGAATGATTTATAGACCCCTTTACGCCCATCCCTATATGGATGGACGGACGGACGGATATATATCTAGGGTAAGCGTCCGTCCGTCCACCCTATTTTGTCCAGTTTTGAGTAAAAATTAGGGCAAAAAAATAGGAAGGATTCAAGCCTATTTTTTAGGGTTTTGAATCCTTCCTTCAGGGGTGGACGGACGGACGTTTTACTATATATGCCCCCGCGTCCGTCCGTCCATCCGTCCGTCCACTTTTTTTTCTTCATTTTGCAGTATTTTAGCTTTCATTTAGCTATCAATTTGCCCACCGTTTGTACTGCATATAAGTTCTATATATTTTCTTTCTTCAATAGTGCAATATGGAGGTATTCCAAATGCCTTAATAATTGCAATAATTTGACGTGGCGTAAAAGTTTGTTTTGTTTTTTTTATTCCAATTTCATGCGGTAAGTCTTCGCACCAAATCGAAAAAATAGTTCTATTGATATTGTATAGCCTTAGAAAATCTTTTTTTGTGATACTGTTTTTCATAGTTGCCTGCATTTACTTAACCTTTCGTAAAGTTACGCAAACTTAACGTTTACGTATCACTAAACTTTGAACTAAGTTTGTACAACTTAATCACTAAGATATTTTCAAAATAAATGACTGTTAGTTATGTAGTAGATGGCAAAACCTATACCTATGAGTTGGATGATTCAGCGGTATTAAATAGTATAAATCTGGATTCGCTTGATTTGTCAAATATTCGCTTTATAGACTGGAATACAGGTTTTGATAATCCTATATCAATGCCTCAGGGTTTCGGGGATGGTTCGGCAGGTGGTTTTGATTTGCATTATCAAAATACTCTAAATGCAATGTCTTATTTAGGGAATATCTCTAAGGCAACTAGCAAAGAGGATTTTGATAGATGGTACGATAAGTTTAAAGAAACAGTCGGGAATGAGCTTAATTATGAGTTTAGAGTACTTGAAATGATGGTTGAAAGGTTTAATGCTGACTATGGTAGCATTACTCCAGAAATAAGCTCTAAAATAGCACAAGTTCAGGTTGTTGCAATAGAAGTTAAGAACCTACTTATATTATTTCCATCAATGGTTAAAATCGTTGCTACATTATCAACAATAATAAGTTCATTAACGATTGTAGGGGCAATTATAGGAGGATTAGAAATGATTTCTACTGTAGTTCTACAAAGTGAAAAGCCAAAACGAGAACAAGCCATTTTAAAGCAAGCTGAAAAAGTTCAAAACCTAATTGAAGCTTACAAGTCAGATGCTCTTTATAACGCTCTAAACAGATTTGAAACTAAAGTTCCTAAGAGTACAACTGCATCAAATCAATACAGCGATATTTTCCTTATTGCGGTATTTGTTGCTATTGTGCTAATCATATACAAACTCTTTAACAGATAATGGCAAATGTACCCCATGTTGCCATTGTCGCAACTACCAAACGAATTAACTACAGTGAGCTATTTAAAGCTACTGAAGCAATAATCTATCAAATCAGAAACCACGTCACCCAACACTGGGATAAAAATGTTTACTATGGTTTGACGGCTGAAATTAAAGCCTATGAAAATATTAGCTCTGTGCCTTATGGGAGTTGGTTGGTTACAATCGATGAAGAAATAGACACTAATTCTTACGGCTATCACTACGTATTAGAGAAAAATGAGTCATTCGCCCCTAAGGGTACACCATACGCACGACTTAAATACGACAAGATTTGGACTCTAATACTTAGTCATGAGGTCACAGAGCTTTTAATTAATCCATACCTACAAAACTTTAGATATGCTGAAATTGGAGGTAAAAAAGTAAGGCTTGTTGTTGAGCCGTCCGACCCTGCACAATTTAAGGATTTTGGCTATCTGGTAAATGGTGTATTGGTTTCTGACTTTACGACCCCAAACTATTACGATTTAGTTTGGACACCTAATACTAGATATTCATGGACGGGGCAAATATCTAAACCTCTGGAACTATTGGAAAACGGCTATTTCAGTTTTCAGTATTTAGACAGGTTAGATGTCTGGTTTCAGATGTGGAAAGTTAGGGGACAAATAGTAACCAAGAATGTTACTGATTTGGCAAGCAACAACAAGGGTACAACCACTATTCTAATTTTTATCATTATCCTAATTATTTACTACTGGTATGGAAGAAAACAAAAGTAGAAGGGGTTTCATTTGGCTAGTGCTCGGGGTCTTTGTAACAGTTGGTATTTTCTTATACTCCAAGATTAGTACAGCTACTAAGCTAACGTATAAAATCATGACCCCTGAAAGTATTCGTTTCAATTTCAGCAACTTTAAACTGACATGGTTGCAACCAGTTGAAATTACTAATCCGACAAATACGGGTATTTGGTTACGGCTAATCCAGTTTGATGTATTGTTAAAAGGCTCAACAATTGGTTCAGGGTTTCTGAATGAAAGTGTAGTGATACAATCTCTAAACAAAACCATCTTAAAAGTGCCCTGCACAATTGGAGTGCTTGACATTTTAACGGCTATTCCCGATTTCATTGACCAATTTTCAAAGCGTACAGTAACATTCGACTTAAAAGGAAATATCAACGCTGAAGGTTTTACAATTGGTGTCGAGAGTTCCGCAAACCTAACCATTCCAAATCTATCATTCTTAAAATAAGATGGCTTATATCGAACAACGATTACCCGTGTATTATGCCACTTTGCAAAAGGAATACGGCTTATCCTATACCGATATTCAAGGACTTGACAAAAATAACCGTGTCTATGTACTTGAAATTGCAAAGGCTGACACGATGAAAGATAAAGGGTATTCAACAACCCAAATCTTAGACTACTACAAAAAGCAAGGCTATAATGCCACACAGCTTGCAAGCATTGAAAACTACCTAAATACCCGAACCGTAAAAGATACCAACGGGCAAACAGGACAGTCGAAACTTTATAAAACAGTCGATGACATTCAAAAGGTATCGGGTGCGGTTTTACCAATTGCTGAAAGTCTGGCAAAAATATTCGGGATTGGTGGTAATTCGCTAAATAGTCAAATCAATATCCCTAACCTTTCTGACTATAAAGCAGTGTCAACGGACGGATATACTAATTACAAGATTGATACAGCAACGGGTAAAATTTTAGAAGGTACAGGCGTTGACGTTACACCGCCAAAAGTCAACGTATCCAGTTTACCGTTTGGCTTATCGGTAGAAACATTGGTCTTAATCGTCCTATTTCTGATAATCGTGTACTTATACTTTAAACCGTCCGAAAAGACCACTAAAGGCAAAAAATAAACCTCTTTCAAAACTTTTCAAACTTTTTAACAACCCACTAATAAAATGGCTTATTCTTCAGATAAAAAAGTCAAAATCTTAATCAATACTGGTGCTCAAAACGGGCAAAACGGATACAGTAATTTGTTTGTTGGTCAAGATGACGCAGGCAACAGATTTTTCTTACAAGTAGAAAAAAGTGGTGAAAATCGTGTTTGGATGTACAAAACTCGTTCTTGGGCTTCACTTCATACTTCTACAGGTGATACCAAAATTGACCCTAAAGTAGATTATTCGGGCTTTTTGGATGTGGCACAACCTGACTTTGTGAGCAATGCCGATGGATTAATCCCAGACGTAAATATCACTAATGATGCAGGGGGACGCTTAAAGGCATTGACCAACCCATCAGGAAACACACCTGTATTCTCATTGTTCGGTGATGGTATCACGACAAACCCATTTGCAAATGGTACTACTGACAGCATTTACACACCTCCTGTAAAAGCTACAGCGTCAGGCATCCTTGCCAGTATTTCGGAGTTTTTCACACAAAACCCGTTAACCTCTTTGGCTATTGCTGCAGGTATCATTATTGGCGGTGTTTGGCTCTATAACAATATGGATGAAGGGGGTAAGAAGAAAAAGAAACGTCGTGGCTAGTAAAAAACTTTAGTAGGGGTAAAAGTCCCCTACTTTTCAAACAATCACTTATAAAAAGCTGACAAATGGCACGTATCAAAATCACTAAGAAAATGACTGCTAAACAAGCAGAAAAGGCAATCAAGCGACTCGATGACGAAGAAAAAAGAGTATCACTTGTTAACAAGGCATACGCTAAAAAGGAGAAAGTCGAACGCATGAAAAAATAAGGTTTCAGGGCTTAGACTTAAATCTAAGCCCTAAACCATAAAGCTCTAAAATCATGGAAAAAGACTTTGAAAGATTAGAGAGATTGTTGAGGAGTTCAAAGGCTACTATTTGGCGTATAGAAAACAACTCAGGCGTAAAAAAAGGTAGCTACGAAGGAGAAACAACGGAAGACGCTATTCAAGCACTTAGAGACCGTTACAATGACCTTTCAGCAGGTAATTACGTACTCAAATATCGTAAAGCCTCAACAAACGAAAAGGGACAGGATTCTGAAAACTTTGTTGTTCCTCGTAGCGGTAAAGAATCTAGTAACTATCAATCATCAAACAACATGGGAGACTCTCTACAAACCTTACTGCAAATTGTACAACAACAGGCAGAAATGAAGGTTGAAATGCAGTACATGAGAAAAGAGTTAGACCAACTCAAACAGGAGGTAAAAGCCATTTATGATGACCTAACCGACGACGACCCCGAAAATGACAAATCTGCTTTAGATAGGCTCTCAGAAATAGCCGATAAAGTACCCAAAATTGCCAATACTGTTAAGTCATTCAAAGACTTATAAAAGCTAAACAAGGAATCTTAAAACTGTAAAATAACATGGAAACTGCAAACACTAAAAACCCTAAAGATATTGTATTTGAATTTGCTGATATGCTATCAAAAGCATTAGGCACAAACGAAGAACCCAACATTGAAAAAGCTTGTGTAGTACTAATGCACATGACCGAATTAGGGCACAAAAACCCTGCATTTATCCGTAAAGTGTTTTCAGATAAGTTTATGTCTGAAATCGCTGATTTAGTGCCAAAATTCCAACGTGGCGAACTGGGAATGTTTGATTTAATCCCAATCGGCACTAGACTCAAAAAAGTGTTTGAAGATGCTTGATAACGAAAACCAATACCTAACCACAAAGCCCAACTATACGGTAATTATCGTGCTTGGGCTTCTTCTCTTATACTTATTAATCAAAGACGAACTGGCACAGAGCGCACAGATTAACAATGAGAATAAAATCATTGAAGACCCTAATTATAATCTAGCCTCTCAACTTCGTTCAGCGTTCAATATTTCACTTATTTCTGATTGGATTACCACCTATGACGAAGATATGATTTTTGACGTAGCAGGTAAAATTACAGACTGGCAAGGGGTACAACAAGCCTATTACAAACTGTACTCTGAAACCCTAATTTCAAGGCTTGGAAAAGTATTCAAAGACTCCCCTCAAAAGTTGAATCTATTCTACTCAAAGGTATCAGGAACAAAGAATACTAATCCATTAATCCCTAAAGGTGGAAACCTGAAATTGGGGGCACAAACGACCTCAATAAACCCAACTACAGCCTTTGACCTTGAAGATTCAAGGATTGTACTTAGGACTTATTCAGCAGGTAAAGAAGTAGGTAAATATCTTGGAGACTTCAATAAGCAAATCAAGGGCATAACGTATGCTGTTATCGAAATCCCATGGTATGTAGTACTTACCAAAAAGGCACTTGTAGTTAAAAACGACCTAATCACATATTAATCATGACAAACGATTTTTTAGGCTTTGGGCTAAAACACACTACCGAGTTAGTGACCAAAAACCCACAGGAAGTATCTAGCCACTGTATGGCTATTGATTTCGAAAATACAGGGGATAATACGGCATATATCGCAATCAAAGGCGGGGATGAGAATGTAAAATATACCCTTGCCAAAGGTGATGCCGTTTCTTTCCCTCCCAACGGTTCTACCAATCCAGTTTTGCGTGTAGAAGATACTTTTGTTATCACCTTCCAAGTAGGTGCAGGACAAAGTAAAGTACAGGTTACAAAAGGTTATGCAACTCCAAAAGTATTATCATTCCCATGATTAGAAAACGAATCAATATTCAAACACAAATTGATGCAGTTAATCAAGCGGCTGCACAAGCACTACAATCTGCACAAAGTGCCGTTTCTGTATCTCAAGGACAAACAACAACTAGACCAAAAGGTAGACCAATTTTTTTAGTTGATTTTGCTAATAGCAGATTTTTAGACCCTCGTTTCACTTTTCTAAGGAACTCCGTAGGTACTTATGTAGACCGTTTTGGGAGTATCAAAACTGCTCAAATTAATAAGCCTCGTTTTGAGCATGACCCAATAACAGGGGAAAGTTTAGGAATATTATACGAACCATTAGTGCAGAACCTTTTTACCTATTCAAATAATTTCGCAGATGTAAGCTGGACAAAAGCTGACCATGATATTGACGTTTCAACAGAGGTTAGCCCAGATGGAACAAATTTCGCAACAAAACTGATTGATAATTCTAATAATACGGAAGGTGTATTAAAGAAGAGTGTAACAATTTTAGCAAACACCAATTACACAGTCTCTATTTTTGCGAAAGCAGATACAACAGGTGCAGAGTTCAAAATAGGTGTAAGTAGTAATGGTTCTGGTGCACAGGCAGTTTTTGACTTATTTACAGGTACAAAAACGTATGGAAATACGTTCGGAACAACATTTACTCATGTAGATTCGAAAATCAAAAAGTATAAAAATGGATGGTATCGATGCTCTCTTACCTATTCTACTACTCAAACAAGTGTCAGCCATGGAATATTCCTAAAAAGTGGAATTCACACTGGTAATGGTTCATACTGCCACATTTGGGGCGCTCAACTTGAAAAAGATATTAAAGCTAGTTCCTATTTCGAGAATCAGGCTACTATTCTTACTAGAGAGCAAGATTATATACTTGTCAATGGCACTACATTTCAACAGGTTTTCGGTAAAATTCAACGTGGTACCATATTCGTATGTGCAAAGACAGGAGAGCCTAATCCAGCCTATGGTATTAATGGTAAATACTGTCTATTCCAAGGACCACTTACTACGAATGGTAATAATCGTATTGGAGTACTATATACCACAGATAATCGTACACAAGGGTATATAGTAAAAGATGGTACAACTATATATGAATATCCAACTACTATTGCTCCTAATACAGAAGTAAGATTGACCCTTGCTTTCGATACAGGGTTTGCTAGAAGTTTTGTAAATGGAACTGGAAAAACTGTGTCAAATAATGCAGTAATTCCAAATCTTACTGAATTTCGTATTGGTTCTGATACAAGTCCGTGTACAACAATCAAACAAATAGCATTCTGGAACGAAGTCTTGAGCGATGCAGAAATGACAGCATTAACAACAGTTGGACTATCTGGAAAAGATGGTAATCAAATTCCATCTGTGAGTGATTTAGGAGGTAATGCCTTTATTAGACCAGAATCCATATTGCGTTCAAACTCCCGTCAACACTTCACAATAGACGGAACAGGTGCAAGCATCACCAGAAACATTCGTTTCAATTTCGATTTTGATTTTGAAATTGTAGATTCCAGTGGTTGCGCTATTACCTCCCAACCGTCTGCATCGTGTTTGGCAAACACTGATAACGCTTTAGTTTTTAGTGCGCCACTGGTTAAAAGCCTAACCTATGCAGTGACTCCAAAATTTGAGTATTAACCCTAACCGCCAACAAAACAATGAAGAAGGCTTTAATTACCACTAAATACCCTGTAACGGTTATTCCTACACAAATGCGTTTTGGTTTAACCCGTGATATGTTCGAATTGGAAGGACAAAAACTTTGTGAAATCTCATACGAAATTTTAGCAGATAAGTACCTAAAAACAGTCGAAGTGCCCGACGAAGTAGGAAACCGTACTGAAGAAATTGAATTAGATTTTGCAACACCTGTTTTGTATCATTCAGACCGCAAAATCATTCCTTATTCAATGTATCTGCTTATTGAGCAATACAGAATTAGTAATGAACCCGAACTACTTCAGCAAATCAATACTGCTCTGGGTTCATTCCAGTTCGAAGGCTCTTTGTCTGGTTTCTCCCTTCAGGTATCAGATATTGCCTAGTCATGAATGACATTGTTGTACGATACCTTGAAAACGTAGAGAAATCAGACCTTTGGAAGCTCGAAAAACCTGTACGTTTCAAGGTATCGCAATACGGAACAATCATTATACCACAAGGTTATATCACAGATTTTGCAAGTTCACCGCAAATACTTTGGTGGTTTGTTCCGCCTATTGGAAAGTACAACCGAGCAACACTTTTGCATGACTTCCTTTATGAAAACAGAATACTAGGGTTTAATTACTCAAACAGGGAAGCCCGAAAAATAGCCGATGACACTTTTCTATTAATAGCCAATCAGACAGACCCTAAAGCTAAAATCAAGCACTATATCATGTATCTAGCTTTAAGACTCTTTGGTGGCTTCAGGTGGATTAAATAACCTTGTTATGAATCAAAAAATCATTGTGATTGTGCTAGTACTCTTAATCCTGTACTACACAGTTTTTAAAAGCAACGCAAACGACCTACCAACCACTATGCAACCTATCGACACAACAGTAAGAGGGCAACGGAACAAAAACCCTCTGAACATCAAAAAGGGAGGCTCAACCGACTGGCAAGGAACAGTCGGATACGACGAACAGGGGCACGCCATTTTTTCCAGTATCGAATATGGAATCAGAGCTTCACTAAAAGACCTTTCTGGCAAGATAAACAGAGGGGTAAACACTATCAATAAAATTGTAAGTGTTTGGGCACAAGCTAATACAGGCAACTATGCCAACTATGTATCTAGCAATTCCAAAATAGATAAAAATGCAGTTCTAACCTTTGACAAAGAAACCATGCGAAAAGTAGTGTACTATATGGGAATCTGGGAAAGTAAATACAAGATTTCAAAAGAACAGTACGACACCGCTTGGAATATGCTCTCATAAATGGATATAACCTCTTTCTCTCCACTTCTAAACATAGCCGTTTCATTGTGTTCTGTTATTGGCTTATACATAGCCCAAAACAATAGAATTATCAAAGCAGAGGCAAAACTAAGCGAGTTAGAATCCCGCTTAAACCGTAAAGATAAGTATGATGATGACCTCAAAAAAAAGGTTGATGACATACAGCACATTGTAACTGAAGTTGCAACGATTGTTAAGCAGATAAAAACGTGAATCTCCTGGTCTTTATGTAGGCAGCTAAATCACAGTAATAATTAACAAGATGAGAAATGACAATAGTAAGGAACTCGAAGAACTGAGAAAAGAAATAGAACTCTTAAAGCAAAGAAAAGGGCTGTTTTCTGGACTTGCTGAAGGTGCTCAAAATACTTTCAAAAGCCCTCTTACCTCTATTGTCTCAGTATTATTTGCCAGTCCTGTAGTTTACAAAGGCATTATCCAAAATGATACAACTCTGATTTCTTTAGGGCTTGGTATTGTGTCAAATGGATTACTAACTAATGAAAAAAACCCTCAATAAACCCCTAATCAAATGAAATGGTTAAAATCTTTCTTATTGGTTCTACTCTCTTGTGTGGGACTCTTATTTATGGCTTCAGAAAGTCAAGCAAAAACCAAAACCCAAACGACAATCTATTTATCTGATACCGCAAAGGTTATTCACGTTCCCGACTGCACTTTTGACACTATCCGACTAGGTGAAAGAACCAAGCTGAAAAACAAAGGCAAACGGTACTACTACACTGACAAAGAATGTACAGTTGTAGAAGTAGATAAAAAAGAAAAATCGTGGATCAGCATCGTAGCAAAATTTATACGGAAAGTTCTCAAAGTGTAGCAGATTCCTAATCCTTTTAGCTCCATATAATTAAAAACCCCTCTGACTATGTCGGAGGGGTTTTTCTATTGATTACTTCTTATATTTTAATTCTAAACTTTCCAATTCTTTTGCAAAGTCTGGCAATATATCTGGCATAGCTAACCAAGCATAATTATGATAAACCTTATCTTTAATCATGTTATTCGTAGAATCACTTAGAATAAGTATGAATTTATTTCTAAAGGTTGTCTTTGAGTGAGGTATAAACTCATAGGAAAGTACAGCCTTTGGCTTTTCTTCAGATATTGTTCTTTGTAATTGCTCTTTAAAATCCCGTGAACTTTCAACATTAAACGAACGACTTACAAAGTATAAATCTGGAAATCTTACTTGTAAACGCTCAACCCATGATTTTGATTTACGAACATTAATTTCATTTGAATCTTCTGATTCTTTGCAGAAAAATATAATTTTTGCTTCAGAGTTATAAACAGGCACTTGCTTTTGAACCGTACAGGAAGCAAATAAAAGGCAGAATAATACTTTTTTCATTACATTAAGTGTTTGGTACTATTAATTATCAAAATTTTATTCATGATGTCAGCATAGTGTTTTTGGGTGGTAACTATGCTTTTGTGCCCCAATATCCTACTAACTACTTCAATCGGAACCTTATTAGTCAAAAAGAACATACCCGCAGTTTTTCTTCCTATTTTGGTGGTGAGATTAAAAGGTAAAGACAGCATCTTTTCCAATACATCCAAAGCCCTATTTATTCTATATGTGGGTTGTGTAGGTAACTGATAATCATACTTTTCTAACATTTTTCGTGCCCTGGGAAGAATTGGAATAATTTGTAAACTCTTATTCCTAGTCTTGCCTCTTGTAATCTTAATACAATCAGACTCGAAGTTATCTTTACCTAATTTCAAAAGCTCGTTATTATCCAAACTGGTATAGGTTGAAAATAGGAATAAATCTACACAGCTTTGAAACTGCTTATCTGAAAACTTTAATTTCTCAATAGCTTCTACCTGTTCCTCACTCAGATATAAAATTGGCTTTGATGGGTCACGGCTGAAGGATTTCAAGCTCAATTTATTCTCCTCACAAAATCCCTCATCAATACAGTAATCTAAAACCGTGTTAAGATAGCTTATATTCCTAATTGCATGATTATTGGACATTTTCCCACCTGAAAGAAGGTGCTTGTAATACTTTTTCTCAAAGCCTTTTTTTACTTCGTGTATTTGGTAATTTTCTCCTACAAAACTTTTCAGATGGTCACGGGAATAATACCACTTTTGAATGGTCTTTTCTGATAACTCCTTATCAGTGCCCTTGTAGCTCTCTTTTTCGTCCTTAATGTATTTTTCAAAAGCTTGTACAAGTGTAGGAGGTGGAACGTCCTTTTCAAGATACATTTTTCGAACGGTAAAAGCGTCTGGAATATCAAGGTTATTGATAATAGATTTTAGTGTGGTTCTTACATTTTCTAGGGCTTTTCTATCTTCGTGTAGTTCTTCACTACTTCCAATGATAGTTTGTGCTTTCTGAAGCCAATTTTCAGGATTACACCTGACACCAGAAAAGAAATCTGAAGCGGTCACACCATTGACTGTCAAACGAACATAGATAGGGGTTAGCTTGGTGTGTGGATTGTGGTTTTGTGAACGTAAACGGAACTTGATAGAATACAACATTCTTTTTTCATATAGAACTTTTTTATTATGTGATTAATAGAGTACCCAAATAACTATACAGTACCCATATTAGTGCAAAAACCAAAAAGCCCTAATATTAAGTATTTTATACTAGAAACCTTAAAGTATGGGCATAAAAAAAGCCACTCGAAAGTGGCTTTACAGTGCTGTGCTCCCTCTCCTGGGCTCGAACCAGGGACCCCATGATTAACAGTCATGTGCTCTAACCGACTGAGCTAAGAAGGAATCTCTTTACAATTTTGTGTTTCTTTGTTCCTGAATTGTGATGCAAAATTATGCGCTTTTTTGTTACTATGCAAGTATTTTAAGCAAAAAAATTACAAAAAAACGCACTATTTTGTATTATTCCCTGATTTTCAAAAACTTATCTTGTAAACTTTTTTTGAAATTTTTATACCATCGGAACGTGAATGACCTTTTTAGTCTCAAAAAACTCTTCTGTGAAGTATTCGTGTAGTTCGAATGTTCTTGTCTTTTTTCCTAATTCTTTTAATTCTTCACCCAAATCGCCTCCTTTCAAATACAAAATCCCGTTTTTGAGCTTATTGTAGCAGTTGATGTTCACTTTGCCTTTTACCCATCCGTAAAATGGAGTGATACGTGTTACAGCACGACTCACGATAAAATCGTATTCGCCATCTACTTGCTCAGCGCGAATTTGTTCGGCACGTACGTTTTCTAAACCTAAGGCGTTTGCTACCTCTGTTACGACCTTAATCTTTTTACCAATGCTATCAATTAAATGAAACTGGCAATGTGGAAACATAATAGCCAAAGGAATACCCGGGAATCCACCGCCTGTACCTACGTCCAGAATTTCAGAGAAATCTTTGAAGTTGACCACCTTGGCAATACCCAATGAATGAAGAATGTGCTTTTCGTAGATATTCTCGATGTCTTGGCGAGATACTACATTGATGCGCTCGTTCCACTCACGATATAATTCGCCCAATTGAGCAAATTGTGCTTTCTGCTTTTCGGTGAGCTGTGGAAAGTATTTTTCTATCAGTTTTGAATCGTTCATAATCGAAAAAAATGGATAAATAAATTTGTAGGATAAACTAACGCCAACGCATTTTCTTGCGCTTAGGCAGGGTATTGACCACGCCCATCACTACATAGTAAACTGTCATTAAAAAATCCCAATAGGGAATACTGTAAGATGATATAGTTCGGTCGAGACGTGTATTGATTTTGCCTAAAACTACCCATTGAACAATCAATCGAAGCAGCCAAAGTCCTAATACACAATATACTAACTGACTAAACACTACCAAAGGTATTAATATGATAAAACTTAACCAAAATAATATCTGAGAGCTCGCTATTATACCAAGCGTAAGTTTATGATTTGCTTTATAGTATTTACTGACCGAAATATGTCGAGTTTTTTGACGATACCAATCTTGCCAACTGTGTTTTGGAATAGAATACACAAATGAGGCTTCGTCCAAGCAAATAGCCGTATTCTGTTCATTGGCTACGTCATTCATGAATAGATCGTCGTCGCCACCCAAAATATTGGTATGTTTAGCAAACCCTCTATTTTTGAAGAATAAGGACTTACGATACATCAAATTGCGACCTACGCCCATGTAAGGCATGCCATAAAGTGCCAAACCAAAATACTGAACCGCTGTCAGAAGGGTTTCGTAGCGAATAAACTTATTCAGCGTAGTCTTTTCTGGAAAATAGGGCGAAAATCCTAAAACAATTTCTTTGCCTTTAGTCAAGCATGAAGCCATCGATTGAATCCAAGTGTTCGACTGTGGGCGACAATCAGCGTCCGTTAATAGAATTACATCATATTTAGCAGATTTGATGCCTAGTGTCAAAGCATATTTTTTAGGAGATAAATGCTCTGGTGTTTCTTCGATTCGAATAAAACGGAGATGCTTGAAATTGTGAGCTTCGGTCAATAAAAAATCATAAGTGCCATCATACGAGCGGTCGTCTACCACGATAATCTCAAATTTTGGATACTCTTGGGCATCGAGCATGGGCAGTAGCTCTTCGAGATTACGTATTTCGTTCCAACTACATACTATCACCGATACAGGAGGCAATGCCACCAAATCGCTGACAGGTGCTTCATATTGATTGATTTTATTGAAAACATTCAATATAAAATACAATTGAATCCCAAGGGATAATAGGAACAAAATGAGTAAAAAAGGAACCAAAGCGAACTGACTATTAAGTTTTAAAACGCAAAGATAGTGAATCCTTATCACTGCAATGCTGATAAGTGCGTAGATTTTGGTAACTTTGCAGGCTTTTCGAAAAAGTAGAGTTGCTTAATTATGACCTACTTGTAAGATAGAGTTCATTTTATTTTAGTACGAAAATATGACTTTTGACATACATAGCACCGACCCCAACAGCAAGGCTAGAGCAGGGGTGATTCATACCGACCACGGAGATATTCAAACGCCTATCTTTATGCCTGTGGGTACAGCAGGCTCGGTAAAGGCGGTTCATCAACGTGAATTAAAAGAAGATATCAAAGCCCAAATTATTTTGGGAAATACCTACCATTTATACCTACGCCCAGGACTAGACGTGTTGGAGCGTGCAGGTGGTTTACATAAATTCAATGGTTGGGATAGACCCATTTTGACCGATTCGGGTGGATATCAGGTATATTCATTGGCGGGTACAGGTCGCAAAATCAAGGAAGAGGGTGTTACTTTCAAATCACATATCGATGGTTCGATACATCATTTTACGCCTGAGCGAGTGATGGATATTCAGCGAAGCATTGGTGCTGATATTATTATGGCATTTGACGAGTGTACACCGTATCCATGTGATTACAAGTATGCACGTGAGTCGATGGAAATGACCCATCGTTGGCTCAAACGCTGTTGTGATCATTTTGATGCCACCGAACCAAAGTACGGTTACAGCCAAACGCTCTTTCCTATTGTTCAAGGTAGTGTGTACAAAGATTTACGTGTAAAATCTGCCGAGGTAATCGCTAGTTTTGATCGTGAAGGTAATGCAATTGGAGGCTTGTCTGTAGGAGAACCTGCCGAAATGATGTACGAAACGACCGACATCGTAACTGATATTTTACCAAAAGATAAACCTCGTTATCTGATGGGTGTGGGTACGCCTGCCAATATCTTGGAAGGTATTGGATTAGGTATTGATATGTTCGACTGCGTTATGCCTACTCGCAATGCTCGTAACGGAATGCTATTTACGACAGAAGGTATTATCAATATCAAAAACGAGAAGTGGAAAGATGATTATTCACCGATTGATGCTGGTTTGGATAGCTATGTGAGTAACTTTTATACAAAAGCGTATTTGCGTCACTTGGTAAAAGCAGAAGAGATTTTAGGTGCAATGATTGCCAGTGTTCATAACCTTACGTTCTATCTATGGTTAGTAGGTCAGGCGCGTGAGCATATTTTGGCAGGAACTTTCCGTGCATGGAAAGACCAAATGGTCGTAAAATTGATGCAAAGACTTTAGGAGTGTAGAGCTTTGAGTTCTATTGAGTGAATTGTGGTTGAGCGATTTAGTGATTATTTTTAATAGAAATTTTATTAGTAGAGACGCAATGCTTTGCGTATTACAATAGGAATATTGTTTCAGGTATCTAATTTTATAGAGAGGCGTGAGTATTACGTCTCTACTTTCTAAATAAAGATTTAGCGAGTTGTGAATATTTTAAAAACTATAAGTAATGTATTCACAACCCACTCATTCACTCAATCTCCATTCACTAAATTGGGATTGAGTGAATGAGTGATTATTTTCATAAAACTTCTACTACTCCTCTATTTCAAAGATTTCAAAATCTCTTCAATCGCTTTATCTAATTGTGGATCTTTGTTTTCAAGACGATCAGTGAACGTTTGAGGAATCGAAATATCTGGACTTACGCCTTCTTTTTCCAAGTCTTTACCATCTAAAGTATAGCATCCCCAAGATGGTAAACGATAAAACGAACCATCCACCAGACCTTTGCCCGAAGTAAAGATAATCCAACGATAGGTTTCTGTACCGATAATCTTACCCAGTTTTAATTGTTTGAAGCCCTGTGCTGTCATCTCGGCATCACTCAGAGATTGTTCGTTGATTAATAACACAATTGGTTTATCTGCAGGATTAAAGTTGGGCTGAATAGTAAACTGGCCTTCACGATATTTCCACTTCAAATAGGCACGTTGTGATAGGAAATTCAAGACCAAATCGTGTACATTTCCTCCTCTGTTGTTACGAATATCGAAAATCAAACCTTCACGGTTATAGGCTTCTGAGGTAACATCAATCATAAACTTCTCAAACTCTCCACGCCCCATATCGCTCATGTGTACATAAGCAATGCGCTTATTAGACTTGGTGTCTACATATTCTTGATTTTGATCAATCCATTCGTCATACAAACCACGGATTTGTGCATAACTGCGTTGTGGATGAACTTTGGTCGTAAATGTTTTGCCACCACGCTCAAATGTCAAACTAATTTCGTCATCCAACGATGGTTTTGAGAAATAGAAATCACGGTTGATATTGGCGACAACGCTATCAGTATTTACTTTCACTAATTTATCTCCTGGACGAATATCTTTATCTGCTTTGTCCGAAATGGAGTTTTTGATTACGTATTTTACCACATAAGGATTTTCGTTTTCAAATACAATCCCTACGTTTTGAGAAACAGCTTTGTAGAAAGTGGCATCTTCCTCACCATCAGTCGAAAAGCCTAGGTGTGAGGCATTCAGCTCGCCTAGCATATCCATCAATAAAGTACGCAAATCTGCTCTATTGTTGATAGCAGGTAAAAACTTTGCATATTTCTCTCGTGTTTTTACCCAATCTAAACCATTGAATTTTTCATCATAAAAATTCTCTTGTACACCCGCCCAAGCTTCATAGAACATTTGTTGGAATTCATTGGCTAAATTTTTACGGAAAGTAAAATTCAAGTCAATTTTGTCAAGCTTGTTTCCATCGAGGTTGAGTTTATAGATGTTTCCGCCAACCAGTGCAAAGTATTTGCCATCTGCAACAGCAACTTCATAATCGTACACACTAGCACCTTCTACTTTTTCAGTTTTGTTTTTAGCAAAAGGAGCTATGGTTGTTTTGTATAATGCGCCATTTCCTCCTTCATGATTTGAAACAAAAAGTACCGAAGTTTTATCTTCTTTCTGGAACACAACAGGGCTATCTGCTGAGCCAAAATCAGGACTAATTTGCTCGAATCGCTGCATCAAACCTTCCATATTGATGACAATCGGTACAATTTTAGGCGCTGGAGCTGGTTCTGGTTTTTTCTCTGGTTCTTTTTTGCCTTTAGCCTTTGCGTCTTTAGGCTCTTCTTTTTTCTCGTCCTTTTTCTCTTCTTTCTTTTCTTCTTTAAATAAGTCATTGAACTTATCAGATTTGAAAGGAGTATCTATTTTGCTCAAGGCAATACGGTAAATACGCCCGTTGGTCAAGCCAAAAGGGTAGCTGGCTTTAGTACGGTCAGACTCGAAATAGATATACTTGCTATCGGGCGACCAATATGGATTGGTTTCGGTAATACCTGTATTGGTTAAATTAATGAGCTTTTTATCGGCCAAATGATACAAGAAAATGTCTTGTTCAAAATTGCGATAGGCCGAAAACATGACATATTCACCATTAGGCGAAAAGTAGGGTTTAGGATTATATAGCGCCCAAAGCTCTTCTTTTACGACTGTATTCGAGACAAGTGTTTTGAGGTCTAGTACACGAATTTCATTTTTACCACTGATATATACCGCCTGAGTTTTCTCCTTATTGAAGGTGATATTACGGTTATTTTGCTCGTCAGAAGTAAGCTGTTTAGCCTTACCTTTTCCATCTGCTCCAATCGTGAAAAGGTTATAGTAACCTTTTTCGGTAGTTTGTGTAAAAAGTAGAGTTTTATTGTCTGAAAGCCATTTTACTTCTACCACACGACCATGAGCATCTATTGGAATTTGAGCAATGTATTTACCTTCTACATCAGAAACAAATAAGGCTCCTCTTGAGGAATAAGCCAACTTTTTGCCATCTGTCGACACATCAAACCCAGCGATATTACCACTTACCTTAAAGTCTTGTTCGTGTGGTAAAACATAGTTGCGTAGTGGATTTGGGTTAATTTTTTGAGAAGTCTTACTTGCAACGTCATACACATATAATTGGTATTCTTTTTCAAAAACGACCTTCTGTCCGTTAGCACTCACTTGCGGACGTTTGATTGCCTCTGGGAATTGCGTCAAAGCGACCTTTTGTCCATTCTGGAAAGTGTACAAATTGTATTGACCATTGGCTTCGTCTGAGGCGAAATAGACATTGCCACTACGGTCGATGCTTGCCCAAAGGTCTTTACCGATGTAATTGGTATAACGCTTGTAGGCTTTGGTTTTAGGATTGTAAGATTGAATGTCTGGGTTAAACGCCCCTTTATAGCCTTTACGGGTACTTTGGTTATCACTTTCCCAAGTATCATTGAAGAATATTTCACCCGTAGTTGGGTGTTCAGCTACGTTGTGAATACGATTGAAAAAATGTGAGAATAAGCGAACAGGAGTACCTCCACTAAGATCGAGCTTATAGGCAGTTCCATCATTTTGTGCACCAGAACTCAGATATATACTTTTTGAATCCCATGACCAAGATTCCACGTAATCTTGGGTATCATGGAATGTTAATTGACGAATGGCACCGCCTTCGAGAGGCATCACATACACATCTGGATTACCGTATTGAGAACCTGTAAAGGCCAGCCATTTACCATCAGGAGAGATTTTCGGACGACTTTCTGTACCTCGCATAGCTGTGAGGCGAGTTGAGACTTTGGTATTGAGGTCTGTTTTCCAAATATCTCCTTCAAAACAATACACAAGGGTTTGCGCATCAGGGCTGATTGAAGGGAAAGAAGCAAAATAGGTTTCACTATTTTGTGCTACAATCGTCTGAGATACTAATCCCGCCGCAAGCGAGAATAAAGTAGTTTTTAACATAATTTCAGGTTTGAAATAAGATGATGAAATGAGTTTTACATTAAGGCACAAAGTGTACAGGCACAGAGGGACAAAGGGTTCACTAAAAACTTTGTGCCTTTGTGCCTGTATACTTTGTGCCTATTTTTTTAGTTCTTACGTAAAACTAACCTAGTCTTTCTAAAAAACAAAAGGCGTTAGGATGAATGTATCCTAACGCCTTTGTACGGCAATACTATTTCGCAAAATAGAGGGGTTATGAGCCTACAATTTGATTACTTTTTGTCTTCCATCACCCTCTTTAGTTTTTACATCTAAGATATAATTACCAGCTGGAAGCGATTGAAGATTAATCAGTTGCTCGTTTTGTCGGTTACCTTCTATCATTTGTAAAATATTTCCTTCGGTATTAATGACATGGATAGACTCGATTCTGTTTTGAGTACCAACTTGCACTTTTGTCATATCCTGTATTGGATTCGGAGAAACTATAACGCCTTTGCTATCCAGTGGTTCAAAACCTAAAACTTTGCCAATTGGAGCGTCTTGACGAGCATCCGACATCACGCTTTTACAACCATCAGTTGTTACGACCTGTACCGTAAAACTAGAACCCGAAGTCACTGCAATTGAGCGGAGACCTATTTGGTCACTCAAAACTGTACCATTTCTGTACCATACGTTTCCAGTGGTAGCACTTGAAGTATATTCCCAATAATCACCGTTGGCATCAGTCTTTTTCACCACTGAAATGGAGGGTTTCGCAGGATTGACACAGAATGAATCTATCTGAGAAACGGCATAATACTGCGTATTCCCATCCTGATAAGCCCCATAGCGCACTCGTCCTGCTGTTCCGTTTAACGTAATTTTATTACTAGAAATAGAAGCAGGTCCTCCCAGTACAGACGTTATCACACTTAATCCTGAATTGGAGCTTGCTGTAATAGTAAAGGCTGCGTCGCCAACCGTTTTATCTGGAACTTTGGTAATAGTTAGAGCTTGAGATTTCTTTTGCGGCAAAGTACGAGCTACGTTTGTGTACCAAACAGCAAAAGAGGATTCTTGCGTTAATGTCTTTTGCGTAGAAGCAATACCCACACGTTTGTCGTTTTTGTCTAGTTGAATAATATCCGTATTCTCTTGTCCAGTTTTAGCATCTAGGGCATTAAAAATCACATAATCATCGCTTCTTGAGAATTCTGGATAACCAATGGTATTGTTGATGGCTGTAATTTGTAAGTCGGAAGGACGAGATAAGTTGACACCCAAAACAGCATAATCATCACCTTGACTATCTGAATAGAAATAATCAAAGGCCAACATATTGGTGGAGTTTTTAGAAAAAGCAGGACTACCAACGTTTTCTCCCTCGACCAAATCATTAATGAGTTTATTGACAACACCTGTTCCGAAGGTATTTTTTTGATTACTCCAAACATTAATAAAACCTACATCCCAATATTCAATTTTAGAATTAGTAGCAGTTTTGTACTGATTAAAGGCATCGTAAACTAAGTTTTCACCGTCATAATCCCATTCAAACGAATCTGCATAAAGTACTTGACCTGTTTTTACACCTGAGTAGGTTGGATTATACAATCTAAACTTACGCCCAGGAATAGAACTTCCTGAAGCACTTAGGTCATAAACATAAATACTAGTATCGACTTTGGTCGTGATAGCGGCTAAGCGCTTACCATCTTTCGAAACCGCCACATTATCCCAACCAGCGGCAGAAATAAGCTCTTGCTTGATGGTTGAGCTTTGGTCGTTAGGAGAGAAAGTCTTTACAGTACTTAAATCAATGCGATAGATACCATTATCTTGTTTTACGAAATAGGCATATTTGCCATCATCGGTAACACTTGGTTTGTTTTTCAGCACAATATTTTTAGCAATCAAAACATACGTGCTAGTATTTACAACCGTATCCAACACATACAATGATTTGTCTTTAGGATCGTAACTTAAGATAAAAGAAGACCCTTTTTTAGTTGGAACATCATTGGATGGCGCTGGAACTGGCGTGGTAGTTCCTGTATTTGGCGTTGTATTTGGTGGGTTTGAGTCGGTAATACCAACTGCATCGAAAGCACTTTTGGCAGCATTTACTTCGGTACTATTGGTTCCATATAAATCTGTGGCCGACTGAATCACAGCACGACGCAAATCAAGAAACTTTGAGCTACTGGTCAAGTATTTCGTCAAGGTACGATAATATACAGCTTCTGCTTTTTCCTTTGAATTAATAGATGTTGCAAAGCGATAATATGCATAATTGACAATACCAGAGTTGATATGCACTCCATAATTATCTTCCGAACCTGTATAATATTGATTCATGCTGGCAGGCTGAAAACCATCATCTCGAAGGCTCGAACCACCTTGGTTTGGATTTGATAAATCTCTTAATGGTTTAGAACCTTTTACTACATCTTCGCCCATAAACCAATCATCACGGTCAATCATGGCTCCGAAAATATCTGCCATCGATTCATTAATCGCACCTGATTGTCCACGATATACCAAGTTGGCTGTATTTTCGACTACCCCGTGAGTCATTTCATGTCCAGCTACGTCAAGTCCTCCTGCTAAGGGTTTAAACATGGTTGCTCCTCTACCATAGCCCATAAATTCGCCATTCCAAAACGCATTGTCCATCGCTTTGCCATCTTCATCAGTCAAGTTGATTAGAGAGATTATACTACCTCCTTTACCATTCAACGATTTTCTACCAAAGGTTTTTTCATAATAATCATACGCCAAACTGGCATTATAATGTGCAGAAACGGACTCTGTATTTGTCCAAGTATTGTTGGTAGAAGATACCTGACGTACTGTTACATCATTTACAGATGAACCTGCGGCATTGAGCGTCCATAAAACACCTTGCGGATTTTCGACATTGATTGTTCCGCCTTTGTACATACTTTTTGAGGCATCAATCATGTAGTAGCTTGAACCAACCAAATAGGTATTGATAGAGCGAGTTTTACCATTCAAATCTACAGCATTTGCTTTTTGTGGTCCATCGAGCGTACAGGTATAGCTATACTTATCTAAAATTTCGCCCGAATTGGCATCTATCATATAAATCCATCTTTCCAAAAAGTTAGGACGAACCACTACTTCGTAAGCCAAGTGTTGATCGTTTACTGATTCATTTTTATGATAAACAAAAAGCTTTGACTGAGGCTTTTCATATTTCAGCATAGCTTTTTCGGCAAAACTCAAAGTACGAAATTTGGTTTGTTGCTGAACATCCTGAAGAGCCACCGAAGCAATCTGCTCAGTTCCCATACTAGGTTCGGTTAAAGCTAAACTCGGTGTTGGGTAAAGCTTACCATTCAGAACCTCTACGGCATCGTCCTTGGTATGCAACATAATTTGAGCCCCATACACAGGAATGCCCTTATACATCTGTTGTACACGGATATGAGTTTGATTAAGGTTATCATTCTCAATCTGATTCACATCAAATTCCTCTTCTACATTTTTGAAATGTAAATACTTCTGAACAGCCGACAAATAGCTGTAAGCCGCCGAAGCTTCAGAAGATCGACCTGCTTTGGTTGTAGTATTAGAAGAAAGATTTTTGGGCTTACCCACGATAAACGATGGCATACCATTTTCATCTCTCGAAATACTCAAACCATCTTTTTTAGCCATCAAATTTTCTCGAAAAACACTATTCGAATACTGAAAATTATAGCGAGAAAAAGAAGAAGGTTCTACACTTTTAGAAAAATCAACCATGGGCAAACTTGGACTTGTGCCTTGCCCTGATTTAGATTTTTGCTTGAAAGTTTTTTGCGCCTGTGCTGTAGATATGCATCCTAGCAAGGCCATAAAAAGTAAAGTTTTTTTCATAAGACAAAAGAATTAACGGACCTAATTTATAGTGCAGAATTGAGTTATGAATTAGGGTTATAAAAACTGTTTATTTCGGATAGCAGATGTTGGATTTCGGAAGTATAATCTTCTATATTTTGTAAGAAATAAAGGTATTTTACTTTATCTCCGAAATCAAAAATCCCAAATTTGAAATTGTTTGAAATCCTTCGTACACTACTAGTTATGAATTGTGAATACAAAAATTATTAATGAAGCTGTTTAAACTTTTCAAAAAATATATTTTATTGATTAATTCTTCGTCTTACTTTTTGTCTTAATACAAAAAGTAACAAAAAAATCAAGAATTTATAAACTCGCTGCGCTCAAACAGTATAAATTCATTGCTTACGCAAGCAATTTTACGAAAGTTTAAACAGCTTCAATACGCAATAGGCTTACTGTTTGCCGTCTAAGGATTTTATAGAAACACAGATAAACATGAAAAGCAAGCGCTTTTTATATTATTGCTCAATTTTTCCTGCTTTCAAGAATATCGGAAAGCTTACTTGAAACTTCAAATTCTCCGTGTATTTCTCTCTACATCGCTGTATAAACTCCGTAACAGGATTACTGCCATTTTGCTGTATGTATCTTTGGACGCTCGACCATGTGTTTAGATACCCTTCCAACTGGTCAAAATTCCAAAAATATTGCATCGAAAACTCAGGTGTTGGAATAGACTCAAAAGGGAAAGGAATTGTAGTATATTTTTGGTCGATATGACCACGTTCGCCATCCCAATATGAACCAATTTGTTCTTGATAAAAATGTTGAAAATCTTGATTCAAAGTTGGATATTCTTCAATCAATAAAGTGCCATATCCCCAGAAAGCTAGTAGCGCATTAGGCTTTGCAATTCGTTTGATTTCTTGGTAAAAAGCTTCAAAATTAAACCAGTGAATAGCCTGTCCGACTGTGATTAAATCAAATGTAGCATCTGCAAAAGGCGTTTTTTCAGCCTGCGAGATTTGATAATGGATATTGCTCGCCTGAAAAGCATTATCTAACTGCTTTTGACTAATATCAGTAGCCTCGACTTGTTGAAACTTTTGGGCTAAAATTCTTGCTACTTGACCATTACCCGTGGCACAATCCCAAGCATTTTCAAACTTATCCACATATTGAAAGATAAAATCATAAAGTTCCTGTGGATAAGTCGGGCGAAACTGGGCGTATAAATTGGCTTGTGTTGAAAATCTGTCTTTGGGAAGCATAAATACATTGAGATTGCTTAAATGTTTTTATCTATTTTCAATCCTAGTTTTTGATTTTATCCATCAGTGACTGATAAAATGTTTTGATAGAATCATTCACATTCTTAGGATTGGTCCATTGGGTTTTGTAAGAGAATTTTTTACCCTCCGAAAAAACGAGATAATGGTTCATATTACCTGTTTCATTCTGTGACAAGCTATCAAGATGGAGCCCTTGAACAGCCTTAAATATTTTTTTGGTTTGGGATTTTGTGAGCTTCTGAATAACCTTTACCGAGTCGCTTTTATTGGTTCGATAAAGAATTTCTCCAGAAGGTTTAATGGTGTAAGATTGCCATAAATTAGCAAATCCACCACCCGAACCAACGGTAATTTCTTGTTCTTTCGGAATACTTTTGCAGGCAAACACGCCAAAAATGAAGCTAAAGAGTATAAGTTTTTTCATAGAATCCATGTTTAGGACTTAGTACTGTACAAAGGATTATAAAAACTGTTTATTTCGGATATGGGATATTGGATTTCGGAAGTGTAAGTTCCTATATTTTGAAAAAAATAAAGACATACCTCTTATATTTCCGAAATCAGAAATCCCAAATCTGAAATAGTTTGAAATCCTTCGTACATTCTTATTTAGGAATCGGGTATCTAAAAAAATATCGGGTAAAGTTATGCACTCTACCCGATATTCATATAGTTGTATTTGAGAAAAATAAAGTTTATAGCGTCTGTAACTCTTGAACGGTCAACCAGCTCATTAAACCAGCACCAATTTCTAGCGCATTTTCATCAATATCAAATGTTGGCGTATGTACTCCCGAAATAATGCCTCTTTCTTCGTTGCGAGTTCCTAAACGGTAGAAACAAGCATCTACATGATGTGTATAGAAGGCAAAATCCTCAGCAGCCAACCAAATATCCAAATCAATTACATTTTCCTGTCCCATATAATCAATCGCTGCACCTTTCATACGGCGTGTTAATTCTGGTTCGTTTTGCAAGAAAGGGTACCCTTTTTGGATAAATACCTCACATGTTCCACCCATAGCTTCGGCAGTTAGTTCGGCAATTTTTCTGATTTTTTCCAAGCCTTCAGCACGCCATTGCTCGTCCATCGCTCTAAAAGTACCTTCGATATATACCTCATTTGGAATAACATTGGTTGCTCCGTTGGCAATTACTTTTCCGAAAGTCAATACTGAAGGATAGCGAGGGTTACGGTTACGAGAAATAATTTGTTGCATCGACACAATGATATGCGAAGCTATCAATACAGGGTCGATACAGTTTTCAGGCATTGCTCCGTGTCCACCTTTTCCTTTTACAGTTAAGTATAACTCATCTGCTGAAGCCATATACATTCCTTCGCGGAAACCGATTTTTCCAACAGGAATATTAGGAGCCACGTGCTGCCCCAACATTTTGTGAGGGGCAGGGTTTTGTAATGCTCCTTGCTCAATCATAATACTGGCACCACCTGGGGCTTTTTCTTCAGCGGGTTGAAATACCAATTTTACTGTTCCTTCAAAATCATTTTTGAGTTGACTCAAAATTCTTGAAGTACCCAATAAAGAAGCCGTATGCACATCGTGCCCACAAGCGTGCATTACACCAGGATTTTGTGATTTATAAGGTACATCATTGGCTTCAACAATCGGTAAAGCATCCATATCTGCACGCAAAGCCACCACTTTTTTACTAGGATTACGACCTTCGATGGTTGCAACTAAGCCTGTGTTAGCAATTTCGGTAGGAGTAATCCCCATCGATTTTAGCTGTTCGGCTACGTATTTTTGTGTATTAAATTCTTGGAACGAAAGCTCTGGGTTTGTGTGCAAATAACGACGATTGGCCACAAACTCACCCGCCATGGATGCAGCTAATTGTTTAATTTTATCTTTCATTTTTCTAAATATTTCGAGTAGCAATGGGTCTTTATTCGACCAAACTAGATAGCAAAGTTACATCACAACTAGCCTTTAGCCCAACCAATTACGTAAATTCTCATTATCATTATCTACTTGTCCTACCGTGAGGCGAAGATTTTCGTCGAAACTAGCCTCAATTCCATACCATGCCAAGCGTGCTTGTACTTGTTCTTGCAAAGGAATATTTCCAGTAATACATTCTGCAAAATAGGTATCCAAACTACCTCCAAATACTTGCTCAGCTAATTGTTTATAATCGAATAAAGAATACCCAAGTCCAGAATCTCCAAATTTTTCCCACATCAACCGCATTACATCATGGATAGATTTTTGATGCTGAGTTGCTTCACGAATCAAACCATCTAATAACAAGGCAACAACCGCTCCCTTGTTATAAATTGATACACGACGATTAGGGATAGAAGCTACATACCCATCAAGCCACAAGTCCATCGAAGCCTCAACCAAAGACATTGGCGAGCGTCCATCTTGCTCAAAATGGCGACGAATGGTCGTAGTAAACTCATTCAAATAGGCATCCAACGAAAATACACCTGACTGTTTTAAGAAAACATCCCCCAAATACGTCGTAACACCTTCTGCTACAAAACCAGTAGGAAAATAATTTTCTTTAGTAAAATCGTAAGGCATCATCTCCACAGGACGAATCTTACAAATATTCCAAGCATGATATAGCTCATGTGAACTTACTCCTAATAAATCTGTATATAAACCATCTCCCTCAGTATCTGGACCCAGTACAATCATGGTTGAATTACGATGCTCGACGCCATGATAGAAGGCTACAGGCAATATCCAGTTGATAAAATGGTAGTCTTTTTCAGGGAAATCTCCCATGATATCAATTTGTTTTTCAGAAAAACGAGTAAAATCTGAAAGAATTTTCTCCCAGTTTGGCTGATAATTTCCCAAAAACCAAACATAAAATTGAATACCTGCTGCCTTATACGTTTGACACTGTAAATATGGACTTGCCAATACTGGAGAATCTACCAACTGATAGTAATCTTGTGCTAACAAAGTTTTTCCTTCTATTGGCATCCCACAAGCGATTTTATACTCATCGGTTACACCAAGCTCAACGGTACAGGGCTCGTGCATGCGCCCACTTACATAAGGCAAACAGTTTACGAAGTTGACATACATCGTATTTTCATCTACGTATGAGCTGCCCGCATTGGCAAAAACGCCATTAGGATGCTGAATATAAGCGTAATAACGAAGTCTGATAGTTAATTTTGAGATATTTTTGGTATAGACTTTCCAGCGATCTTTGTTTACTTTATGAAACTCCACGGGGTTTTGCTGTTCGTCAAAAATTTCGAACTTTTGAATATTTTTAGCAAAATTCTGTAGCTCATAACGTCCCGGACGCCAAGCAGGTAATTGAATTTTTATACGGTCAGATGTAATGTTCTCCACCGCCAATTCTACAGTCAAGAAATGGTTTTGTGGATTTTCTGCATAAATTTTGTATCTCATATTTTATTGATATAGCTAAAGCCGCAAGGTACTATTATTCACAAAGAATCCAAAGTAACTCATAATCAACCTCCAAGCATTTAGAATCTTTTGTAAAAGTAGTTTGCAATTAAAAAATAATTGAGTACCTTTGCAGTCCTAATTTCGGGGCAAAAGATTTTTGTATTTTGAAAATTTTCACTGATACTTCAGACATCCTTTGATAATTTTCCAAAATATCTCTGAAAATCAGTCAGTTCATATTGTAAAAGGCATTTCAATTTTCAATAGCAATGAAAAGAACGTTTCAACCATCGGTAAGAAAGAGAAAAAACAAGCACGGATTCCGTGAAAGAATGTCAACTGCAAATGGTCGCCGTGTATTGGCAGCTCGCCGTGCAAGAGGAAGACACAAATTGACAGTTTCAGACGAGAAGAGAGGTAAATAATACAAAGTTTCTGCGTTTCGTGTTTCAAGTATCGTGTGAACAGTTGCTCAACGCGATTCCAGAGACACTTACATGAGACTTTGCATGAAAGCAACTTTAAAGAAATCTGAACGACTTTCCAGTAAGAAGGTAATTGGTTCCCTCTTTGACAAGGGTAGTGAAAACACCAAATCGGTTTTTCTCTACCCTTTTCGTGTTTCTTATTTTCTACAAGAATTACCCAACGAAAATACAGAACCCGCACTTCCTCAGATGCTTATCTCTGTATCTAAGCGTTATTTCAAACACGCCGTTGACCGTAATCTAGTCAAACGTCGCACCAGAGAAGCTTATCGTCTCAACAAATCTATCCTGCTTCAAAAAAAGGACAACCCTCTACCAGCATCCATCGCTTTTGTGTATATTGGTAAAAAAATCGAAGATTTTGCTAAAATCGAAAAGTCGATGAAGAGTATTTTGCATAAAATGTAATTTTACCCGCAATATGCTTTAAGCAATATGCCTTAAGCTAAAAGCTGTACTTCCCTAATGACTAAGCTTACAGCCTAAAGTTTTTTGTCCTACAAAATAACACAATCGCTTTGGCTTCGTTATATTCTTATTGGTGTAGAAAGAAAGCTGAATTAATCCTATTATGAAATTAAAACGACCTTACCGAGCCCTTTTGGCGACTTCTGCTCTTGTTGGAAGTTTATCTCTTGCTTCATTTACCGACCAAGGAGAGCGTTTTTTTGAAATTGCCAAAAACCTTGATATCTATGCTACGCTTTTCAAGGAGCTAAATCGCTATTATGTCGACGAAATAAATCCAAATCGTACTATCAAAATGTCTATCGACGCCATGTTGAAGTCATTTGACCCATATACCGTATTCTATGCCGAAGACGATATTGAGGACTACATGACTATGACCACTGGCAAGTATAATGGCATTGGCATTGTAACGGGCAATCGTTCGGGACGCATTACCGTAATGGCTATCGACGAAGGAACGCCTGCTGAAAAATCAGGCTTGCGTATTGGCGACGAAATTATAAAAGTAGACGGTATTGAACTTAGTAAAAAAGGTATTGACCCTGGCAAGCTCATCAAAGGACAAACGGGAACTGTCGTAAAACTTACCGTAAAACGCTATGGTAGCAATAAGCTAGAAGAAATTAGTGTCACGCGCGATGTCGTTAAAATGAAAAATGTTACCTACTACGGTATGATTAACGACGAAGTAGGATATATCGACCTTAAGGATTTTAATACCACCGCTGCCAAGGAAGTTCGTCAGGCATTTGCTGAATTGAAGGAAAAAGGCATGAAAAAACTCATCCTTGACTTGAGAGAAAACCCTGGAGGTCTCTTAAATATGGCGGTAGATATTTGTAATATTTTCTTACCAAAAGATTCAGAAATTGTTTCAACCAAAGGAAAAGTCGAAGAGTGGAACAAAACCTATTCGGGGGTAAAAGCTGCTGTAGATGTAGATATGCCTATATCGGTGTTGACCAACTCGAGAAGTGCTTCGGCTGCCGAAATTGTCGCTGGTGTAATTCAAGACTACGATCGTGGAGTGTTGGTTGGACAAAGAAGTTATGGAAAAGGTCTGGTGCAAATCACTCGTGATTTACCTTACAATACCAAACTCAAAGTAACTACTGCCAAATACTATACTCCAAGTGGTCGTTGTATTCAAGCAATTGACTACAGTCACCGCAACCCCGATGGTAGTGTTGGTAAAGTGCCAGATTCGCTCATGACGGCTTTCAAAACCGTTCGTAGCGGTCGTACTGTTTATGATGGTGGTGGAATTTTACCTGATGTTGAAGTCGAAAAACCAACTCCTGCGGTAGTAACCCAATCATTATCAGGAAGATTGATTTTGTTTGATTATGCTATCAAATACCATTTTGAGCATCCAACCATTAAGCCTGCCAAAGAATTTTCTTTGAGTGATGCCGAATATCAAGATTTTGTCAAATGGGCCGCTACACAAACTTTTGATTATACAACTCAAGCTGAAAAAGACTTGAATGAACTTGAGGCTTCTGCTAAAAAAGAAAGATATTATGACGCTGTAGCCGACCAGTTGAAAGCTTTGCGTACAAAACTTTCACACAACAAAGAAGCTGATATGATGAAGTTTAAGGATGAAATCAAAACAGCTTTGGAGCAAGAAATTGTGGTACATTATTATTTGCAGAAAGGTACTCGTGAGCAGTCATTTGCTAAAGACCCAGAAATACAAGCAGCCCTTAAGTTATTTGGCGATATGAATCGCTATAACAATATCTTGAAAGGAAAGAAATAGTATTCTGGCTATAAATATTTTGTAAATTTGTGTGCTTGGGGAGCAATTCTCAAGCACATTTTTGTTTAGATAGAGTGAGATATTGATTTTAACCCACTCACCAATAAAAACATTCGCAAAGCGAAATCTCAAATCATTATGTCTCTGATAGTTAGTATCGATACTTCGACCAAAGTTTGTTCTGTAGCATTACACAAAGAAGGCAAACTATTAGGTCTTTCTGAATTATTTACTGAAAAATCGCATTCAGGTATGTTGACTACATTGGTTGAAAATGTAGTTAAACAAGCTGGCTATGAGCTTTCACAACTCGATGCCATTGCTGTTGCCAAAGGACCAGGTTCTTATACAGGCTTGCGCATTGGCGTATCTACGGCAAAAGGGCTTTCATTTGCTTTAGACAAGCCTTTATTATCAGTAAATACCCTCGAAGCCATGGCCGCACAGCTCAAAGATATGTACGGTGCTGATACGCTACTTTGCCCGATGATTGATGCGCGTCGCATGGAAGTTTACTGTGGTGTTTGGAATACCGAAATGGGAACAATTAGTGAAATTGAGGCCAAAATTATTGACGAAACAGCTTTTATCTCATTGTTAGAAAAACAGCCTATTGTATTTTTTGGAGATGGTGCTGCCAAGTGCAAAAGCCAAATTGCTCATCCTAATGCCCATTTCCCAAATACAGAGTTATATCCGTCAGCTCGCACAGTAGGTGTATTAGCTCACAAGGCTTTTCAAGAACAAGCATTTGAAAATGTGGTGAGTTTTGAGCCTTTCTATTTAAAAGACTTTGTTGGAACAACTCCCAAAGCTGCCCAAAACAAAGCCTAACATTTGTTAGGCATGAATCTTAAGTTTTATTATCATGGAACTAGACGACCCAATTATCAATAAAGTAGCCAGCAGTGGATTGGTTACACTTGACCTTGAGGATTATTATCATCAAGGCGAACGAGTGATTTATGACCTGAAAGACAATCTATTCATGGGAATGATTTTGAAAGAAAAAGATTTTCGTGAGTTTCTCAAAAATCATGATTGGTCGATCTATGAAGGCAAAAACGTAGCTGTTATTTGTTCAGAAGACGCCATTATTCCGACATGGGCTTATATGCTTTTGGCACTTAAACTAAGTCCGTTTGCCAATGCTGTAGTATATGGCAACTTGGAGCAACTAGAAGATAAATTATACTATGACGCTATTGCCAAAATCAATCCTTTGGATTATGCAGATACAAGAGTAGTGGTAAAAGGCTGTTCAAAAGTACCTGTTCCTACATCAGCGTATGTAGAAATCACTCAAAAGCTCATGCCTCACGTCAAAAGCCTCATGTTTGGCGAGCCATGTAGTACTGTGCCTCTTTACAAGAAAAAATAAATCTGATTTGAAAATTGAGGATGTGAGGATTTGAAAATACGGGAATTTGAAGATTTGAAAATGATTTTATAAGACAGCGCTTTCTGCGATTGCTACTTATTTATGATATTTTTGTTCGTGTATTCAAATACAAATACTATTTTCCAAATCCCCACATCTTCAAATCATCACATTTCCAAATCTTCAAATCATTAAAATATCGCCTTTTCTCTTTTTCCCAAAAACGGAATCCAACTTGATTCTAAGCTTCCGCCCAAATCTCGAAGAAACATAATAAATGAGGGCTTAAATGGCTTACTTCTAAGTGGCATATTAGCCTCTTCTGGTGTTAAATCTCCTTTTTTTGAATTACATCTTCGACAGGCTGTAGTGAGATTATCCCATGTAGTACGTCCACCACGTGACTTTGGCATAACATGGTCGAGAGTAAGATCATCTTTGGAGCCACAGTACTGACATACATTGTGGTCACGACGGAAGATATTTTGACGAGACAAAATGACACCTTTATAAGGCATATAGATATACTTGTGAAGGCGAATAACCGAAGGCATAGGAAACGCCTGAGAAATACTATGTAATTGCTCGTTTTCGGATTCAGCCACCAAATCGGCCTTATTTAGGTACACTAACAAAAATGCTTTGGGAATAGAACAAACGGCTAATGCAGTGTAATCTTGATTCAATACTAAGACTTTCCGACCCATAACTAATTCAATTTTTAGTGAACAATATGGTCATCAGCCGAAGGTATTTTGTCAGTTACCTCTACTAATGACCTCAACGCTTGAGATGTTGGAATATATAGTTGTTATGAAACATGCTTATTTTAGTAAAATTCAATCGCACAAGGCTAACAGAAGGATGAAAACAAAACGGAAGTAGCTATTCAGAAATAGTAGTTTTCTTAAACCATTGAGTTTTCCAGATATTTGCAAATTAATGATAAATCTCAATAATACAACTCGTATATTCAAAAAATAGTTTTACCGTAATCATTTGCTAATGAATTGATTATATACGTAACAAAAGTGCTATCCTAAATTTATTAAAAGCCTATAGCTTCAAATAAAAAGATCTGTATCGAAGTTGTTACACTTGGATACAGACCTTTTTATTGTGTCATAAGATTGTATAGAAACTACGTTAGCCTCAGAGGTATCCTCCTTTTCAAACGATTAAAGCATTTAGTGATTAACTTCTCGTAAGTCTTGCCATATCTTTCAAAACACCATTCATGCAAGAACTTAATTTCATCGATGGCTAAGTTTTTAATTGCCTTTCTTAGCTCTTTTTCAAATAACTTTGCATCAAAACTTACTTTCTCAAGTATCATTTTGACATAGTCTAAAGCTGTCATAGTTTAAATTAGATTTAATAATCTTGGTTTTTAAGTTATTAGGTTAAACGGTTATTTAGGATTGAATAGTGTCTTCTTGAGCTAAAAGTCGTAAATTGCTTAACAATTAGCACTTCAGACACATAGGCATTTCTTCATCCCAAACTCAAAGTTTTCATTTTAGTGTGTCATATTCGCCAACGAATAAATCTAGAATTGAAAACAGTAAATCATTCAAAACCCATAAAATAGTATCTATTGACGAAAAACGGTGAAATTTACAAATAAATATATCAATATTCCAATATTATTTTGTTTTTTATTCAGCTATTCTCTAATAGCTCAGGAAAACACGCCTACGCTTGTTTTGGGTGAAAAGACTATCACAATGGATGGTTTTTTTACCATAACAGCTGTGGTAAAAACAAATCCTGACCAGCCTTTTCCTGAATGTAAATTTCCTGAATTGGTAGAATTTACCAAACGAGGATATTCTAAGTCTATTGCCCGTTCGGTCATTAATGGACAACCTACTGTAACTTATAATATTACCCAAAACTACCAGCCTAAAAAAGAAGGTACGTTAAAAATCAAACCATTTAAAGTACTGGTTAATGGCACCGAAATCAAAAATGAGGGAGTGGTTGTGATTGTCAATAAAGCTGTGGCCAATCCTAATCCTGAAACGGAGAATGAGGAAGCCTTGACATCTGTAGCTGAAGGCAATCAAAAAGACTTGGTGAATGTAAAAGAAAATGCTTTTTTGGCAATAAGTACCAATAAATTAGCGCCTTATGTAGGAGAAAACTTCACTTTAACACTGGCCTTTTACGTTGCTGAGAACAATACTGCCGATATTCAGTTTGACCAAAATGATATTCAGATTCCTGAAATTATAAAAAAAATAAAACCTGAAAGTTGTTGGGAAGAGAGCTTTGGACTTACGGAAACGCAGACTTCAACTGTAAAATTGAATGGTAAAACCTACACACAGTACAAGTTTTATCAGGCAACTTTTTATCCGCTTAATAACAAGAAAATTAGTATCCCTTCTGCAAGCCTTCGTTTGTTAAAAGACTTTGACGAAAAAGAATCTAAAAAACGTAATTATGTTACTTTTTCGAGTAAGGCTTTTACTATACAACCTAAAGATTTACCTTCTCATCCACTCAAACAGCAAGTATCAGTTGGTAACTTTTCTTTAAAAGAAAATATCAGTAATAATAAAGCTCAAACAGGGCAATCTATCGACTATCAAATTCAAATTATTGGTGATGGAAACATCTCTGTAATTCGTTTGCCTGAAGTTAAAAATGATAGCACCTTTGACTTTTTCCAACCTGATATTAACTCGATTGTATCGCCACAAGGCAGTAAAATTATTGGCACAAAATCTTTTACTTTTCATATTATTCCCAAACAGGCTGGTAACTTTGCAATGTCAAAGTATTTCAACTGGATATTTTTCAATCCAACTACAGCTCAATATGATACGCTAAAGCCCAAGGTGGTAATCCATACGAAGGGTCGAACTATTAGTACAGTAGATACTCCTAATGCTGAAAATTCGACGATTTATGATGGACTAGAGAATATCTCGACACCCGAAGGCACGAGCAACTTGGTTAGACTTCTCAAAAACGAAGCAAATATCATCATTATCATAATGCTTGCAGGATTGATTTATCTGTTTTTACCAGGCAAGAGAACCAGACAATAACATCGACTCATGGGCAATTAGAAGTACCCCTTGTCAAGAGTCAAATCATTCAAAAAATGAGCAGTACATACGGTAAATTATTTAAAATTAGCACTTTTGGTGAATCGCACGGACAAGCAGTTGGGGTAGTGGTAGATGGGTGTCCAGCAGGAATTCCTTTTGATGCTGAATTTATTCAAAGTGAGTTAGACCGCCGTAAGCCAGGGCAGTCACGTATTACAACGCAACGTCGCGAGGCCGATGAGTTTCAGGTAGTTTCAGGTGTATTTGAAGGAAAAACCACAGGTACGCCAATCGCTATGTTGGTTTGGAATGGCGACCAACGTTCGAAAGACTATTCACATATTGCTCAACAATTCAGACCTTCGCACGCTGACTTTACCTATCAAGCCAAATATGGCGTCCGTGATTATCGTGGTGGTGGTCGTAGCTCAGCTCGTGAAACGGTTGCCCGTGTTGCAGCAGGTGCTTTGGCAAAGTTGGTATTAAAAAATATTGGTATAGATATCAAAGCTTACGTTTCGCAAGTTGGTAAGTTAAAATTAGAAAAATCTTATCAGGAGCTCAACTTGGCATTGGCAGAAGAAAATGCTGTTCGTTGTCCAGACCCAGCCTTGGCGCAAGAAATGTTCGACTATATTGATGAAACTCGTAAAAAAGGAGATTCAATTGGAGGAATTGTGGACTGCGTGGTAACAGGAACACCAGTTGGATTAGGCGAACCAGTTTTCGATAAACTTCATGCCGAACTTGGTAAAGCCATGTTAAGTATCAATGCTGTAAAAGGTTTTGAATATGGCAGTGGTTTTGCTGGCGTAGAAATGTACGGCTCTGAGCACAACGACGAGTTTTTTATCGAAGATGAACAAGTAAAAACCAAATCCAATCATTCTGGAGGTATCCAAGGTGGTATTTCAAATGGTGCTGATATTTACTTCAGAACAGCCTTCAAGCCAGTCGCAACCATTATGCAGGACCAAGCGAGCGTTGACCAAGAAGGAAATACCGTTACGGTTTCTGGCAAAGGACGCCACGACCCATGTGTAGTACCACGTGCAGTACCTATTGTAGAAGCAATGGCTGCTTTGGTTTTGGTAGACTTTTACCTTCGTAACCGTGCCACACAAGGATTGGCGTATGAACAAGAAGAAAAATTAGAGTTTTAATGCAAAAGAATAATTCCCTTTTTTCGGATGAGTATTTTATGCAATTGGCGCTTTACCAAGCAGAAATAGCCATGGAAAAAGGGGAAATTCCAGTAGGAGCAGTGGTCGTTTGTCAAAACACCATCATTGCCAAAGCACATAATCAGACAGAACTCTTACAGGATGTAACCGCTCATGCCGAAATGTTGGCACTAACGGCAGCGGCCAATACACTAGGAGCAAAATACCTTCGAGATTGTACTTTGTATGTGACTCTCGAGCCTTGTATTATGTGTGGCGGGGCTTTGTATTGGTCTCAAATAGGCAAAATTGTCATTGGTGCCATGGACGATAAAAGAGGTTGCTCCAAAGTGAGTCCGAAAATTTATCATCCCAAAACACAAATCATCACTGGCGTATTGCAAGAGGTATGTGAAGCTATGCTTAAAAGCTTTTTCAAAAAACTACGTTAGCATATTCTTCATACCATTGGCTCATTCAGTTCTTAGATTTTCCTTAATAAACACCCCCTAGAGGAACTTATAGCCACTGAAGGCAGTTTTTTAGACAAAGACTCATAGTCAAAAACAAAGACGACTTAGTTATAGATTGTTGTATCAATCTAAATGATTCATTGGACAGTCTATTTCTAAAGTACTCGACAGATATATTTTAAACTCAATTAACTTAATTAACTTAAAAAAATGGCATTCGTATTAGACCCACTACCATACGCTAACGACGCGTTGGAGCCGCATTTTGATGCATTGACAATGGAAATCCACCATGACCGTCACCACAATGCTTACGTAACAAACTTGAACGCTGCTGTAGCAGGTACAGAATTAGAAGGTAAGTCTTTGGAAGAGCTTTTGGCTTCTATCAGCACGCTTTCACCAGCAGTTCGTAACAACGGCGGTGGTCACTTCAACCACAACTTGTTCTGGAACATTCTTTCTCCAAACGGTGGTGGTGCTCCAGTAGGTGCATTGGCTGAAGCTATCAATGCTAAATTTGGTTCTTTCGACGAATTCAAAGCTGAATTCAAAAAAGCAGCTATTAGTCGTTTTGGTTCAGGTTGGGCTTGGTTAGTAGCTCAAAAAGATGGTTCTATCGCTATCTCTTCTACGCCAAACCAAGACAACCCATTGATGGACGTAGCTGATGTTAAAGGTTTTCCTGTAATCGGCTTAGACGTTTGGGAACACGCTTACTACTTGAAGTTCCAAAACAAACGCCCAGATTATATCGACGCATTCTGGAATGTAATTGACTGGAATATCGCTGAAGCTAGATACCAATCAGCTAAAGCCTAGATAATCAAAAACTTAGGCAATACTTTGATTTTTTTTGTAAAAAAAAGCCTCAAAGTATTGCCTAATAGTGATAAAATACCTAATTTTGCATCACTAAAAAACACGGAGAGTGTAGCTCAGTTGGTTAGAGCATCGGTTTGTGGTACCGAGGGTCGTGGGTTCGAGCCCCATCATTCTCCCAAAAGGTTATCTGAAAAGATAACCTTTTTTATTTTACCCCAATCAGTACCATTTTTCTATTCCTGCTGGTGCTGTCCATTGGAATTTAGGCTCATAATGCTCCCAAACTATTTTTGAAACGTTTCTTAATAATTGATATCCTTCATTATTTCTCGTCCATGATTCGTCCTTTTGATTTTTAGTGGTAACACAAACTACATAGTCGCCAGAAGGAGCATTTACTAAAAAGACCTCAGATCTTGACTGATTTACAGCACCTTGTTTAGAGGCCACCTGAATCGTTGGAGGAATTTGACTTAGTGCTTCGCCATCCCAATAAATCCTCACCATATTGCGGTAAATACGCTCGCTAGCAGCAGGATTAATTACTTCTCCTTTTCTAATTTTCACTAATAATTCAGCCATTTCTCTAGGGGTAGTTTGTCCCCATCCATAGATTTTTCGATACGCTTCACGACCAGCAGTACGCGAGTTGACTCTTGTATTTTCAAAACCATTAGCAGCTAGCCATTCATTGATGGCAGTACCTGTAGCCATAGCCTGACACCAAAGACTGGCGGTGTTGTCAGAAGTAGTAATCATCAGCATAGCAACTTTACTCAAAGCGATTTTTTCACCATCCTTAAACGATCCTAAAATATCTTCTCCCGCATACAAAAGGGAGTCTTTGTAGGTAAGAATCGCGTGATAATCCAATTCGCCTTTCTCGATTTTGTTGAACAACCCAATGGTTATAGGCACCTTAATCATACTTGCCGTTGGAAAAACGGTATCTGCTTGAATAGCAACGCCCGTATTTTTTTTCAGATGTTTCACATAAATACCTGCTACACCCTGAAAGTCTTTTACGAGAACTTGAAGCTTTTTCTCCAGTGCTTTATCCGTTTTGAAAGAATTCGTGGGAGCTTGAGCAAAGAGTTGAGAAGAAAATAAAATGAACAGAATCTTGAGGTAAAATGTTTTTCTCATAGTTTTTGATGAAATTGTTAAAAGTTTACAAAAGGCAAACGCCTTTCAACCAATTTACTATTTATCGAGCAATTACAATCTCTCTTATACCTATAAAATGCAACAATTCATTTTTATTTTCTTAGCTTTTCTTTGTGGGGCTGTATTTCCTACGCAGGCCGCATTTAATGGCAAAATGGCCGCAATTGTAGGTCATCCGATTTTGGCGGCTATCCTCTCATTTATCACAGGACTCATTGCTTTGATTGTTTATGCAGTTGTCACCCAGATCCCTATGCAACAATTTACGGCATTCCGAACAGCGCCTTGGTATGTTTGGTTGGCGGGTATCTTAGGCGCTTTTTATGTAAGCACGATTGTGGTATTAATGCCTCGATTAGGAGTAGCCTTAACTTTTGGTTTGGTGATAGCTGGGCAAATGACCATTTCGATACTAATGGACCATTTTGGTTTATTTAATCTTCCTGTACGTGAAATATCAGCAGGACGCCTCTTGGGGGCATTTTTATTATTAGCAGGTGTTGTACTTATTCGTAAATTCTAATGACAAAGATGAAATTTTGTCCACAATGTGGAAAAGAACTCGTGTATAAAATCAAAGATGGCAGAGATAGACATTTTTGTCCCGACGAAAGTGAATGTGGATATGTCCACTGGAACAATCCTATTCCTGTTGTAGCCGCCATAGTAGAACATGAAGGAGAAATTATTTTGGCACGCAATGCCGCTTGGCCAGCCACATGGTATGCCCTCATTACAGGATTTCTAGAGTCAGGAGAGACGCCCGAAGAGGGAATTATTCGTGAAGTAAAAGAAGAGCTAAACCTCGACGGCGAAATTGTAGAACTGGTAGGTTTATATGAGTTTCATCGAATGAACCAGTTGATTATTGCCTATCACATTAAAGCTACGGGCAGTATCCAACTTTCGGAAGAATTGGTGGATTACAAACGTCTAAAACCTGAAGAAATCAAGCCTTGGCCAGCAGGTACTGGACGAGCTGTACAAGATTGGCAAGCTAAAAGAGGTATTTTCAACGAAATGTTTGATTTTACAAAAAGCTCATCAGCTACAGATGAATAAACTCAACTGCTAAGTAGAATCGCTAGCCAAAGACGAGACATATTGTTAACTTTAACACTAATCTCTTCAAAAAATAAAGCTTAAACAGCTTCAATTATATGTATTCTCCTCGCACAACTATGAAAAAGATCTCTCTTTGCTTTCTTGGGGTTGCACTAATGCTTCTATGTCAACATAGCTTTAGCCAAAAGTTTTTTGATCCTTCGGTCAAAAAAGTATTATTTCTCGGAAATAGTATTACCTATTCGGGCGAATATATCCAGCTATTCGAAACGATTTATCGTTTACAAAATCCAGAAAGTAAGGTAGAGTTTTATAATTGTGGACTTCCGAGCGAGACAGTTTCGGGGCTTTCTGAAGAAGGGCACGCCAATGGTCGATTCCCTCGCCCAGTATTATTTGAGCGTCTTGATAGGGTTTTGAAAATGATTCATCCAGATGTTGTTATTGCTACTTATGGCATCAACGATGGTATTTATCAGCCTTTTTCAGAAGAACATTTTTTAAAGTTTCAGGAAGGTATCCAAAAACTTCATCAGCAAGTAGAAGCCATGGGGGCAAAAATTATCCATGTGACACCTTCGGTTTATGAAGAAAAGAAAAACGACGCGACATTCAACTACGCTGAGGTCATGGATCGCTATGCACAATGGCTTATTGCTCAAAAAAAATGGGAGGTTATTGATACCCATTTTCCTATGAAAAAGGCTTTGGAAGAAGCGAAAAAGAAAAACCCAGATGCTACACTCGCCTCTGATGGAGTGCATCCCAACTCACAGGGACACTGGGTAATCTGTAGAAATATGTTGACCTATTTTGGCTTGAAAAAAGCCAAAAATGCAGAGGTTTGGACAGAATTATATCCTAATCGCTCGGTAAGTAATCTGTTATTACTTTTCCAGAAAATCCAAGCAAGACATAATATCCTCAAAAACGCCTGGCTTCGAGCTACCCAACACACACGCCCAGAAATGCCTGAGGGTTTGCCAATGGATGAAGCACTCACAAAGGCAAAAGCCCTTCAAATTGAAATAGATAGTCTTTTGAAATAAACAAAAACCCTTTTCACCGACAAGCTTTTCCTATTCACCGAGAAAGCTCATTCGTCAAGTCATTTTTTTTGTAGATTTGATTGGTTTACGCTCAAATTTTCATGCTCAACAACTTCATATACAAGCGGGTGATAGGAGGGATGGCGCTATTAGCTGCTCTTCTGGTCAATTTACCGATTATTATTCTCAACTTAGAACATTTACACAATTGGCAAATTGCATTAATTGATGTAACAGTACAGGTATTTTGTTGTTTTGTGCTTGGGATAAGTGTGGTAGGTGTTTTGATGGAGAAAACGCCCTATATCTGGATAAATCGCTTCAAAATGCTTGTGATTTTTGGTTTATTGGTTGGTTATTGCTTTATGTTGGCAGGACTCAACAGCCTATTTCTTCCTGTGCGAATGGGCATGATTTCATCGATTATCATGCGAGGGGCAGTAGTAATAGCAATGATGTATCTATGGAGTAAAAATCTCATAGAAGCTGAAAGAAAAAATGCACTTTTACTCGAAAACCAGCAATTGAAACATGACAACGTACTTTTTCAATTAAATGCCCTCAAAAATCAGCTAAATCCTCATTTTTTATTCAATTCACTCAATACCCTCAGTTGGTTAATTAACCAAGATACCGCCAAAAGTCAGGAGTATTTACAAAAACTTTCGCAGGTATTGCGCTATTCGTTGAGTATGCAGGAACAACAGTTAGTGAGTTTAAAAGATGAATTGATATTGGTAGAAAACTATGTTTTTTTGTTACAAATGCGTTTTGGCAATAATTTACACATTAATATTAGTCCAATAGAGCCCACACCTTATCAGATTTTACCTCTTTCGATTCAGTTATTGATAGAAAATGCTATCAAACACAATGTGGTGTCATCGAGTAAGCCATTACAAATTGATATTTCATTTGAGGAAGAACATATTGTCGTTTCGAATAAAATTTCACCTAAACTTCACGCTGAAGGCACAGGTATTGGATTAGCCAACTTAGACAATCGATATAAACTTATGACAGGCAAAAGTATTTCGATTCAAAAAGGTACATTATTTACCGTTAGATTACCCTTGATTAAGCAGTTATAAAAATGAATCATCCACTAAAAATAGTCATTGTAGAAGACGAGCCCGCAGCCGCAAGCCAATTGCAATTTTTGTTGGGACAGATAGATACTCCTGTAGAAATTATTCACATCATTGAAGGCGTTGAAGAAGGTTTGGCTAGGTTTCAGGAGAATACAATGCCCGATTTGATTTTATCGGATATACAATTATCAGATGGGGTATCTTTTGAAATATATGAACAAATCACTTTAGAAACACCCATTATTTTTACTACTGCTTTCGACGAATATGCTATTCGGGCTTTCAAGCTTAATAGCATTGACTATCTATTAAAACCTATCGATCAAGAAGCGCTTACGGCTGCGATTCAAAAGTTTAAGAACCAGCAGCTTTATCATTATTCTCAGTTGCAATCGCTTCTTGCACAACAGGCTTTTATTGCAAAAAGTTATCGACAAAGTTTTTTAGTCAAATTTAGAGACAAGCTTCTTCCTATTAAAACTGAAGATTTTGCCTTTTTCTATATTGACCAAGGTATCGTTTATGGTCAATTATTGGATGGGAAAAAGTACAGTTTAGAGTACAAATTAGAAGATTTAGAGCAACAGCTCGACCCAGCCTATTTTGTGAGAGCCAACAGGCAGTTTATACTTAGCAGAGACTGTGTCGTTACCATCGAGAGTTACCCACATAGTCGCGTGAATATCCAAACCCAGCCACAAGCACCCTCAGATATTGTTATTAGCAAAGAAAAAGTAACATGGTTTAAGAAATGGTTGGCGAATCAAGTAACAATAAAGGCGTAAGGAGAACATTTCCTTACGCCTTTATTGTTGTCTCTATAAGCATTCTCATGAGTTTTTTGTAGATTGGAAAAAGATTTACATATCAATACTTTGATATTTGCCCGAATAACCTAATTCCAAACCTAAAAGTAAATCAAGCCCTAAAAGCATGTTACATCATTTTCCTTTTTATTTATCCTTAATTTTACTCATCATCATTCTGATTATTGTCGCCGACCGAATCAGTGTGGCATATCCTATTTTGTTGGTATTGGGTGGACTTGGTTTAAGTTTTATTCCAAGTGTTCCTGACATCGAAATTGATCCTGAATTAATCTTTATCATCTTTTTACCACCGTTATTATCCGAAGCCGCATGGTCTATTTCGTGGAAAGAACTCTGGAAATGGAGGCGGATTATTACCAGTTTTGCCTTTCTGATTGTATTTCTTACAGCCTTTGTCGTGGCGCTTGTTGCCAATAGCTATATCCCAGGTTTTTCTTTGGCATTGGGTTTCTTGTTAGGAGGTATTGTGTCGCCACCCGACGCTGTAAGCGCAGGTGCTATTATGAAGTTTGTACACGTTCCAAGTCGTTATCAATCAATTATTGAGGGTGAAAGTTTATTAAACGATGCCTCAAGTTTGATTGTATTTCGTTTTGCCCTTATTGCTGTGGGTACAGGGCAGTTTATTTGGCACGATGCTATTTTAAGTTTTGGTTGGATGGTCTTTGGAGGTGTGGGTATTGGTTTGGCTGTAGCTTATGGCTTCTTCAAGGCACATCGTTTATTACCGACCGATGTCAATATGGATATTGTTTTGACGCTCGTGGCTCCCTATATGATGTATATCGCCGCCGAAACGGTACATAGTTCAGGAGTTATGGCTGTAGTAAGCGGAGGCTTGTTTTTGGCACAGCGAAAGCACCTTTTCTTAAATAGTAGTGGACGTATCAAAGGTTTTTCGGTATGGGAAAGTCTTTGTTTTGTGCTCAATGGATTAGTATTTATGATTATTGGTCTTGCCCTTCCTACCATTACGAAAGGACTTGGAAACGTAAGTATAAGTGAAGCGATAGGTTACGGTGTGATGATTACGGTGGTACTGATGATAAGCAGGATTTTATCGGCGTATGGTGCCGTAGTGACTACCTTAATAGCTCGAAATTTTATTACTGTAGCCGAAAAAAGGAACCCAGGTTATAAGGCTCCATTGGTAATTGGTTGGGCAGGGATGCGTGGTGTAGTATCTTTGGCTGCGGCACTTTCAATTCCTGAAACGCTAGAAAATGGAGCACCTTTTCCACAACGCAATTTGATTTTGTTTATCACTTTTATCGTGATTTTGCTAACGTTATTGCTTCAAGGATTGACCTTACCTATTTTGATAAAGAAAATCAATCTTTTGCGAGACAACGAGGTTTTGCCTGGCGAATCTCATTATCAGGATATGTATCGTAGATTAACCAACCAAAGTCTTGATTATTTGCATGCTAATTATGAAGAACAAATTACAAGACAACCTATTCTGAAAAAGATTGTGGAAAAATGGGAAGAAGAAGGCAAAGAATTTGATAATATTCGTCTCGACCAAGAATGTAAACTAGTATATGTAGATATGATTAACCATCAACGAGAATGGCTTCGTGAGTGGAACAAAGACCACGAAGTAGACGAAGGTATCGTTCGTCGTCATTTATATCGTTTGGATCTAGAAGAAGAGAAATTGAAGTATAGGTAAGTTAAGTTTTTTATAACTTTTTACTTGATTAACTACTTACATCTGCTTACAGCAGAAAAATCTCATGTATAAATTGTTTGCTCAGTTTTTGATTGCATTGGTACGTGTTTATCAAGCGATTATCTCTCCGTATTTTCCCAATGCTTGTCGTTACAACCCAACGTGTTCACAATACATGATTGAGGCAATTCAAGAATGGGGAATTTGGAAAGGAACCCGTCTGGGACTAAAACGTATTGCTTCTTGTCATCCTTGGGGAGGCAGTGGGCATGATCCTGTACCACGTAAAGGTGAGCAGCACTAAATATAGGTAAGTAAAAAGAAGAACAATATATCAGTTATTATAATGAACCCTTCATCAAAAGAATTCAATCAATATCCTCCACAGATATATTCTTAATTTAATCTTTCCTATTACTTAGTTGGATGCCGAAATCCACAATCCTTTAGGTGTTTCTTGCCTAACCCCTTTTTATGTTATGGAAAAAAAGATTCTTCATAAAATCCCTACCAATATCATTACAGGTTTTTTAGGTGTTGGTAAAACCACTACTATTCTACATATCCTCAAACACAAACCTGCCGATGAACGCTGGCTCGTGATTGTCAACGAATTTGGGGATGTCTCTATCGATCATATCCCCATGGAAGGACAAAGCCAAGGTCAAGAAATGGCAGTTCGCTATGTCGCTGGCGGATGTATCTGTTGTACCGCCAACTTACCTTTACAGACTACCCTTACGCAAAGTATTCGTCAGGTAAAACCGCATCGTATTCTAATAGAACCCACAGGAATAGCGCATCCCGAAGCTATTATTGATTTATTGCAAGGGGAGTTCTTATCAAAAGTAATTGACTTACGTGCGACTATTTGTTTGGTCAACCCTATTCAATTAATGAATGATAAGTACTTTGACGATGAAGTGTATCAAGATCAAATTACGCTGGCAGACGTTTTGGTCGCTAATAAGGCAGATTTAGCGGGCGATGAACTGCTTCAAAAATTTGCTAAATGGGCACAAGCGCTTTTCCCTCCCAAGGTCATGATTGCAGCGGTTGAAAAGGGAGAAATTGACCTTGATTGGCTTGACATAGAGCCTTATCCACATCGTAAAGCGGTGTATATGAATGCTCATTCAAATCAGCTAGAAGACATTCAAATTCCTGAAAATCAGGAAGAAAATCTACAACCTCTACCTAATAAGCCAATCAAACGAGAAGGACGTGCTTTAGGCACTTTTGGATGCGGTTGGGTGTTTCATCCAGATGAAATTTTCTCAAAAAATCAATTATTAGCTTGGATTGACTCATTAAAAGGCTTCGAAAGAATAAAAGGTGTATTTAGAATAGGAGAAAAAAACTGGATTTTTATCAATAAAACGACCGATGAACCAGCGAATGAATGCTCGATAGCTTATCGTAAAGACAGTAGAATTGAGATAATTTCCTTAAAACCAGCTACTTGGTCATTAATAGAAAAACAGTTGTTGGATTGTCGTAAAAGTGACCCAAATCAAGTCGATATTCCAAGTTTTAAAATGCCTTTCAATCTAAAATGATAAACATGAGTCACTCTAAATTGAGTGATTTAGCGATTATTTTAAAAAAATCTGTATTCCGTCTCTACTGCCAGAATACAAATTTTAAATTAATCACTCATTCATTCAATTGCTAAATCACTAAATTAGAGAAGACTCATGTTTATAACTCCATTTTCAAATCTTCAAATTCCCAAACTTTCAAATTAGCCTCTATCGCCAATACTTTGGATACTTTCGAGTTTTGTGAGCATTATTAAACATCAATGCAACCAAAACCAATACGATTGCGCCTGTCAGCAAGGGAGTAAACAAGAAGCTCCATGAGGCATGTGTCAAAATAATGACCATTACGTCAGCTCCTGCTGGAGGATGCACCGTTTTGGTGAGTTGCATGATAGCTAATGAAATTCCTACGCCCAATGACATAGAAAAAATACTGTCACCTACCCAATACAGACAACATAAGCCCACAATCCCAGCAATCAAATGTCCTCCAATAATATTCCTTGGCTGAGCCAAAGGACTATCAGGAACACCAAATGCCAAGATACAAGTAGCTCCAAAAGGAGCAATTAACATAGGGGTTTGTGTCCACTCGGCTATTAGACCAATACTCGCAATACCAATCAAGCCACCAATGGCCGAACTAAAGGCATGCGTCCATTTAGGACGAGCGGGGCTTCGCTCGTTTGTTTTAAACTTCGATAAATAATGTTTCATGGTTTTGTTTCAGATGCTTAGCCTATAGGTTAAGTCATATAATATTAAGACAAAATTACACAAGAAGGTTTCATTTGCAATCGGAAAAATACAAGCATTTAACTACCTAGTAATCAACCTAAAAGAGTGATGATGGAAAAAATACAAATTCAAATTATTTTGAAAGGATTTTAATGGTAGAATTTTAAGATGAGATACTTTATTTTCTTGATAAAAAAATCTAGAAAAAATGCCAGAATAAGTATTAATGCAAAATAAAATTGCCTTAATACGCTCTAGGCTATAAGCCGTAGGCATTAGGCAAGCACAACTTTTTGCTTATGGCATATAGCTTAATGCCTATTGCGGGTAAAATTTATCTTGCCCTACAAATTACTTTAACATAACCATAAAATAGGATTAATACTCAAGCAAAAAGTAGAACCTACTTTTGTGGTTCTTTTATCGATAACAAATGGTTCTTATAAACGAAAAGCCATAAGTTAGGGATATGAATTGTTAAAAAAGCTTGTATCTTTTGAACAACTCTGTGTAGTTTGATAATCAGCGATTTGTCCAAAAACAAAACATCCAATTTTATGAAAAAGCTTATTTTATCAGCATTACTGGCGTCTGCCTCTTTTAATAGCTCTTTGTTGGCACAAACTTTTGAAATAGAAGGTCATCGAGGTGCACGAGGATTGATGCCTGAAAATACCATTGAAGCATTTAAGAAAGCAATCGATTTGGGTGTCAATACACTTGAACTGGATGTTTGTATCACCAAAGATAACAAAGTAGTGGTTTCGCATGAGCCTTATATGCTGGCTCAATATATGTCAAAACCCGATGGGACTCCTGTGAGTAAGCAAGAGGAAAAATCACTGAATTTGTATCAAATGACTTACAAAGAAATCAAGCAATATGATTCTGGGATTCGTGGTAATGCGGGCTTTCCTGAGCAGCAAAAGGTTTCTACTTACAAGCCACTTTTGGTTGACATGATTAAAGCTTGTGAGGCATATATCAAGAAGAATGGTTTGCCACCTGTTAAGTATAATGTCGAAATTAAATCGGGCGAAAAAGAATATGGCATTTATCAGCCTTCAACAGTTGAAGAGTTTTCCGATTTGGTTCATAAAGACTTAAAAAAACTTCTTCCTGCCGACCGTATTATCCTTCAAAGTTTTGACTTTGCCATTTTGAAGCACTGGAAAAAACAAATTGATGCGGGCAAATATATACCAGTGCAATTATCAGCTCTTACGGGTGAACTAGGTCCAGAGGCAACATTCGACGCTTTAGGTTTTTTGCCAGTTTATTATAGCCCTTATTTTAAGCTAGTTACCCCAGAAAGAGTAAAAGCCTGCCATGATAAAAATGTAAAATTGATGCCGTGGACAGTCAATGAAATTTCGGATATGAAAAAAATGAAAGAACTCGGTACCGACGGACTCATTACGGATTATCCTGACCGTGTAAAAAGTATTCAATAACCCCAATTTCTCATAAAAATCAATGAAAAAATTCCTTCTTTTTAGCATTTTATGTTGTTTAGGCAATGTTGTTTTTGCCCAAACCTATACGCTCAAAAATGCTCATTCGCATAATGATTATGAACATCAACAGCCTTTTTATCAAGCTTTTGGTTTAGGATTTGGCTCGATTGAAGCTGATGTTTATTTACAAAAAGACGAAATTTTTGTTTCGCATGAAGCAAAAGATATTCTTCCTACTCATACTTTCCGAAAACTCTATTTAGAACCTATTTTAAGAGAAGCGTCTATCAATCCCAACGGTGTTAGACCATTTCAATTGCTGATAGATTTAAAAACAGAGGGCTTGTCAACATTGACTGCTTTGCAAAAACAGTTGCAGCCTTATCGTCAGTATTTTGATAGAAAAAACAACCCCAATGCGATTCAAATCGTGGTAAGTGGCGAGCGTCCTGCTCCTAGTACATGGGCACAATTTGATGAGATTTTTTACTTTGATGGCAGAGATAAAGAAACCTATCCTACCGATTTGCAGTGGCGTGTTCCAATGATTAGTGCCTCATTTAGAGATTTTTCTAAATGGAATGGTCTAGGACGCTTGCCTGCCAATGAATATAAGCGTTTGGAAACATTTGTAACTAAATGGCATTCAGCTCATAAAACGGTTCGTTTTTGGGGAGCACCAGACAATCGTACTGCCTATACCACATTTATCAAACTAGGAATGGATTGGCTAGGAACCGACCATCTGGAACAATTGAGTGAATATCTTCAAAAACTACCAAACAATCTTTCGCTTGTAAAAACAACTCATGAAGCATATTATCCTACTTTCAAATCTGATGGTATTCAGAAAAAATCAAAAAATGTGATTTTGTTGATTGGTGACGGGATGGGTATTGCTCAGATGTATGCAGGTTTTACAGGAAATAAAGGTGATTTGAATGTTTTTAGAATGAAACAAGTGGGTTTGTCAAAAACTAACTCTGTTGATAATTTCCATACTGACTCGGCTGCTGGTGCTACAGCGATGGCAACAGGACAAAAAACTAACAATCGCTATTTGTCGGTTGATACCAAAGGTGATAGCATTGCAACCTTACCAGAGGTGCTGAATCGTTATAAGATTCCATCGGGCGTAGTCGTTGTGGAAGAAATTACAGGTGCTACTCCAGCAGGATTTTATGCGCATCAACCTGAGCGCAGTTGGAGCAGTGAGATCATCAAGGATTTGTTGAAAAGTCCTATCAAATTGGCTATTGGCGGTGGAAATACTTTAATTAGCGAGGCACAGAAAAAAGCAAATCCAACGACTTTGTTCTTAAATGATTTATCTCAATTGAATCCCACAAATCCTAGCAAAGCCATTGTGTTGGTTCAGGATTCATTGGTAAAACCTAAGCAGAAAGGACGTGGAGAGTATTTGTCACAGGCTTTTGATAAAGCTATTGCACAACTTTCGACCTCAAAAGACGGCTTTTTCTTGATGGTAGAGGGTTCTCAAATCGACCATGGTGGTCATGCCAATCAATTGCCATTTGTGGTAGACGAAATGATTGATTTCGATAAAGTAATTGGTAAAGCCATGGCTTTTGCTGATAAAAATGGTGAGACAACGATTATCGTTACCGCCGATCACGAAACAGGTGGCTTGACACTTCACGATGGTAATTTTAATACAGGTCAATTAGAAGGTAATTTTGCCACACCTGACCATACAGGCATTCCCGTAATGGTATTTTCGTATGGACCAAACTCTACCTTATTCCAAGGTTTTTACGAAAACAATACCATTTTCAATAAGATCTTGCAGTGCTTTGGTAAAGGAAAGTAACCTCATTGAGTATAATTAACCTAATCATTTTATCAACGCCGTAGTTGCAACAGCATTTAACTAGTTTTCTGTCGCAACTACGGCGTTTAGCATTAAAGTGAAACCCAGCTATTTCATATTGCGGGATAATAAAGTATTACCTCAGAAACGGGATTTAGAAATATTAAAAATAAGTATTACTTTTGCGCAAGCTTTAAATAGCTGATTTACAAATTATTCACTTCTATAACTCCTACGGTCATGTAATGCTTTTATAAAACACATTCAATGCTTTCTCTGCTTTATTGGGCAGGGGCTATTGGTATTATGTTTTATGTAAAGTTTTTATATCATGACTATCTCACGTAAGTACAACCGTACCTATCATTACCCCTTTTCCCCTGGTACCAGTTCTGATGACCGTATTAACAAGAACTACTGGGAGGATTTATCACGAATTTCTAAAGTTATCCATACCGAAAAACTCGATGGTGAGAATAACTGTATTTCTCGTCATGGCGTATTCGCACGATCTCACACTACTCCAACTCAATCGCCTTGGACAGCACAATTGCGTCTCCGTTGGGCGTCAATGAAGCATGATTTAGGAGATTTAGAGATTTTTGGAGAAAATCTTTATGCCATACATTCGATAGAGTATCAGCGTTTGGAGGACACATTTTTTGTGTTTGCTATCCGTGAAAATAATCAGTGGCTCTCTTGGGAAGAGGTATGCTTTTATGCAGGAGTTTTGGACTTACCCACCGTACCTGTATTGGCAAGGGTATCGCTCAATAATTATACACAACAGCTTTATGAGCAAGAAATATTGACCTTGACTGCACAACCAAGTCAATTCGGTTCTGTAGATACCCTAACGCAGCTTTTATGTACTTGTGAGGGTATTGTTACTCGAAATATAGAGGCTTTTGAAGTAGATAACTTTCAACATCATGTGTTCAAATACGTGCGTAAAGGTCACGTAAAAACAGATGAGCACTGGACTAAAAATTGGAAAAAAGCAAATGTTAACTATAGATAATCAAACATGGGAATATTGGAGTACTCGATACGATTGGGTGCTCCAGATGCACAATGTGCCACAAGACCCTATTCATCATGCAGAGGGCAATGTGGCAATACATACCCAAATGGTATTAGAGGCATTAACTTCATTGCCAGAATACAAAGAATTGACACAAACTGAACAGAGCATTTTATGGTATGCTGCATTGATGCATGATATCGAAAAACGTTCGACCACTGTCATTGATGAGTATGGGAGAATATCATCGCCTGGGCATGCTAAAAAAGGTGAGCGAACAGCAAGACAAATTCTCTATCAAGACTTTGCGATGCCATTCGAGTACCGAGAACAAATAGCCAAACTAGTTCGCTATCACGGTTTACCACTATGGATTTTTGAAAAAACTTCACCCGAACAAACTCTCATCAAGGTCAGCTTGGAAGTTAATACCAAACTACTAGCGATTCTGGCAAAGGCTGATGTGTTGGGTCGTATTTGTGAAGATCAAAAACTACTTTTGGAAAAAGTAGAGTTATTTAAACTCCTCTGTCAAGAACAACAATGTTGGGGAACTAAGCGAATATTTCCTTCAAATTATAGCAGATTCGAATTTTTTCGTCAAGAATCTCTTTATCCCGATACCTTGTTGTTTGATGAATCAAAAGTAAAAGTGATTCTTTTGTCAGGCGTAGCTGGTACAGGTAAAGATTACTGGATTCAAAAAAACTGTGGAGATTTACCCGTAATAAGCTTGGATGATTTACGACGAAAACTTAAAATTTCGCCAACAGATACGAAGGGAAATGGAAAGGTGATTCAACTTGCCAAAGAACAGGCGAAGGAGTATCTTAGAAGCCAACAAAGTTTTGTTTGGAACGCTACAAACATTACTATGCAAATGCGCGAACAGCTAATATCATTATTTGTTAGCTACCGTGCTTTTGTAGAAATAGTCTATCTAGAAGTTCCGTACAAAGTCTTATTACAACAGAATTCTAAACGTGAGGCAGTCGTTCCAGAAAAAATTATACACCGTATGATTGAAAAGTGGGAAGTGCCTAATCTTTGGGAAGCACACGAAGTAAAATACGTCTGTAAATAGACAAACAATATTGTTCAGCCTTTAGCAAAAGTTCACTGCTGTTAATGAAATGTTAAAGGATACGAACTTGTAGGCGATAAACGTTAATTTTGAACTATGAATTCAAAGACCTTACGCATATTTGTTGCGCTGTCAATCTTGCTAATGGCTGGCGTTATTGTAATCCAATATTTTTGGTTTAAACAGGCTTATAATATCCAAGACCGAGATTTTGACCAGCGTGTGACTTCCGCTTTAAGAGTGGTAAGTCGTCGTATCCTTGACTTTAACCATAATCCCAATAATAAGCTTTTGCAGCCCGTCGAGCGTGTAACCTCGAACTATTACACCGTACAGACCAATGATACTATCAATGCAAAAGTATTGGAAGAATTCTTGAAGCAGGAGTTTGCCAGAAGCGATATTCGTCTCAATTTTGAATATGGGATATATGATTGTTTGAGCGACAGAATCAATTACAAATCATTTGTTTGTCATTCCGAAAATTGTGATAGAAGTGACTCTACAGCGCACTATCGTTTTCCTGACCTCAACATTCATAATTATTATTTTGGCGTATATTTTCCTGATAAAAAATTCTTCTTATTAGGCGATTTAGATAACTGGTTTATTTCATCGACCATTCTCTTGGTGGTAATGGCTTTCTTTGTGTATGCCCTTATGGTGATTTTTAAACAAAAACGCCTTTCTGAAATTCAGAATGATTTTATCAATAACATGACCCATGAGTTCAAAACGCCTATTTCTACTATTTCTATTTCGTCTGAGGTATTGATGAAGCCCGAAATTGTGAATACGCCCGAGCGCTTACTCAGCTATGCTTCAATTATCAGAAAAGAAGCCTCACGACTTAAAAAGAATGTAGATACAGTTCTTCAAACAGCCAATATCGACCAAAAAATAGATAAGCTCAATTTGGAAGAAATAGATGTACATGAGCTATTAGAAGATTTGAGTATTAACTGTGAGCCGATTTTTAAAGAAAGAAAAGGCGAGTTATTGCTTGATTTACGAGCAAGTTCAACATTAATCAAAGCAGATAAACTACATATCAGCAATGTTATCCACAACTTGATTGATAATGGGCTAAAGTATTGTGAGATTATTCCTAAAGTGAAAATTAGTACTTATAATCAAGGAAGTGATGTAGTTATTAGTATTCGAGATAATGGAATAGGTATTTCGGAGCGTGATCAAAAATACATCTTCAACAAGTTCTTTAGAGTACACACAGGCGATGTCCACAATGTGAAAGGCTTTGGCTTAGGATTGTATTATGTCAAAGAAATGGTTGAAGGACACAAAGGAAAAGTTGAACTCAAAAGTAAATTAGGAGAAGGCAGCGAGTTTCGCTTGTTCTTTCCGCAGGTAAAGAATATTTAGTAATTGAGTGATTATTTTAATCATATATTTCTGAGGTAGAGGCACAATGTATTGCGTCTAAAGAGGTATAATTCTGAAATATAGTATATAAAAGGCGGTCGAAATTAGTTTTTCGACCGCCTTTTTACTATTAAAGCCCGTAAATCGTCTTCCTATATGGGTATTAATGCTATCTTCAAATTTTCAAATTACCAAATTATCCTATAAAAATCAGGCATAAACTTTATGAATTTCAAGGGATATTTTTACATTTGTAAGGATAGAACTATATGTTAACCTCATATCCGTTATTTTGTAGTAAATGCGAACCTTACAAGTTTTTCTACCAATAGCTACGGCTTTTTGGCGAGGTTATTTTTCCATCAGTCGCCGAAGTTTGTTGCTTTGTACACCTATAATCTTGATCTGCTTTTCAATTTCTATCAATGGTTTTTCTCAAAAAAAATCTGTAGAAACGGTCTCAGACGAACAAATTCAGCTCTTTATCCAAAAAGCGCAAACTAGTGGTTTGTCTATTAGTCAAATCGAAAAAGTAGCGCAACAACAGGGATATAGCCCTGCCGAAATTGCTAGGATTAAAGAACGAGTAGAAAAAGTAAGAACCGAACAAAATAAGGTTTTGACCAATGTTACTCCTCCTGAAAACACTTCCAGAACTCAATTAGGGCAACTTTCTGAGCCTCAGTCATCCAATATTACTTCTACTATTTTTGGCAAATCTCTTTTTACAAAAGAAGGATTAAGTTTTGAACCTAATCTACGTATTGCCACGCCTCAAAACTATCAATTAGGTCCCGATGACGAGCTGATTGTAGATATTTATGGTGCTGCGCTAGATAACTTTCATGTGAAAGTAAGTCCAGAAGGAACTGTCAAAATATTGAATCTTAGCCCGATTTATGTCAATGGACTCAGTGTAGAAAATGCCTCTCAACGTATTGTATCTCGCTTGCGACAGTTATACCAAGGGCTCAATGTGGCAGGAAGTGGCGTATCAGCACAAGTGACTTTGGGCAATGTACGAAGTATTAAGGTAACACTTACGGGTGAAGTTAGCCGACCAGGCACTTACACGGTTTCGTCATTGGCAACGATATTCAATGCTTTGTATGCGGCGGGTGGACCATCAGAAAATGGTTCTTTTCGAAATATCCGTTTGATTCGTAACAACAAGGTTTATCGAATATTAGACTTATATGACTTCTTGCTTCGTGCCGACCAAAAAGATAATGTGCGTTTACAAGATCAAGATATTATCCGAATAGGAGATTATACGGCAAGAGTTGAGCTACAAGGAGAAGTGAAGCGTCCGATGATTTTTGAAGTAGAAAAAACAGAAACACTTCAAGATGTTTTACGCTTTGCGGGAGGTTTTACAGACAAAGCTTATACATATTCGATTCAGTTGAAACGTAATACCGCAAAAGAATTAAAGCTTATCAATGTTGCACAGGAGGAAGTGGCAAGCTTTATTCCTAAAAGTGGCGACAAATATACCATCGGAACGATTTTAGAGCGTTTTGAAAATCGAGTAAAAATAGCAGGCGCTATCTTTCGTCCGGGTGAATATGCCATCGAAAAAGGTACTTCTACCGTAAAAGAATTGATCCAAATAGCCGAAGGACTCAAACCTGAGGCATTTATGAATCGTGCAAGTCTGCGTCGTTTGAAAAGTAATGACCAATATGAATTAGTCAATATTGATTTAGGGAAAATTTTGAGTGGACAAAATCCAGATATTCCTTTGAAGCGTGAAGATTTTCTGACCGTTTATTCTACGCATGATTTACAAGAAAAACGTGTGGTAAAAATCGAAGGAGAAGTCAATCAGGCGGGCACTTATGAATATATCGACGGCATGACTTTGGGCGATTTGATTTTACAAGCCAAAGGATTTACCGAAGGGGCAAGTGCTTCGAAAGTAGAGTTATCGAGAAGAATCAAAACAGAGCTATATTCATCAGACAACGACCATAGTGTAGAAATTCTATTTTTTGACCTAGATAAAAACTTAAGTCTTGAATCCAAAGAAGCCTCTATGCCTTTGATGCCTTTTGATAAAGTTTATATTCGAACTGCTCCCAATTACGAAGCACAAAAGTCAGTTTATATCGATGGAGAAATAGCCTATCCAGGTTCTTATACCATTAAGGATAAAGCGCAACGTATTAGCGATTTGGTTCAATTGGCAGGAGGACTCAAAAAAGGTGCTTATCCACAAGGCGCCGTTTTTCAGCGAGATTCTTCAGTAGTGGCGATTGATTTATCTTTAATTTTGGAAAATCCACAGCAGTCTGAAAATTTGCTTTTGTTGGCTGGTGATAAAATTACCATTCCAAGGCTAGTAGAAACTGTCAAATTGACGGGCGGTTTGCTCAATCCAGTTGCGGTAGCTTACCGAGAAGGGCAAAGTTTACAGACGTATTTGTCGCAAGCTGGGGGACTCAGTCCTTTGGCACAACGAAATCGTATTTATGTAAAATATGCCAACGGGATGTCTGACAAAACCAATCATTTTCTCTTTTTCAGAAAATACCCTAGAGTATTGCCAGGGTCGGAAGTAATTGTACCCGAACAAGATAAAGAAACACAATCTAAACTTAGTGTGGGCGAACGTATCGCCATTATGAGCGGCATTAGCTCCTTAGTTTATGTGATTATTAGTATCACCAATGCGATTAAGTAGTAACTGATAGGCTTTAGGCAATAAGCAGTAGGCTAAATGTTTGTATTATTTCATTCAAAAACACTTCTATATTTCTAGCTTACGGCCTAAAGCCAAAAGCTTTAGGCATAGAATTCATTCTTTTCTTCATTTGGACACGAATAAAAACCATATAACCATATCAATTAAGGACCTCATTTCGGGTTTGGTTCAGGGTAAGCGTTTTATCTTGTTGATGAGCCTTTCGTTTGGAATCTTGGGGGCACTATATGCGATTTCGTTGCCCAATCTATATACTTCTGAAGTCAAAATTTTACCAGAAATTGATACCAAAAATATCGAGAGCCTTGATAAGTTTAAGTCCTTGGCAGGACTAGCAGGAATTGATTTGGATAATTTGAACAGCACCGAAGCTATTCGACCCGATTTATATCCTCCTATTTTGCAAAGCACTCCTTTTTTACTGAGTACATTCAAAACGCCCGTATTAGTGGCAAAAACGCAAGAAAAAACGACGTTGTTTGAGTATCTCAATGGTCTTCGTAAACAGAAGTTATCTTATCGGATTTTTGGAGAAAGCTCCTCAGAAACTATGGGCGTGTCATCTTCACAGACACCCGAAAGTTCGCTATTATTGAACAAGCAAGAAGTGTCTATTTTGAAAGATTTAAGAGAAAATATTATTGCTTCTTTAGATAAAAAATCAGGTGTAATAAGCATTAGTGCCAAAATGCCAGACCCTTTGGTAGCTACTATCGTGGTAAAATATGCTCAAGACTATTTGAATCAATATGTAAAAAAGTATCGTTTAGAAAAGACACAAAAAGAAGTAGATTTCTTGGAAAAAAGAGTTGAAGAAGCTCAGAAACGATACCAACTTGCTCTGCAACGTTATTCTGCTTATCAGGATAGCCACAGAGGGTTGTTTCTGAATACGGCCAGACAGCAAGAACAGAAGCTACAACAAGAGTCAGAACTAGCCTTTTCTTTATTTTCAGAATTAAGTAAAAAACTCGAAGAATCAAGAGTAAAAGTTCAACATGACACACCTGTTTTTCAGGTACTCGAACCAGCACAAGTGCCTCTTAAAAAAAGTGAACCTAAACGCACGATTATGGTACTTGCCTTTATGATTTTGGGAGGAATGATCGCTTGTTTAGTATTGATTTTCAGACATTTTAAAGTGTCAAATTTGTTTTCTTAGACATTTCATATTTGGCTTTTTCAGAATAATTTTTTAATATTGAGGCTATCGGTTAATAGTAGATTAGTTATTAGAATATGCTCATAATCAGAATAGTACTACCAAAGGTCATGATTATAGTACTATTTCAATCTTCCTCAGAAACTTTTTACCGAATGCTCATGGCTGAAAGCCAAAAGCCCAATAATTAGATAACACACCTATAACTATCTTATCAGACCTGCTCTACTGCGAAAACTCCATTGCTATTTATTTGAAAATTGGAGAACCGCATGAATACTATACCTAATAAATTACCCCTTGTATCTATCATTTGTACCTGTTACAATCAAGCTACGTTTGTTGAACAAACGCTAAACTCTATATTGTCTCAAGACTATCCTCATCTCGAAGTTTTTGTGTCCGACAATGGAAGTACTGATGATAGTGCTCGTTGCATACAAGACTTTTGTCAAAAAAATATCCACGATTTTCAAGTTTCCTACCATCTTGAAAACGTAGGAATTTGTAAAGCCTTTAATCAATCATTCGCTAAAGTTACTGGGAAGTATATCATAGACCTTTCGGCTGACGATATTTTGCTACCGCATTGTGTAAGTCAACAAGTGCAGTTTTTTGAAAAACAACCAGACGAAGTTGGCGTCATATATTCGAACATTGAATGGATTAATGCACAGGGAAAAAGCAAAGGTAAAGCCTTTGGAAACTTGCCTCCTCCGAGTGGGAATGTCTGGCTAAAACTTCTGGCAAAATCATTTATTCCTGCACCTGCGATGATGATGCGTAGAAGTTTGCTTTTGCAAATGGGCGGATATAACGAGCAACTAGCTTATGAAGATTTGGACTTCTGGCTAAGGTCATCTCGAATATGTCATTATGCGTATTTACCACAAGTACTCATGCAAGTACGAAAAGTACCTAATTCAGCTACTTCAGGTTTTAATGATGCAGAAAAAGGCTTGTTGGATTCGGCATATCGAGTTTGTTTGCTTACACAGTTTAAGCTTGATTCTCGTAAAGAGCACAAAGCTTTGGACAAACGAATTTTAAACTATTGTCTAAGAGCCTATACTTCTCAGCAATTTGAGATGGCACTACGTTTCGCTCATCTATTATCAAGCCCAATTTGGAAAAAGATTATCACCTATTTAATCAAGCGGAAAATAGCTCTCAGAGCTTTAACGATACTTTATCACCTTTTCAAATACCTAAACTAGTCTACTACTTAACAAAATCATTCTATGACTATATCACAACCCCTTTCTACACTGATTCAGCAAAGTAGCTTTTTAGTTACAGGCGGCGCTGGATTTATCGGGTCACATTTGGTGGATTTTTTACTAAAACACCATGCACAAAAAGTTGTCATTGTGGATAATTTTTCAACAGGTTCGTTCGACAATATTCAATCTGCCTTGAGGTTTGCTAATTGCCAATTAATTGAAGGAGATTTACAAAATCGTCTTATTTGCGAAAAAGCCTGTGAAGGAATTGATTTTGTCTTTCATCAGGCAGCTCTTGGATCGGTACCACGCTCTATCCATGACCCTATTAGTACGCATCAGGCTAATGTCAATAGCTTTGTGAATTTATTAGTAGCTATGCAAAAAGCGCAAGTCAAGAAAATGGTTTTTGCCTCTTCTTCCTCTGTATATGGCAGTTTACTTGCTGATGTCAAACAAGAAGTTACCGTTGGTGAACCACTTTCTCCTTATGCGGCTACCAAGCGTATTAATGAAATTTATGCGGATATTTTTGCTCAAACATACCAACAGGATTTGATTGGTTTGCGCTATTTCAATGTATTTGGTCCACGACAAAATCCCAATGGACCTTATGCTGCGGTGATTCCTAGGTTTATTCAGGCGGTTTTGGAAGATAAAGCAGGGATTATTTTTGGCGATGGTGAGCAAAGCCGTGACTTTACTTATATCGACAATGTGGTATATGCTAATATTTTGGCCCTATTCACCAACTCTCAAGAGCATCGCTTCTTTAATATTGCTTGTGGTCAGTCCATTTCTTTGAACCAAGTATGGAATGCCATTAATATTTGTTGTGATTCAGAACTCCCAATATTATACCAGCATCCTCGACAAGGAGATATTTTGCATAGTAAAGCCGATATAAGTCGAGCCAAACAATGCTTGGATTATCAGCCTTTGGTGTATTTCAATGAAGGTATTCGTCGAACAGTTTCTTGGTATCAAGCACAGAAAGTCCATGCTTAGCCTTTTTCCAAAACTACAAAGCCTATTTAACCTGCAATTAAAAGGGCTTTCGAGTCAGCTAGGATGGTATATTGTACAATTAGGAGCGACATTTATCGGTAGCATTTGGCTAATACGACACTTAGATAACTCACATTGGGGAAGCATAAGTTTGCTGGTATCTTATCATGGAATGTTCAGTGTTTTTTCAGGGATTTGGTTAAAAGATTGGGTAATCAAAGCTATTGTAGAAGGCAGAAAAATCGAAACGCTTTTGGGTAGTGTGGCATTTATAGCGGTGTTATTATCAGTCTTTGGATTTGTTGTTTGTGGAGTAAGTTTTATGTTATTTTTTCCACAATATTCATTTTTGAAAAACCTCATGTGGATACAAGCAGGAAATTTGCTGACCACGCCCTTTCATGTTGTGTACTTTTATTTTGATGCTATCAAAAAGCCTCAACTAATCAACCAAGTGAATGCTTATTATGCTATCTGTGCAGGAATTTGTAAGGTAATTTGTGTCGAGATAAAGCCATTTTCATTTTCCACTTTTTTATGGTTTCAATTAGGTTGTAGCTTGGGGTTATCAATGGTCTATTATGGGCTTATTAAGAGCGAAGGGCTGGGATTTCGAAAATGGCAGATTCAATGGTCATTAGTGCTAGAAATGAGTAAAGGAGCATGGTCTGTTTTTGTGAGTAAAATCATTGGTTTAGCCCAATCCAAAATGGATGTGTTGTTGCTAGCAAGCTTGTTGAATCTGAGTGATACAGGCAGGTATAGTTCTGCTTTACGCTTGGTTGAAGCTAGCTATTTTGTCCCAGTATTGTTATTTACCCATCAATATCCTCGTTTGGTGGAGGCAAAACGATTGTCGGAAATGCTATTCTTCAAAAAAATGCGCCAGTATCTTCAGGTAAGTGTAGGGACGAGTGTTGTGTTTGTCGTAATGATGTGGGTGAGTGCCCCTTTGTTTGAAAGAATTTTAGGCGTGCGACAGTTGAGTTGGCTTATTGGAGGATTATCGTTAAACCTACTGTTTTATATGTTGGACATGGCTCGTTCAAGTTTGCTATTTACGAATAACTTGACCCATTTGATGATACCAATTCAGGTGATTTCATGCTTATTGGGAGTTGTTTTTAGTTATCTATTAATACCTATTTGGGGCATTTATGGTGCAATCATGAGCGCTTGGATTACAGGTATATGGCAATGCTGGTTGAGCAATTATATTTTTCGAGAAACACGTTTTATACCTTCCCTGTTATGTTCGAAACCTTATTTTATGGCTTAAGTTTTACAGGAGTTTGTTATTACATTTTTACGAAACGCCTATTTGATTTTTTGAGTTTGTCCTTCTTTAGTTCATTGGTTTATTTTATTCCAGGCTTTTCAGGTTTGATTATTAATCCATACGATACCGATGAAACTACCGCTATTTATCCCCCTTGTTATTGGGTTTATGATTTGGTCTTGGGGATTAACTTATTTACAGTGTTGATAAATGATAGTTTTTTACAAGACAAATCCATCAGTATAAAAGGAGAGTTTAAGCCTAGCCTAGCTCTAGGAGCACTTATGATGGGCGTGCTAGGACTAGCTGGGTCACTGATTCAATTTCCTGATTTGTATTTGAATCGTGCGGAAGTAAGTAAGGGAGAGCTTCAAGAAATCCTTAGCAATCGAGCAGACCGTTGGAGTGTGCTCTGGGCGATGGGTGCAAGTTTACTGGCCATGATAGCGTTCAAGGCTGGGTATCGATTTTACCAAATACTAGCAGTTGTACTCTTAGGTTTGGATTTGTTTTGGGGAGGAAATCGCTCCTCCTCAGCATTTGTAGTTTTGGCATTATTAGTGTTAGCAACTCAGCATGAACCCAAACGATTAGTAAGCTATTTGAGTCATTGGAAAAATTTAGGGAAAACCCTATTACTCGCAAGTCTGGGATGTATTTTCTTTATCTCAAAACTCATATTGCCTTTATTACAAGCCAATCGTATGGACTTGTTTGAGGAGATTTATCCTTCTTGGCAAGATGTATTGTTTCATGCTTTTGTGGTAAGCGAGCCAGCCGCTATTCAAGCAAATTTGTCAGAAACCTTGCGTAAAGGAATAGAGGTAGATTGGTATCATCCTGTGGATATTGTTGGTCAATTGATTATTGGTGGCGATTGGCTTGGAATGCAGTCTAATAGTCACTATTTGAGCCAAAAGGATTTATTTCCACAACTTGAATATGGCTTGGCCTATAATATTTGGGGAGATATTTGGGCAAGTGGCGGTTGGATTGCCTTAATTGCTTTTATCTTTTTTTACCATATTGTTTTGGTACTTGGCAACCTCCTCATTAAGCGTTCAACGGGATATTCTTTGGTCATTATCGCTTTATTTTTCTCGATATGGGCTTTTTATATTCATCGAAATAATCTTTTGTTTCAACTATACTTACAAAAACGAGTTTTGATTTTTGCGATAGTGCCTTGGCTTTTTTCGCTGATCAATATTCGATGGAATAGTTCTCATGCTAAATCAAGCTAACCTATGTGTGGAATAACTGGACTTGTTGATTTTCGTTATAAAAGCTCTCGTCAAATACTACGTCAAATGTATTCATCTTTGAGCCATCGTGGTCCAGATGCCTCTGGAGAATACTGGAAATCTATGCCATTGTACCAAATAGGATTAGGCCACACTCGTTTGTCGCTTTTAGACGATAGTGCTCTAGCCTCGCAACCCTACCGATGGAAACATTGGGTATTGGTATTCAATGGAGAAATATACAATTTTAGAGAAATCAGACATACTCTTCAGCGAAAAGGCTACTATTTTGAAAGTGAGTCGGATACAGAGGTATTAGTTAAAGCATTTGATTATTGGGGCGAAACTGCTGTTCAGCAATTGACGGGTATGTTTGCTTTTGGATTGTATAATCAGGAAAGCCAGCAATTGATTTTGGTAAGAGATAGGGCGGGTACAAAGCCCCTATATATGTACCAATCAAAAAACGTAATCTTATTTGGCTCTGAACTAAAAGCCTTGATGGCTCATCCTGATTTTCCAAGAAAAATACAAAATCAATCGGTAGGACTATATTTTCAGTATGGCTATGTTCCTAGCTCACATTGCATTTTTGAACAAACTCACAAGGTACGAGCAGGGCAGATTTTAGTGATAGACTTGCAACAACATACCACACGTTATCAAACCTATTGGTCGATTTTAGATTCTTTCAGCCAACCAATCGCAAGGCAATATCATGCTGAATCATTTTTATTGCACGAACTGGACCAAAGACTCGATACTGCTTGCCAAACACGCATGACAGCCGACCATCTTATAGGTTTGTATTTGAGTGGAGGTTACGACAGTTCGTTGGTAGCGTATTATGCTCGTAAGCATAGCAATTTTCACAAAGCTTATTGTTTAGGTTTTGAGGAAAATGAATACAGCGAGATTCCTTTTGCCCAACAAATAGCTCAACATTTAGAAATCCCCTTTGAAGGGTTTATCCTAGAAAATCAAGAGTCTATATACCTTACAAGGCAATTGCCTGAAGTATTTGACGAACCCTTTGGCGATAGTTCGGCAGTAGCTTGTTTGGCGCTAAGTCAGCGAGTGAGGTCATCTGTCAAAGCAGTGGTATCTGCTGAAGGTGGCGACGAACTTTGGGCTGGATACCCACGCTATGTACAAAGTTTAAGACTTCTTCAGGGATTAACGTTTGCTCCAAATTCAGTGGTCAGGTGGTTGCTAAAACCATTTAAACATCGCAAATATGCCAAATTGAGGCATATTTTAGCACATCCTCAAAATCCAGTTTGGGTACTCGATGCCGTGAGTCAGACACTTAGTAGCAATTTGGTGACGTCATTAGTACAAGATTTTATCCCAAATTCAGAATATACTTTTAGAAAGGCTTTTCCCAATGACCCCATTCATGCGATGCTGTATTGGGACTATTCTCAATATCTAGTCGATGATTTGATGGTCAAAGCTGACCGTACAGGAATGGCCGTTGGTCTCGAAATTCGAGAGCCTATGTTACATCATCCATGGGTAGAATGGGTATCGAGTTTACCGAGTCAGTACAAAATCAAAGGCTTGGAGCAAAAGTATTTATTGAAAAAATTAGCACATCAAAAAATCCCACACACACTTTTGGACAGACCTAAAAAGGGTTTTGGTGTCCCATTAAGTAAATGGCTGAGAGGTTCTTTGAAAGAGCTGGTATTGGATACATTGACAACCTCTGCACTGGAGCAACATGGATTACTCAATACAGCGACTGTGAATCGTTATCTCAAGCATTTTTATGGAGGCTCAGATAGCTATACTACTACACTTTGGCACCTATTGCAATTTCAACTTTGGTATAATCGATGGCTATAAAACCTAAAATACTGTTTCTGATTCCCAGTCTGGCATGCGGGGGCACCGAAAAAGTTATCAGTACACTCATTAATCATTGGGATGGTGAGCGGTTTGATATTCTGTTAGGAGTCAATTCAAAAGAGATACCATTTTATTCCATAACCAATACCGCTGTATCTATTTCTATTTTTGGTAAAAGTAGAGTTAGATACACTTGGATAAAGCTTTTGAAACTCATTTGGAAAGAGCGCCCAGACTATATTTTTAGCGTCTTGGATTTTACAAGATTAATGATTTTGTTAAAACCATTTATTCCAACATCGTGTAAGCTTATCGCTCGTGAGTCAAATTACCTGTTCGAATGGTTAAATACTCCACAGAAGATGCTATCTCAATATTTGTACAGCAATATCGATTTATTGGTTGTGCAATCGGCTTTGATGGAGCAACATATTATCCAATATTTACCCGAAATTGCCCCGAGAACTTTAGTTATTCCCAATCCCATTGATACCGCTTTGGTCAGAAAACTTGCTCAGATGCCATTGGAGTATAAGCTTCCTAATTGCCCTGTTTTTATTACTATTGCAAGGTTAGATACCATCAAAGGACATCTACGAATTTTGGAGGCATTAACCTTGCTCGATTTCCCTTTTTGTTACTTTATTGTGGGGGAAGGACAAGAGAGAGAGACCATTGAAGCGTATATTAAACAGCATCAACTTGAATCGAAAGTTGTTTTGACGGGTGAACTAAAAAATCCCTTTCCTTTACTCAAAAACGCTCATGTATATCTGCAAGGCTCATACTCGGAGGCTTTTCCGAATGTCATTTTAGAAGCACTATGTTTGGGGATAACTCCTATCGCCTTTGCTATCTCTGGAGGAACTTCCGAGATTATTCGTTCTGGTGAAAATGGTTTTCTGGCAAAGGAAACCAACGATTTTGCAAGCTCCATTAATCATGTATTAGAGAAACCTTTTTTATCAAATAAACTAACAGAAACAATCCATCTGTTTGATTTAAAGAATATTATGCCTATTTATAACAGATTGCTTTAAGAATATAGATTCGATTGAGTACTCAAAAACTACATCTGATCAACAATGATTTACTAGAATCGTATGCCCATCAAAATCACCTATATCATTACAAGTTTAGGCATAGGCGGTGCCGAAAATATGCTTTATAAATTGTTAAAATATACCGACCGAAAAGAGTTCGTACCATCGGTAATTTGCCTGACTTCGGAGGCAGATTTGTTTGCATCTATTCAATCTTTAGGAATAGAGGTATTTGTTTTGCCCTTTCAAAGTCGTTGGTATAATCTTCCCTTCATCACATTTGAATGCCATCGTGTACTTTACAAACTTCGCCCTGACATTGTTCATACTTGGCTGTACCATGCCAATCTACTGGGGGGAATAGCCACTTATTTTTTGCCTCATCGTCCCATCATTGTATGGAATATTAGGAATACTTTGAGTGGAGTAACGTCTTGGTCTCAAAGGGCTTTCTTTCTACTCATAAAAATAACCTCTCGTTTTATCCCCGATTATATTGCGAGTTGTTCACAAAAGGGTGCAGAGGAACACCATAAGGCTGGTTTTTTGCAAAAAATCAAAGTTGTCCACAACGGATTTGTGGATAACAATCCTATTGTACTCGAGAATCGTACTGTCATGCGCATTGGAATGATAGCACGATTTACACCTGAAAAAGACCATTACACTTTTCTAAAAGCTGCATATCTTTTCTTACAAAAAAATACCAATTGTCGATTTGTATTAGTTGGGAAAGGCTGTAATTCTGAAAATCCACAACTTCAAAAATGGCTTGTGCAGCTTGAAATAAGCGAGTATGTCGAACTACACGAAGCACAAATATCGCTGGATAAGCTTCTGAATACCTTGGATATTTTTACACTTAGTTCCTATTCTGAGGGTTTTCCAAATGTAATAGGAGAAGCTATGATGAAGGGTATTCCTTGTGTATGTACTGATGCTGGTGATGCACAAATACTTGTGGGGAAATCTGAATTGATTGTCCCAATACAAAACCCCAAGGCGCTTGCGGAGGCTTGGCTTTCGGTATTATCTATGCCTTTAGAAAAGCGTGTTGAACTTGGATTAGACTTACGAAAAAGAGTGTTGGAGCATTTTCATATTTCCAAAATTGCCCAACAATACGATGAATGGCATTGGTCTTTACTTTATCCCTAACAAAATATGTGTGGAATTAATGGAATTATAGCGCTACGACCTGTAGAAGCTATGCCTAGATTATTAAAAAATATGAATCAGAAACTACAACAACGTGGTCCTGATGATGATAGCATTTGGACTAGCAACGACTTGACGATGGGCATGGGAATGCGTAGATTGGCAATTGTTGATGCGAGTTTTGCCAAGCAACCTTGGCAAGAGAAAGATATTTGTTTGTGTTTTAATGGCGAAATTTACAACCATCGAGTTCTCAGACAGACGCTCGTTGGTTTGGGGTATCACTTCAATACCGAGTCAGATACCGAAGTACTGGCAAAAGCTTATCTTCATTGGGGAACATCCTGTTTTGAGCACCTCGAAGGAATGTTTGCCATTGCGATTATGGATTTCAAGCTCAACAAACTTTTCTTAGCAAGAGATATTAATGGAGAAAAGCCATTGTATTATTTTATCAACCATGAGTTTGTGATTTGGTCGAGTGAGCTAAAAGGGCTTTTGACTAGCTATGAAGTACTCAGAAAAGAAAAGGCATTAATTAACCCCGAAGCACTTAATTGGTATTTTAGACTAGGCTTTATCCCTGCGCCATTAAGTATTTACCAATCTATTTTGAAAGTCAAGCCAGCGCAGTGTTTAAGCATAGACTTGTCAACGCTTCAGGTTAGTACATTTGATTTTTGGAAAATGCCTGATTATGCTCCACATTTCAATTATCACGATGCCTTATTCACTTTGGATCGATTGATTCAAGATAGTATGCAACAACAAATATGTATCAACCATCGGTCGGGATTATTACTTAGCGGAGGAATCGATTCGAGTATTCTGGCGTATTGGTTTAAAGAGATGAACCCAAATGTTTGTTGTTTTTCTTTACAAACGCATTCAGATAGGAATGATGAAAGTTTTGCAGCGCAAAAAATAGCTCAATATTTAGGGTTAAAACATGAGATTATTCCACTAGATTTTGCACAAGTACAAAAACAACTTAGCGAAACACTTTGCTATTTTGACGAGCCTTATGCCGACTCTTCAGCGATTGCTAGCGATACCGTCCATCAGTGGGTCAAAAATGATATAAAGCTCATGTATGGTGGCGATGGTGCTGACGAAGTATTTGGAGGATATCAGCGTTATTTGATGCCATTTTGGGCAGAAAAAATACGAAGCTATGCTCCTTTTTTAAGAAGTATAAATCGTTTGCCTTTACATCAATTACCAGATAATAATCGAGTAAATACTTGGGTTAAGTTTTTGGGGAAAATAGGTACAAGCCCCTCAGAAGATATATTGAATATTAGTCAAATGGGAATGTCTGAATCTATACTAAAGACAATATTACTACCTCATTGGCAATATCAACCCCATACACTTCAAGAGTTGTTTGAAATCTTGCCATTAGAGAGTCCGTTGACATTGGCAAGGCTTTGGGACAAACAAATTGCGCTGGAAGGAGATATGCTTGTCAAAACTGATCGTATGAGTATGCGTGCTTCCATCGAATATAGAACTCCTTTTTTGTCGAAAAATCTTTGGGAATTTTCACAAAAAATCTCTGATACGTTACTTATCCAGAAGGGTGTTACCAAATATTTATTGAAAGCCTATCATTCGACACTTTTTCCAGAAGGTTTTCAGCAAAGAAAAAAGCAAGGGTTTGAAGTTCCAATCGCCACTTGGCTGAGCACAAGTCTTAAAAAAGAGCTTTTGATGCTAACAAGTAGCGATTTTCTTCAAAAACAGGGCATTTTTGATGCTATAAAAATGACAGAGCAAGTTCGCTTTTTTCTTCAAAAACCTAACAGGTATAAGTTTCAACTTTGGAGCATTTACTGTTTTCAAAAATGGTATGAGCAAGCTATAAACTAAAAAAATACTAACAAACTTTAACAGAAAGCTTACTTTACACATTATAAACAAGGAATCTTAATATACCATCTAAGTCGATTAAAATTACCTACAATAGTAACTTCTGTAGTTGCTTGCATGAGATTTAATGCTTGTATAACAAATTTTAGCCCTACCCCTCGTTGTAACTCCCAATTGGGGGTATTAATGTTATTCACTATTTCATTAATTATAGGTAGACTGTTTGCTAAAAAATCATTTTCAATAAGAATTACCATATTCTGTGCTTCTTTGTTGATTTTCATTTTTATGAAACTTCCCTCTGGTGCATTTTTGACAGCATTATCTAGTAAATTTCTAATTACAAGAGACGATAAATTACGGTCAATTACTAAGGTTGTATGTTGCTCTACATCTACCAAAAGATTTATATCTTTAGCTTTTGCCAAAGTTTGATAAACAGGTAATAAATCTTGTAAAATTTTTCTTAAATCTGTTGAAACAAAATAACTTTTCAACTCTTTTTGCTGAATTAAACTCCAATTGAGCAAATTATTGAGCATTAAGTCCAAATGTCGACCTGTATCATCAATTTCTTTTCCAATAATTTGTAATCTTTCCCAATCTTGTTTTTCAATGAGGTACTTAATTACATCTGCTAAACCCTGGTAAGCACTTAGCGGACTTCGTAAATCATGCGCTATCATCCCAAAAAGCTTTTCACGATTTTTATATAGCTCCTCTTTTGCTTTCACTTGAACTATTCTATTTCGAATCAAAAACACAGGAACCATCGATAAGGCTCCTAGTAGGGTGAACAGCGAAATACCCCACCATGACTTATACCATATTTGAGACACTTCATATTCTATTAACCTAACAGGGCTTACTTTGCCATCTGCTGTCATGGCTCTTATCTCTAAGATATGCTTTCCGGCATCTACGTCTAACAATTCGATATCTTCTCCTTGTTTTAGATTTAGCCATTTGCCATCATCTACTCTATAAAGTACCCCAAAAAGTTGTTGCTTAGAGGCAAAATTAGCCACATGAAATATGAGTTTACGAAGTTTATGCGAAAATGTTAAAGCTTTCTCACCAGAAGATAGATAAGAAAAAAGATGTTGGTTGCTATCGTAGGTAGCATCTATTCCCCAAACTAGAGGTTTTATTTTATCTGCATCAGAGAAGAAATAATTACGATTATAAATAGCAGATATACCAGCAATTCCTCCCATAAGCATGAGTGTATCACCTTGCACCATGTAGGTACTTTCACGATTAAATTCATTATGCACTAGCCCATCTTTTTCGAAGTATGTTTTAAGTAAATTATTTTTAAGATGATACATGGTTAAACCATTTCCTGTTCCAAACCAGATGGTATAGAACTTAGGATCATACATAATACTATAGACAGTATTAGAGTTGAGTCCATTGTCAGTATTTAATTGTCTAATAACTTGATTATGATTGTCAAAAAAATAGGCCCCAGCTTGTCGACTACCAGCTATCCAACCATCAGGGTGTCGCAAAAGACTAACAAAACTCCCTTGTTGAAGTTGTACTTCTGTTTTGGTAATTAAGTCAACCTCATAAAGTCCTAATTCTGTTGCTAGCAATAGATGATGAGGCTTCGGTGATTCCAAAACGCCATTGATATTGTCATTATTCCGAATATTTATGGGCTTGATAATTATAGTTTGCCCATCGTATTGAGCTGAACATAAGCCATGATTTGTCCCCAGATAAATAGTGCCATCTGCCATTTTTTTACAAGTAGATATTGTAAACTGTAAATAAAAATCACTATTATGAATGGCATTGGGGTATTGAAGCCTAACTAGTTTTATTTTATTCGTATTCTTATTCAATAATGTTGCTCGGTGCAGAGGATCATTTTGAGGATACAATGGAAAAAAGATAGTCAAACTATCGTTAATAGCAACGGAACACTGATAATAAAAAACTCTTTCACTTTCATTTTTAAACCAATTAGCTAGGAGGATTGTATCTATTTTTAGTGAAAAAGCTTGCACTCCTCTAGGTGTGCCAACCCACCCTTGATCTTTCTTTTTGTTGTAGTAGATAGCTCTAGTTTCTATTGAGCATTTAATTTTTTTAGCGAGAGGCCTATCTACCGACAATTTTTGAATTCCCCAATCGCGACTGCACAGATAGAAATTTCCAAATGAATCTTCTACAAGTCCTTGAAACGAACCTATTGAATATTTTTTATTACTATTTAGTTGAACTATATCATCAATCCATTTTTTATTAGACAAAGTGATATTAAGTGGGCTATAAGGGTGTGAAAACATGACTCCATGAGCCATAACTCTAGCTCCATCTACGGTATATTTAAAGACGTATTTCAAGTGTACTTTTCCATTAACATTGCTAACTAAATAAGTATATCCATCACGAGCACATAATAGTAATTGGTTTTGACGATTTTTAAAAAACACCATTCCTATTAGATTCGCTAATTGAGTTTTTACGACGCAGAAGTTTTTAATATCCAAAAATGTTGGAATGCTATTTATAATACAACTAATACGATGTCCGTCATAAATAGGCCACTTTACCAAAGGCCCAAATCTTGATAGCATTAGCGTTAGAGGTGGCTGTGATGTCTTCTGGTTGAGTCTATCCAAGTGCAGAACATAGATATTAGTTTTATCCTTAGCAAAGCTAAAAACTATTAATTTATGCTTTTCTTTGTCATAAATTAATGCCTTTACTTGTTCCTGAAGTAATGGGTTATCTATATGAATATAGTCTTTGACTTTGTACACACGTTTACCATCAAAAATATGTAAGCCATCTGTATTGCCTATCCATCCTAATCCATTTCGATCAAAGACAAAACCATATACATCTTTATTATAGAGACCTTTTGATTCGTCAAACGTCTCTATATTGTAGTGATTATCTAATCTTGGAAGGGGTTGAGCATAAGTAGCTCCATTTTCTAACAACAAGAAAATCGTAAGATACTTTATACACCAAAGAGCAAATCTTAAAGTATTACTATACCTTAAAACAGTAGATTCCTTTTTCATAATTTCAAATAATAGCTTATATCAGTGGGTAGTTATTTTAGTAATTTAGGGTAAGTCTTCTAGTAAACTCTATCAAATAACAATCCATTTTTATAGGATTACTATAAAATATATTTTAATTTCTCTATTTAACGCTTCTACATCATTTACGTCACTCCTATATGAAAAGACCTACTTCGCACCTACTTTTTGTCGTTAATGTAGATTCTTTCTTTGTATCTCATCGTCTATCAATGGCTTTGGCTTGTATTGAACAGGGGTTTAAGGTAAGTATCATTACTAAAGACACAGGTCATCGCACCTATATCGAATCGCTCGGTATTGATTTTTATGACTTTCAACTAAATCGTGGAAGTAAGTCTCCTTTGCAGAATTTGAAAGAAGTATGGTTTCTTCGAAAATTATACCGTCAAATCAACCCCGACCTCATTCATCACGTTGGTATCAAGCTCATCTTGCTCGGATGTATTGCTCGTTTGGGATTAAACAATAGTCTTGTTCTTAATGCTGTTGCAGGTTTAGGTTCGGCGTTATCTCAAAACAAGGAAAGTATTTTAAAAAGGATATTCTTTTTTATGGGTTTCATGTTTAGAAAAAGTTATCAATATTTTCTTTTTCAGAATGAACAAAATGCTCTGTTTTTCCAGAAATTACTCCATCTAAAAAGCCAACAAATCAATTTTATCAAAGGCACTGGTATAGATACCAATTATTTCGCATATACGCCAGAAGTAACTCAAGCGTCCTTAAAGGTTCGCCTTATCGCAAGAATGTTGAAAGATAAAGGTGTATGGGATTTTATTAAAGCTGCGGAGCTTCTTCGGAGTAAGTGGGAAGGGAAAGTTACTTTTGAACTTATTGGTCCTATCGACGATGCCAACCCCAGTGCATTAACCCAACAAGAACTCAAAGCCAATGTGGATAACTTTCACACTGTGTGGAAAGGAGCACAATCTCCAATACTACCATTTTTGCAAACTGCTCATATCATTGTATTGCCATCCTACCATGAGGGCTTTCCACGCATACTTTTGGAGGCTTCGGCAGTTGGCAGAGCCATTATTGCTAGTGATTGTGAGGGTTGTAAAGCCTTGATTGAACACCAGAAAAATGGCTTAATTACCCCGATTGGGCATATTGAAGCTCTAGCACAACAAATTGATTATCTGCTAGAAAACCCACAAGTTAGACATTGTTTAGGATACAATGCTAGACAAGTCGTTGTGGATAACTACACAGAGCAACAGCTCAATCAAGCTTTTATTACACTATATCATCGTTTACTGTGTGGTAAATAAGACAATTTTAACCAACTTTGCAGTGGATTTACCCACATAGTTATCCACAATCAATTGTGGGTAACTATGTTCATTAGTAGCATCAAACATTTTTTGTACATATTTTATGTTGAAAATTCTTAACATCGTTGGCGCTCGTCCCAACTTTATGAAAGTAGCGCCATTACATCGTGCTTTTGAAAACCACCCAGCCATCGAATCAAAGATTGTTCATACAGGACAACATTTTGATGCCAAGATGAGTGATGTATTTTTCGAGCAGCTTCAAATGCCCAAACCACATTACTTCTTAGGTGTAGGAGGAGGCTCACATACAGAGGTGACAGCACGTACAATGTTGGAATTTGAAAAGGTTATTCTTCAAGAGAAACCAGATTTGGTATTAGTGGTAGGAGATGTAAATGCAACTTTGGCTTGTACTTTGGTGGCTATCAAACTGCATATTCCTGTGGCACACGTAGAAGCTGGTCTTCGTAGTGGCGACCGCAAAATGCCAGAAGAACTTAACCGTATTTTGACAGATAGCGTATCGGATTACCTATTTATCACAGAACAATCAGGTATCGACAACCTTAAAAATGAGGGTGTGCCTGACGAAAAAGTTTTCTTTGTAGGGAATGTCATGATTGACTCATTGGTACACTATCTTGAAAAAGCACAGCAAACTCCTGTACTTGACGAATTAGGGTTGGTAAAGGATGAATTTGTAGTAATGACCATGCACCGCCCTGCCAATGTAGACACAGCTGAAGGTCTCTCTTCGATTTTGACCATTATTGAAAATACTGTTCCATTCAAAAAGGTAGTATTTCCGATTCACCCACGCACGGCAAACAATCTCAAAAACTTAGGACTTTGGGATAGACTTCAAGCTATCGAAGGCTTAGTTTTGACTGACCCACAAGGCTATTTAGAGTTTTTGCAATTGATGCAAAATGCTAGTCTGATTATTACTGATTCAGGAGGTATTCAGGAAGAAACTACTTATTTGAAAGTACCATGCTTGACATTCAGAGATACAACCGAACGTCCTGTTACTGTAGAATTAGGCACGAATCAATTATTGGCAGACTTGAATCCTATTACAGTACATGAAAAATTTGTAGAAATTTTGGAAGGAAAAGCCAAGCAAGGAGCAATTCCTCCGCTTTGGGACGGTCATACCTCTGAAAGAATTGCAGCTATTTTAGTAGAAAAACTTGGTCAATAAATCGTGACTTACTAAATATAAAAAGGTCAAAACCTTCGAATATCTCATATTCGAGGGTTTTGTTTTTAAGCTATCTCTGATATGAGTTTAGAATCTTGGGCATCATGGTTAAACCTTATCTTTTAAGAATAATCCAAGAACCGAAATTACCATTTTCAATTATCCAACCATTTAAACTCGAACACTTTTAGTCATGAAAAAATTATTGATGATTGCCGCTATTTTTAGCTTTACTTTGGGTACAACCTTGGCTCAAGATGTTCCTACTAAAAAAGGAAAAAGAGAATGGAAAGCCGACTCAACTGGTCGTCAGAGAGGTCCTCGTGGCGATGGACAAGGACGTCCTAAGCGTGATTCTTTGATTCGTAAAGAAGGAAAAAGAACTCCAAGACCAAACAACTAATTAAAAAAGGGCGATTGCATAGTTTTAGACTACTCAATCGCCCTTTTTGATTATTAACATCAAATTTTCTCGATGCTTATTTTCTATTTTAATGGAATACCTCTTACCGTCAAAAAGGAAATTGCATTAGAGTCGCCTCTCGCCACCGCTTTTTGCATTGCTTTTACTCCATTCGGAATATCACCGTGTTGACCATATTCTAGCCCAATGTTATAGTAAAAACTTCCATCTTTGGCATCCATTTGGGCTCCTTGTTCCCACACCTTAATTGCATCTTGCCATTTACCTTGCGTTTTATACGCTACGCCTAGATTTTTGTAAGCGGTCATGGCTTTTTTATCCACTTTTAAGGCTTTTTGGAGTACCTCTATTTCTTTTTCATGATTCCCTTGATGATTGTATATGGTAGAGATATTGACATAAGGGTCTGCAAATTTTGGGTCTAGCGACAAGGCCTTTTCATAGTATTTTCTACCTTCTACCTCATCACCTTTTTTACACAAAGCCAAACCCATGATATTGTTGGCAAACTGGTTTTTATTATCCGATTTGTCTAACGCAATCTGACTTTCGGTAATAGCTTTGTCATATTCTCCTGTATAAAAATATGCTCCTCCAAGCATCCAATGAAGGTTTTTCATTTCTTCAGGTTTTAGCTTCAATGCAGCTTCAAAGTTTTCTACGGTGAGTTTATATTTCTTTTCGTCGAAATAAATCTGCCCCAAAGCAGTGTGTACATCTGCCGTTTTGAAATTGGTTTTGTGGGTTTCTTCAAAATAGAATTTTGCTTTTTCATTATCTTTTTTCAAAAACCAATACCAACCTAAATTGCTTGTGACCATAGGGTCGTTAGGGTATTTCTCAAAAACTGGTGTAAATAGCGTGAGCGTATCTTTCCATTTGGTAGACTGGCGGAATGACAAAAAGGTAAATGCCAACAACACAATGGTGGCGATACTCGGAAATGCTTTGTTGGTCGAAGCTTTTTGATAGAGGTAATTCGCAAATAGACCTATCAACATCAATGGTCCAATAGATGACACATAGAAATAACGGTCGGCCATCAACGCACTACCTACAGGCAATACTTGCGAAACAGGAAATATCACGATTAAGAAATATAATCCTCCCCACCACACCAATTTGTTGCGACGACCAAAGAAATATACCAAAAGAGCAATGACAATAATACCTGCAAACGAAGAATAATAAGAACTTGGAATCACGCCTGTTGGCTTTTGTGGATATGGATAAAACGCTAACATATTGGCAGGCACAAGCATTTTGAGCCAGTAAGTGAGCATTCCATAATTTATCATAAAGAAACGCTCTCCTAATGAATAAGACGAGCTGATTACCTTAGTGGCATTAGCACCAGCCTCACTTTGTGCTTTGATGGAAATCAAACCAAAAATGAGTGATATTAGGAAAAAAGGCGCTTTTTCGATACCAATCTGAATCAGGTTACGACGATTTAATAAGAAATAGTCAGTCAACAAAAATACAACTGGTAAAATTACAGCCATACCTTTCGAGAAACATGAAAGTATGAACAAGACTAAGGCAAACCAAAGATGCTTGTTATTCCATTGGGTTTTTCCTGATTCTTCAAGGGCATCACGATATTTAAGATACTGTCTAAAAGAAAGCAATAAGAATAAGGTATAAAGGACGTCTTTTCGCTCTGCTGCCCAAACTACCGACTCAACGTGTAATGGGTGAATCGCAAAAAGAACTGCCGTCACTGCCCCGACTAAAAAGTTTTTACTCAGTTTTTCAATAACCTTAAATACCAAAATGCTATTTAGTATATGGATAATGGTATTGTTGAGGTGATACACCCAAGCAGTATCTTTTACTAGCGTATATTCCAAATAATAGGTAAGCATGGTCAATGGATGCCAGTTACCTAAATAAAAGTCACTAATAAGTTTATAAAAGTTATCAAACGAAACCTTGCGAAGGTCTTCATCATTTACGATATAAAACATATCATCCCAGACAAATCCATTCTGAAAGCCAGGAAGGTATGCGATTAAAGTGGCACCTACGATAATACCCAAAAGGATTTTGAAATTACGGGGCGTATTTTCGATAGGTGGGGCGATAAAGTTGACGGTTGAGGCGGTTTTTGTTGACTGCGACTCTACAGATTTGGCGCTCTGAGATTTTGCAGGACTTGAGGGTTTACTCTTTGCCATGAATAATTGATTAATTGGATTGCTACTAGCTAATTGCGTATTGGTGTTTGTTTAAAAATTTTATTTGGCATTTGTTGAAAAAACAAAATTCCCATTCACCACACCTTACTTTTCTTCACTAGGCGTGCCCGTCTAACACAAGAAAAGTAACCGCAGCGGCGGCCGCAAAAGAAAGTCAAGAAATTCTAAACTCGCCTTCGGCTCAAACAGCAGGATTTCATAAATGCAAATAGATACTTTTTCATTTGTAATGGCTTATAAAATTTAAACATGTTGTTAGTAAAATTAACTACTCATCAAAAATTGTGCGAGAAATTGCCATTATTTATTTCAAGAACAGTAAATGACGTTGAACTTTACCTCATTTTGACCATAAAAAAAGCACTGGTGTATAAAACCAGTGCTTTTCCGTACTTCGCTCGAAATAATTCCAATCATTACTACTTTTTGAAGCGTGCTTCTTGAAAGTAGTATATCTAGTTGCTTTTTTGTAAATGAATAACTACCGTTGGTGTTGCGGATACACCTGTATTGTTCAAAAGTGTTGTGGTTACCGCTGTCGGAGCTGCAATAATTGCAGTTGCTGAGTTTGGGGTAGTTTGTACAGTTGCAGTCGTTACCTGATTGGCAATAGCTGCACCTTGAGTCGTAATCCCATTTGTGATAGACTGTACAATGATGGTATTATTACCATTGTTATTCAGACTCACTAAATTTCTAAGGTTATTGGCTACGCCAAGTGATGGAGAGTAACTTACTGTTGAAAGATTAACGGGTGCATTGAGACCAGACTGCGAAACAACAGGTGTTGCCAAAGCTGTAATATTGGGCGAAAGTGGTAAAACTTGTGCCTTTAGACCAACAGATACGCCTGTTAGCAAAATTACAAAAGCGAAAAACTTCTTCATATTGATAATGGGTTAAAGGGGTGATGTAATAAAAAGGCTTTATGAAGTATAATACCTTTATTACTAATTGTTAATCAACTACTTATTTACCATATATACGAAGAAGTAATTCGTTCAGATTGCTTAAAATTTACACTTTGAGAAAGTGTAAACTAAATCTTGCGTAAGGCCTGTTTGGTAAACTCGCTCAAAACCAATTTTCCACTTATTTCTGCTCTTTCATACAGTAAGGTATCCCAATGATTTGTATTCTGCCACAAGATTTTTTTTAGTTCTCTCAAAGCTTCGGGATTGTAGGTCGCCAATTTTTCGCTTAGACTTATAATTGCCTCGTCCATTTCGGCTATGGTTTCAAATACTTCATAAAATAATCCTTGCTCCAAAGCCCATTGTGCCGAATAAAATTCGGTAGGTTTTAGGGACATTTTTGAAAATGAGGAAAGTCCAATTTTACGGCTCACGGCTGGTTCAATAACAGCAGGAATAATTCCGATATGGAGTTCGCTCAGTTTGACACTTGCTGCCTGAGTAGCAAAGCAATAATCGGTAGCAGCAGCCAAACCAACGCCACCGCCAACCGCTTTACCTTGTACGCGACCGATAATAATTTTCGAAGATTTTCGGCAAGCATTAATCACTTTAGCAAAACCGCTAAAAAATATTTTACCATCTTCCAAATTATCAATGGCGAGTAACTGATTAAAATCTGCCCCCGAACAAAAAGTTCTCTCTCCGCCACTTTGCAAAATAATGATTTGCACTTTAGAATCTTCTGCCAATTTTTCTATGGCATTTGCTAAATCTTCCAAAAGTACAATTGGCATTGCATTGGTTGGTGGATGCGAAAAAGTGAGCGTTGCAACACCCGAAGAGGCAATAGAGATATCAAGGTTTGCTGATGAAGAATTTTGCATAATTAAAATATTTTTAGAAATTTCAGGACTTTTTCATCAAAATATCGTCTTTAGTTCGTTATCTTGTTAATATAAAGATGATAAAAAATCGATAAACCTAATAGTCTTTAAATACTTTTTATCGACTATTTACTTGAAAATTATACTTTATCAACAAACCTTTAACTATAAAATGTACAATTCAAAAAATGATTTAGTCCGCCTTGCGGCCAAAGAATTTGCCGAGCGCCATATACTTCCACACGTGATGGAATGGGACGAGGCACAACACTTTCCTATCGACTTGATGCACCAATTAGGGCAACAAGGATTTTTGGGTGTTCTAGTACCTGAACAATACGGTGGCTCTGGTTTGGGCTATCAAGAGTATGTGAGCATCATTGAAGAAATCGCCCAAGTGTGTGGTTCAATTGGTCTTTCGGTAGCTGCCCATAATTCTCTTTGTACCAATCATATTCTACAGTTTGGTAACGAAGAACAAAAACAAATGTATCTTCCCAAATTAGCTTCTGGTGAATGGATTGGTGCTTGGGGTTTGACCGAACCTAATACGGGTTCTGATTCTGCACGTATGACCTGCGTGGCACGTCGCGAGGGTGACGAATATGTGCTCAATGGCTCCAAATGCTGGATTACGCATGGAAAATCTGGCAATGTTGTAGTAATTATGGCTCGTACAGGCGAATTAGGTGCCAAAAATAATGCAACAGCCTTTATCGTAGAAAGAGGAAACCCAGGCTTAAAGTTTGGTAAAAAAGAAAACAAACTAGGCATGCGTGCCTCCGAAACTGCCGAAGTGATTTTGGAAGACTGCCGAATTCCTGTATCTGCTCGTTTGGGCGAAGAAGGCGATGGTTTTAAACAAGCTATGAAAATTTTGGACGGTGGGCGCATCTCCATTGCAGCTTTGTCACTAGGGATTGCCAAAGGTGCTTTGGCCGCAGCCGCAAAATATGCACAAGAACGTCAACAGTTTGGACAGGCGATTGTACAGTTTCAAGGAATCAGTTTCAAATTGGCCGATATGGCTACTAAAGTTCACGCTGCCGAGCTGATGACTCGCCATGCAGCCGAACTCAAAATGGAAGGAACAAGTATGACCAAAGAAGCCGCTATGGCTAAATACTATGCTTCTGAAATTGCAGTAGAGGTATCTACAGATGCGGTTCAAATCTTCGGAGGATATGGCTATACAAAAGATTTTCCAGTAGAAAAATTCTATCGTGATTCCAAACTTTGTACCATCGGAGAAGGTACCTCTGAAATCCAAAAAATCGTTATCACACGAGAGTTTTTGAAGGACTATCCTTTGTGATTTAGTGATTATTTTAAAAATCTATATTCTAGCAAAAGAGATGCAAAACATTGCGTCTAAAAATGATTCATCGAGCATATTAGTATCAAAAAGCGGTCGAAAGTAATTTTCGACCGCTTTTTGATGAAAATTTGGAGAATAATTCCAGTGCTAAAATTTGGGACGATTCATGTTTATTTTTCTTATTGTGATTATAGGTAATATTTCATGGCTTAACTTGCATTCAGATTTTAATACAAATATTTTCAAAAAATCCTGATTAAAAGAGTTCGGTTTTCCAGTATGTCATCAAATCCCATCACTACACAAATTGACTTTTTTCAAAAAAGACAACAACATTTTGAATCACTTCAAGCGCAAACACAAGCTCAATATAATCAATGGGCGATTGTCCGAGCTGTTTATTTTATTGCTTGGTTGGGACTATCTTATTGGGCATTCGAAGCATTATCTCCTTGGGTATTTTTAGGGATTTTGTTCCTTGGTTTTGGGATATTTCTTTGGATGATCAATAAGCATTTGGCCATCAAGGCACAAAAGCTGCGCTATCAGCTATTAGCCAATCTTAATGAAGATGAAGCGCTCCGTTTGCAAGGGAAATTTGTGCGGCAAGAAACAGGGGAGCTTTATGCACAAGTACAACATTTTTATGCTTCAGATTTAGATATTTTTGGAAAGCATTCCATATTCAAATTGCTCAATCGTACACGTACCTACAAAGGCGCGGAGGTATTGGCTGATTGGCTACAAACCCCAGCTGAGCAAGCAACTATCTTAACTCGCCAAGAAACCTCATCAGAATTGAAAGAGCTGATTGATTGGCGACAAGATCTAGAGGTAGACGCTTGGCAAATTGAAGACGTACATCAACCTATTACCCCTATTCTTGAGTGGCTTCAACTACCTTCATTTGAAGTTTTGAAACAAAAATATTTACGATATTTACTCTACTTGCCATACCTCAGTATTCCTGTTGTATTAGCCTGTATTATGGATATTTTGCCATTACAATGGATATTGGCAGTGTTTATTATTCATGGATTTATTCTTAGAAAAGTTAGTGGATTACTTAGTCAATATCTCGATAAAACTTCTTCGGTGGCAAATGTGCTAAAAGCCTATGCGAATTTGTGTAAAAGTATTGCAGTACCCGCATTTAAACATCCTCATTTACAAAAGCTACAAGCTGAAGTCAATCAGGCTACTGCACATATTCAAGAATTGAGCGTATTATTGGAAAGAATTGGCAATCGACAAAACCCTATTTTTGCGCTCTCTGTGGGTATGTTGACGCTTTGGGATTTACGCTATTTCATTCATTTGGAAAATTGGCGAGCCAAACATCAAACCCACTTGGCATACTGGATTACCGTCGTGAGCGAATTTGAAGCTCTCAGTAGCTTGGCAGGACATAGCTTTGCTAATCCCTCTCATATTTTACCCCAAATTTCTGATAAAGATTTTATCATTCATGCTACACAATTAGGTCACCCTTTAATTAAGGCAGAGAAGCGTGTTTGTAATGATATTCAGATTGCTGGTCTAGGCCAATGCGTGATTATTACTGGCTCAAATATGTCTGGAAAAAGTACCTTCCAACGTACAGTAGCTCTCAATACTATTTTGGCATTGACTGGAAGTGTGGTGTGTGCCCAAGAGTTTGAATGCTCAGTGATGCAAGTATTTACTAGTATGCGTACTCAAGATTCTTTGGAAGAAGATACATCATCATTCTATGCAGAACTCAAGCGCTTAAAACAATTAATCGATTGGGTAAACGAAAAGCAAAGCTTACCAACTTTCTATTTCCTAGACGAAATCTTAAAAGGTACCAATTCAAAAGACCGTCACGATGGCGCAAAGGCCCTGATGCTCCAATTGCATCAAGCTCAAGCCTCAGGTTTTATTTCGACCCATGATGTTGATTTGGGAGACGAGTTTAGTGAAAAAGGTTTTGTCAAAAACTATAGTTTTTCATCAGAAGTAAGAGATGGCAAATTAGTTTTTGATTACACACTCAAACAAGGAATTTGTAGAAGTTTCAACGCAAGTCAGTTGATGGCTCAGATCGGGATAAAGATGTAAGGAAAGGGTAAAATTAAATTGACTTTACCCGCAATAGGCATTAAGCTATACGCTCTAAGCTAAAAGTTAAATAGTTTTTTATGAAAGAATTTAAGCTTTTTTTGCCTAATGCCTTACAGCCTAAAAGGTATCTTTTTAGGGAAATGAGGAATAAAATAACTTTTATCAATCATAATATTGCGTATTTTTGATTGATAAATCTTAAAGTTATTCATCATGGCATGGGTTTGGCAACATAAGGATTGGGCGAATTTTGAATATGATAGCTCTAAATTACACCAATATGAATCTGATTTTTTACTAAATGCAGGTAGAATTTTAGGGTTGATACAAGTAGTGGAGCAAGAGGGGCTCAATACTTTAAAAGTAGAAATTCTTTCACAGGAAGCCCTTTCTACTTCAAGTATTGAAGGGGAAATCTTGGATAGAGATTCTGTTCAAAGTTCCATTAAAAAACATTTAGGACTTCAAACCGACTTTCGTCGTGTCGAACCAAACGTTGCTGGCATAGCAGAAATGATGGTTGATTTATTTCAAAACTATGACACAGAACTCACTCACGAAATGCTTTTTGAATGGCATAAAATGCTCATGAATGGGAGACGTGACGTTGACAATATTGGAGGCTATCGTTCACATAGTGAACCGATGCAAATTATTTCTGGTAACCTTTCCAATCCAAGAGTTTTTTATGAAGCTCCGCCTTCGCACTTAGTTTTATCAGAAATGGATAAATTTATCCATTGGTATAAAACCCAACTGGCGACGAATATTTCAACTTTAGCTTTTGCTGGTATTACACACTTATACTTTGAAATGATACACCCATTCGAAGATGGAAACGGACGTATAGGACGAGCTTTAATCGAAAAAGCAATATCTCAACGCTTGAAAAAACCTATATTTATGTCGATGGCAAAGGCTATTGAAAATAGGAAAAAAGCTTATTATGAGGCTATCCAGAATTGTAATCATCAACTACAGATAGATAAGTATCTTGCCTATTTTGCACAGACTGTTCTAGAATCACAAGAATATACGATTCAATTAATCCATTTTATATTATTAAAAGTAAAACTGTTTAATCAATTTCAAACTCAGCTAAACGATCGCCAAATAAAAGTATTATTGAGAGTATTTGAAGCAGGAATAGAAGGCTTTAAAGGAGGTTTGAGTGCTAAAAACTACCAAAGTATTTCTCAAACATCGGCGGCAACTGTTACTCGTGATTTGCAAGAGCTGGTAAATTTGGGTATTCTAATAAAGACTGGAGAACTGAAAAGTACTCGTTATTGGTTGAATAAGCAATTGGATATTTAGAAAAATATAACAAATAAAAAGGGTCTCAGATGTGTTTCTGAGACCCTTTTTCTATTACTCTATTGCTGGTTTCTTACGGAAGTACTTGGTACGAACTCGTTCGTTGATGTAATACATACAAGGTACGATTACAAGTGTAAGTACTGTCGAGAAGCTCAAACCGAAGATAATAGTCCAAGCCAAAATACCCCAGAATACTGCACTGTCACCACCAAAAGCAATATGTGGATTGAATTCGGTAAACATCGTTACGAAGTCGATACTCAAACCTACTGCTAATGGTACAAGACCCAAGATAGCGGCAGAGGCTGTCAACAATACTGGAGTCAAACGCACACTACCAGCTTCGATAATAGCTTCTTTTAATTCATATCCACGGCCTCTCAGCTCGTCGGTAAATTCTATGAGGAGGATACCGTTTTTCACTACAATACCCGCTAAGGCAATAATACCTACGCCCGACATGATTACAGAGAATGTCATTCCGAATACCATAAAGCCTAACAATACACCAATCAATGATAACAAGATGGTACCGAAAATGATGATTGGTTTTGAAATAGAGTTAAACTGAATGGTCAAAATCAAGAAAATTAACAAAATAGCACCACCAAAAGCCGTTCCTAAGAAGTTGGCAGTTTCGGCTTGTTCTTCTTGCTCCCCACCCATTTTCACAGTATATCCACTCGGAATTTCTATATCCTTAATCAAATCATTGATTTGTGCTACAATTTGGTTAGCGTTATAACCTGCTACTACATCCGAACCTAGCGTTACAACACGTTGCTGATTCTTACGGTTGATTTGACTAAAGGTGGTTGAGTAACTAATCGTTGCAATGGAGTTCAATGGTACTTGGCGTAAAACACCTCCCATGGTCATATCACGATAAGTGATATTCAAACTCAACAGTTTTTCGATTTGATTACGGTCGCTTTGTTTGATACGCAACTGGATTGGATATTCATCTTTATCATCACGGAATTTTGAAATCTCCGAACCAAATAACGCTGTACGAATCGCCAAGGCTACTTGTGAAGAAGAAATCCCTTCTCTTTGAGCTTTTTGCTTATCAACGTCAACGATGATTTCAGGCTTGTTGGTAATCAAATCACTTTTTAGTTCATCAATACCTTTGATCCCTGACTTTTCAATTCTTTCTTTAACGTCTTTTTCAAGTGTTTGTAAAACCGTAAAGTCATCCCCAGCGATTTCAATGGCAATTGGCTTACCAGTTGGAGGACCATTACGCTCTCTTTCTACTGAAATCTCACTGCCAGGAATAGGAGATTTTTTAAGCTCATCACGAATTTCTTGCAAAATACTTTCCGACGAAATTTCTCCACGTTCTGTCTTTTTCACAAATGCTACCGTCACTTTTGATTTTTGTGGAGTAGCCGAACGATCTGGGTTCGTTGGATCACCTGCGTTTTTACCTACGTTCGAGATTACTGAGTTAACAGCTATTTCGGCTTTGTTTTTCTTGATAATATTGAATACTCTTTTCTCAATAATCTTCGTGACCGAGTCAGTTTTGCGTGCATCGGTACCTACAGGCATTACGTTGTAGATATACACATAGTCAGGGTCGCCACTAGGGAAGAAAATTACTTTTGGTTGCACAATTCCCATCATGATGAAAGTAAATATCAATAAACCAAAAGTGGCAATTACAACACCAATCGGACGTTTGCCATGAATTACCCAAGCAACAACCGCACGATAGCGATTTTTGAATGCAGGAAGTGCTGTTTCTTGGAAAGGCACGATAATTTTTGGCGATAAGATAAAGTGGTTGAAAAGGTATAATGCAAGGATAAACACAAACAAGTTACCAAGTCCAAAGTTGATGAAATAACCCACTACTGCCAACAATCCCATAACAATCAGAGGCTTTTGCAAAGACTTAATACCTTCTACATGGTGGGTTTCTTCGTCGTGGCGTTTCATAAACGATACCGCAAACACAGGGTTCATTACATAAGCCACCAATAAGGAAGCAAACAACGTATAAATCAAGGTAATAGGTAAGAATTTCATAAACTCACCTACAATACCTGGCCAAAACAATAAAGGTACAAATGGTGCAATCGTAGTAAGCGTACCTGATAATACTGGTAAGAATACTTCTGATGCCGCTAATTTTACGGCTTCAACAATGCTTAACTTACGGAATTGGTTGAAAATACGGTGTGAGTTTTCTATTACTACAATGGCATCATCTACCACAATACCCAAACCTAGTAAGAAAGCAAACAATACAATCGTATTGAGCGTGAACCCTGAGAAATACAAAGGAATAAAGGCAATCAACGCTGATAATGGTACCGACAGACCTACAAAGATGGCATCGCGAACACCCATAAAGAACATTAGGACGAATACTACAAATAGAAAGCCTAGAATTACGGTATTCACTAAGTCATCAATATCGGATTTTGTACGTTCTGATGAATCGGCAGTGATTTGTACTTTTACACCTTGTGGTAAACGAGTCTCCTCGTATTTGTCCAAAATCTTTTCAATCTGCTCTGAAGCCGAAATCAAGTTGGCTCCACTACGCTTAATAACGTTAAGGGTAATAACCGAACGGTTATCTAAGCGGGCAAAATCCTGACGCTCTTCGTGGCTATCTATTACCTCTGCAACGTCACCTAGGCGAATCATTGCACCTGATGACGAACGCAACATGATGTTAGCGATTTGGTCAACCGTTTTGAATTCTCCTTTTACACGAAGTGTACGGCGTACGCCATCGACATTGAGGTCACCACCCGAAATGTTGATGTTTTCACCTTGAACAGCCATTTGAATATCTGTAAAAGATAATCCTGAAGCCTGCGCTTTGTATAAGTCTAGGTTGATTTGAATTTCACGATTCAATGCACCGACGATATCGACACGGGTAATTTCAGGTAAGCCTTCAATCAAATCTTGTAATTCTTCTGCATAATCTTTTAGCTTTCCTAAAGGGTAATTACCCGCCAAGTTGATGTTCATAATCGGGAATTCCGAGAAGTTCACATCTTGTGCCGTTGGTCCTGAATCTAGCTTTTGAGGTAAATCTTTCTTCGATTTATCTACCGCATCACGCACACGCTGTAACGCATCCTCAACCTTTACATTGGGGTTAAATTCAATCAAAATAACCGAGACATCTTGCAAGGCATTTGATTTGATACGTTTTACCCCTTGAATCGTTTTTAATTGTTTCTCAATGGGTTTGTTGATTACGTTTTCAATATCCGCAGGTGTTGTACCAAAGTAGACAGTCTGTACATAAATCTGTGGTACTTTAATGTCTGGGAATTGCTCTTTGGGAAGGCTTCCGTAGATACCTAAACCCGCTAAAAACACCATAAAGGTGAAAAGGTAAACAGTGGTTTGGTTGGAAGCAAGCCATCCAATCATCTTATAGATTCCACCACTACCATGAGGTAATTCTTGTATATCTTTTTCTTGATTTTCCATTTTAATAGAGATAGTTATACAGCCATTGGCTTGGCGCTATGGTCTGCCGACAAGCCAATGGCTTGCCTATTTATCTTTAGAAATGCTATTGTTGAGATTGGAATGTGGATAAATAAAAGTTATCCACATTCTTAAGGCTCGTGTGGATTAGTAACTCAAAGGCGTACCATCTACTAAGTCTTGGTATCCTTGCGTAATCAAAAGTTCACCTGCTGAAAGTCCTTCAAGGATTTCGATATTGCCATTATAGCTCAAACCAGTTTTTACTTTACGACCACGTGCTACTTTTTTGCCATTTTCGGTAACAGCTACATAAACGATATTGCCTAATTCTGTATTCTGAATTAAGTTTTGAAGAATCACGATTGAGTTTGCTTTTGACAAGTCATTGATCGTCATGATAGCTACTTGGTTAGGCTTTAATTGACCGCCCAAGTTTGGTACTTTAGCTTCTACGCCAAAAGTTCTTGAAACTGGATCAACTAAGGCGTCAACTACGCCTACTTTTGTATTCAATTCCTTGTTAATATCTGGGAATTTCACATTTAGGGCATCACCACGTTTTACAGAACCCAAATAGGTATCTGCTACTTTACCTACAACTTTCAAATTACCCACATTTACTAGTTGGAAAATAGGTTGTCCTGGCATACCCATTTCACCTACTTTCTGGCGAACAACCTCAACCGTTCCAGCGATTGGCGCATATACTTTAGTCATCGCCAATTGAGCTTCCATCGTTACAATACGTTTTTCGAGTGCTTCTTTATTAGCTTTTGCTTGAAGGTATTGTACTTCAGTACCAATTTGTTGATCCCAAAGTGCTTTTTGCTTGTTGAAAAGCGTAACGGCTAAGTCTAATTGTTGCTTGATTTCGGCCATTGACTGCTTCAAAACAGTATTGTCGATGGTAGCGACTAATTGTCCTTTTTTCAAAGCTTGACCTACCGTTACTAAAACGCTAGTCAATTGTCCACTCATTTGTGGGGTAACCTGTACAATGTTTTCAGAGCTTACCAAACCTTGAACTTCTACGAAATGTTTGAAGCTTTGTGCTTGAATTGGGCTTACAGATACTGCTACGATTTTCTGTTCTTCTTTTTTCTCTGTTTTACCTAACTCTTTTTCTAAGCCTTTAATTTTAGCTTCAATTTCTTGCTTCTGCGATTTTAGGGCTTCTAATTCCGCTTTTTTATCAGTTGATTTATTGCAGGCTGCCAATAAGAATAAGGCAGAGGCTATTGCTAAGTATTGCTTTTTCATTATTTCTTTTTTGCGATTTTTAGTATTAGGGATTATTCTACAAATAACTTGCCTTTGGCTTTGTCAAGATCAACTTTAGCAATAAGGACGTTATATAAAGTAGCAAAATAATTGTTTTGAGCTTCTTTGTATGATGATTCAGCATTGACTAATTCTAAGTTTGTGCCAACACCTTGTTCATATTTGATTTTGGTTACACGAACAACCTCTTTTGCCAAATCCATGTTATGCTTTTGTTCTTGAAGCGTTTCGTAGGCATTTTTCAAGGTAATTTGACCTTGTTTTACCTGTAAGTCAATACTATTTTGTAAGAAGGTAAAGTTTTCTTTAATCTTCTGTACAGCATTGGCAGATTGGATAATTTTGTATTTTTTGGCGAAACCATCAAAGATTGGAACTTGAATAGAGAAGCCAAGTGTAGCGGCGTTAAACCAAGGTTTCGTAATTAAGTCGCCGAATTGTGGACGACCCGTCGAATAGCCATACGTACTTGTAAGGAATACTTTTGGCAAATAACCTGCTTTTTGGTTTTTCAAATCTAGTTGAGCCAAACGATCTTGTGTTTGCAACATCGAATATTCTATACGGTCACCATATTGGAAAGGAGTTTCGTTTTCTGGTAAAAACTCATTTAAGTTGACACTGCTCAATTTGTCGGTAACTACCACTGGTTCAGTTAGGGGTAAACCCATCTGAAATTTGAGCAAGTTGTAACTTAATTCTTGTAAACGTTCTACATTTTTGTACTCAATAGAAAGATTATTCTTTTGTACCTCTAAACGTTGTACGTCAAGCTTTTCAACAAATCCTTGTAGATTCAAGGCTTTAGTCTGGTTGAAAAGAGAGTCAAGGCGACCCATATTGAGCTTAAGAATTTCCAAACGCTCTTCATTGACAAGAATACCATAATAGGCCTTCGTAACATTTTCAGCAATTTGCTGTTTGGTTTGCGTAAGAGACTTAGCCGATAGTTCTTTGTAAACATCTGCGGCTTTTAAGCCTAAGGTATACGAACCATCAAATAATAACTGGCTCAAGCTTGCAACGGCATTACCACTATTACGTACACCAAATTCAGCTGCTACTACATCGCCTTCTTTGGCATTTGGGTCAAATGTTTTGGCTGGAATAAATACCCTTTGGATGATAAGGTTGTTGGTGTAACCAATATTTGCATTTACTTGTGGCAAGCCCATTGCTTTGATTTCATTTACCTTAGCACTGGCATTCAATACATCAAGTTGTGCGGTTTTTACATTCGAATGGTTCTTTACTGCATAATCTATCGCCTCCTTAAGGGTGTAGCTTTGTTGGGCACGAGCTACTACCGAAGTAAGCAATATACTGAAAGTCAGTAAGCTACTTTTAAGTTTAGTTTTCATTTTTGACTAGATAATTAGTAAATTTTTAAAGAACATATATGCTACGAGTATCTGTTAAAAGAGGATTACTCAAGTGCCTTAAGTAATAGAAAGGCAATTACTCATTAACTCAATAGATTGAGATAGTTATTATAGAGTTTGAGACCTTCGTCCGACAATACACCTCTGATGAAATGGTCAATCAAGGCGATTTGAACTTCAATAAACGAAAATCTATCAGGTGGAAAAACTTGCATGTCAAATGCAATAAAAATTGATTCTAAGTGTAGTTTGGCTATAATTTCTACTTTAATTTCTGGTCTAAACAACCCGTCAGCAATACCTTTTTCAAGGTCTTTAATCATCTGAGTCAGAATAAAATTCTGTTTGTGCTCCATGAATAAATTCCATGCACGAGGGTGATATTTCTTGATGTCGTAAAGCATCGTTGGATTGATTTCGCAAAACGACTTTTTGAGCATTTCAATAGTTTTAACCATTTTTTCGACCACATTCTTCGAACTGTCATTCATGGTTTGGTACTCACACTTATCTTCTTCTAATTGATGTACTGCAACCTGAAAAACTATCTCGTCTTTATCCGAAAAATGTTGATAAATGGTTTTCTTAGAAATCCCCAACTCTTTGGCAATGTCGTCCATCGTTATAGATTTTACTCCATAACGCATAAACAAACGACCGCTAGTTTCAATAATTCTTTCCTTCATTTCTAATATGTAAAATTGCTAATGACCTGATTACATGGTAGGTTTTGCAAGTTTATCAGAGGTTGGAAACTTTCGTGATTTAAATAGTTTCTGAAGGCAAAACTATGGAAACTTTAAAAAGGTTCAAAGTTTTCTGTGATTTTTTGTAGAAATGTTCTACCAGTATGATGAATGGAAATTGGTATGGATAAGTGGTAAAATGTTGATAAAGAAGATTTTGGAAAATATGATTATGTTATGAAATTTTATAACAAATTGTATTTTATTTAGGCTTACTTGAAGAAGGAGAAGAAAAGGAGAATGGATAAACATCAAGATGTTAATGAATTACTATAAGAAAAACTATAAGCTTTCAAAAAGTTTGTGATATAATCAGAAGGTACTCAAAATCAAAGATATGAAGTCTTATGTACTCTTGAGATAAACAATTTTTTCTAAAAGCTTACAGTCAATCAATGATGATACTAGAATTAAGTTAGTGGGCAAATACCCGCAATAGGCATTAAGCTTTATGCCGTAGGCTAAATGTTGAAAATAGTTTCTCTTAAAATAATGAAAGCTTTTTTGCCTAATGCCTACGGCTTACTGCATAAAGCGTTACATTCATTCTTATCTACCAAAGTCATCTTGTAAACGAACGATGTCTTCCTCGTCAGATGGTGTTTCTGGGTCAGTGTGTTGCCAAATTTCTGCAACAACTCCCCACGACTCCAAACCGATTAATCTATGGCGTTCGCCTTTATCCATTTGAATAAAGCTACCAGATTCTAATCTTTTTACTTCATCGCCTTCTTCGTCAGTTGGGCTGATTTTTACTCCTACAGTCGTTCCTGCAATGACTTTCCAAATCTCAGCACGACGGAAATGGTATTGCCAAGAAAGGCGTTTTTCTGGTGCAACAACCAAAATTTTCGGGCTTAATTTATTAGTAATCTGAATGTCAGACATTTCCAAATGAGGAAAATACGTACTAGCAAAAGCAGGAGCTTGAGTTTCGTCAATAACAAAAAAACCACCCCAAGGACGGGTTTGGTCTTGTTTAACTACATTAAAACCAAGCGTATTTAATTCCGCAGCGATTTGTTCGAAAATTTCTTCTTTACTTGAGTTGGGAGAGATGTTTAGGTTCATAAGATAATTGTTAATTGAATGGATATGTAATCATCACAAAGAGATCATCTTGTGAAATTTATACCCTGTTGAGGCGCTATGCAATACAACATAGCGTGATTATACACACAAAGTTACAACCCTTTGCTTACAGATAAAGCACCTTAAAATAATTTCGTTTTTCCTTAAAGAATATCTCCATTTTGTACAATTCATTTTTAGTGCCGTTTGTTAAAATACTGAATGCTAAGTATTTGATGCCATATCCTCTAATTTGATATTTGCATAAACCTTGTATGTCAAAAATTAATAGCTCAACATCCCTCTTATGAACAACAATTGCCCAACCCACTTGACTATTGGGAGGAAATATTTCTATTTTTCCCAAGACATTATGTATTTCGAAGGCTCTATTAATTATACCTTCGTGCATTTACAGACAGGTAGAAAAGACGTTATGGCTCAGACCATAGGACGTGTTGCTACCAAAACCGACGAAGGCTTTGTACGAATTAGCCGTAAGCACCTCGTCAATCGCCAGTACATTCGCGTTGTACATCGCGACTATGTTGAATTGCTCGATAAGAGTATTTTACCAATTGCCCGTCGTAGACGAGGTAATCTTTAGAAACTGATTGGAAATAACGAGATACTAATGTGAAAATTTATACTATTTTACCTAATAAAAAAGGAGTGACTCGTGTGAGTCACTCCTCTTTTATTAGGTAAAATTTTGAAAAATTAGAACTTTATGAAAATCTCAAATCCAAAATAATACTTACATACTCCAACCTTGACGATATTCTCTTTTTACAAATTGATTAGCTTCATCAAAATTGGTAATACGCATATTTTCACCATCCCATAATAGTTTTTTACGTCCTGGATAATCATATTCTTGTAGCCATTGTTTATCCTTTTTCGGAGTACGATAGAAATAACTACGAATGGCCAAATTACCCATCAATACTGTTTCGGACATAGGGCCTGCATAGTCAAATGATGAACTTAACGGTTGATGTTTGCCATATCCATCACGACAAGCTTGTAGCCATTGCTGATAATGCCCTTCGTTGTCGGCACCCACAACTCTTGGAATAGAAATAGGAAGTTTATCACCCTTTTCCTTGAGTTTGGCTTCTGGCCAAAGCGATGGATTTGCACCATATACGCCACACATCATTACACCTTTAGTCCCTATTAGTAACACTCCGCCGCTCCAGTCACCTAGTTTTACATCGGCAGGAATTTCTTCTGGACGTTCAGGCATAAGTCCCCCGTCATACCAAGTCATTTTTACAGGCTCTTTTCCTTTTCTTGGAAATTTGAGGTGAATCATAGATGACGCTGGGAAGCTTTCTGGAAAATAACCTTGTTTAAAAGGACCTGTCCATACGTCGCTAATGCTACATTCTACTTCTGAAGGATACCCGAGTCCTAGTACACGATAAGGAGGGTCCATCATGTGACAAGCCATATCGCCTAATGAGCCCGTTCCGAAGTTAACCCAACCACGCCAGTTGAATGGGTGATACCCAGGGTTATACTCTTCATAGGCTGCTGGTCCTAACCACAAATCCCAATCCAGTTCGCTTGGTACATCAAATTTGCCTTGAGGTTTGGCTAAGCCTTGTGGCCACACAGGGCGGTTTGTCCAAGCATGCACTCGATTTACTTCTCCAATCAGGCCAGCTTTGTACCATTCCATCATACGACGAACTCCATCGCCCGATGAACCTTGATTACCCATTTGCGTTACCACCTTATTTTCACGAGCAGCAATGGTCATTTTACGAACCTCTGCAATGTTATGAGCTAAAGGCTTTTGTACGTAAACATGTTTTCCCATTTGCATAGCCGCCATAGCAATCACATAGTGTGTATGGTCTGGTGTAGACACAGTTACGGCGTCAATGTTATTTTTTTCGGCTTCTAAAAGTTTTCTGAAGTCTTTGTAATACTTAGCATTAGGGAATTTTTTGATGGCATTAGCCGCCTGACGGTCATCAACATCGCATAAGGTAGCGATATTGTTACGACCATTATCCCAAGCGCCGTTCAAGTCTGTCCAACCTTTGCCACCACAACCAATAGCTGCGATGTTAAGTTTGTCAGAAGGTGCCGTGTAGCCCTTGCCGAGCACATGACGAGGAACAATGTAAAAACTTCCGAGTGTCAAAGAAGCGGCTTTGAGGAAGTCTCTTCTTGATGAACTGCCAGCATTACCTGATGGCAATTTTGTTGAATCAGTCATTTTAATAGAAAATTAGGTTGAAAAAGAAGACGCAATAGGTCGTTTTGAAGGACTTATAAATATACTTAAAAAGTGCTTTACTCAAAGCTATTATGAAAGGAATTACTTGTTGTCCTTATATGTCGGTATCGGTAAATTGTTACAAAATTCAAAATACTAGATTAAATTTGTAAAGCCTAAAAGGCTTATTCTGGTATTTGCTTCAGCTCAAACTTTTAACCAAAGACTATTTCCGATGAATTTTGAAACATTAGCTATAAAAAGCACCCAAATGACCGATGCCAATGCAGGTGCTGTTGCTTCGCCTATATATCTCTCGACTACTTTTGAAAGAGAAACTGACGGCTCGTACGCACATGGGTATATCTATGCGCGAAATGATAATCCAAACCGCCAATTGCTAGAAAAAAGTTTAGCTGTTCTTGAAGCTGGAGAAGTAGGATTTGCCTTTGCTTCGGGAATGGCCGCTACAACTGCCTTGTTTCAGTCTTTCAAGTCTGGTGACCATATCATTACACCCGACGATGCTTATTTTGCTACAAATGTATTGATTGAAGAAATTTTTTCGCACTGGGGACTTACGCTGACCAAAGTAGATACGACCGATTTGGAGGCAGTCAAGAATGCAATTCAGCCTAATACTAGATTGATTTGGCTTGAAACTCCCTCTAACCCCCAGCTGAAGGTTTCGGATATTGCAGCTATCGCAGATTTGGCACATCAACATGGAGCTTTATGCGCTGTAGATAATACTTGGGCGACGCCTGTGCTACAACGACCTTTGTTGTTAGGAGCCGATATTGTCATGCATTCAACTACAAAATATTTTGGTGGACATGGCGACGTATTGGGTGGAGCCTTGATTTTAAAAGAAGATGGAGAATTAGCCAATAAAATTAGAACAATCCAAAAATTGACTGGTGGGGTTCCTTCTCCATTCGAATGTTGGTTGGTAGCAAGAGGAATCAAAACATTGTCTTTACGTGTAAAAGCGCAAACGTCCAATGCGCAACAATTAGCAGAATATCTAGAACAGCATCCAGCTATCGAAGCCGTGCATTACCCTGGCTTGCCATCACACCCGCAATATGCTATTGCTCAAAAACAAATGTCACAGGCAGGAGCCATGTTGTCGGTACAAGTAAAGGGAGATGCTATCAATGCAATGAATGTTACTGGAAAACTACAATTGTTTACTACCGCAACGAGTTTGGGAGGAGTAGAAAGTTTAATAGAGCATCGCAAATCGGTTGAAGGACCAACAAGTCCAACGCCAGATAACTTGCTACGAGTTTCAGTAGGTTTAGAAAATATAGAAGATCTAATAGCTGACTGGGCTCAGGCGCTTCAGTAATCAATTAGAGCTTTGAGCTTTCAGGATTCGGCTTTTGGGTAAATACAAAAAAAGCATTTTCCCGATTTTGTTCGATTGCTGATAGCTCAAAGCTTGTTCTTGAAATATACTTTTAATCAAGTTCTACTTCTTGGTGCATTTGCGGGATTTCGATGTGTTGGTATCCCTCTTTCTCTAATTTTCCTTTGAATATTTCTTGTGTATCTAGTTCTCCATGAACCAAGAAGATAGTTTTGACTTCTTCTTTATTTTGACATGATAAATAAGAAATAATTTCTTGATAATCAGCATGAGCTGAGAAAGAGTCCATCACTAACACTTCTGCTCTGACATCATGATTTTCTCCAAAAATATGTACCTGTTTCGCCCCTGATTTTAACTGTCCTCCCAAACTATCTGGAGAAGTATATCCTACCAAAAGAATACAACAGCGAACATCGTTGATATGATTAGCAATATGGTGTTTGATTCGTCCAGCTTCTGCCATACCTGATGCCGATATAATGATACAAGGCTCTGGGCTATCGTTCAATTTTTTGGATTCTTCCACTGAACTTATGTAGTGTAGATTCGGGAAGCCAAAGGCATCACCATCGCCTTTTTCGAGATAAGCTAATATTTCAGGGTTAAAACATTCGGGGTGATTTTTCATGACCATTGTAGCGCTTACCGAAAGCGGCGAGTCTACATATACTTTAATTTTGGGTAAATGCCCTTCGGTTTCAAGCTGATCTAGTGCATAAACTAGCTCTTGAGTACGGTCTATTGAAAAAGCAGGAATAATGAGTTTGCCTTTTTGTTCTACACAAACTCTTTTTACAATTTTGAGCAAACTTGACTTTACATCGGCTTCGGGCTCATGCAAACGTGAACCATACGTAGACTCACAAATGATATAGTCAGCTTGTGGAAAAGGTTCTGGACTTTTGAGAATTTTGTCGTGTGGTCGACCAATATCTCCTGAAAAGAAAACATGAATCGATTTTTCACCTTCTTTGATTGTTAAAGAAATGGCCGCCGAACCAAGAATATGCCCCGTATCGGTAAAATAGGCTGATACTTCTTCACAGATTGAAACCTCTTCACGAAAATTGACGGCTTGCATTTGCGCTATGGTTTGTGCTACATCGTCTTCAGTATATAGATTTTCGAGTAAAGTTTCGCCCCTTTTTTCACGACGCTTATTGATTCTTGCCAAGTCGTTTTCTTGAATCCTTGCCGAATCTCCAAGCAATAACGTAGCTAAATCTTTGGTAGCAGAGGTACAAAAAATCGGTCCTTGAAAACCTTTGGCAACCAATCGAGGCAACAAGCCTGTATGGTCGATATGAGCATGCGATAAAATGACATAATCTATTTCGGATGGTTCAAACCCAAATTTTTGGTTCATATCCTGTGTATTCAAACCCTGAAATAACCCACAATCTAGTAGAATTTTAGTGCCTTTTTCAGTAATTAGCAAGTGCTTCGAGCCCGTCACTCGTTGTGCGGCTCCGTGAAATTGAATTTTCATATTATCAAGTCTAGGAAATTTTAAGTTACTTAGCTGTTCATAAAACAAGCCTTATTTTTACAATTTATCAAAACATTTTTTCAATGCCTCTATCAAAGCTAGAATATTGGGCAAAACGCCTTTATCAATCACGCAATTGGCGAATATTCTTTACGGCAATATTGCTATTGATGGTTTTAGATATTGCTTTTCCAGTGAAAGTTAACCCTCAATATTCTACAGTAATTACTGATTCTGATGGCAAAATATTGCATGCCTTTCTAAATCCTCACGATAAATGGCGAATGCAAACGGAACTCAAAGAAATAACCCCTACCCTTGAAAAGGCTATAATCTTTAAAGAAGATCGTTGGTTTCGTTATCATTTTGGCATTAATCCTATTGCCGTTGGGCGTGCTTTTTTCAATAATATTATCAAAAGACGACGCACCTCTGGCGCTAGTACCATCACCATGCAAGTAGTAAGGTTACTCTATCCACAAGAGCGAACCTATTGGCATAAAATCACCGAAATGATTCGAGCCATACAACTTGAATTACATTATTCTAAAGATGAAATTCTCCAAATGTATTTGAGCCTTGTTCCTTATGGCTCTAATATCGAGGGTCTAAAGTCTGCGTCAGTTTTGTATTTTCAAAAGTCGCCAGATGTTTTGAGTTTGGCAGAAGTGACGGCCTTAACCATTATTCCTAATCGACCTTCGAGTTTGAGATTGGGAAAAAACAATACTTACATTTTACAGGAAAGAAATAAATGGTTACAGCGATTTGCTGAGGCTGATTTATTTGCGTCCCAAGATATAGAAGATGCCCTGGCAGAGCCTTTACAAGTACGACGACACGAAGCTCCTAAGCTGGCTCCCCATCTTGCCTATCGACTCAAAACTACTTATCCTAATGAGCCAACGATACATTCGAGTTTGCATAGAAATCTACAATTGACCTTAGAAAAAATCGTTCAAAACTATGTTAATAGATTGTATGGTATCAATATCCACAATGCGGCGGTTCTACTGATCAATAACCAAACCAAACAAGTAGAAGCTTACGTGGGTTCAGCGGATTTTAATAATCCTATAGATGGTGGGCAAGTAGATGGTATCCGAGCGATTCGTTCACCTGGGAGTACGCTCAAACCTTTATTATATGGAATTGCTTTTGACAAGGGCATTATTACACCAAAATCAGCCATAAACGATGTGCCGAGCAATTTTGGAGGCTTTGAACCTGAAAACTTTGACAAACAATTTCATGGAAAAGTTACAGCTGAGTTTGCTCTGGCAAATTCTCTTAATATTCCTGCGGTAAAATTGTTGAAAGATATTTCTACAGCTAGTATGATTGAAAAACTAAAGAAGGCAGAATTTCAAACGATTAAGAAAAGTGCTTCAAAACTAGGATTATCGCTAGCGTTGGGAGGTTGTGGTGTTACTTTGGAGGAATTAACCAATCTTTTCAGCAGTTTTGCCCATCAGGGAACATTTACCAAGGCTACTTTACTAGCAGAAGAAAATCCCAATAAACCTACAGAAATCCTTTCGGAAGATGCTACGTTTTTAATAAACCAAATTCTCAGTCAGATAACCCGTCCTGATTTACCCAACAATTATGAATATACCTATCGAATGCCCAAAATTGCTTGGAAAACAGGGACTTCTTTTGGTAAAAAAGATGCTTGGAGTATTGGTTACAACGCCAAATATACTTTAGGAATATGGATTGGAAATTTCTCTGGCGAGGGCGTGCCAGAGCTTTCAGGCGCCAATATTGCTACCCCACTTTTGCTAGATATTTTTAATACGATTGATTATAATTCTTCTGCCAAATGGTTTAGTCCAAGCGCTAATTTGGCCATGCGAAAAGTTTGTGCTGAAACAGGTGCTATTCCAAGCGAACATTGTAATCACCAAATCACAGACTACTACATTATGGGGGTATCTAATACGCAAAGTTGTACGCATACCAAAGCTGTTTGGGTAAACCCCTCAGCTACGATAAGTTATTGTGCCGTTTGTATGCCAGATAGCGGTATGGTACAAAAGCAATATCCTGTTTTTGCGCCAGAGCTAATAGCATGGTACCAAACACGACATATTCAGTATGAACAAATACCACCTCATAATCCACAATGTACCAGAGTTTTCAATAACAACGCCCCTATTATTTCGTCGCCTAATGATGGCGCAGAATATTGGATAGAACCCAATGAAGCGGTAAAACTACAACTGAGCTGTCAAGTCGGCAATGATGTGAAAATGATATATTGGTACATTAATGATAAGCTTTATCAGAAAAGTGCACCTCAACAAGAAACATTTTTTTATCCAGAGGCAGGAAATATAAAAATTTCATGTACCGACGACAAAGGCCGAACATCTCATATTTATATTCAGGTAAAAAGAAATTAGCGATTTATTCAAAATCAATATGCTTTTTAAAGAGTTCTCTCGGTTACCTAAAGCCATAAATCAACCTTCCTGATACAGGATGATATACCCTTTAAAAGTTAGTTTATGTGTGAATATGCCCCAATAGCGAGATTAATGACATTCCTCGCATTAAAGCTCAACAACTAAATCCTAACTCCTACTTACAATTTTACTTGGTCTGTTTAAATAGACATCATTTGAGTAAAAAGGGTGTAGAAATAAGAAAAAACGTCAAATCCTCTAATTTTTTTTTATAACTATTTGTATATTAAGAAGAAAGCCGTAATTTTGCAGTCCGTTTCGGTAGCAGCACAACGTTTGCCTGTTGTGAGATAGAGCAAGATGCTGTAAATCAGAAAGTTCAGTTACAAATTTTCTTACCCAAACGCCCGACTTCAATCAGGTAGGGAAAGCTTCCACCCCAACTGGCAGAGAGGAGTCAATCTTGGCATTAAATTTCGCAGTATTGCGAAAAAGTTTAGCGTCACAATCCAACATTTAAAGACATTACAAAGAAATGGCAAAAGAAATAGCTGGCTACGTTAAGTTGCAGTGCAAGGGTGGTGCAGCAAACCCTTCACCTCCAATCGGTCCTGCTTTGGGTTCTAAGGGTTTGAATATCATGGAGTTCTGTAAGCAGTTCAATGCCAGAACACAAGATAAACCAGGTGTTATCCTACCTGTATTAATTACTTACTACAAAGACAAATCATTCGATTTCGTAGTAAAAACTCCTCCTGCTCCAATCTTGATTTTGGAAGCTGCTAAGGTGAAAATTGGTTCAGCTCAGCCAAACTTGAAAAAAGTTGGTTCTGTAACTTGGGACCAAGTACGTACAATTGCTGAAACTAAAATGCCAGACTTGAACTGCTTTACAGTAGAAGCAGCAATGAGCATGGTTGCAGGTACAGCTCGTTCTATGGGTATCACAGTTACAGGAGAAAAACCTTTCTAATTTGAAGGTTTGATGATTTGGAAATGAGAAGATTGAAAAATACGTCATTTCAAAATCTAAACTTTTTCAAATTAGCACATTTTCAAATTTTCAAATTGAAAAGAAATAATGGCTAAGTTAACAAAGAAACAAAAAGAGGCTCTTTCGAAATACGACAAGACGCAAGCGTACTCACTTACGCAAGCGGCTCAGATTTTGAAAGAGATTTCATATACGAAATTCGATAGTTCTGTAGACATCGACGTTCGTTTGGGGGTTGACCCTCGTAAAGCCGACCAAATGGTACGTGGCGTAGTAGCATTGCCTCACGGTACAGGTAAAGATGTACGTGTATTAGTACTTTGTACTCCTGACAAAGAAGAGGAAGCTAAAGCTGCTGGTGCTGATTTCGTTGGTTTGGATGAATATATCCAAAAAATCGAAAAAGGTTGGACAGACATTGATGTAATCATTACTATGCCAACTGTAATGGCTAAAATCGGTCGTTTAGGTCGTGTTTTAGGTCCACGCGGTTTGATGCCAAACCCTAAGTCAGGTACTGTGACTTTGGAAGTAGGTCAAGCTGTGAAAGAAGTGAAAGCTGGTAAAATCGACTTCAAAGTTGACAAAACTGGTATCATCCACACTTCTATTGGTAAGGTTTCATTCGAACCTTCTAAATTGGCTGAAAACGCTCAAGAATTGATCAACACTTTGTTGAAATTGAAGCCATCTTCAGCTAAAGGTACATACGTTCAGTCAATCAATTTGTCTTCAACGATGTCTCCAGGTGTTCAAATTGACAAAGCAACAGTTAACGGTTTGTAATCATGACGAGAGAAGAAAAAGCAGTCATTATTGGTGAGTTGAGCGAAAAGTTCGCTGCTACTCCATACTTCTACATCACTGATACCGGCGGGTTGACCGTTGCAGAAGTAAACGCATTCAGAAGACTTTGTTTTCAACGTGGTTTAGAATACCGTGTTGTTAAAAATACTTTGATTGCTAAAGCACTTGAAACAACTGGTGTTGATTACAGTGCTTTCAATGGAACAGTTTTGAAAGGTTTGTCAGGTGTAATTTTCTCACCAGAAAACCCTAAAACTCCAGCTAAATTAATCAAAGACTTCAAAAAAGAAGCTGGTAAAGATAAAATCCGTTTCAAAGGAGCATCTATCGAAGGTGGTTTGTTCATCGGAGAAGATCAATTAGTAGCTCTTGAAAATGTGAAGTCAAAACAAGAGATGATTGGCGACATCATTGGATTGTTGCAATCTCCTGCGAAAAACGTTGTTTCTGCTCTTCAAAGCAGTGGAGGCAAATTGGCAGGTATCTTGAAAACTTTGTCAGAAAGAGAAGGATAATAACCTACCATTGGTCATTCTTCCTTGAAGGCATACTCTTTGAAAGAGGCTTCCAAGCACAATATAACGCATATAGTAAATCAAAATCGTAAACAATTAAAATCTATTAATACAATGGCAGATTTAAAAGCATTCGCTGAACAATTAGTAAATTTAACAGTTAAAGAAGTTAACGAATTAGCAGCTATCTTGAAAGATGAGTATGGTATCGAACCTGCTGCTGCTGCTGCAGTTGTTGTAGCTGGTGGTGGTGCTGGTGATGCTGCTGAAGCTCCTGCTGAGAAAACTTCTTTCGACGTAATCTTGAAAGCTGCTGGTGCTAACAAATTAGCAGTAGTTAAATTGGTGAAAGACTTGACTGGTCTTGGCTTGAAAGAAGCTAAAGAAGTAGTTGACGGCGCTCCAAAAGCTATCAAAGAAGGCGTTTCTAAAGAAGAAGCTGAAGGTTTGAAAAAATCTTTAGAAGAAGCTGGTGCTGAAGTTGAAGTTAAGTAATTAACACAATATACAGTATAAAAAAAGAGTCATAACCAAAGGTTATGGCTCTTTTTGCTTTATATCAACTTTTACTAATGATTTTAATCTTTCATTTGTACAAGAATTAGTCGTGCAGGAAGGTTTGCTATTATGTTGGATTGGTACTCTAAAACTGATTAATCCAAAGTCAAACATCCGATATCCCCAATATTCGGGTATCTCTCATGTTTGTGTTTATCTTTAATTCCTTTTGGGTGTATTCCTTTTTACAAACTCATCAAAAGAAAATCCTCCAGATCCTATTACCGAAAATACCATAAGCATAATTAACACAAACACCGATAACCATAGCTCAGAGTTTAAATAACTAAAACCATTTCTGAGGTTGGTAAAGAAAACCGCTACAATCATGATAGGAAGCTGCGCAATCGACGCTGTACGAGTAAGACAGCCCAGCAGAATCATGAGTCCTCCTACTAAGTGTGCAAATGCTACATAATGCACTGCCACCACTGTCCACGCATTAAAGTGTAATCCCTGAATCAAAGTTGCAAGATAAGTGGTATCGCCAATAAAGCTAACCCCTTTCATGAAAAGCAAAACGCCCAAAAAAATACGTACGATGTCGAGCCAAGCTGGGTGATGTGTATCGCCCCAACGCTCAATTTGTTCGAGGGTTGTCATAGTCGTAAAAAGGTTTGATTTAGAGGAAGTTAAATGTTTTAAGTGACAATGTCAAGTATATTTGAAGATGAATATTTTAAATAAGTTTTAATGGTCTTCAGAGGCTTTTTTTGTTAAAAATGCCCTGTATAGTGCATTTTCTTTACAACTCCAAATTTTCTTGCTAAAAACTTGATAATCAAAGATTAATTTGGTAATTTTGCAGGCTATCAAAGATTTTACGGATTTTGTATCCCATTTGATAAGTACTTGGTTCCGAAACACTTTTCTTTTTTCGTAGGAAGATTAGCAAAGGGAAACAATGATACTCACATCTACGAGGCTCCATTTGGCACAAAAGCCAAACCTATCAGTTTTGCAAAGAAGAACCTTACTTACCATTCTTTGCTCATTGATACCAACTGGTAACAGTAAACTTTTACAGTAAACTTCAAAACAGTAACAGCCTTGGCACACATGACAAACACTGGCAGACTCGCGTTCGCCAAAGTTAAGAATTTGCTTGAGTACCCAGATTTCTTGGATATTCAGGTGAAGTCATTTCAGGAGTTTTTCCAATTGGAAACTCCTGCTGAAAATCGTAATGACGAGGGTCTATTTAAGGTTTTTGCAGAGAACTTCCCTATCGCGGATTCTCGTGAAAACTTTGTTCTCGAATTTATTGACTATTCGGTTGACCCTCCAAAATATTCGGTAGATGAGTGTATCGACCGTGGTCTTACTTACTCAGTACCTTTAAAAGCGAAACTTCGTTTGATTTGTAATGATGACGACAACGAAGATTTCGAAACTATCGAGCAAGAAGTATTCTTAGGAAATATTCCTTACATGACTGAGCGTGGCTCATTCGTAATCAACGGAGCTGAGCGTGTAATTGTATCTCAATTGCACCGTTCTCCAGGGGTATTCTTCTCTCAAAGCCGTCACACAAATGGTACAAAGTTGTACTCAGCTCGTATTATTCCTTTCAAAGGTTCTTGGATTGAATTTGCAACTGACGTAAACAACGTAATGTATGCTTACATCGACCGTAAGAAAAAGTTCCCTGTAACAACTCTTTTACGTGCGATTGGTTTCGGTTCAGATAAAGAAATCTTAGACTTGTTTGGTCTTTCTGAAGAAGTTAGAGCTGATCAAGCGACTTTGAAAAAAGCAGTAGGTCGTCGCTTGGCTGCAAGGGTATTGAGAACTTGGCAAGAAGACTTCGTAGATGAAGATACTGGTGAAGTAGTATCTATCGACCGTAACGAAGTATTGTTGGAGCGTGACTCTGTTATTTCTGCCAATGACATCGAAACTATTTTAGATGCAGGTCTTGATACAATCATTCTTCACAAAGAAGATATGAACGTAAACGATTATAATATCATTTATAATACGTTACAAAAAGACTCTTCAAACTCTGAAAAAGAAGCGGTTGAGCAAATTTACCGTCAGTTGCGTAACACAGAAGCACCTGATGAGCAAACAGCTCGTGATATTATCCAAAACTTGTTCTTCTCTGACAAACGTTACGATTTAGGTGAGGTAGGTCGCTACAGAATTAACAAGAAATTGGGACATGATATTCCGATGGAAACAAAAGTTTTAACAAAAGATGATATCATCTCTATTGTTAAATACTTAATCGGTTTGATCAACTCAAAAGCTGTAGTCGATGATATTGACCACTTGTCAAACCGTCGTGTTCGTACAGTAGGTGAGCAATTATATGCTCAATTTGGTGTAGGTTTGGCTCGTATGGCTCGTACAATCAAAGAACGTATGAACGTTCGTGATAACGAAGACTTCAAGCCAGTTGATTTGATCAACGCTCGTACGCTTTCATCAGTAATCAACTCGTTCTTCGGAACTAACCAGCTTTCTCAGTTCATGGACCAAACAAACCCATTGGCTGAGATTACTCACAAGCGTCGTTTGTCGGCCCTTGGACCTGGTGGTCTTTCTCGCGAACGTGCAGGTTTTGAGGTTCGTGACGTTCACTATACGCACTATGGTCGTCTTTGTACGATTGAAACTCCTGAAGGTCCAAACATCGGTTTGATTTCATCACTTTGCGTTCACGCAAAAATCAACTCGATGGGCTTTATTGAAACACCTTACCGTGTTGTTGAAGGAGGTAAAGTACAGGTAGATCAAGTTCATTATTTGACAGCAGAAGAAGAAGATGGTAAAAACATCATTCAGGCAAATGCTTCTTATGGTGATGATGGTTTGTTTGAAAGCGATCGTGTAAAAGCTCGTTTTGAAGGTGACTTCCCAAGAGTTGACCCACAAGAGGCTCAATTCATGGACGTTGCTCCGAACCAAATTGTATCAGTTGCAGCATCCTTGATTCCATTCTTGGAACACGATGATGCCAACCGTGCCTTGATGGGTTCAAACATGCAACGTCAGGCCGTGCCATTGTTGCGTCCTGAAGCTCCTATTGTAGGTACAGGTCTTGAAGCTCGTGTAGCACTTGACTCTCGCACACTAGTTGTTGCAGAAGCAGATGGTGTTATTGCTTATGTAGACAGTATCAAAATCGTTGTAAAATACGATATGTCTCCTAATGAGTACTTAGTAAGCTTTGAAGGTGATACAAAAGAATACAAATTGATTAAGTTCCGTAGAACTAACCAGGATACTACAATCAACTTGAAGCCAATTGTTCGTAAAGGACAACGTGTGAAAAAAGGAGAAGCACTTTGTGAGGGTTATGCAACACAACAAGGTGAATTGGCACTTGGACGTAACATGAAAGTAGCCTTCATGCCTTGGCAAGGTTACAACTTCGAGGATGCGATTGTAATTTCTGAGAAAGTTGTTCGTGATGATATCTTTACTTCAATCCACATTGAAGAATTTGAACTAGAAGTTCGTGATACAAAACGTGGTGAAGAAGAATTAACAGCTGAGATTCCTAACGTTTCTGAAGAAACTGTGAAGAACTTAGATGAAAATGGTGTTGTACGCGTAGGTTCTGAAGTAAAAGAAGGAGATATCCTTATTGGTAAAATCACACCAAAAGGAGAGTCTGATCCAACTCCAGAAGAAAAACTACTTCGTGCTATCTTCGGTGATAAAGCTGGTGATGTGAAGGATGCTTCTAAGAAAGCACCACCATCATTGAAAGGTGTTGTTATCGATACCAAATTGTTCAGCCGTCCTAAGAAAGATAAAGACGAGCGTGAGAAAGCGAAGAAAGAATTGGCAATTTTGTCTAAACAATTGTCAAGAGACCTTACTTCTATTCGTGCTACGATGATAGGCAAAATGGTTGAATTGTTAGAAGGTAAAACTTGTAACGGTATCAAACATAAATTCGGTTCGGTTATCCTTGAAAAAGGAATCAAGTTTACAGCTCGTAACATTGAAGAAGCTTTGTTCCCAGCTAAAAACTTGTACCGTGACGATAGCTCATATAGCGTTCCTGAAGAGGCTAACTTGTTGGCTGACTTGATTTTGGAAGAAGCTAGTGAAGATGATGCAGCTAACAAATTGTTGTTACAGTTAGTGAAAAACTACAACGTTCGTCGTAACGAACTAGTAGGTCGCTTCAAACGTGAAAGATTCGTATTAGAAGTAGGTGACGAATTGCCAGCGGGTATCGTGAAATTGGCGAAAGTATATATCGCTAAGAAACGTAAGTTGAAAGTGGGTGACAAAATGGCGGGTCGCCACGGTAACAAAGGGGTTGTAGCTCGTATTGTACGTGACGAAGATATGCCATTCTTAGAAGATGGAACTCCAGTAGACATCGTGTTGAACCCACTAGGGGTACCTTCACGTATGAACATCGGTCAGATTTATGAAACAGTATTGGCTTGGGCAGGTGAAAAATTGAACAAGAAATACGCTACTCCGATCTTTGACGGTGCTACAGAAGCTGAAGTTGCTCACGAATTGACATTAGCGGGATTACCATCTTGGGGTCGTACATACTTGTACAATGGTCTTAGCGGCGAGCGTTTTGACCAACCAGTAACAGTAGGTATTATTTACATGCTGAAATTGGGTCACTTAGTAGATGACAAAATGCACGCACGTTCAATCGGACCATACTCATTGATTACGCAACAACCTCTTGGTGGTAAAGCACAATTTGGTGGTCAGCGTTTTGGTGAAATGGAGGTTTGGGCACTCGAAGCGTTTGGTGCTGCTAATATCCTTCAAGAAATTTTGACAGTTAAATCCGATGACGTAGTAGGTCGTGCAAAAGCATACGAAGCTATCGTTAAAGGTGAAAACATGCCAAAACCAGGTATTCCAGAATCATTCAACGTATTGATCCACGAACTAAGAGGTTTAGCTCTAGAAATTACGTTAGAGTAATAAATGACAAAGAAGCTAGGTGTTTGGTTACTAGGTATAATACCTCCTTTAATGTTTGCCTATTTCTGTTTTTATCATACACAAAACCTTGTGATCTATGATGATTACACGATGGTAGCAGGAGCATTTTTAGGAGAACTAAAAGCATCAACTATTAGCGAAAAACTTACTGCGTTGTTTGCACAGCACAATGAGTATCGTTTTCCTATTTTGACGCTGATGAGTATGTTTCAATATAAAGTGTTTGGTCAGATTCATTTCAACTATTACCCTTACATTGGAGACTTCTCATTGCTAGGATTATATTTAGTAGTATATAGTACCTTCAGAAGAGTTGAAAGTAGTAGTAAGCTGTTGCCAATGGTATATCTTATGTTTCCTTTACATATTTATATCATTATTACCTGGGCAAACTCTTCATGTCAGTACTTATGGGCTTTGTTTTATAGTATTTGGACAGTATATCTATTGTTACAGAAAAATTCTAAGTGGAATTACCTTGCATTTGGAACTGTACTAATGGGCATTTTTTCCTTTGGTAGTGGCATTTTTGCCCTACCATTGGGAGCTGTCATCTTATTAGTAGAAAAGAAATATAAGTTGCTATTGGCATGGTTGACTTATGCAGCGATAATAGTCGGATTTTATTTTCATGGTTACCAAAAGCAACCATTTATTGAATTAGGACTAAAGACGTTTCAAGAGCATCCAACTTATATTCCTTTAGGGTTTTTGTACATTTGGGGTGGATGGGCTGATTTATCCTTGTCGTCATTAAGTTTTTGGAAGGCTACAGTACCAGGTGTAGCAGGGTTTTTAACTCTCCTTTTGGTATTTTTTGTTTTGTGGAAATCTTTTCTCAATATGAGAGCAAAAGATCAAACGACACGTTTTGTAGCATCATTTACATTTTATGCGCTTGGATATCTACTTTTTACAACCAGTGTAATCGCATTTGGTCGAACAGGAAGTGATCCAGAATTTACGATGTTAGTTTCCAATCATCGTTATTATGCTTTCATGGCACTGGCATTAGTGTATGGATATTTTGTGATGAATGTAAGGTATGCACATTTTGCTAAAATTGCTCTAGGGTTTTCTATGGCAGTTTTCTTTTTAGGATATGCAAAATTTTGGGGATTAATGTCCTCGCGTGCCAAACTTTTAGTAGCAGTAACATTTAATCATTATTATGATGGTGTTCCTCCTACTCATCCGCATTATAACCCATTCTACTTTATCAAAAAGACGAACGATTCGTTAATGAATCATTATAAGGCTTATGTTTTTCCAGCAACACCCTTGCATAAAGAATGGAAATCATTTGCTGAAAAACCGACTTTTGAGAAGGAAACTTTGACTTTGCAATCTGTGGTAACAGATTCCACTTTGATATTAGACGGTAATAATCTGGAGCAATCTGGACTTAATGGAACTTATTACTTGTTGAAGTCGAAAGAACATTTATTTGTGTATAACCCAAGTAGAGTTCAGTTGGCATCCAAAAAACCATATTTACAAAGCTCAGAATACAATACGATTATATCAAAAAGCGAACTGTACAAAGGATCTTACGAGTTAATCTTGTGTGATTATCAGGAGTCAAAAGCAAAATATTATAAGACAAATCTTACTTGGGATGTTTTATAAATGAATAACGCTTTTCATAAGTGAATGAGTACTCACGCTTAATCGTAAAGTTGTTTTTCTGAAAGTCAATTACCAAGGAGAAGTAAGACCATGTGTTAATTTCTCCAAACCCTTAGATATTTTAAATTAAAAACAGATTTAAAAATGTCATTCAAAAAAAATAGAAAATTAAATAGCGACTTCCAGAGAGTAACAATCTCGTTGGCATCGCCAGAGTCAATTCTTGAAGGTTCGCATGGTGAGGTTACTCAACCTGAAACCATCAACTATAGGACTTACAAACCAGAGATGGGTGGTTTGTTCTGCGAGCGTATCTTCGGTCCAACGAAAGACTGGGAATGTCACTGTGGAAAATATAAGCGTATTCGCTATAAAGGTATCATCTGTGACCGTTGTGGTGTAGAGGTTACTGAGAAAAAAGTACGTCGTGAGCGTATGGGACACATCGAATTGGTGGTTCCTGTAGCACACATCTGGTACTTCCGTAGCTTACCTAACAAAATTGGTTATTTGCTAGGTCTTTCTACTAAAAAATTGGATCAAGTTATCTACTACGAAAGATATGTGGTAGTTCAACCTGGTATCAAAGAGGAAGATGGTGTTAACAAAATGGACTTCTTAACAGAAGACGAATATTTGGACATTATCGACAAATTACCTCGCGAAAACCAATTGCTTCCTGACGAAGATCCTCAAAAATTCATCGCTAAGATGGGTGCAGAGGCACTTGAAATGTTGTTGAAACGTACTGCGTTAGATGACCTTTCTTATAGCCTTCGTCACTCGGCTGCTAATGATACTTCTCAACAACGTAAAGCTGAAGCTTTAAAACGTTTGAAAGTAGTTGAAGCTTTCCGTGAAGCGGGTACTCGTATCGAGAACAAACCAGAATGGATGGTAATTAAAATGGTTCCTGTAATTCCACCAGAATTACGTCCATTAGTACCGCTAGATGGTGGTCGTTTTGCAACGTCCGATTTGAACGATCTTTACCGTCGTGTAATTATTCGTAACAATCGTTTGAAGCGTTTGATCGAAATTAAAGCTCCTGAAGTAATTTTACGTAACGAAAAACGTATGCTTCAAGAAGCTGTTGACTCATTGTTTGACAACTCACGTAAAGTTAACGCTGTTCGTTCTGAAGGTAACCGTGCTTTGAAATCCCTTTCTGATATGCTGAAAGGTAAGCAAGGTCGTTTCCGTCAAAACTTGTTAGGTAAACGTGTTGACTACTCTGGTCGTTCGGTAATTGTAGTAGGTCCTGAATTGAAGATGCACGAGTGTGGTTTGCCAAAAGATATGGCTGCCGAGCTATTCAAACCATTTGTTATTCGCAAATTGATTGAGCGTGGTATCGTTAAAACGGTAAAATCTGCTAAGAAAATCGTTGATAGAAAAGACCCTGTGGTTTGGGATATTTTGGAAAACGTAATGAAAGGACACCCTGTTCTTCTTAACCGTGCCCCAACTCTCCACCGTTTGGGTATCCAAGCTTTCCAACCTAAGTTGATCGAAGGTAAAGCTATCCAATTGCACCCGTTGACTTGTACGGCCTTCAACGCCGACTTTGATGGTGACCAGATGGCGGTACACGTACCACTAGGTCAAGAGGCTATCCTTGAGGCATCTTTATTGATGTTGGCTTCGCACAACATCTTGAACCCTGCCAACGGTGCTCCTATTACAGTACCTTCTCAAGACATGGTTCTTGGTTTGTACTACGTAACAAAAGGACGTAGACATACACCAGAGTACCCAATTGTAGGTGAAGGAATGAAATTCTACGGCTTTGAAGAAGTAGTAATTGGTATGAACGAAGGTAGAGTTTCGAAACATGCTAATATCGAAGTAAAAGCTAAGGTTCGTAAAGAAGACGGTACATTGGTAGACGAAATGGTGAAAACTGTTGCGGGTCGTGTATTGTTCAACCTTTGTGTTCCTGAAGAAGTAGGATATATCAATGAATTGTTGACAAAGAAAAAATTGCAACAAATCATTTCTCAAGTATTTAAAATCTCAGGAGTAGCTCGTACAGCTAAATTCTTGGATGATATTAAAGAATTGGGTTACCAAATGGCCTTCAAAGGTGGTCTTTCAATGGGTATCGGTGATATTATCGTACCAGAAGAAAAGGCTGAGTTAATTACTAAAGCTACTGAAGATGTGGCTTCTGTAACAGACAACTACTTGATGGGTCTTATTACCGATAATGAGCGTTACAATGCTGTTATTGATATTTGGACGAAAGTAAACTCGAAAATCACGGATACGTTGATGAAGCAAATGGAAAATGACCAGCAAGGCTTCAACGCGATCTTTATGATGATGCACTCAGGTGCTCGTGGTTCTCGTGAACAGATTCGTCAGTTAGGTGGTATGCGTGGTTTGATGGCAAAACCTCAAAAGAACTTACAAGGTTCGGTAGGTGAAATCATCGAAAACCCAATCCTTTCTAACTTTAAAGAAGGTCTAGACGTACTTGAGTACTTTATCTCAACGCACGGTGCTCGTAAAGGTCTTGCCGATACAGCCTTGAAAACTGCCGATGCGGGTTACTTGACTCGTCGTTTGCATGACGTTGCTCAAGATGTTATCGTAAACGAAGAGGATTGTGGTACTTTACGTGGTATCCAAATTGCTGCGTTGAAAGATAACGAAGAGATCATCGAACCACTTTCAGAGCGTATCTTAGGTCGTGTGTCTATCCATGATGTTCATGATCCAGTTACTGGTGAATTGTTGATTCCTGCTGGTGAAGAAATCACTGAGGAAATGGCAACAAGTGTAGATGATACTGCTATTGATTCTATCGAGATTCGTTCGGTATTAACTTGTGAAACTCGTAATGGTGTTTGTGCTAAGTGTTATGGACGTAACCTTTCAACAGGTAGAATGGTAAGTATTGGTGAAGCTGTAGGTGTAATTGCATCTCAGTCAATCGGTGAGCCAGGTACACAGTTGACACTTCGTACATTCCACGTTGGGGGTACTGCACAAAACGTAACCCTAGATGCAACAATCAAAGCGAAATTTGATGGTATCATTCGTTTCGAAGAGATGCGTACTGTAGCCTCTGTAGATCCTGAAGGTAATCCAGTAGAAATCGTAATGGGTCGTTCGGGTGAGGTTCAAATTGTGAATCCAGCTACCAACCAAGTATATATCACGAACAACGTTCCGTATGGTGCTTACTTGCGTGTGAAAGATGGACAAACTATTACTAAAGGTGCAGAAATTTGTGCTTGGGATCCATACAACGCCGTAATCCTTTCTGAAGCAGATGGTATTGCAAGATTCGACTCAATCGAAGAAAATATCACTTACAAGGAGGAAGCCGATGAGCAAACTGGTTTGAGAGAAAAAGTTATCATCGAATCTAAGGATAAAACAAAGAACCCTTCAATCGTAATTGTTAACAAAAACGGTGAAGAAACTTCTTTCAACGTACCTGTGGCTGCTCGCCTTTCTGTTGAGAATGGTGCTGTAATCAAACCAGGTCAAATTCTTGCTAAGATTCCTCGTGCAGCTGGTAAAACTCGTGACATTACGGGTGGTCTTCCACGTGTAACCGAGTTGTTCGAAGCTCGTAACCCATCTAACCCTGCCGTAGTTTCTGAAATCGACGGTGTAATTACATTAGGTGGTATCAAACGTGGTAACCGTGAAATCTATGTGAAAGCTAAAGATGGTGCTGAACGTAAATACTTAGTTCCACTTTCGAAACACATTCTTGTACAAAACAATGACTTTGTTCGTGCAGGTGTGCCTCTTTCAGATGGAGCAATTACGCCATCAGATATCTTGGCTATCAAAGGACCAACAGCGGTACAAGAATACTTAGTAAATGAGATTCAGGACGTTTACCGTTTGCAAGGTGTAAAAATCAACGATAAGCACATCGAATGTATCGTTCGTCAGATGATGCAAAAAGTAGAAATCGTTGATTCTGGTGATACCATGTTCTTGAACAATCAGAATGTAGACCGTTTTGCTGTACGTTTGGCAAATGACGATATTCTTGACAAGAAAGTTGTTGTAGATGCAGGGGACTCTGATAAAATGAAAGTTGGTATGATTGTAACGACTCGTGCGTTGCGTGATGAAAACTCTTCATTGAAACGTCGTGACTTACGTAAAGTAGAGGTTCGTGACGCTCAACCAGCAGTTTCTCAACCAAACTTGCAAGGTATTACTCAGGCGTCATTGGGTACTGAATCATTCATCTCGGCTGCGTCATTCCAAGAGACAACGAAAGTATTGTCTGAAGCTTCAATCAGAGCGAAATCAGATGGCTTAGATGGCTTGAAAGAAAACGTAATCGTAGGTCACTTGATTCCAGCAGGTACTGGTGTTCGCAAATACCAAGATTATATCATTACTTCAAAAGAAGAGTTACAACAAATCGAAACGGCTAAAGAACAGCAAGCTCAACAAAAAGTGGGTGGCTATCGTAAAGCTCGTTGGATTGTTTAGTCTAAACTTCATTTTGAACATATTTTCAAAGGCTCTTAGATTTAGTTCTAAGGGCCTTTGGCTTTTTTGATAGAAAATATCAAATTCTCAAAAGGGATAAATCTTGCTTTATGGGTTGTAATTATTTGTAATACAGTTATTTGAGGTTTAAATATCCATGGTGATTTTTAATGATATTTTTCAAAAAAATGTCCATTTGTCTATTTTAAAGGCTTTTTAATAACCTCAGTACACCTTCCTAAGCAGTATCTTTTCAAAAGAAAAAAACTTAATTAAAAGCTGGAATAATTGAATAGGTGATGTTTTTGATTAAATTTGAAAATCAAACTTTTATGTTTTAAACTATGGCAAATCAACAAGACGAGACACAAATTAATGTAGAGCTTACAGAGGAAATGGCTGAAGGCGAGTACGTAAACCTTGCAATGATAGCACATTCACAAAGTGAATTTGTAATTGATTTTATTAAAATGATGCCAGGATTGCCTAAAGCACGTGTGAAATCACGTGTAATAATGACACCTGATCATGCTTACAGATTATTGAATGCTTTGAAAGATAACATTGCAAAATATGAGGATGTATACGGTAGTATTTCTGATGAGAAAGGCGCCATAGGCTTCCAATTCCCAACAAATTATAGTGGTCCAGTCGGAGAAGCATAACTTTCGATTTGACTATTTACTATGAAAATTTAATCCTATCTGCTTGGTTAACCTATCGGGTTTGAGTCAATTGATAGACTCCTAAATAAAAGAGTCTATCTTCTGGAATAGTTAACTCATACCCGAGAATACCAAGCCTCTACCTGTAGTACACGCATTTTCCAACCTAATGGTTTGGGACACATCAACATCCTTAAGAAATAATATCTCTAAAATAGAGTAGAATAAACCCCTTATTTTACTTTCTAGTCAAGTATGTATTTACAAATTATATTCGTTGTGTGATGGATCTTAAACTAACTAAGTCATTTTTGTCGACAGCTACTGCCCAATTTAAAGGACAAGTACAAGTGCCTGATGAAACGCTATTCTCTTTACCTGAAAAAGTATTACAGTTTGGTACAGGCGTATTATTAAGAGGCTTATGCGATTATTTTATCGATAAAGCTAACAAACAAGGTGTTTTTAACGGAAGAGTCGTTGTGGTAAAATCCACAGATAAAGGCGATGCCGATGCCTTTAATGAGCAAGATGGCTTATATACTCACTGTATAAAAGGCTTAGAAAATGGTAAGTTGATTGAAGAAACAATCATTAATAGTGCTATTTCTCGTACCTTATCTGCCCGTAACGAATGGAGTGCTATTTTGGAATGCGCACGCAACCCTGAAATGCAGATTATAATTTCGAATACAACAGAGGTTGGTATTGCATTACTCGAATCAGACAAGGTAACTTCGACACCACCGCAATCTTTTCCTGTAAAATTATTGGCATTCTTGTATGAAAGATGGAAACACTTTGGCGGTTCTGCTGAAAGCGGAATGGTGATTGTTCCAACTGAGCTGATTGTTGGCAATGGTGATAAATTACAAGAAATTGTTTTAGAACAAGCTCACCGTAACGCACTTGAGCCTGAGTTTATCGAGTGGATAGATACACATAATCGCTTCTGTAATTCATTGGTAGATAGGATTGTACCAGGGAAACCAGAAAATGCAACCGAAATCCTACAAAAATTAGGTTATCAAGACGACCTAGTAATTATGTCGGAAGTGTATCGCTTGTGGGCTATTCAAGGCGACGAGCACGTTCGTAAGGTATTGAGTTTTGCACAAGTTGATGAAGGTGTTATTATCGATAAAGACATCGAAATTTATCGTGAATTAAAACTCCGTCTGTTGAATGGAACACATACGCTGATGTGTGGTATGGCGTATTTACTAGGTTTTAAATACGTAAAAGACGTTATGGCAAATGGCTATATGAGTCGTATTATTACCAATCTCATGTTGGGCGAATTGTCGTTGGCTATTCCATATAAAGTGGATTCAAAAACAGCAGATCGCTTCGGTCGTATGGTTTTGGATCGTTTCCGTAATCCATATATCAATCATAAGTTGTTGGATATTACGGTACAATATTCAGCTAAAATGCGTATGCGTAATATTCCCATCTTGATGGAATACTACCGTGAGTTTGGTCGTGCTCCAGAATTATTTGCCATGGGTTTTGCCGCTTATTTGCAGTTTATGCATGCTGTAAAGGAGGTAAATGGCAACTATTATGGAGAATGTAACGGCGAGCATTATCAAATTAACTGTAACTACGCATCCTATTTTTACGAAGCTTGGGATAATTTTGATTTGCATAAAGTATTGTCTAATCGTAGTCTTTGGGGCGAAGATTTGACTCAACTAGCAGGCTTTGAAGAATCAGTATCTAAATACTTGTAAGCACTGTTTGTTTATCATATATTAAAATAAAAGAGGCGTTCTATCTCATCAAGAGTTTAGAACGCCTTTTTGCATTCCTAAAATAAGATTTCTGAAACGTATTTGTTATCTTTCGGAAAGCTATGTCTTATAACCATTAAGGAATCTGAAATCATGAAAAAAGTAATCACCTTTGGCGAAGTTTTGATGAGATTAACTACGCCTAATTTTGCAAGATTTTCACAGTCAGATGCTTTCAACATCAACTTTGGTGGTGGCGAGGCCAATGTGTCATCTTCTCTTGCAATTATGGGTATTCCTGCAAGCCATGTTACAGTTTTTCCTGATAATGACCTTGGTTATGCTGCTCGCACTACATATCTCAAATACGGTGTTGGTACGGAGTTTATGCAAATGAAAGGAAATCGCTTGGGTATCTATTTTGTAGAAAATGGTGCCGCTATGCGCCCTTCAAAGGTAATCTATGATCGTTTTGATTCTGCTTTTGCTTTATTGAACCCAGCTGATTTTGATTGGGAATCTATCTTTGCTGATGCGCAATGGTTTCATTTTACTGGAATATCTCCTGCTATATCGGCATCGGCTGCTGAAGCTTGCTTACAGGCAGTAAAAGTGGCTCGTAGAATGGGGTTAACTATCTCCGCAGATGTGGGCTACCGCAAAAATCTTTGGCAGTGGGGCAAAAAACCTAGCGAAGTGATGCCTGAGCTAATTTCGTATTGCGATATTATTATCTGTAGCAAAGGAGATGCAAATGATATGTTTGGAATTACACCAAATGATGAAAAGGGTAGTTTTAAATCTATTTGTCAGCAGATTTTAACTCAATTTCCCCAAGCAAGATTTGTATTGAATACCAAAAGAGGTCAAATTTCAGCGTCACATAATACCCTTTCAGGGCAATGCTGGAATGGTACCGAAATGATTAAAACGAAAACAATAGATATACCAAATATTATAGATCGAATTGGTGGGGGCGATGCCTTTATGGCTGGCTTTATTTATGCATATATTACTTTCCAAGATATTCAAAAAGCATTAGAATACGGTGTAGCTGCTTCAGCCTTGAAGCACACTGTGGAAGGCGATTTTAATTTGGCTACTTTACAGGAAATTGAAATGGTGGTAAAAGGCGATGTAAGCGGTAAACTTAAGCGCTAATCAATCATTATTTTTTTTAGAATTGACATAGATTCTTCAATTTCTGAAAGAGTCATCGAAGCAAAACCAATCCTACAAGCATTTAAAGGCTTATATGCGCTTCCGTTTGGCAAGTATAAGCCCTTTTTATGGGCATTTTCAGACAAGCTTTCTAGGGGATATTTTTCAGAAAACTTCACCCAGATGGCCATACCGCCTTGCGGTTTTTCGAAAGATACTTTTTCTCCTAGCTCTTTTTCAAATAATTCACAGGTAAAATCCCGACGCTGACGATATTCTTTAAGCGCTTTAGTTACATGTCGTCTGAGTGTTCCGTCTTCTAATAAATCAGCCAAACAAGCCTCAAGTATGGTATCTCCTTGGCGGTCAATAATTCTTCTTATTTTAGCAAGTTCTTCAATGATTTCAGGACTCGCTACTACATATCCTACTCTAAAAGTTGGTGCTATCAATTTAGTAAATGAACCAATATAGATAACTCTTCCTTGCGTATTAGCACTTGCCAATGGTAACACTGGACGATTAGCATAGTGAAAATCATAATCATAGTCATCTTCGACAATCCAAAAATGATAAGTTTCAGCAAGCTGCAATAAATGTAAACGACGCTCTGGTTTTAGCGTGACCGTAGTCGGATGATAATGGTGTGAGGTAACATACACCATCCGAATAGGATGTTTTTGACATAGCTTTTCTAATGCAATAGTATCCAAGCCATCCTCATCCACAGGAATTGTCATGGTTGTAGCTCCAAAATGCTCAAAAGTTAAATTTGTCGCTTGATAACTCAACTCACCAACCACAACCAAGTCGCCCGAACGGATGAAAGCATGAGCTACTAAATAAATCCCCATTTGGCTTCCTCGTGTGCTAAGGATATGTTCGGCATCAATGGAAAGTCCTCTAGTTTGATTGAGTAATGTTGCCAAATTTTCTCGGAAACGACGTAATCCATAAACCTCCGTATAATTCAATAAAGCTGGCTCTGCGTAGTTTATGTAATGTGCATAACGTTTGGCTAATGCTTCCCTTGGAGCTAAGCGTGGGTCAGGCAAGCCATCGTTGAAGGCAAGATGGTGTTGAATTAATTTAGGTAAAAACAAACCCGAAGCTCGGTTGTTAAGGATACTATCTTTTTCGCTCGCTTCACTTATTTGAGTAGAAATAAATCCTTTTGCTTGAACAATTGGAAGTTGATTACTCACGAAAACACCTCTTTTCGGTAAAATTTCAATCCATCCTTGCGATTGAATCTCTTCATAAGCCTGAATTACGGTCTGACGATTTATTTCTAATAAATCAGCCAATGGACGAGAACCCAAAAGTTTACAACCTTTTGGAATAATCCCACTTTGAATATGTTGAATAAAAGCATTGGCAAGCTGTACGTACAAAGGCACCGCCGAACCACGCTCCAATACTAAAATCGACTTATAGGGAATTTGCATCTGGACTATTTCGCTATTTGTAACTGGACTAATAAACTATACCAGTAAAGATAGAAGTTTGTAACATGATTTTTCAACATATCTGTTAACAATTCACATTTACAAGCACTTATGGAAGAGGTTAATTTAAAACCAAGTCGATTAGCAAAAAGAGCTAGCTATGACTCCGAACAAATTTACAGTATCCTCGACGAAGGATTGGTTTGTCAAGTAGCCTATGTAGAAAATGGTAGACCAATGATGATACCAACAGGATATTGTCGAATAGGGAATAAGCTCTATATCCATGGCTCGGTTGGGAGTCATTTTATGCGCAGTCTCGCCGATGGTCGAGAGGTTTGCCTATCTGTTTCATTGTTGGATGGTTTGGTATTAGCTCGCTCGGCTTTTCATCATTCGGTCAATTATCGTTCTGTGGTAGTATTTGCACAAGCTGAACTTATCACCGATGAGCAAGAGGCATGGGATGCTTTAGAAGCTTTTACTGAACACGTTATCAAAGGTCGCTGGGCAGAAGTTCGTGAGCCAGATGCATCCGAAATGAAGAAAACAATGGTTTTAGCGTTTTCATTGGAAAAAGCTTCGGCTAAAGTACAAGTGGGTAATCCAAGCGATGATGAAGAAGATTATGAGTTACCAGTTTGGGCAGGAGTATTACCTTTAAAACAAGTTGCTCAAGCCCCAATTACTGACCCACTCATGCGTCATGAAACGCCAATTCCTGATTATGTAGCAAATTATTCTCGCGGAAAATAAGCTTTAATCTCTAAATCAAAGAGGGTAACTTGTTGCCCTCTTCGCTATTCTTCAAATCTTTCTTAGGAATGATTGGGTAAAAAAAAACAAAGAATGCCTTTATAAATTAATCGCATCTTTTCATCCTAATCAATCTTAAAATGCCCTTAGAACAAACATTTCGTTGGTTTGGTCCAAAAGACCCTGTATCATTGGCGCATATTCGTCAGGCAGGAGCTACAGGTATCGTAACAGCACTTCACCATCTGCCCAATGGCGTAGTTTGGTCGTTAGAAGAAATTTTGACTCGTAAAGCCGAGATAGAAAAAGCAGGACTTAATTTTTCTGTAGTAGAAAGCGTTCCTGTACACGAAGACATTAAAAAGCGTTCTGGCAATTATTTGCAATACATCGAAAACTATAAGCAAAGTTTGTTAAACCTTGGTAAAGCAGGGATTGACACGGTGTGCTACAATTTTATGCCTGTATTGGACTGGACTCGTACCGATTTAGATTACCCATTAGCTGATGGTTCAACAGCCCTACGCTTTGATGCGACTGAATTTGCAGCTTTTGAAGTATTTATTCTAAAAAGAAAAGGTGCAGAAGAAAGCTATACTGAAAGTCAATTGCAAAAAGCACATACTTGGTATAATCAAGCGAGTGAAGCTGCCAAAACCAAGTTGATTCGTAATATTATTGCAGGTTTGCCTGGGAGTGAAGAAAGCTTTACAGTAGAAGAATTTGCTGCTGTATTAGGGACTTATCATGAAGTTGGAGATGCAGAATTGCGTGCCAATCTTTATGAATTCATCCGAGCTATTACTCCAGCAGCAGAAGAAGCAGGCATCAATCTAGCCATTCACCCTGATGATCCTCCATATCCAATTTTGGGCTTACCACGAGTTGTAAGTACCGAAAGTGATGCAAAGCAACTATTAGCCGCTTACGAAAGTTCTAATAACGGTCTTTGTTTCTGTACAGGCAGTTATGGTGTGCGTGAAGACAATGACCTAGCAGGTATGGTCGAACGCTTGGGAAGTCGCATCAACTTTATTCATTTACGTGCAACCAAACGAGACGCAGAAGGCAATTTCTATGAAGCTGACCATCTCGATGGTGATGTAGATATGTATGGTGTTATGAAAGGTCTTGTCTTGGAACAACGTAAGCGTATCGCAGAAGGTAGAAAAGATTATCGTTTGCCTTTCCGTCCAGACCATGGGCATCGTATGTTAGATGACTTAAATCCTGAAAAGCGTACCAATCCGGGTTACACCGCTATTGGTCGTTTGCGTGGCTTAGCCGAGCTTCGTGGATTAGAATTAGGAATCGCCAGAAGTTTGTAAAATCTTAAGCCTATGTCAAAAGCATAGGCTTTTTTATTTTTAATTTAGGGAAAAAGTCGAGTTGTATTACTTTAATAATATTGTATTGTTAAATCCTTGCAGATAGTCATAGAATATCCTCAATAGAAGTCTAATTTTGACATACTATTGAGTACAACTTTAAGATTATCTGTGTACTATCGACAATTGACAATCAGAATACTTGAATATCAGTGTTTTCTCAAGGAGATTGTCGAGGTACATAAACTTAATTTTCTGAAAAATTATGAAAAAAGTATTTTACCTACTAGCCAGTATATGTTTGTTGGCTGCAAAAGCTGAAGCTCAGGAAGTTCAAAAACACGAAGGGGCTTTGAAATTTTTGGTAATGGGCGATTGGGGGCGTGTTGGCGAAGACCACCAAAAGCCTGTAGCAGACCAAATGGGAAAAGTAGCCAAACAAATTGGTAGTGAGTTTGTCATTTCTACAGGAGATAATTTCTATCCAAGAGGTGTTCAAAGTGAATTTGACCCATTATGGAAATATTCTTTTGAGGATATCTACACAGCTTTCTCTTTGCAGTGGGATTGGTATCCTGTTTTAGGGAATCACGATTATGGTGGCAACCCCGATGCACAGGTTGCCTATTCAAAAATTAGTCGTCGTTGGCGAATGCCAGCTCGTTATTACACTAAAACCTTCCAAATAGATGGAGGTAATGAAGTGTTAGTAGCGTTTATTGATACCAACCCATTGATTCCTGATTTTTATAAAAATAAAGATTATGGTCCCAATGTGATCAGTCAAGATAGCACAGCTCAGAAAAAATGGTTAGACAAGGTACTGTCGACAAATTCTCCAAAAGTAAAATGGAAATTGGTAGTAGGGCATCATCCATTGTTTACGGCTACCGAAAAACGCAGAGAAAGTTACGATACCAAAGCGGTGAGAGCATCCTTAAAAAGTGTTTTGGATAAGCACCAAGTAGATGCCTATATCTGTGGTCATGACCATGACTTGCAACATTTACTTCCTCCAGGTAAAACACACTATTTTGTGTCAGGGTCTGCTTCTGAAAGTACAGCTATTGGAACATTACCCATCAGTAAGTTAGCTAGCAACGAATATGGCTTTATGGTGTTTTCTGTAACGAGCAACAAACTCAATGTTCAAGTGGTAAATCAAGACGGTAAAGTCATTTACACAACAGAACTTACCAAATAAGATTTAAAAGATTTAATTAAAAGCAAGGGGATTTTGTGCTATGGCTGTCACAAAATCCCCTTGCTTTTTTATATGCAAAATACAGTAATTGTTACAAAGCCCTAATTCTGAGATAATTATTAAACGTATTGATAAAATAATTGTATCAAACCTTTTGTTTATCAGAGACTTTACGTAATTTTGCACCCCTGATTTGAGCGACTATCAAATGAATTTCTTAGAAAAGTGCAGTTGAAATCATTCAAATTAGGAAAGTGTATCTCTCAATAACAACAAGACAAAATGCCAACTATACAACAGTTAGTACGTAAAGGTAGAGAGCAAATGACTTGGAAGTCAAAATCTCCAGCCTTAGATTCTTGTCCACAACGTCGTGGCGTTTGTACAAGGGTATATACTACAACGCCAAAGAAACCAAACTCTGCGATGCGTAAAGTAGCCCGTGTACGTTTGACAAATGGTAAAGAAGTAAACGCATACATTCCAGGTGAAGGTCACAACTTGCAAGAGCACTCAATCGTATTGATTCGTGGTGGTCGTGTGAAAGACTTACCAGGGGTTCGTTACCACATTATCCGTGGTGCATTGGATACTGCAGGTGTTAACGGTCGTCGTCAGCGTCGTTCTAAATACGGTGCTAAACGTCCTAAGCCAGGTCAAGTTCAAGCTCCAGTAAAAGGCGGAAAAGGCGGTAAGAAAAAGTAATTTGAAAATTTGAAAATTCGTTAATTTGAAAGTGTAAAGTATTCATTTTCAAATCTTCAGATTATCATATTTCCAAATTCAACAACCAGTCCAGTATGCTAAGTTAAGAGCAGAAGCTTGGGCTATCATTAAAAAACTTAACAAATCCAATGAGAAAGGCAAAACCAAAGAAAAGATACGTGTTACCTGATCCTAAATTTAGAGATGTAATGGTAACTAAGTTTGTTAACAATTTGATGTACGATGGTAAAAAATCAACGGCATTCAACATTTTTTACGGTGCATTAGACAAAGTTGAAGATAGAACAAAAGAAAACGGTTTGGAAACGTTCAAAAAAGCTTTGAACAACGTAATGCCAGCTGTAGAAGTAAAAAGCCGTCGTGTAGGTGGTGCTACATTCCAAGTACCAACAGAAGTACGTGCAGATCGTAAATTGTCAGTAGGTATGAAGTGGTTGATTCTTTATGCTCGTAAGCGTGGAGAAAAAACAATGGTAGATCGTTTAGCTGGTGAAATCATCGCTGCTGCTAAAGGTGAAGGTGCTGCTGTTAAGAAAAAAGACGATACACACCGCATGGCGGAAGCGAACAAAGCGTTCTCACACTTCCGTTTCTAATTCTAATCAAGTTAACAACACTCAGAGATACACACAAAGAAAGGCAAACTCAGCAATGGGTTTGCCTTTGCTTTTATGGCAAAGCGCTATTTATAAAAACATAGTATTGTATTAGGTATAATTACTATTTGAAAATCAGTGTCTTATAAAGTATTTATGTTTTTTTGCTCAAAAAGTTTGGTAAATGCCTCATGAATGCCTAATTTTGCATTCCAAACAAAAGGGTCTTGTGGCCGAGTGGCTAGGCAGAGCTCTGCAAAAGCTTGTACAGCGGTTCGAATCCGCTCGAGACCTCAAAAGCGTAATTAGTGAAAGCTAATTGCGCTTTTTTTTGCTCCAATCTTACTGAAGTAAGTAATAAATGACGAATAATTTTTCAATGCCACTCCTTATTACATTTTAGAATACTCGCCTTCATTTGTATTCTCAACTAACAGTCACTTAATATCAGACAATTGTACTACATACCTAGCATTTACCTTCTGTTTGAATGTTTCTCCTCATCCAAAAATTGAGGGTATAGAAAGTAAAAATCACCTAGTTTTATCTTTATTTATTAACATTATTTTCTCACAGATAAAGATAAATTCTTCTATCTCAGTAAATAAGCAATTTTAGTATTTTTCCAAGATTTAGTATTTTATAAAGATTACCAATTCTATCATATTACTATGCTATTTTGGCTGTATAAAAACTGAGAAAAAAAATGACAAAAATCATACTGATGTATGCAAATTGGACAGTGACAAGGATGGTGAATTCAAAAAAATGAACTAAATTCGAAGCTTTAATTTGGTGGACAAAGGGTCTTGTAAATGCTGAATAGGTAAGGCTGAGTGAATTAAAATGAACTAGCTGATTTTGTGGAAATTATATAGGAGATTTTTAAGCCGTATATTCAACAAAATTGCAAATAACTTAGAATTATTCTAAATAGTTTACAACTATACCAATTTTGCTGAAAATCAATAATAAATAAATTGGTTCGTAATTATTCCGATTGTACTTTTGTGACCCGAAATAGTGTGTTTCTTCTAGTTTTTTGCCTTAGTTTTTAGATTGAAAACTCTAAAAATAAATGGAAGTATCAGATTATTAGGTGAATAGTTTAGCGTAGTACTTAATTATTAAAATTAGTTTATAGATTCTTATGATAACCATGAAACGCTTGAAAATTGTTGCTTTGACAATGCTACTGGGAATGTTTGCCTCGGTTGTAAGAGTAAATGCTCAGGATGTAGCAGAAGGAGAGCAAATTTTCAAAAACAACTGTGCGGCTTGTCACAATACAAGTGCAGAACCTTTAGTGGGGCCAGGCCTTCAAGGTGTAGGTCAAAGAAGACCGTTGGATTGGATTGTAAAGTGGGTTCACAACCCTCAGGCAGTTATCGCCAGTGGTGATAAATATGCTAATGATCTTTACAACAAATTTGGTAAGGCTCAGATGACAGCATATCCGGGTTACTCGGAAGCTCAAATCAAGAGTGTACTTGCTTACATCGAAGCACAAAATGCAGCTCCAGCGGCTCCGGCAGCAGGTGCAGCTCCAGCGGCAGGTGCAGCAGCTCCAGCAGCTGAGTCTAACGGTGGAATGCTACAGTATATCCTAATCGCACTTCTTGGCGTGATGGTATTGGTATTGGTTGCATTGTTGTCAATTGTTACTACGCTTTCTAAATTGGCATCGGTGTCTGCTGAAGAAGCTGAAAGTATTCCTTTATTGCAAAGAATTGCTGAAAATGGTAAAAAATTAGCAGCAAATAATGCTTTCAAGACAGGTGCCGCTCTTTTGATTACCTTATTGATTGGTAAAGCTACGATTGATGCTGCTTACGGTGTAGGTATTCACCAAGGCTACGCTCCAGAACAGCCAATCCATTTCTCTCACAAACTTCACGCTGGTGACTATCAAATCAATTGTGGTTATTGCCACACAGGTGTTTACAAAGGTAAAGGTGCTAACGTTCCTTCTCCAAACATCTGTATGAACTGTCACAATACAATCAAGCGTGAGTCTCCAGAAATTCAAAAAATTTACCGTGCTATCGAGAAGGATGAGCCAATCCAATGGATTCGTGTTCACAACTTGCCTGATTTAGCATACTTCAACCACTCTCAGCACACTAATGTAGCTGGCTTAGAGTGTCAAAACTGTCACGGTGAAATTCAGAAAATGGAAGTAGTTGAACAACGCTCAACATTGACTATGGGTTGGTGTATTGACTGTCACAGAAAAACTGACGTAAATACAAAAGGCAACGCATACTATGATAAGCTTGTTGAAATTCATAATAAAGAAAACAAAGAACCTTTGAAAGTTGCTAACATCGGAGGTTTGGAGTGTTCAAAATGTCACTACTAAGAAGTCAAATGTCAGAAGCAAAAAACAAAAACGTTTTTCTTGCTTCTGACTTGTTACTTCATTTTAATATTCAATAGTTTCTGTTTATACTGTTATAATATATATGGAAAATACTACAAAAAGGTATTGGAGAGGGATTGAGGAGTTAACTAACGATGCTGAGTTCGTTAAATATGCAGACCGTGAGTTCGGTGATGCCCCATCAGCAGACGAGAAAGAAGGTGCTATCTTCGATGGTACAGGATCTCATCGTCGTGATTTCTTAAAAGTGTTAGGTTTCGGTATGTCGGCGGTAGCGTTGGCAGCTTGTGAAGCTCCAGTTAAGAATACGATTCCGTACTTAAATAAGCCAGAAGATGTTGAGCCTACTATTGCTAACTGGTATGCTTCAACTTTTGTAGATGGCGGTGAATACGCTTCTATCTTGGTAAAGACACGTGAAGGTCGTCCTATCAAAATTGAAGGTAACAAAGCTTCTTCTGTATCTAAAGGTGCTCTTTCTGGACGTGCTCAAGCGTCTGTTTTGAGTCTTTATGATAACGAAAAACTAAAAGGGCCTCAAATTGCAGGTAAGGCTGCTGATTGGGCTTCTGTAGATAAAGAAATCATCTCTGGATTAGCTAAAGGTGGACAGATCAGAATTGTAACAAATTCTATCTTGTCTCCTACAACTAAGAAAGTTATCGGTGATTTTATTGCTAAATACCCAACTACTAAAGTTGTTACTTATGACGCAAACTCGTTGTCAGGTTTAGTAGCAGCTAACGGTGTATTACCAAGCTTCGATTTTAGCAAGGCAAAGACAATCGTTTCTTTGGGTGCTGACTTCTTAGGTACTTGGATTTCTCCATCTGAATTTGCTGCACAGTGGGCTAAAACTCGTCGTGTATCTTCTGCAAAAGGTGGAAACAAAGAAATGTCTCGTCACTATCAGTTTGAGACTATTATGTCTAACACTGGTGCTAACGCTGACTACCGTGCAACATATAAGCCATCTCAAGAAGGTTTAGTTGCAACAGCTCTTTATAATGCCGTAGCGGCAAAAGTAGGTGCTCCTGCTTTATCAACATCTGCTGTAAAAGTTGAGTATTTGGAGAAAGCTGCTGCTGACTTAGTTGCTTCAAAAGGTGCTTCTATTGTAGTATCTGGTTCAAATGACGCTTCTGTTCAAGCTGTTGTAGCTGCAATCAACGGATTAGTTGGTGCTTATGGTACAACAATTGATTTAGGAACTCCAGCTAACTACCGTCAAGGTTCTGATGCTGAAATGAATCAGTTCATTAACGAAGCTAAATCTGGTGCAATTGCTGCGGTTATCTTCTACAACGCAAACCCAGTTTATAACCACCCACGTGGTGCTGAATTGGCTGAAGCTCTTCCAAAAATTGCTTTAACAATTGCGACAAACGATAGAGCTGACGAAACAGCTTCATTGGTAAAATATAACACTCCTGACTCTCACTTCTTGGAGTCTTGGAATGATGCTGAGCCTAAAAAAGGTTTCTTCTCATTGACTCAGCCTACGATTTCAACAATTTTCAAAACTCGTCAAATTCAGTCTAGCTTATTAACATGGGCTGGTTTGAATGCTGATTATGCTTCTTACTTGGAGTCTAACTGGACTAGCAATATTTTAAAGGCTGGTAAAGTTCAGTGGTCACAAGTATTGCATGATGGTGTGTATGAGTTTGGTTCAACACCTAGCGCTGCTGCTCCTGCTGTGAACTTGGCTGATGCCGCTGCTGCTATCTCTAAGAACTACAAAGCTTCTTCTGATAAATTAGAATTAGCAGTGTATGAGAAAGTAAGTATGGGTACTGGTTCTCAAGCAAACAACCCTTGGTTACAAGAGTTGCCTGAGCCAGTGTCTAAAGCTTGTTGGACAAACTATTTGGCAGTTTCTCAAAAGACAGCTGCTGAATTGAAATTAGAGCAAGACAAAGAAGCTGAGTTGACTATTGGTGGCAAGTCTATCAAATTGCCAGTGTTGGTTCAACCAGGTCAAGCAAATGGTACTATCGCTGTAGCTATCGGTTACGGACGTACAAAAGCTGGTAAATCAGCTGATGGAGTAGGTGCTAATGCTTATCCTTTCATCTCAACTGTTAATGGTACGTTAGCATTCTTCAATACTGGAGATGTAGCTATCAAATCAACTGGAGAAGAGGTTAAAATTGCTCAAACACAAACACACAATACTGTAATGGCTCGTGAGGCTGTTGTGCAAGAAACAGTATTGTCTGAATACAAAAAGAATGTAGAAGCAGGACGTTTCAAACCAGAAATCTTAACAGCTGAAGGTAAGAAAACTGCAACTGATATTTCATTGTGGAATGGTCACAAATACAACAACCACGCTTGGGGTATGGTGATTGACTTAAATACTTGTACTGGATGTAGTGCATGTGTGGTGTCATGTTCTGCTGAAAACAACGTTCCAGTTGTAGGTCGTCAAGAAGTTATCAACCGTCGTGAAATGCACTGGATGCGTATCGACCGTTATTACTCTTCTGATGCGGATATTGAAGATTTAAAAGGATTGGAAGTAGCTTCTGAAAACCCAGAAGTTGTATTCCAACCAATGTTGTGTCAACACTGTAACAACGCTCCTTGTGAAACAGTATGTCCAGTATTGGCTACTACTCACTCGACAGAGGGCTTGAACCAAATGACTTACAACCGTTGTATCGGTACACGTTACTGTGCTAACAACTGTCCATACAAAGTACGTCGTTTCAACTGGTTCCGTTATTTCCAAACTGATGACTTCGATTTCCATTTGAACAATGACTTAGGTCGTATGGTATTGAACCCAGACGTTACTGTTCGTTCACGTGGGGTAATGGAAAAATGTTCGATGTGTGTTCAACGTATCCAAGCTGGTAAGTTGGAAGCTAAGAAAGAGAAGAGAAGACCAAAAGATGGAGAAATCCAAGTGGCTTGTGCTCAATCTTGTCCAACAAGCGCTATTACTTTCGGAGATATGAATGATCCAGAATCAGAAATTTCAAAAGTATTAGAAGCTGAAAAAGTTGGCCGTTCGTTCGGTGTGATTGAAGAAATCAACGTTAAGCCAAATATCTCTTACTTAGTAAAAGTACGTAACAAAGAAAGAGAAGCAAAAAAGGCTGAGGGCGAGGCAAAAGAACACGCATAAGTAAGAAATTAGAGAGGGAGAAATCCCTCTCATATAAGAACATAACGAATTTAAAACTATTAAATCTTAAAATATGTCGCACGTAGTATCACCAATAAGAGAAACCCTCGTAGGAGGTGGTAGATCTTATCACGATGTAACACAAGACATCTGCAAGCAAGTTGAAGGTGAACCAACGAAAGAGTGGAAAATTGCCTTTTCTGTGTCTTGTGTGATTTTCGCCTATGGTGCCTATTGTTTAGGTTACACATGGTGGCAAGGAATTGGAGTTTGGGGTTTGAACAAGACCGTAGGTTGGGCTTGGGACATTACAAACTTCGTATGGTGGGTAGGTATCGGTCACGCTGGTACGCTTATCTCTGCTGTATTGTTGTTGTTCCGTCAAAAATGGAGAACTTCAATTAACCGTGCAGCAGAAGCAATGACAATCTTCGCAGTATTATGTGCTGCTTCATTTATCTTGGCTCACATGGGTCGTCCTTGGTTGGCTCACTGGGCATTGCCACTTCCAAACACATTTGGTTCTATCTGGGTTAACTTCAACTCACCATTGGTTTGGGACGTATTTGCTATCTCAACTTACCTTTCTGTTTCATTGGTATTCTGGTATTTAGGTCTTATTCCTGATTTGGCTACAATCCGTGACCGTGCTCAGACTAAGGCATCTAAATTCTGGTATGGTTTGTTCTCTGTGGGTTGGACTGGTTCTGCTAAAACTTGGGCTCGTTATGAATATGTGTCTTTGATTTTGGCGGGTATCTCTACTCCTCTTGTACTTTCTGTACACACAATTGTATCAATGGACTTTGCTACTTCGGTAATTCCGGGATGGCACACTACAATCTTCCCTCCATACTTCGTTGCGGGTGCTATCTTCTCAGGTTTTGCTATGGTGCAAACTTTGTTGTTGATTACTCGTGTTGCGTTTAAATTGGAAGATTATATCACCATGGAACACATCGAAATGATGAACATCATCATTACAGTAACAGGTTCTATTGTTGGTATTGCTTACTTAACTGAGTTCTTCATTGCTTGGTACTCAGGTGTAGAATACGAAAGCTACTGTTTCATCAACCGTGCATTTGGTCCTTACTGGTGGGCTTACTGGATGATGATGACATGTAACGTAATCTCTCCACAGTTGTTCTGGTTCAAGAGTATTCGTACAAACATCCTTATTTCATTCATCCTTTCGGTTGTTGTGAACGTGGGTATGTGGTTCGAACGTTTTGTAATCATCGTTTCTTCATTGCACCGTGACTATATTCCATCTTCTTGGGCAATGTTCTCTCCAACGATGTACGATATTGGTGACTATATTTTCTCATTCGGTTTATTCTTCACATTATTCTTCTTGTTTGCTAAGTTTTTGCCAGTAATCAACATGGCAGAGGTGAAAGCAGTAATGAAAGGAGTTTCTTCAAACTATCCTTATAAGAAGAAATCTGAAGGAGGAAAAGAATCCGTTACTCATTAATAATCATTCAAAAGGGAAGGTGCAGAAAGCTTCTGCACCACTTCTAACTTTTGAAATTAATATCAAGACATAACGAATATTAAAATGAATACAACAGAAAAATACTTGGTTGGAGTTTACGACGATGAGGACGAGGTATTACACGCAGTAACTGAAGTAAAAGGAAAAGGCGTGAAAATTGAGGAAGTATATACTCCTTTCCCAATCCACGGACTTGATACTGCTATCGGTCACCCGCGTACAAGAATTCCTATCGCTGCATTCTTGTTTGGTTTAACAGGTTTGACTTGTGCTCAGTTCTTGATCAATTATACAATGGTTTTTGACTGGCCAATGATTATTGGTGGTAAGGATTTCTTTGCATTACCTGACTGGATTCCAGTTACTTTCGAAGGTACAGTATTGTTCACTGCATTTGGTATGGTATTTACCTTCTTTGTATCAAATAGCTTGTGGCCAGGTAAAACGCCAAAAACGTTTGATTTAAGAAGTACTGACGATAAGTTCATCATGACAATCAACATGGGAACTAATAAGAAATCTGAAGCTGAGATTGAAGAAATTTTGAAAGCTTCTGGTGCAATCGAAGTGAATGTAAAGCAATTCTAAGCATTGAACCTTAGGAATTCCCCTAAAGCAATGTCCAACGACTAATTAAAATCAAAAATATGTTAACTAATAAATACATAGGTCTGTTTTTATCGGGAGTTGTTGCTTTATCTGCAACTTCTTGTAAAGATAGCCATAATGACACTGGAACAGAATTTGCTCCAAACATGTACCACTCGGTTGCATACGAACCAATGACTCAAACTGAGGGTGAGTTGAATACAATCAACCCTTATGGTATGAACATGCGTACTCCTGTTAAAGGAACTGTACCACGCGAAAAATTTGCTGCTGCGGATGGAGACACTGTAAATAGCAAATTAATGAAAATGGATATGATTGCTCGTAATATCGGTAAAGACGATATGGCTTCTTCAGAAGCATTGTTGTCGAATCCATATCCAGCAACCCCTGAAAACATTGAAGCAGGTAAGACTCAATATGAAAGATATTGCCAACACTGCCACGGTGAAGCTGGTAAAGGCGATGGCTTAGTAGCAAAAATGTACAAAGGGGTGCCAGTTTATTCATCGGATGCCTTGAAAAGTGTAAACGACGGACATATTTACCATACTATTACGCATGGTAAAGGACGTATGTGGTCACACGCTTCTCAAATTTCATCGGCAGACCGTTGGAAAATTGTACTTTATGTACACGAATTGCAAAAGCAATAATCTACAGTTTTGTAGTTATTAAGCTTAGTCAAAAAAAGCATCAATTTAGATGCAATCTTTCATACTATTAAACTTACAAACTTTTAAGTATAATGGCGGGACATTCACATTTTTCCCCAGCAAACGTCGAGGAGTTTTATGAATTTACTCCGGAGGCACGCAAGAGAGTGATCACTGCGATGATCATTGGTGCTGTGCTTTTGGGTATTGGCGTTTTCTTCTTAGGAAGTGGTGAGCACGAAGCTGCTCACGCAGTGGCAGGTCATGCTGCTGAACATGGCGGAGAGCACCTTTCTGGCGGTGCAGTTTCTCACCATGAATCACCTTGGAATCCATTAAATCGTCTTTGGGTTAACCTTTGGATGAATGGTGTTTTCTTCTCAGGTATTGCCGTAATCGGTATGTTCTTTGTTGCAGTACAGTACCTTGCTAAAGCAGGTTGGTCATCTGTAGTAAAAAGAATTCCTGAAGCTTTTCCTAAATTCTTGTATTTTACATTCCCTGTATTGCTTTTGTTGTTTATTTTCAAAGGTGATGTGATTTTCCACTGGATGCACCATGGAATCACTGACCCTGCAAGTGAACACTACGATAAAATTATTGCAGGTAAAAAAGGATATTTGAACTTCACTTTCTTCTTGGTTCGTTTGGTTGCTATTTTTACTGTATGGATTGTTCTTTGGAACATGATGCGTAAAAAATCAATCGAAGAGGATTTGAACGGTGGAACACAAAACTTCTTTGACATGGTACGTATCGGTACTGGTTTCGTTGTAGCAATGGGTATTTCTTCTTCATTGTCTGCTTGGGACTGGGTTATGTCTATCGATACTCACTGGTTCTCAACAATGTTTGGATGGTATATGTTCTCTAGCTGGCATGTAACTGGTTTAGCTACAATTACATTGACTGTATTGTTCTTGAAAGACAAAGGATATATGCAGTATGTTAGCGATAGCCACTTGCATGACTTAGGTAAGTTCATGTTTGCGTTCTCTATTTTCTGGACTTATGTATGGTTTGCTCAATTCTTGTTGATTTACTATGCTAACATGCCAGAAGAAACAATCTACTTCTTAGAGCGTTGGGAAGGACACAACAAAGTGTACAAAGCAGTTGAAATCTTGAACGTGTTCATGAACTTCTTCTTCCCATTCTTGATCATGATGACTCGTGATGCAAAACGTACTCCGATTTTCTTGAAAATCTGTTGTTTCTTTGTGATTGTAGGTCACTATTTGGATTTCTACCAAATGATTATGCCGGGTACGGTTGGTCCTCACGGTGGATTCGGATTAGTTGAGTTTGGTACTGTTATTTTGTTTGCTTCAGCATTTATTTATGTTGTATCTACAGAATTAACAAAAGCGTCTTTGGTTGCTAAAAACCACCCTTTGTTGGAAGAGTCGCTTCACCACGATATTTAGTGAATAATTGGATGCCTACGGGCATCCAATTATTTTCTCAGAATTTTCGAATTCGGTAAAACATTTTTGCTGAACATTTCATTTTAAGAATTAGATTCAAAACAATAAATTAATTCAGACATGACATATCTAATAGGTCTTTTGTCAGTAGTATTCTTGGGTTTGGCAATTATGATTGTCTCTAAGAGTATTGCTCTTTCGAAAGGTATTCAGGGTGCTGATGACTCTGATGCTCGCGTAGATGGGGCCAATAATGGTAATGCCTTTGGTTTTCTAGTATTCCTTGTATTAGGTTCTATTGCCGCTGCTTGGTCTTTCCTTCACTCACAGCCAGACTTCCTTCCAGTTGCTGGTTCAGAACACGGTTTGAAAACAGACCAAATGTTCTGGATTTCAATGGGTGTTGTTACAGCTGCTTTCTTCTTAACTAACACATTGTTGTTTGTTTTTGCTTTCTTGTACCGTTACAAGAAAAACAATGTAGCTACTTTCTATCCAGTAAACCACAAGTTAGAAATCATTTGGACAATTATTCCAGCTATTGTAATGGCCGTATTGGTATTTACAGGTTGGAGAATTTGGAGAGATATTACAAAACAAGCTCCAGAAAATGCAGTTGTAATTGAAGTAACTGGTCACCAATTTGGTTGGTATGTACGTTACGCTGGTAACGATGACAATAAGTTGGGTAACCAAAACTATAAATTGATTGACGATACAAACCAGATTGGTATCGACTTCACTGACGAAAGTTCTTTTGACGACTTTACAGCGAATGAATTGCACTTACCAAAAGGTGTACCTGTATTGTTAAAAATTAAAGCACAAGACGTACTTCACTCTGTTTATTTGCCATACCAAAGAGTTAAAATGGATGCCGTTCCTGGTATGCCTACTAAATTTTGGTTTGTAGCAAACAAATCTACAGATGAGATGCGCGCAGAGTTAGGTAAATCTGATTTCAACTATAAGTTGAACTGTACAGAAATCTGTGGTCGTGGTCACTTCGGTATGGCTATCACAGTATTTGTTGATGAACCAGAAGATTATAAAGCTTGGGTTGCACAACAAAAACCTTTCTTGACTCAAAATCCTGATTATTTAGCAAAAGTTCCAGAAAAGTTAAAAGGAAAAGCCCAAAAGTATGCTCCTGCTGAAGCTCCTGCAGCTGAATCAGATAGTACTCAAGCTGCTGCTGGTGCAGCTCCTGCAACTGCTTCTTTGAGAAGAAGATAATCAATTTTTGAAATAGAGTTTTGAACAATTACTATTAGAATAATCATTGTAATCTATGGCAACTGCGACACTACACGCAAACGACGCTCACGCACACGGTCATGACCACGAGCACGAGCATCATGAGCCTGGCTTCATCAGAAAGTATATTTTCTCTGAAGACCACAAAACAATTGCTAAGCAATATTTGATTACAGGTATCATCTGGGCTTTCTTCGGTGGTGCTTTGTCAATTATCTTCCGTTTACAACTTGGTTTCCCTGATATGAACCTTGACTGGTTAAAACCAGTATTGGGTGAGTGGATCGTGGAAGGTAAACTGGAAAAAGAATTTTATCTAGCGCTAGTAACTATGCACGGTACCATCATGGTATTCTTTGTATTGACTGCTGGTTTGTCGGGTACGTTCTCAAACTTCTTGATTCCATTACAGATTGGTGCAAGAGATATGGCTTCAGGTTTCTTGAACATGTTGTCATATTGGTTCTTCTTCTTATCATCTGTAATTATGTTTACGTCTCTTTTCATTGAGACAGGTCCTGCTTCAGGCGGTTGGGTAATTTATCCTCCATTGTCAGCACTTCCACAAGCTATGCCAGGTTCAGGCTTAGGTATGACTATGTGGTTGACAAGTATGACATTCTTCATCGTTTCACAGTTGTTAGGTGGTGTTAACTATATCACTACAGTGATCAACTTGCGTACAAGAGGTATGTCATTTACTAAAATGCCTTTGACTATTTGGGCGTTTTTCTTTACTGCGGTATTAGGTTTGTTGTCTTTCCCAGTATTGTTGTCTGCTGCTTTATTGTTGATTTTTGACCGTAGTTTCGGTACATCATTCTATTTGTCTGAAATCTATATCGGTGGTGAAGCGCTTCCAAACGTAGGTGGTTCAGCTATTTTGTACCAACACTTGTTCTGGTTCTTAGGTCACCCTGAGGTATATATTGTATTGTTGCCTGCTTTAGGTATTACTTCTGAAGTTATTGCAACTAACGCTCGTAAACCTATCTTCGGTTACCGTGCCATGATTGGATCTATGATGGGTATTACAGTTCTTGCGTTTATCGTATGGGCTCACCACATGTTCGTAACTGGTATGAACCCATTCCTAGGTTCAGTGTTTATGTTCTTGACGTTGATTATTGCTGTTCCTTCAGCAGTTAAGGCGTTTAACTACATTACAACGCTTTGGAAAGGTAATATCATCTTTACACCAGGTATGTTGTTCTCTATCGGTCTTGTATCGTTGTTTATTTCTGGTGGTGTTACTGGTATTATCTTAGGTAACTCTGCATTGGATATCAACTTGCACGATACATATTTCGTAGTAGCTCACTTCCACTTGGTAATGGGTGCTGCTTCTTTCTTCGGATTGTTGGCAGGTGTGTATCACTGGTTCCCTAAATTGTTTGGTCGTATGATGAACAACACTTTAGGTTATATCCACTTCTGGTTGACATTTGCAGGTGTTTACTGTGTATTCTTCCCAATGCACTATATTGGTATCGCAGGTTTCCCTCGTCGTTACTACTCATTCACTGCTTTGGCAAACAATGCACAAGATACATTTGCTGATTTGAACGCATTTATCTCAATCGCTGCGATTTTGACATTTGCTGCTCAAGCAATCTTTGCATTCAACTTCTTCTATTCAATTTTCAAAGGTAAGAAAGCTACTCAAAACCCTTGGAACTCGAATACTTTGGAGTGGACTACTCCAATCATCGTAGGTCACGGAAACTGGGAGGGAGAAATTCCAGCAGTATATCGTTGGCCATACGACTATAGCAAGCCAGGTTCAGCATCTGACTTTATTCCTCAAAATGTTCCGTTCTCGGCAACTCCTGAGTCGAACTTACCAGAGGAGAATGAAGAAATTGCTAATGAAAAAGAAATCGAAGGTTTGTTGGCAGTACAAAATGATGTTTACAATCATTAATAACTGCATATATTGATTTGAGAATGTAGAGTGTGGAAAATCTACACTCTACATTCTCAAATTCATTTTTGGGAATTACCCAATTATACTTTTTCAAGATTTGATTCTTTTGATTCAATCTAAAATCCAATTTTAAATCTATGTGGTTCCGTAAGCTTGGTCTTGTTACAATCGTCTCGATTTACTTATTAGTATTAGCAGGAGGTATTGTAAGAAGCACGGGGTCGGGAATGGGTTGTCCGGACTGGCCAAAGTGTTTTGGCATGTGGGTTCCTCCCACAGAGGTAAGTCAGTTACCTCCTAATTATCAGGAAATTTATGCTGAGAAACTTCACGGAGAGGTGGAGTTTAATTCTGTAAAAACATGGATTGAATATGTGAACAGATTGGTAGGTGCGTTTACAGGTATTGTAGTTTTTGGCGTATTTGTAGCTTCGTTTAGTTATCGTAAAAGAGATAAAAAATTGATTTTCTTATCATTCTTATCGGTAATCTTGATTGGTGCAAATGCTGCATTAGGTAAATTTGTAGTTGACTCGTTTTTAAAACCTGGTGTTGTTACAGCACACATGTTATTGGCAATTTTAGTAGTATTTGTGCTACTTTACTCTATTGCAAGAGCGTGGTCTGAAGTTATCGAAACTGAAAAAGTTACAAATAAGCCCACTTTAAATAAGATATTATTACTTCTTTTGATATTGTCAACCGCTCAGGTATTGATTGGAACACAGGTTAGAGAAGCTATCGATAAAATTATTGCAAACCCTATTTTTGGTTACGACCGCTCTACTTGGATAGAACAATTAGGTTTGTCTTTTTACATACATCGCTCTTTCTCATTAGTATTGCTAGGCTTGCATGTGTATTTGATTATTCAGTTAAAAAAGAATATTCAAGCAGAAGGAATTCTTTATAAGTTTTTCAAAGCATTAGTACTATTGGTGATTGTTGAAATTGTATCAGGCGCCGTAATGGCGTACTTCAGTGTACCAGCTTATATTCAACCTGTACACTTAACACTAGCGATTGTAGCACTTGGATTACAATTTGTAATCTTATTGTTGCTCAATTCTGAAAAAGTATTTCAAAAGGAAACGGCGTAAACGAACGTCAAGTAACAAATGGTTACCACAAACGAAAACATCTCAATAGGTACTGCTGGTAAGGTAAAAGCATATTATGAGTTATTAAAGTTTAGATTATCATTCTTAGTAGCATTCTCTGGAGCATTTGGTTATTCACTTGCAGTAGAAAGAATCGATTGGGAACGATTAATTTTGATAAGTTTAGCAGGTTTTCTTATTACAGGAGCTGCAAATATTGTCAATCAAGTTAAAGAAATAGAGTTAGATAAACTCATGAAACGTACAGCAGGTCGACCACTTCCAACAGGGCGATTATCTGTCAAAGAAGCTTCAATATATTGTTTGATTTTGCTATTGCTATCAAGCTATATATTGTTTTTTGAGTTCAACTTCAAAGCAGGGGTCATTGGCGTTCTTTCATTTATTTTATATGGATTTGTATATACTCCTCTCAAAAGAGTTGGTCCCATTTCTGTATTTGTAGGAGCAATTCCAGGGGCATTTCCTCCGATGATTGGCTGGATTGCAGCTACAAACCACTTTGGCTTGGAGCCTGGCATTTTGTTTGCCATCCAGTTTTTCTGGCAATTTCCTCACTTTTGGGCAATTGCATGGGTCGCTGATGAAGATTATCAAAAAGCAGGATTTAAAATGCTTCCGAACAATGGACACAAAGATCTGCGAACAGCAATCACCATTATGATCTATACCATCTTTTTGGTACCATGTGGCTTTGTTCCTTATATGCTTGGTATGGCTGGTGTTAATTCCGCTATGATTGCGGTACTTTGTGGAGTATTGTTTTTATCTCAAACCTTTTACTTAATGATGAAGCCAACAGATAAATCTGCATTGATGATGATGTTCGGCTCGTTTATTTATCTCCCTATCGTTCAAATTGCCTTTTTGATGGATAAGGTATAGCCTGTAAAATATTTAGAGAGAAACAACAAGCAAAAACTTAATATAATGACACAAGAACACTTGAAAGATATAGACATGGGTGAAGAACCCGTAAAAACTATGTCGATGAACCCTAAGAAGTTTATGCTATGGCTTGCAATTGCATCAATTACGATGATGTTTGCTGGTTGGACTTCGGGATATTTAGTAAGAAAAGCAGAAGGGAATTGGCATGAATTTAACTTACCAAATATTTTCCTGTATTCTACAGGTGTGTTAGTAGTAAGTAGTGCGTTTATGCATTTGGCAGTAAAGGCAGCAAAAAAAGATAACTTCAATACACTCAAAATAGCAATTTCTATTACTTTTGCATTTGGGATGGCCTTTTTGTTTATGCAATGGTATGGCTTTTCAGACCTTGTAAAAAAACAATTGCACTTCTCTGGAAGTGATGTTGCATCTTCTTGGATTTACGTTTTTGTTGGTATCCACGGGTTGCATATTATCTCAGGTTTGGTTGTACTGTTATTCTCGTTAGTGTCATCTTTCAGATTAAGTATCAACTCTAACAACCTAACACGCATACAACTTTGTGCTACCTATTGGCACTTCCTTGATGGACTATGGTTGTATTTGTTCTTTTTCTTGTATTTTAATCGTTAATTTTTAACGGTAATTGATAATCTAGTAATTAATATTTAACCAAAAAAGTAAAAAAGATGTCTTCAATTCACGCAGCACCTGCTGTTCCTGAGAAACTGACATGGGCGGGTGGTTCAGAACCTTTGAAAGCGAGCTATGGAAAACTAATGATGTGGTTCTTCTTGCTTTCAGATACTTTTACATTCTCAGCGTTGTTGGTCTCTTACGGAATGATCCGTTTTAGTCAACCTGCTTGGACAGGCGCTCACGAAAAGTTCTACTTCGCTACGACTCACTGGCCTATCCCTGAGAAAGTATTCGAGGCGATGCCATTCTTCCACGGCGAAGCTCCATTGGTGTTTGTTGGTATTATGACATTCATCTTGATTTTTAGTTCTGTAACAATGGTATTGGCAGTAGAAGCTGGTCACAGAGGCGACCGTGCTGCTGTTGAAAAATGGTTGTTGTGGACAATTATCGGTGGTTTTACTTTCTTAGGTTCTCAAGCTTGGGAATGGTCTCACTTCATTGCTGGTCCTCATGACTTAGCAAAAGCAGCAAAAGATGCTTTGGGTAATCCAATCGTTGGGGCTAATCTTACCGAAAATCCTTACGGACCTCCAGCATTTGCTGACTTGTTCTTCTTTATCACAGGTTTCCACGGAACTCACGTGTTTTCAGGTGTAATTTTGATTATCATGGTGTTCTTCAACACTGCTACAGGTTTATATGATCGTCGTGGTCACTACGAAATGGTAGAGAAAGTAGGTCTTTACTGGCACTTTGTAGACCTTGTATGGGTATTCGTATTTACATTCTTCTATCTGGTTTAGTCTTAATGAGAAAATGTCATGGATAAATTTTATCCATGACATCATATATTTTTGAAAATATCTCTGAAATTATGGCATCACATTCACACTCTCACGCAACTGAGGAAAAAGTAATTCCACCAGCTCAGACTGGCGCTATCTGGAAAACATTCTGGATTCTTTTGATTTTGACTGCGATTGAATTTATTATCGCATTTACAATGCATGCAAGTAGTCTTCGTGTAGCAATCTTTGCTGGTATGACGATTGTTAAAGCATTTTATATCATTGGCGAATTCATGCACTTAAAACACGAAGTAAAAACTTTGATTTGGATGATTTTACTTCCAGTTGTTTTCGTTGTATGGTTGTTGACTGCATTACTTTACGAAGGCGGTCACTTGTATTGATCATTAGCAATAAAGGTAGGCTGGCAAAATGCCAGCCTGTATTTTATTCAAGTATAAAGCATGATAAATATGCAAAAAGGTATCAAAGCTGGAATTCTAATCGTAGCATTAGCGGTTCCAGCTTTAATTTTTTTATTCTTGAGAGGTTTTGGTGAAAACCACTACAAACTCCCCAAGTTGATTCCTGTGATAGATTCAACCACAGGTTATATTAAAATGAAGAAAAACCCTAATCCAAAATGGGATGAACCCGAAATGGATACAGTTTTTCATACCATTCCCGATTGGACATTGACTAATGAGGAAGGTAAACCATTTACAAATAAACAACTGGCAGGAAAGATTTATGTAGCCGATTTCTTCTTTACAAGATGTACTTCTATTTGCCCCAAAATGTCTACTCAGTTGACAAGGGTTCAAGATACTTTTGGACAAGATAAAGATGTAGAGTTTGCCTCGTTCACAGTGGATCCTTCTCACGATACACCCGAAATGTTGCGAGAATATGCCAAGCAATATGATGCTATTCCGGGGAAATGGCACTTTTTGACAGGTACGCGTCAACAATTATACCCATTGGCAGTAAAAGGATATTATATTCCTGTGGCAGATGCTTCGGAGTATGATAAAGCTGTGAAAACACCTGATGAGACTTTTATTCATTCCGAAAAGTTGATTCTTGTTGATAAAGAAGGGTATATCCGAGGATTTTATGACGGAACAGATAAAAAAGACGTAGATCGGTTGATGTTGGAAATTAAAGTACTTCAAAAAATTTACGAAACAGAAAAGTAATAATTGAAGTTATATCAATAAACAAAACTTAATAGATAATCCACTAAAACATGGCATCTTTCTCGATTCAGAAGGATAAGAAGAACGACAAAATCGTCAATGTCCTTGCTATCGCCATTCCAGTTGCGGTTGCACTTTTAATAGGTATTCGTCAAAAAATTGATTTAGGAAGTTGGACAAAAATATTGCCTCATGTAATAGGCATCTTGAATACCACAACTTCTATTACACTCATATTAGGGTATTCGTATATTAAAAAACAAAACCTTGAAGGGCATCGCAAAATGATGATGCTTTCTTTTGTACAAGGAGCCTTGTTTTTGGTACTTTATATCTTATATCATATTTCAAATGATTCAACTCCTTATGGAGGCGAAGGTTTGTTACGTCCCATTTACTATTTTTTCCTACTTACCCATATTTTATTATCTGTAGGGGTAGTTTGGTTTGTTCTCAAAGCAGTATATTTTGCATTGAGCAATCAAATTGCTGAGCATAAAAAAGTTGTCAAATGGGCATTCCCACTATGGCTTTATGTTTCAGTAACAGGAGTTATAGTTTACTTGATGATTTCTCCATATTACCAATAATTCAAGTTTTATGAAAAAGGTATTATTCGTTTTATTGCTAAGTGTAGTTTCGACTACCATGAGTTTTGCTCAATGTGCTATGTGCCGTTCGGTAGTGGAAAGTACCGTATCGAATGGAAGAAGCCAAATTGCATCGAATCTAAATACAGGGATTCTATATCTTTTATCTGTACCTTACGTGTTGGCAATGGTCATTGGGTTTCTTTGGTGGCGAACTTCCAACCAAGGCTTAAGTCCGAAAGATATTATGCGTCAAAAATTGAAGCAAGCATTCAAATAACAAAAAATCCTGTCTCGTTTGAGACAGGATTTTTTGTTATTTGAATGTTAAACATAGCCCTATTCCCAAAGAGGGTAGTGTTGAAGTCTAATCTGTTCTCCAAAAAATATTTTTGTAGAAGTTTCAAATGATTGGGTATAATCAGAAACATAGAAGTGACGAATATGAGCATTCATTTCATTGAGCAAATGACTACTTTCTAAATAGTCATAGAGTGATTTTGCTACAATTTCAGAAGTGTCCAATACTGTTACTTTTCCGTTATAGTATTGATTAATCTGTTTTTTGATAAGAGGATAATGAGTACAACCCAAAATCAATGCTTCAATATCGTCTAAGGTAGCATTTTGGAGGTATTCGTTAATAATACTTTCAGATATGTTATGATTAAAAAAGCCTTCTTCAATCATAGGTGCTAAAAGTGGCGTCGCCAAAGACTTTAGCGTAATTCCTTTTTCAAGAAAGTCTATCTTTTTTCTGTAAATATTGGAGTTTACAGTTTGTTTGGTACCGATCAATCCAATGGTTTTGTTGGCATAATTTTCTCCAAGAAAAGCCACCACAGGGTCAATTACATTCATGACTTTCGCCTTGCTACCCACATATTCCTTGACTAATTCGTACGCCGCTGCCGAGGCTGAATTACAAGCAATTAAAATTACCTTACATTTTTGTTGTAATAAAACATTACAAATTTTGATAGAATATGCCTGAATGGCTGTCGCAGACTTGTCGCCATAAGGCAAATGTGCAGTATCACCAAAGTATATGATATTTTCGTTTGGGAGTAATCTCGTAACGGCATGCGCTACGGTGAGTCCCCCAATACCACTATCAAAAATTCCAATTGGAGCGGATGTATGCATAAATAATGTTGAGTAAAAAGGAATTGCCGAAAATATAATCTGTTTTTCAGAAAAAATTTCGTAAAGTTGAAAATTCATTACAACTCATGCAACCTTTCTAGCACCTTTTTCATCTACCTATTACAAAACTAAACCAAGACAATTATCGTGAAAATTTTACAACTCGGCGGTTTATCACTCTTTCAAAGCGAGGAAGCTCTGGTCAAAGCCTGTCAGAAAGGCGATCCCAAAGCTCAGCGAAGAGTGTATGAAAAATACTCCTCCAGAATGCTTGGAGTATGTTTTAGATACGTGCACGATGATTTTGAAGCAGAAGAAATAATGATTGAGGGCTTTGTAAAGGTTTTTGAGAAAATAGATACTTTCAAATTAGAAGGAAGTTTTGAAGGATGGATTAGAAGAGTCATGGTGAACGAAGCATTAATGTACTTGAGACGTACGAAAAATGCAAAACTTGAAATGAGCTACGATAACATCCTTTATGAACCAGAACCAGAACAATTTAGTACACAATTAGAAGTCGATGACTTGATGAAGTTAATTGAAACATTACCTATAGGTTATCGCACTGTTTTTAATTTGTATGCCATCGAAGGTTATTCTCACGCAGAAATAGCTGCATCTTTAGGAATAACAGAGAGTACTTCTAAATCACAATTATCAAGAGCTAGAGTTATATTGCAAAATGCAATAGCTCAACAAAAATCAACAGTTAATTAGCAGACAAAATGGAAAAGCATAATATAGATAAACTATTTGACGAACGTTTGCAAAATTATGAGCGCAAACCTAGACCAGAAGCATGGGATAAGTTGCAAGCTAAATTACAACAAAACGAAACTAAAATAGTACCTCTGTGGTGGAAGGTAGCAAGAGCCGCATCAGTGGTGTTACTCTTAGGAACAGCAGGGTATTTAGTGTGGGAAACTACTACAAACCCAGAGGTTGAAGGTTCGAATGTTGCAGCGGCAAATAGCCTTCCAAAAACAAAAGAAGACAAGCTAGCTCAGCCTAATAGATCAATAGTGTTGGAGAAAACGGGTAATGGTGAAAATAAAATCGAAGAGTCTTTAGCACAAGCAAAGCCACGTTTGAATAAAATAAATAAACAAACCACTCACAAGAGCTCAGTCAAAGAGCATTTTGATAAGTTAATGGAAGTGGCTAAAAATACTCAAGAACCAGTATTAGCTCAGAAAGAAACACCTCTGCCATTGCCCAAAGCTACTAACAATACTATCGTGCTGGTTATGGAACCTACTCCAGAGCAAACTACTCCTAAGAGTGCTGAGACGATTGTACTAAGCATGGTAGAAGCTCCCGAAGGTCCAGGTACAGAAAGACCAGGTTGGGTTGAAGAAGCAAGTAATAGAAAAACAAGTAAACTAGGTAAACTCTGGCAACAACTCAAAAGAGCTAAAAATGGAGAAGGAGTGGATTGGAACGAGCTTGGTGTTAAACCTCAAAAAGTACTTGCACGTGCTGATGCGAAGCTAGAAAATACAAAAGAGTCAATCGTGGAGTCAGTGAAAGAAATAAAAAATAACGAAAAATAAAAAATATCACGCAACCTAAGGCAAACGACTTGCATCTAGGAGATATAAAACAAATTAGAACTTTCTAAATCGAGTATAAATCATAAAAGTCATGAAATCTATAAGCCAATTAGATGTAACAGTAAACTGGGTAAAATTGTACATCATCGCATTTTTTATGGTATTAGCAATTCAGCCAACAATTGCAAGAAATACAGAGACTGATTCGACAGTTATCAAGATCGACAAGAGAAACCAAACCGTATTGGAAGGTGGCAAGCCCAATGTAAGTTTGAAAGAAGATATTCAAGCTCTTTTTCAAAAGAGCGGAATGACCTTAGACGATGCTACTTGGATTGGAATCAGAAGAGTTGTTAATAGCGATATAACAAAAGATACAGTTTTGGTTATATCTCAAAATAATAAAACAATTAATGTGGCTATCAAAGCCAATGCTCCTTCTAATGCTACAATCAATAGCGGTTCTTCAGGAAATAAGGGATCTAAAGGAGGAGTAAGTGTAGGTCTTGGAGGAGTACATATTCAAGATGGAAGAGATGAAGTCCACGTAAGTGTTAATGGCGTAGTGGTAAAAGATGGTAGCGAAGAAACCAGAGTGATGTGGAGAGATACAGCAAAAGTGGCTCGTCGCAACGGAGAATTTGCTTCTCGTTCAGGATTTAATATCTATTTTGGTTTAAATAGCTTTACCAATACAGGCTCGATAAGCGGTATTTATAATACAAAAGACTTTGAATTAAGCCCATTTGGCTCTCGTTACTTCGGTTTTGGATGGACCCGTAGCGCGGCTATTAGTAAAGGAAGCAGTGCAGCTTTGAAAATAAGCTACGGTTTAGAGTTTTCTTGGTACAACTTCATGTATGAAAACAATAGATATGAAGTAAAAGGAAATAATAATATAGAATTTAAAGATTATGTTGACGACAAAGGGCAACCTGTAGACTTGTCTAGAAATAAATTAACCGTAGCCTATATTAATCTTCCAGTAATGCCTTATGTAGCATTCAAAAAGAGTAGTACAGTAACATATATCGGATTTGGAGGATATGTTGGCTACAGATTAGATAGCTATACAAAGACAAAAGAATCTGACAGTGGCAGAAAACTTTGGAATCATAGCAGTTTTTACTTGAATAATCTTAGATATGGACTTGCTTTTGAGCTTGGTTTGAAAGATTTTCCAGATTTATTCGTGAATTATGATTTGTCACAATTGTACCAAACAGGCTATGGTCCCAAAATTAGTGGCTTAAGTTTTGGTATTCGCTTCTAAAATTTCAAAAAAAAAGTAAATTTTTTTCAGGGCTTAATGCACTATGTAAGTAGTATATTAAGCCCTGATTTTTAAAATATTACAATGTTAATTACGGAATAGTTAGCTATGTTTTTTGAGTTTTATTGAAAAAAAAGTGAAAATTTTTTTTCAATAAAGTTTTGACTTAATCAAAAATCTACCTAGTTTTGCACACTCTTTCACGGGAACGTTACAAGAAACGGAAACAAAAAGAGAAAGATAAGGGGATATACCAGAGTGGCCAAATGGGGCAGACTGTAAATCTGCTGACTTATGTCTTCGGTGGTTCGAATCCATCTGTCCCCACAAGTTTAGAGTTTTAGGGAAACTTTTTCGAAACTTTTAAACCAGTTATAGAAAAGCGGGAGTAGCTCATTTGGTAGAGCGATAGCCTTCCAAGCTATAGGTGGCGGGTTCGAGCCCCGTCTCCCGCTCAAGAAATTAAGATGGTTGGTTGTTAATAGTTAATAGTTAATAGTTTAGCGAATTAGCGATTAACGATTAACCATTTTTGTTTGTGGTCTACTTCAGTTTGGACTCACGAGAAAGCATTCAACGTCTGCCTTTGTAGCTCAGTGGTAGAGCACTTCCTTGGTAAGGAAGAGGTCGGCAGTTCAATCCTGCTCAAAGGCTCCATTCAAAACAACAAATAGTTAAATAGGAGCTATCAAGTATCTTTTATCTTTGGTTGTTGGAAGTTGAAAGGTATCAATTTTTTCATTCTTTTTATAAAACTAATTAAGAACTAAATAATCATGGCAAAAGAGAATTTTGACCGTAGTAAACCTCACGTAAACATTGGTACTATCGGTCACGTTGACCACGGTAAAACTACTTTGACTGCTGCCATCACTAAGGTGTTGTCAGAAAAAGGACTTGCTGAAAAGAAAGATTTCTCATCAATTGACTCAGCTCCTGAAGAAAAAGAGCGTGGTATCACAATCAACACTGCTCACGTAGAGTACCAAACAGAAAACCGTCACTATGCACACGTTGACTGTCCAGGTCACGCCGATTACGTGAAAAACATGGTAACTGGTGCTGCTCAAATGGACGGTGCTATCATCGTAGTTGCTGCAACTGACGGTCCAATGCCACAAACTCGCGAGCACATCCTTTTGTCTCGTCAAGTAGGTGTACCTCAATTGGTAGTGTTCATGAACAAAGTGGACATGGTTGATGACCCAGAATTGTTGGAACTTGTTGAAATGGAAATCCGTGAATTGTTGTCATTCTATGAATTTGATGGCGATAACATTCCAGTAATCCAAGGTTCTGCTTTAGGTGGTTTGAACGGTGAGCCGAAATGGGTTGCTACTATCGAAGCTTTGATGGATGCTGTTGATAACTGGATTCCACTTCCAAAACGCGATATCGATAAATCATTCTTGATGCCAGTTGAAGACGTATTCTCGATCACAGGTCGTGGTACTGTAGCAACAGGTCGTATCGAAACTGGTGTTATCAACTCTGGTGATCCAGTTGAAATCTTAGGTATGGGTGCTGAGAACTTGAAATCTACTGTAACAGGGGTTGAAATGTTCCGTAAAATCCTTGACCGTGGTGAAGCTGGTGACAACGTAGGTTTGTTGTTGCGTGGTATTGACAAAGAATCTATCCGTCGTGGTATGGTTATTTGTAAGCCAGGTTCAGTTAAGCCTCACTCTAAATTCAAAGCAGAGGTTTATATCTTGTCTAAAGAAGAAGGTGGTCGTCACACTCCATTCTTTAACAAATACCGTCCTCAGTTCTACTTCCGTACAACTGACGTAACAGGTGAAATCATGTTGCCAGAAGGTATCGAAATGTGTATGCCAGGTGATAACTTGACTATCGACGTTACATTGTTGAACAAAGTAGCTATGGACAAAGGTCTTCGTTTCGCTATCCGTGAAGGTGGACGTACTGTAGGTGCTGGTCAGGTAACTGAAATCTTAGACTAATCCTAAGATTAACCATATTAGAAAAGCACTGTCGAAAGACAGTGCTTTTTGTTTTTATAGGCATTTTGGAGGAGATATTTTCAGGAATTATAGAAATGGTTCGTACATATTGAATGATTTAGGGTTCTACAATTCTATTTTAGAAAGCAGCAGTAGGAGCTTAAGCTTTTGAAAAACAAGCTATTAAAATTATTTTTGAAAATAAAGAGAAAAAATATTAAATAAACCTATACTGAGTGCTTGGAAATGCAGAATCGAACTGCTACCTTTGCATTCCAAACAATACGGGCATAGTATAAAGGTAGTACAGAGGTCTCCAAAACCTTCGGTCTGGGTTCGAGTCCTGGTGCCCGTGCAAAGTAAGTTCCGATTTTTAGTTTCGAGTTTCAGATTAATTATTTAAATTAGTCGGAATTTTAAGCTAGAATTCGGAACTTTAAAGTTTATAAAGGATAGCATCACTTTTTACAAGCGAAAAGCAAACCAAAGAAAGCTCGTAGCTTCATAACATTACAAAGAACATGAATAAGTTAACACAATTATTTAAAGATTCTTGGACTGAAGTTACACAAAACGTAACATGGCCAAAGTTTAGTGAATTGCAAGCAAGCTCTACGCTAGTATTGGTTGCTTCTTTGATTTTTGCTCTTGTGGTTGGTCTTATCGACTTTTTGTTCAAGTCTGGTCTAGAGTTGTTCTATCAGTCATTCTAATTGAGCTGACGAACTGTTCTTTTACAAACAGATTTTGTTCTCAATCTCAAAGAAATCATTATTAAAGATGGCAGAAACTAATTGGTATGTCTTGAGAGCAGTTTCAGGACAGGAGAAAAAGATAAAAACATATCTTGAGAACGAGGTGCAAAGACAAGGTCTTACAGAGTACGTTCCTCAAGTGATGTTACCTACTGAAAAGACTTACGAAATTCGTAACGGTAAGAAAATTGTTCGTGAAAAGACTTTATTTCCAGGTTATGTTTTCGTAGAAGCTGATATTAAATATGGTGAGGTTTCACACATTATTACTTCAATGCCAGGTGTAATTGGTTTCTTGAGCTGGAATGATGGTAAAACGTCTAAAACACCAATCCCTTTACGCCAAAGCGAAATCAAGCGTATCTTAGGGAAAATTGATGAGGTTGCTCCAATTGAAGAAGTAGCAACATTGTCATTTACAAAAGGAGAAACTATCAGAGTTATTGATGGTCCATTCTCTTCTTTTGAAGGTACTGTAGAAGAAATCTTCGACGATAAGAAGAAATTGAATGTTATGGTTAAAATCTTTGGCCGTAATACTCCAGTTGAACTAAATTACTCTCAAGTAGAGAAATAATTATATTTGACATTTATACGTAAAGCGTCCTTGTTGCAAGGGCGCTTTATTTGTTTACAGCTATGAACTTTATGTATTTAGCCCATAATTATTTGACCAATTTCGAGGACAAGGTTTTGCCGTTATTGTTACAATACGGTACAAAAGTATTGATGTCCCTATTGATGTTTTTCATTGGGCGTTTGCTTATTAAAAAAGTAATAGGGCTGATGCATTCTAAAATGAAATTAGAAAGTATTGATCCCGATGTTCAGCCATTTTTAGCTTCTTTAGTTCGTGCAGCATTGAATATTATGTTGGTACTGAGTTGCGCTGGAATTTTGGGAATAGAAACCTCTTCTTTTATTGCCGCATTGGGTGCCGCAGGTTTAGCCATAGGCTTGGCTTTGCAAGGAAGCTTGTCAAATTTTGCTGGAGGAGTACTTATTTTAGTTTTTAAACCATTCCGAGTAGGGGAATTGATAACAGTGCATGGCTATACTGGTTACGTAGAGTCCATTCAGATTTTTAACACCGTAATAAGTACCACAAGTCATCGAACTATCATATTACCCAATGGTAGCTTATCCACTTCGCCAGTAGTGAATATTTCAAGAAAAGGGGTTATTCGATTGGATATGCAATTTCAGGTGGCGATGTCCAATGACATAGATGTTACCCGTAAGGCAATTAAGGATGTAATAAGCGAATGCTCTTTTGTCCAAAAAGATAAAAATAATGATGTGCTGGTGGGTAGACTTACCGACAGCGCTATTGTCTGGGAGGTGAAATTGTGGGTAAATGCCACCGATTTAGATAAAACACAGTATTTTATGAATGAACATATCAAAAAACAATTTGATAGTGTCGGAATTCAATTCCCTGACCCTGTAATTACGGTAAAAAGTATTGGCTAATTATAACAGAAGCCCCTTTGTGTACTCAAAAGCACGAAGGGGCTTTTGTTTTTTATCGGTATAAATACTTATTTTAATAGGGTAAGTTATATTTTGGTAAAATGTAGCATAGAGGATAGACTTAGTTTTTTTATAAATTTGTAATACTACGATAACTAATCACCAAGAAGCTTTGATGCAAACCAAGGATACATACTTATGGGAAACCTTTTTGACAGGGGAGCGAGAGGCTTTTGAGGCTATTTATAACCAACATTATAAAGCCCTCTACGAGTATGGGATGCGTAAGTTGCAAAATGAAGAACTCGTTCGCGATTATGTACATGATTTGTTTGTAAAACTCTGGATGAATCGTACTACAACAGGTACGACAGATAATATTCGCTATTATTTGCTGGCATCACTCCGCAACTTTATCCTCAATCAAACTACAAAGAAAAGCAACCTGTATTATGTGGATATGGAAGAAGCCGAATCTTTTCATATCACTTTTAATGCAGAAATAGAAATTACCAAGCTTGAACAAACCGATGAACAAGCTCAAAAGGTACTTCAGGCTTTAAATCAACTTAGCCCTCGACAGAAGGAGGTGCTTTATTTGCGTTATTTCGAAGAATTGGAATACAACGAGATTGCAGCCATGATGGACATCTCGGTAAAAGGGGTGTACAAGCTCAATAGTCGTGCATTAGAAACCCTACGTGGCATTTTGGATATGCCAAACTCAAGTATTATCAGTCTTATTCTACTTCTTCGTCTCAAAGGAATTCTCTAAGAACGCTTTTGAGACGATATGCTCATCTATTTTCTACTAATTAAAAGTCATTTTCAATTAATCATATCTCTGTTATCAGTGCTTGTCTCATATTTTTGAGTAAATGATGAAGCTATCTCTACTCTGTTTATGCACATAGCTATGTAACATTCTGTAACAGTGCTTCATAAGATATTTTTATTTTAGATAGATGAGAGAATAAATAAGTCGTTAACTTTCTGTTTATCAGTCAATTATATTGTTTTTAAATAAATAGTTATAGAAATATTAAAAAAAAGTGAAAAAAAATTGGCTTCTATGGGGTAATGGCAAAAATTATTCGGTTTGTATATATAGAAGCCAAATAAATCTGGCAATAGATGGAAAAGTACAATACATATTCTACGGAAGATTTTTTGAGTGATGCGGGTTTTATCCGTTGGGTCAAAGAAGGTGCAGAAGAAGAACGTCAACAGTGGGAAGAATGGCAAAAAAGCCAGCCCGAAAATTTGAAAGCGTATCAACAAGCATTGTTGATATTAAGAACTGTATTGACCGCTGAACGCATTAAGCCAGCGAAAGATTTTGGCGCAAGCCTATTTGCCGATATTCAGACGAGTATTGGACAACAAGAAAAACGAAATAAAATTATCAAATGGGTTAGAGTTGCTTCGGTTGCCGCAGCAGCTATGTTGACAATAGCGGTGGGAATCGGTTGGTATGCGCAATCAATGATTACTATTTCGACCGAATATGCACAGCAAAAAAGAATCATCTTGCCCGATAATAGTATAGTGACCTTAAATGCGAACTCCTCGATTAGTTACCATCGAGCTTGGGCTTGGCAAAACAAACGTGAAGTGTGGGTAAGTGGGGAAGTGTATTTGAATGTAAAACATTTGAATGCCGACCCCACTCATATCCAAGACAAGGAAGAGTTTCGCCTGCATGCAGGCAAAATATTGGTGGATGTCTTAGGTACAGAATTTAATGTAAAACAGCGTCGCCAACAAGTTCAGATTGCGTTGTTGAGGGGTAAGATTAGAGTGCAAGCTGAAAATCAGTCTCAGGCTATTATCATGAAGCCAGGAGAGATTGTCCGTTACAATGGCATTTTGCAAAAACAAACCCTAGAACAAACTCGGAACGTGCCCGAGGCTTGGCTCGAAGGAAATATGGTTGTAAGTGGTCTGACTGCACGACAGATTATTGACAACTTCGAAGATACCTACGGGTACAAAGTCGTTCTAGAAGACTCAACCCTAGCGTCCAAGCAAATTGATGGAACTATAGCCTTCAATAGCGAGGAGACTATCCTTTACACCCTATCCAATATCTTAAACGTAAATATCTATAAAGAAGGAAGAATCATTTATTTAAGATCACGGTAACATCGTATGAAACATTCGATTTCGAAAATACTGGGCACCAGCGTATTGTTGGTACTCCTGAACTTTATTGCTTTTAGTCAGCAAAAAACGATTCCTTTGAAGGATGCTATCTCTCAAATAGAGAAAAAATTTAAAACCAAATTTGCTTATGAACACAATTTACTAAATGGCAAAACGACCCAAGCGTCGGCATTGAATAACTCCTCTGTTGAAGAGATATTGAAGGATATTTTATATCCTAATAACCTACTTTTCTTGTACGTAAGTGGCAATTCGTACAGTATTGTAGCCCGTGATGCTCGGTTTTTCAAAAATCCCGAAACGCCCGCAGAACCACCAAAATCTACAGCAACGGTGGTGGCTTATAAGGAAATGGAAGACGAAGATTTGATTCTTAGAGGAGCAATCACAGGCATTGATGGTGTTTCATTACCATGGGCCAACGTTTGGGTAAAAGGCACTCGTAAAGGTACTACTGCCAATGAACGTGGCGAATACAATCTTTCGGGCATGAAAGCTGGAGATAAGCTGGTGGTAACTTATGTAGGATATAAGGAAAAAGAGCTGACCATCAGTGGTATCGGAATGTTAAATATCCAGATGGAAGCCGAAGCAAGCAAGATGATGAACGAGGTAGCTGTAGTTAGTACAGGTTATCAGTCATTACCTAAAGAGCGTGCAACAGGTGCTTTTAGTAGTGTGAGTGCTAAAGATTTAGAAAAAATCCCTGTGCCGAATGTTATCCAAAGATTAGAAGGACTAGTACCAGGTTTGGATGTACAGACCTATTCGGGAGATAACACATTTACTTATAACAACACACGCTATTCAATTAATGGTGGAACTCGTACCATTGGCGCATCTGATTATAATATGTTGATTCGTGGTGTGACAACCAACTCTGGAGAAAAAATGCCTTTGATTGTCGTAGATGGCTCTATTACAGATTTGGATTTGAAAACCTTTAATCCAAGAGACATCGACAATATCACCATTCTTAAAGATGCCGCCGCAGCCTCTATTTGGGGAACAAGAGCTGCCAATGGTGTAATTGTAATCACTACCAAAAGGGGATCTAATAATCAAGCGCCTAAAGTTAGCTTTTCGGCTGATTTTATGTCAAGTGAACGTCCTCGTTTGAATTACCTCAAATTGATGACTGTTGATCAAACCATTGACTACGAACAAGAAATCGTGAATAAAGGATTGCTGATAAATCCTCTTACGACAACGTTGTTTCCTCAAACCGTAAGTCGTGCAACAGATTTGACATTACAGTTGAAGGCGGGAAGACTTTCGCAAACGGCATACGATGCTGCTATCGGTGACTTGCGTACAAAAACTAATGGATTAGATCAGGTATCAAAGTATATTCTGACGCCTGCTACCAATCAGCAATACAACTTCTCGATTATGGGAGGAGGCAATGTTTCGAACTACTATTATGGTTTGTCTTATAGTAAAGAACAACCTTCGACTGTAGGAACAAAAGGCGAGCGTATGACTTTGACGATGAATAATACTTTCAAAGTTTTTAACAAAGTAACGATTGCTACCAATTTAAAAGCGTCATTGTTCAATTACCAACAAGGAGCAGTGGGGTTATCAACCTTGTTTTCACCTAGCTTAACTACATTTATGCCTTATAATCAATTGATAGATGATAATGGCAATCGAGTATCATATTCAAGAAACTATTACAGTAGCTATCTAAGTGGACTAGAAGCCAAAGGATATATGCCTTGGCGATATAATTACCTTGACGAACAAGATTTTGTAAATAATACAGCTTATGATAACAACTATTTAGCTACCGTAAATGTAACAGTACCCATTTTTAAAGGATTATCAGCGATTGGTTTTTATAGCAATGAAAGAACATTCTCATTGAGTAAAGTATATAATTCGCCAGATACTTATTATACAAGAGATTTAATCAATATGTCGACAGTAGCAAATGCTGCTGGGCAATTGGTAAATGCTGTACCAAACGGAGGCGTTTTGCAACAAACCAATACCCAACTCAATAATTACAGTTTGAGAGGTCAGTTGGCATACAACGAAAATTTTGGACAAGACCACCAAGTAAATGTTATTGCTGGGGCCGAGATACGTGAGACTAATGCTAGTCAGGGAGGAGCTACGCTTTATGGGTATAATATGCAAACAGGTATTGTTCAGAATGTTAATTATGCTTCGACCTATACAACAGCAATAGGAGGAATCTCCTCATTAGGAGGTTCACCAACGCAAGGTGATAAAACACGCCGTTATTTGTCTTACTACTCTAATGGCTCTTATACTTTCAGAAATCGCTATGTACTTTCGGGAAGTGCTCGTTATGATGACTATAACAATTTTGGACTTGCTCAGGAGTTTCGTGCTACCCCGCTTTGGTCAACAGGTTTGAAGTGGAATGCCGATCAAGAGGAGTTTTTTAAAGGGATTTCTTGGATAAATACGTTGGGCTTAAGAACAACATACGGAGTGAATGGTAACATCGCTACAGATATGTATCCATTTACAAGTATGTACATAGCGGGCTCTGATTTCACAACGACCAATCCTTACGGCGATATTTTGAATCCTGCCAATCCAACATTGCGTTGGGAAAATACTTATGTAACCAACTTCGGGTTAGACTTTGGCTTATTCAACAGACGTCTGAGTGGTAGTATCGATATTTATAATAAAGAAGGTCGAAATATCATATATGAGTTTCCTGTAAACCCTACTTACGGTGTCAATACTTTGAAGCGTAATACCACCTCACTTTCAGGTCATGGTGTCGAGGTAGCACTTAGAGGAGATGCCGTTCGTCAAGATAATTGGGGAATCCAAGCTGGGGTAACGTTTTCTTATAACACCAATGTCGTAACCGATACACGTTTTGTACCATCTTCTTCATTCTTATCTAATCCAATTAGCCAAACATGGATTAAAGGATATACAACAGATAAGTTAATGGTATATCAATTTGCAGGCTTGGATGCGACGGGTATGACGCAAATTTTTAACGAAAAAGGTGAAAAAGTAGCTGCCAGTCAGTCAATCACTTCTATCGATGCCCTCAAGTATGTAGGTCGACTAACAGCACCTTATTTTGGGTCGTTCAATGCTACGTTGCGTTATAAAGCATTTTCGTTATATACCATTGTCAATTATAGTTTTGGAAATGTCTTCGTAAAACCTTCGGTATCAGCATACCCAGGGACAGCTCGAAACACTGGTTTGAAATATGATTTGAGTGCAGATATTGCCAAACGTTGGAGACAAGCAGGAGATGAACTAACCACCAATGTACCAGGAATGGCAGGAATTTATGCTTCATTGAGTCTTTTCCGCTATCAGTATTCTGATATTAATGTATTGCCTGGTGATTATGTGCGTTTGCGTGAAATCTCATTGACTTATCAAATAGAACCCAAAATCTTAGGGAAACTTGGTATCAAGTCTGCTTCTCTGGGAGTGGCTGCACGTAACCTTGGATTGATTTGGACAAAAAATAAAGAAGGTTTTGATCCTGTATTTGCTAGTCCGCTGTCGAGTACAACATTAGGATTACCACCATCAAGATCATTTACAGCTTCACTTAACGTAAACTTCTAATAAATAAAGTCGTGAAAAAGATAGCAATACTTTTTAGCCTTGTGAACCTAGGATTGTTTACAGGTGGATGTGAAAGCTTTGTGGATATAAAAACACAAGGAAGTTTAGTACCAAAAGATGTAACCAATTATCGTTACTTATTGAATAATACTTCGGCTTACGAAACAGGAATTATCCTCGGGGATTTGGCTAGTGATGATATAGCCATCGTGGATGCCGCTCAACAGACGAGTTTGTTAAACATTTCGTATAGCTATTACAAAAATACCTATACATGGCAAGATGACATTTTCCCACTTAGTACAAGTTATGAAAATGACACCGACTGGAATACCATGTATGCTCGTATTTTCAGAACGAATACTATTATTAGCGAACTGCCTACAAGTAATGGTCCAGAAATGGATAAGGCAAAATTAATGGCGGAAGCCTTGGTACATCGTGCAGATGCATACTTGACATTGGTAAACCAATATGGCAAACCATATAATGCAACTACAGCATCGAGTGACTTGGGAGTACCGCTTTTATTGACCCAAACGTTTTCTCAAAGTCTAAATCGTGCTAGTGTTGAAACAGTTTACCAACAAATTCTCACAGATTTGAAGCAAGCGTTGCCTAATCTGCTAGCAACACAACAATATAATACCTTGCCATCTAAACCGTCGGCGTATGGACTGTTGGCTCGTACCTATTTGTACATGAGCAACTACAAAATGGCGGAAGTGTATGCTGATAGTGCTTTGGCATTGAGAAGTACTCTCAATAATATGGCTACCATGACAGCAACAAGTACTTTTCCTAAGCGTATTAATGACCCTGAAATTTTGTTGTCAAAAATCGCTTCTTATGGAACGAGCGCTTACACGCCAACAGCTATGCGCTTAAGTGACGATTTATTGTCGCTTTTTGATGCCAACGACCAACGTTACAATCTATTTACGGTACCTGCTTCTCGTGTGTCATCAACTTATACAGGTCGTTATTTTTACCGTGAAATTATCACAGGTGAAAACCGAAATCTTGGTCCGTCTGTACCCGAAATGATGCTCATCAAAGCAGAATCTTTGGCAAGAGCTGGACAGGCTGCTCAAGCGATGACATGGGTTAATAATCTTCGTAAAAATCGTGTTTTGTCAACAGCCTACACGCCTTTGACAGCTACTTCGAATGACGATGCTTTGGTAAAAGTAATCAATGAGCGCCGTCGTGAGTTTTGTTTCCGTATGCTTCGTTGGTGGGATATGCGTCGTTTGAAAAGTGAACCATTGTTCCAAAAAACAATCACTCGCACATTCAATGGCGTAACTTACACTTTGGCCCCAGATAGTAAACGATATGTGTTACCAATTGCACAATATCTTACTAAAATGAATCCAGAACTCGTTTCTAATCCTTAATAATGAATCAGTCAGAGTGTCTTCGTGGCACTCTGACTACCCCAAATTATGTTACGCAAACTTATTGGCATCTTGGGAATTTCGGCTTTTAGTCCCTTGTACGCTCAAACAATTCCCGAAAGAGTGGATGCCTTGATTACGGCAATTAATCAAAAGAATGTTCCTCTATTACTCACAATGGTAGACGATAGTTGTACCATCGCCAATTTACCCAAAGGGCAAAATGCCATTATTCTGCCAGCTATTTTAGAAAAATACGTCGCTATTGCTAGTTATAAAATCGTAAGCCAAGAGGCGAATGGTGTATTGACAAAAGTACAACTTGACGTAAAATATCAGGACAATAAAGAGGGGCATCCTTATTTTGTTTTTGGAAAGGAAAAAGTGAAAGAACTCGGGATTATCAAATCAGCAAGGATACCCGAACCAGAAATGCCAATCTTAGCTGGCATTTTTCCTGAAAAGGTTACATTACCTTTTAATATGCGTAATGGATTGATATTTATCGAGGCAGAACTCAATGGTCAAAAAGGTTATTTTCAGCTCGATAGTGGATGTCCTGTGGTAATACTCAATCGTCAATATGCTTCCAAAATACAAGGAAATCCCTTTACTTCTTTTTCTGGACTGAATGGTTCGATGAAAGATGTTCGTTTGTCAAATGTGGATAATCTAAAAATAGGAACGATCGAAATTTCCAACAAAACACTGGTTTCGTCTCCTATGGAGAAGTCAGAATTTCCCTTTTTGGGCTTACTAGGTTATGAATGGATGAAAGACTATGTCGTAACTTTTGACTACAAAAATCAACTACTGACTTTAGAAAAATCACCCAAACTTACCAAAGCTTTGTTGAGTATTCCTTTTTCTCAAGAAAGACATATTCCAATTGTACCTCTAACGATTCATGGAAAAACATACCAGTTGGGTATAGATTGTGGTGCTAATGCCAATGTGATATATCAGCCCTATAGCTCGGCAATTAGTCCGCTATTGGAAGAGGTTATGACCGAAAATGTAGGTGGAGCAGAGGGTAGCACTCAAAAGAGTATTACTGGCTATTTACCCGAGTCCAAATTAGAATCCTTACTTTTTAAAGATATGTTTATGGCTATGACCGAAAACAAAATTAATGTGGACGCTTCTCATCAACTGCCTATCCAAGGATTGTTGGGAACGCCATTTCTACAACTTTATAAGACAGTCATCAACTTTCCTGCAAAAACCATCGCTTTTTACAACAATTAAAAAATTACGCTCTCCATGAAAAAGATGCTCCTAGGATTTATCCTACTATTTGCTCAAGTGTTGTTTGCTCAAGACCCTAACTCTAGGGTAAAGTTTGATCCATTTCGTGCAAAACCTGGTCAAGAAATTACGATTACTTATAATCCTGAAGGTTCGCCTTTGGCAGGAAAAAAAGATATTAAGGCTGTTGTTTATACCTACGAAAATTATGTTTGGCAGGTAAATGATTTAGCTTTTAAGGAAGAAAATGGTATCTGGAAAGCTAATCTTAAGCTATCAAATACTTGTGGAATGTTGAGTGTAAAATTTAAAAGTGGAGAATTAGAGGATACCAATAATGAGTTTTCATTTTCTCAAATGTTGATTGATGATACAGGGAGATTTGCTCCGGGAGGATATGCAGGTTGGGGACTTATGCGTGCCTCAAACTTTGGTTACGGAGTAAAGAATTACTTAGAAAAACAGAATATTAGTGACTCTGCGGTGTATTTCTGGCTAAATCAGGAAATTAGTTTTCATCCCAAAGAGGCAAGCGAGGCACTTTCAGTGCCTTTCTGTCAAGCATTATTCAAAATGCAAGGTGAACCATCTTTGGTAAGAGTGAATCGTGTGGTAGCTTTTTTGAAGAAAAGCCCTACTGAACAGAATTTGATGAGATTATTGTCTCTTTATCAGCATCCATTAAATAATAAAACAACTTCAGACTCTTTGGAAAAAGTTATTTTAAGTACTTATCCATCGGGTGATTTGGCACGATTGAAAGCCTATCAACAACTTAATTTTGAACGTGATTTTGGAAAGAAAATCGAACTGTGTAAGGCATTTTTGAAGCAGTTCCCTTATCGTGATGCAGACTATACATTCAATGAAAAACGAATGGTAAACTATACCAATGTGTATTTGTCGATGGCTATTCAAGCTATGATGCAAAAAGGTTATGCTAGTCTAGAGAAGATGAGTGCAGAGCTCCCAGCAATAAGTATTCCTACGATTTATTATAAGTGTATTGATATTGCGCATAAAAGAAAGGATGTTGATGATTCACAGCTGTTGGCTCCTGCTAGAGCAATGGTCAAACGAATGGAATTATTCAAAAATCAGCGACCTGTAGAATATTGGTTTTTGTCACCGAATGAATGGGCTGTAGAGTATGAAAAGATTTTTAACCAGAATCTTGCACTTACTCAAATCGGGATTTTACGCAATACAGGCAACTTTGAGGAGGCAATGGACTTAGCCAATCGTGCTCAGAAATACTTTATGTTCAAATCAGCTATGCTCAATAACGAACAGGCTTTGTTGTTAGACCATTTCAAAAAATATGATTTGTTACAGGAGGTTTTAGTGAAAAGTATGCACGAAAATCAGAGTTCTCCTGAAATGTTAGATTTATTGAAAAAAGATTATATCCGTGCGAGAGGTTCTGAAAATGGCTTTGATACCTATGTGTCTGGACTTAAAAATCCTGAATTGGCAAGCAAAGAATTAGACGAGCTAAAGTCTATTATGATTAATAAATCTATGCCTGATTGGACCATGAAGGATGGTACAGGCAAGATAGTGAAGTTTAAAGATTTGAGAGGAAAAACAATCGTGATGGATTTTTGGGCTACTTGGTGTGTGCCTTGTAAAGCGTCTTTTCCAGGTATGAAACTGGCGGTAGAAAAATACAAAAATGACCCGAATGTAGTATTTTTCTTTGTTGATACCGAGGAACGCTCTCCTAACTACAAACAGGAAATCATGCAATATATCAAAGAGAATAATTATCCTTTTACTGTGCTTTTTGATAACAAACTTCCAACCGAAAAGGCTAATGATGAAGTTTTCAATAGAATTTGTAAAGCGTTTAGTATTTCTGGTATTCCACAAAAACTGATTATTGATAAAAACGGAAAACTACGTTTTATCACGGTAGGTTTCAAAGGAAGTGCAACGGGTTTGGCAGATGAAATTTCGGCAATGATTGAATTAACCAAAAAAGCAGAATAGCAATGAAAAGTGGAGTAGTAGGAGTGCTTTTAGCCTTGGTAGTAAATTATACGATTCAGGCAAAAGGAGTAAAAAGTGATAGTGTGACTTATACAAGAGGTAAAATCACCTACGGGGCGACGTTTTCTTTACCTGACAATTCAAAGAAAGTTCCTGCGGTGATTTTTATCTCGGGTACAGGTCCACAAGATCGTGATGGCTCAATGGCTGGATTTAAGTTTTTTGCTGAACTAGCTAGCTATCTCAACAGTAGAGGTATTGCAGTTTTGCGCATAGACGACCGAGGCGTTGGCAAAACAACAGGTATTTATCAACAAGCAACCACTGAAGATTTTGCCCAAGATATAGAAGCAGGAATTGATTTTTTGAAAAAACAGCCTCAGGTAGATACAAAAAAGATTGGATTATTGGGGCATAGTGAAGGTGGTGCTGTGAGTTTTATTGTTAGCTCAAGACATAAGGATATTGCGTTTTTAGTTAGTATGGCGGGTTTGGCTACCAAAGGAATAGATGCATTGCGAAAGCAAAACGCTGCCTTGGTAGCTACTGCCAAAATTCCTGACCATGACAAAAAGCGTTATAACGAAATCAATGAATTGATGTTCCAGACGGTGTATGACAACGTGGAAAAAGATTCACTGGGGTTGGCAAAGGTGATGCAAGAAACCTATGATACATGGAAAAAGAAGGATGATGAATATGTGAAATCTTTAGATATTAAGTTTGACCATTTCCGTTTCCCCATTTACTCTTATACCATGCAAGCGACTGGCGCTTGGTATCGTTATCATATAACATTTGATCCAGCCAAATTTATTCCCAAAATCAAGGCTCCTATTTTGGCTTTGAATGGTGATAAAGATTTGTTTGTTGCTTGTCAAGATAATTTATCAAACATCGAAAAGTTAGCAAAAGAAGGAGGCAATAAGGACGTTACTACTGTTGAGGTTCCCGATGTCAATCATCTGTTTTTAACTTGCCAAGAATGTACTCCTGCCGAATATAGTAAGCTCAAAAAGGCATTTCCACCTCAAGTGCTCACAACTATTGGCGATTGGATTGTAAATCATACAAAATAAGATTTTAAATTATCCATTTTCATGAAAAAGCTCTTTTTCGTGCTTTTCTGTAGCCTGTCTCTTTGGGGACAGGCTCAGATATTTACTCCTGTTTCGTGGAAGTTTAGTGCTAAAACGTTAGCAAAAGGAGAGGTTGAAGTGATTTTGACTGCACAAATAGATGCAGGATGGCATATCTATTCTCAACATGTAAAGTCTGGAGGACCTTTGCCGACGACCTTTTCTTTTAAATCATCTAAAGAATACGAACCCATTGGAAAGGTAGAGGAACGTACCAAGTTGATGGAAGGTTTTGAGAAAACTTTCAATATGAATATTAGCTGGTTTGAAAATCAGGCGGTTTTTGCCCAGAAATTCAAACTCAAAAAGCCTAATTCTGTCGTCAAGGGTTCGTTGGAATATATGGTTTGTGATGATGAAAGATGTTTGCCACCAGAGGAAGTCGATTTTAAAATTCCTGTTAAAGCCATAGGAGTGGAGGAGGAAATAGCAGTAGCAGAACCAACAATCATTCCATTACAGACAGAGGATTCTGTTACCAAAAAAGTTGCCAAAGATGATACCTTGCCACAAAGTAAAAGTGATACAGTAGTTAAATCTGTCGAGGCAACAGTCACGGCACCACCTACCGAAACTAATGCTGATTCGCTGTGGATGACTTTTATTGCTGGACTACTTGGAGGCTTAGCAGCAGTGTTTATGCCATGTATATTTCCTTTGCTTCCCATGACCGTAAGCTTTTTTACCAAACAAGCAGAAAGTCGTTCGGCAGGGATTCGTGATTCCTTGGTCTATGGATTGTCGATTGTGGTCATATATGTAGCCTTAGGTTTAATCATAACCATCGTATTTGGAGCTGATGCACTGAATAACCTTTCTTCAAATGGCGTATTCAACTTTATCTTTTTCTTGATGCTAGTTGTCTTTGCAGCGTCATTTTTAGGGGCATTCGAGCTAGTTTTACCAAGTAGCTGGGCGAATAAGTTAGACCAAAAAGTGGATAAAGGAGGCTATCTCGGCATATTCTTTATGGCATCTACCTTGTCGCTAGTGTCGTTTTCTTGTACGGGACCCATCATTGGAACTTTGCTTGTACAAGCTGCCACTACAGGTGCTATTTTAGGTCCAGCCGTTGGAATGTTAGGTTTTGCTATTTCCTTGGCTTTACCATTCACACTTTTTGCCATGTTCCCATCTTGGCTCAAAACTTTGCCAAAATCAGGAGGGTGGTTGAATTCTATCAAAGTGGTATTAGGGTTTTTGGAACTTGCTTTATCCTTAAAGTTTTTATCAAATGTAGACTTGGCTTATCACTGGGAGTGGTTTGATCGAGAGGTGTTTTTAGTATTATGGATTATCCTTTTTGCCTTGTTGGGCTTTTATTTATTAGGTAAAATCCGTTTTGCGCATGATACACCACTCGAAACAATTGGCGTTCCTCGCTTCTTTTTGGCTGTAATCTCTTTGAGTTTCTCTCTCTATATGTTGCCTGGACTTTGGGGTGCGCCTTTAAAAGCGATTTCAGCTTTTTTACCACCACAACAAACACAAGATTTTGATTTGTATTCACGTTCGATGGGGCAACCTAGTATTTCTACTACCAATACTCATAAGTACGGAGAAATCTTTCACGCCCCACTCGGTTTGGATGCATTCTTTGATTATGATGAAGGAATGGCTTATGCCAAAAAAGTAGGAAAACCTGTACTTATAGATTTTACAGGTCATGCTTGTGTCAATTGTCGTAAAATGGAAGCAAGTGTGTGGCCCGACGCATCGGTATTGAATCAAATCAAAAATGATTATGTGTTGATTCAACTTTATGTAGACGACCGCACCGAGTTACCCACAGCAGAACAAAAAGAAATAGATGGAAAGCTTGTTAAAACATTAGGGAAAAAATGGAGTGTTTTGCAAACGACTCGTTTCAAAGCCAATTCGCAACCATACTATGTACTAATCGACCCTCGTAACGAGCAGGTACTTCAAAAGCCACAAGGGGCTAATTTTGACATTGCTGCTTTTGCTCAATATTTGAAAAGTGGCGTAGAGAAGTATTGATCATGGAAGCGGTGAATTTGCGCAGGCAATAGAAATTTATTGAATATTCATGAAAAAGGCGGTTGAAAATTGTTTTTCGACCGCCTTTTTCATATTAAAATTTATGATGTACTGATAACTAAAAAAAACATTCACAATTCAGCACTCACAATTCCGAATTCTAAAACTATTCCACTGTTACACTTCCTGCACCGTGGTAGCTTCTCAAGTCAGCATTGTACATGGCATCAGCACTTACGGGACCTTGGGTGAATTTCCCTTTAGATACTGCTCTTACCAAATAGTAAAAGCTCTTACTGGTACCATTGATGCCTGTAAAGAAATTGATACGATCATCACGAATATCGAAATGCTCAGGTGAGGCTTGGTCTTTTAACCACGTAAGTTCTCGGTCGGCGTTGAGACGTGGGTTTTCGATTTCAAAACCTGCTGGAAGCATATCTGTAATTACAATGTTGTCGGTTGGTACTTGACTCGACAACGTAACTTTTACAACAATCAATTGATTTTGTTTAAATCGATTTTGACCAATTACTTGCCCCGAACGAGTATAATAGGTTCTTCGTACTTGTAAGAAATTATCTTCCTGCACAAACTGGCTATTGGCCGATAATCCCTCACTTGATAAGAAATAATACAATGCACCTTTTCCTTTAGTACTTACACTGGTGGTTGGAGCTAAGTTTTTCATCAATAAATCGGCACCACTAAAATTACCTACTTGTTTCCCTGAACGAACAGAAGCCATAATTTGATTGGCTTGTGCTTTACGAGCTATTTTACCCAATGCCAAGAAACTAAAGGCTTCTTCTTGTGTAGAAAGCCATTTTTGGGTTGCGATACTCTGTGATAATAATCTAGCTAAAACTGGAATTTGCAAGTTTTGAGGGTCTACATCCACCAAGGTATTGAGGGTAAGAGCAAGTTCTCTAATTGGCGAGTTGAAGTTTCCACCACTTTGGCGCGAATCATTGTTCATCACAAATTGATTAGGCATGATACTTCCCTGACTTTTTGGATCACCAATTTGAGCAAAAGCTCCTGCTAATAAATAGCGCTCATCCAAACTTAAAAGCTGTTGATTGGCTTTGTAATAATTCATTACCGCACGATTAGGTTTGCCAGATAATGCCAAAACATACAAACCATAAATGTTTTCACGACTCGCAATGGTGCTTTGAGTACTTGAACCAGTAGCTGGGTCGTACAACGATGCCGATTCTGTTTCTTTCTTGTTGGCTCGATTGTTAATGTATTCTAATAGTCTGCCAAGGGTATTGATATTAATTTCGTAATCAGCTTTTTGAGCTTCTATCAAGAAATGACAAGCGTAAATAGAGCCCCACCACGATTCCTTGTCTGAGCCTGTCCAATAAGCTAACCCGCCATTAGGTAATTGTTGGGTTTCTATTTTACGAATCGCAGCAGTGACATTGGTGCTTGGGTTTAGCTCATTTTCTCCTGACTTCATTTGCGGTTTTTTCCCTTTTTGAATCAATCCTACAAAATCTTTGAAATACAGTTGAGGGAAAGCTTTGGACGTTACCTGCTCGATACAACCGTAAGGGTATCCCAGCAAATGCTCAAATTTATCGATAAACTGCACCATTGGCGATTTACTCAAAATCAGTTGCGAAGAAACTGAGCTTGGGATAAAACTTTCTGTTCCCGAGGCAATTGATTTACTCTGATTAGCAGCGATTACACCCGAAGAGCTAGTTTTTAGTAATGAGGTACTCGGACGAATACTGAGTTCGGTACTTTCGGTAAATTTCTCTTTCAAACCATTGACACTAATGACTACTTTGCCCAAGCCAATCACTGGTGCGGCTTTTATACTAAAATATACTCTCGCTTCTTTTTCGGCAGGAACCACAACCTTTTGTTGACGTGTGGTCGTAATGGCTAATCCTCCAGAAGTGGCAATATTGGCTAATACCACTGCATTTTGTTTGGTGGTATTGGTAATGTTTACAGGAACTTGAATTTCATCGTTCGGACTAGCAAATCGTGGAAGCGCCGTACTGATTACCAGTGGGTCTGCCACTTTCATGTTTTTGGTCGCCGAACCAAAGGCTTCATCTTTATAACCAATCGCCATAATTCGTAAATCTCCCGAAAACTGTGGAATATCAACTTTGATACTAGCTTCTCCACTCGAATTCGTTGTAATTTCACCTGACCAAATTGCTACGAGATTAACACGTCCATTTGTCAATGGATTAACACGTTTTTCTAAATCATAACCATCACCTCCCATACTCGACGATTGACGAATGGCGATTTCTGGCAATAAGAAAGGATATAAATCATAGCTATTGACCTCCAAAGCTTGTTTTTGATAGAAATAAGCATGTGGGTCTGGTGTTTTGAAATTTTTTAACTGCAAAATCCCTTCATCAACCACTGCAATAGTAACGGCGGTATTAGCTTTGGTTTTTACCTTAATGATTTGTGAAGTTTTTGACCTTGACCTTTCTACTGCTGCAATTTCGATAGGCAAACGACTATCTTCTTCTTCGACCATGACAGGTGCATAACCATGCGCTACAGTAAGAGGCATATTCGAATCATCGAGTGGACGAATGAGCGTAGCTGATACATACACATTTGGTAAATGTTCGTCATCTACTTTGAAACTCAACTCAGCTGATTTTTTATCAGTGTCTAAATAATGGTATTCCAATACTTTGTTGCGCTCGATGGTCACAAGTAGTTTTCCTGCAAATGGAGTTTTGAATAATACTTTTACCTTATCGCCAGTTTGGTATTTTTCTTTGTCAAAAGTCATAGTAACCTGCCCTTCAGTATTGACTTCAAACGAAGAGTTTTCAGTACTGCCCCAACTATAAGCATAGAATGTTTGTGCTGTCCAAGTTTTAGCCCCATTACGATGCACCCGAATTTCGTATTCACCCGAAATCGTTGGCACAAAGTTGATAGAAGCTTTTCCTTGACTAAAATCTACCATACGACCATATACAACCTTAGTCTGCTTTTTGGAAGTGTATTTCAGAGAATTATCTGAATTCTTTTCAATAACGGTTTGATAATCGAAACGAACAACTTCGACTTTTCCCTGCGTACTCACACCCTGAGCATCTTTGTTGAGTGCTACCAAAGGAATCTGTACGGGTGAGTTAGTACTGAGATAGGTATCATTTAACCCAATTCCATAAAATACATTTTGGGTAAAAATATCCGACTTTTTCAAGCGATTTACTGGGCGTCCTGTTTCATCAAAAACAGTTACGTATGTTTTTGCTTCTATCACGCCCATGTCTGCCATGGTTGCGGGTAATTGGAAGTTTTCGGAAGCAATACCATTTTCATTGGTAACACCTTGGCGCATGATACCTTCAAATGCTGTATTGTCTTGCACATCAAAAACAAAGTTTTCAAATCCTTTTGGTTGGAAAACTTTACGCGACAACTTCATCTCCATTTCATAGTTTCGATTGGAGGCAGGAGGACCAAACAAATTGGTGGCTGTGGCATTTACCTGCAAAACTTCGCCAGTTCGATAAAATGGTTTATTAGTATTTAAATCCACTTTGATACGGTCGGGCATAAACTCCTCAATCGAAATATTTCGAGATGCCAGAATAATATCGTTACCATTCAGAACTTCCAAAACATAGGTTCCTGTCACATTGGAACGCTCAGTTGGGATAGACAAGGCAACAGCTCCTTGGTCATTGGTTTCGAGATGGAAACTTTTCCATTCTTTACCATTAGGCATAAGAACTCGTAATTTGACAGGGATTTTACCAACAGATTTCCATTGATTAGTACGAATAATCGTATTGAGCTGAATGGTTTCGCCTGGGCGATAAATATCTCGGTCACCGTACATGAAGGCTTCAAAACCTGAAACGTTACTACGTTTGCCTTCTACCTCAAATCGAGAAGTTTCGACTTGAGTATCTTCCAAAAACAAATAGTTGAAATCGTCACTTGTATGTGCGGTAAGCATCGCAACCTTAAACCCACTTTTTTTGAAATCTTTAAATACTGCAACGCCTTTGCTATCGGTAGTAAGTTTTTGGATTGTTTGGTTATTGGTAGAAATCAATGCTATTTCAACATTGCTAATAGGTTCGGTTGTTTTGATAGAATTGGCAAATACAAACAATTCATCATCGGCTTGTTTGGTAATTAGTCCAATATCTGAAATACTCACCAATTTGGTAGCATTTTGATAATACTCATCCGTAGAGTTGACACTTACCAAATAGATTCCTTTCAAATTATTTTGGTCAGGCAAAGATAAATTAAGGGCATGAACGCCTTTAGACTTTGGAAGATTGGTAGTTTCTACCATTTTGTTGACCAAAATATCAGAATACAAACCTGACTCGTCTTCATAGTAGACAAAAGACTTATTGTTTCCACCATTCTCATTTTCGTAGTCATAGTCTTGATAACGATTTTGACGTAAAAAATTCAGAATATTGTTTTCATAAATCTTCGCAATTTTTACATTCACTCGAGGAATGTTGACAATATTTAACGCAATATTTTTGTGCCCTTTTGAACTCAAATAGGTTGCCTTTTTATTCACAAAAGCCAAAGAAGCAGGCATTTGTCCAAAATATACATCTTTGGTATAGCTGTCAGACAAATTGACACCTAACACACTTTTAAGCTGTGTTTTGAGTTCGAGTAAGTAGGTATCTGATTCATTAAAATCGCCAGAAATAACAAATCCATTTTCGATTACCTCGTATTTGGTATCTACTTTAGGATTGTCAGCCTTTTTAGGAGCTTCTTTCACTTTTTGTATCGGATTGCCCAAGGAATCATATTCAATGACCGCTTCTACTGTTTCTTCATTTTGTGAAGAAGAACCATTGATAGATACTTGGTAGGCATTCGAAATACTTTCAGGTGAAATAGCTTGGTTGAATAAGACTTTGATATAGCCTTTATTATTGCTAAAGCCGTTTTCAACCTCTTGAACCTCCAAACTACTTGGGTCAGACAATTGAATATCAGATTCTATCGCCTCTGAAGTAGTGTAGCGAGAAGAAGGTAATGAAAGACCTTTGTCAATACTCACTTTGAGCGAACCACCCTGCGATGCAATGTCATCTTGTATGCGTACAAGAACTAGCGAGGAGGCATCGGTTTGTACAATCTGAGTTTTTACTTCTTGTTCTTTCTCGCCTGTGATTTTCAATAATTTGGCAACTTCCTGTGGATTAACAGCATAGTTGAAATGTAATTTCAAAATAGCAGTTCCCTGAGGCGAGCCGTTGGATTTTGACCAGTAACTTTCAGTTTTTTCAAGTGCTAAGTAGGGCGTATGAAACTTGAGCGTTTCAGTATCAAGGTCATATTTTTCGGAAGCTTTGTGCAAAACCAACTTGTTTACCTCGGCGGTATATTCTGTAGCAGGATCAAACCCTACAGCAGGGGAGAATACTAATTCGTTGGGGGCAGTCCATTTAAAACGTCCTTCGACTTTAGGCGAAAACTCAATATAGTCCGTAGAATACCACGTATTGAGTTCAGAAACAGGAACGAGGTCTTTGTTGAAAGTGAAAACTAGATTTTGAGTTTGGTTAATTTCTTCTTCAAAGTTAGTACCGCTAATTGTTACATCACCAAAATGAGAACAAGAACTAAGTATTAGCAAGAAAAAGAAAGACAATTGTACTAAAAGATAGGAAGGACGAAATGCTTTCATTGTTAAAATAGACGATTGAGACAATCGAGAAATTTAGGGTTACTTGCGGGTTTATACAAGGTTAAAATCAGGCAGTTGTGAACGAAATTGTCAAACTTTTGAATTAACGCAAGAAGTTCCTAAATCTTTGAAGTATTCACAACAAAAATGTAAAAAATATAGTAAATGGCGGAGGAGGTTTGGGTACTAGGTTTATTAAACTAGTTTATAAACTGTCGTAAAAAATAAGTCCAATACAACGACTTGAATTAGTGATGAAATAACTATTTCCGAAATCAGAAATCACCAATCCGCATTACCACACAAATAGGGTTCAAATAGGGCGTAAAAGGTCTTGTGGTAGTAGGCTATTTTTTCTTGTTCATTTCCATCAAATAAAATCTCTGCACGTGAAATCCAGAAATCTCCGAACAGCAAAGCCTGCTCGATTAAAGGTGCAATATTTTTTTGGGGAATATCAATGAAGCCATTGGATTGCATCGAGGCAATGATATACGTGAACTGCTCTTGTCGAATTTGCATTAGTGCCTTGAAATGTAACTTGATAGCTGGAATTCGACGCATGATTCTGACAAAATCCAACATCAAGAATCGATATTGATACAAAATCTCAAAACTTCGATAGCTTAATTGATACAGGATTGTTAGCTGATTTTCGGATAAACCAGTCATTTCTTTTGTCAACTCATTGAGTTTATCCACAAGCTGTTGATAAAGTGCTTCAATAATTACATCGGTATTCGCAAAATGATAGCATAAATTCCCATGACTTATTCCCAATTCACTCGCTATGTGTCGTACGGTCACAAAGTCGGAACCTTGTTCATTGAAAAGAATAAGGGCTTTTGCCAAAATCTTGTCTTTTGTTGATAATACCATGATGTATTACAGGTAAAATTTTAAATGATTTTTGGTTAAAGATAATATTTTTAGAACAAATGTTCTATAGATGAATACTTTTAGTACATTTGTTCTAAATTCTAAAAAGCCTTTTCAGTCATGAAAGTAATCATTATCGGAGCAGGTATTGGCGGACTTACCACTGCTATTGCTTTACAACAGTTAGGACACGAAGTGGTTGTCTATGAACAAAGTAGTGAAATCAAAGCTCTGGGCGCTGGGATTGTATTAGCTGCCAATGCAATGACGGCGCTACGAAAACTAGGGATTGAACAAAAAATCATCCAAGCAGGACGAATTGTTAGTTCTTTTGAGGTCGTCGACGATCAAGGAAATGTGCTTTCGGAGGTATATGCCCATCGGTTTTTTGAAAAATATGGTATTGGAAATTTTACAATAGCTCGTTATGATTTACACCATATTTTAGCTTCTGAATTACAAGAAGGAACTATTCAACTTGGAAAAAAGCTCAAAGATTTTACCCAAAATGCTCAATCGGTATCTGTCACCTTCGAAGATGAGACCCAAGGCGAAGCGGATGTGATGATAGCAGGCGATGGAATACATTCAATTGTGCGCAAAAAGTTACTTCACAACAGTCGCTTGCGATATTCGGGATATACCTGCTGGCGTGCGCTGGTCGATATTAGCGATATTCCTTGTGACATCAATAAAGCTTTTGAGGCTTGGGGCGCTAAAGGTCGTTTTGGATTTGTACCTATTTCAGATACCCATGTGTATTACTTTGTGTGTATCAATGCTCCTGTAAATGACCCTCACTATCGACAATATACTCCTATCGATTTGGCAAAACATTTTGCCCATTATCAATTTCCTATACCTCAAATTTTGTCAGCTACTGCTATCAACAATTTTATGCAACATGATTTGTATGATATAGAACCCATTCACCAATGGGCTTTTGATAGAGTATTGTTGTTAGGTGATGCAGCGCATGCTACTACACCCAATATGGGACAAGGGGCTTGTCAGGCCATAGAAGATGCCTTGGTATTATACAATATCATGAAGCAGGAGCCTGATTGGCAGAAGATTACTAAAGATTTTGAACAAAAGCGTATGGCTAGGGTTATCAAAGTAGTGAATAATAGCTGGAATGTAGGCAAGCTTGCGCAGCTCGAAAATCCCTTTTTGATTAAGATTCGTAACTGGGTAATGAAACGTACGCCCGACAGGCTACGAGATAAGCAATATGAATTTTTGTATGAGGTAGATTTTTAGAGAAGAGATAAAATTTTCCGAAGAAATAGAAAAATTACCTTTTATCCAGAAAAAAAGACCAAAAGAAACCTTCAGAAAGCTTCGCTTGTTCTTTCCACATAGCGAAATAAAAATTCAACTATCCCAACTCTCCGATGAATAAGCTGATAATAATACCTGTGGTGACTGCTATCTTTCTGGTAATAGATTATTACGTTTGGCAAGCCGTTAAGGTATCTGTACAAAATTTTTCTCAGTCGATACAACAGTCTGCTCGATATATCTTTTGGGGTTTAACAACCCTTTCTCTTGTAGGACTTTGGTTATATAATTTTATAAATCCTGATTTGCTAGGCAAGAATATAAGAACATGGATTATGGTAGGTATTTTTATGAATTACCTTTCAAAAATCTTCGTCGTACTTTTCTTATTAATTGATGACATAGGAAGATTGATTCGTTGGGTGGTACAGAAAGTACAAATGCTCACTAATTCAACTCCTGCCACTATCACAGCTACGTCTCAAGCTGAACCCATTACTCGCTCAGAGTTTTTGATGAAAACTGCTGTTATTGCAGGTACAGTTCCTGCTGTAGCTATGACATGGGGGATTTTGTCAGGAGCACACGATTATCGTATTCGTAAAGTAAAGTTGGCTTTGCCCAATTTGCCAAAAGAATTTGAAGGATTGACAATTGCTCAAATCTCGGATATTCACTCAGGAAGCTTTTTCAACAAAGTAGCCGTAAAAGGAGGCATCGAAATGATTCTCAATGCCAAGCCTGATATGGTATTCTTTACAGGAGACTTAGTGAATAATCAAGCCGTGGAGGTACAAGAATATATTGATTTGTTTGGGAAAGTAAAAGCCCCTCTAGGAGTATTTTCAACATTAGGAAACCATGATTATGGTGACTATGTGCAATGGGCTTCTCCTGCTGCCAAACAAAAAAATCTTAATAATTTGATTCATGCTCATAAAGTAATGGGATGGGATATCCTTAATGATGAAAATCGCTTTATTGAGCAAAATGGCGAAAAACTAGCGATTATTGGCGTGCAAAATATCAGTGGGCAAAATCGATTCCATTCGTATGGTGACTTGGCAAAAGCGGTAAAAGGTACCGACGAAGCTGCTGTAAAATTATTACTATCGCATGACCCAACGCACTGGGATAAAGAAGTAAATACCAAATATAAAGACATTGATGTGATGTTTTCGGGACATACACACGGTACCCAGTTTGGTATTACAGTAGGAGATGTCACTTGGTCGCCAGCGCAATATGTGTACAAACAATGGGCAGGTTTGTATGAGCAAGACAACCAAAAGCTCTATGTAAACCGAGGTTATGGATATTTGGGATACCCTGGGCGTGTAGGAATGCCACCAGAAATTACCGTTTTTGAATTGAAGAAAGCTTAATAGTATGGATATATAGAACGATGCTGAGATTTTCTTGGCATCGTTTTTTTGTTAAAAAACACTTTTCTTTCCCTGAAAACCCCTATCTAACTAGTTTTTTGTGAGTTTGGAGGTAATCCATTGTGACCTAGAGCTTTAGCCATTGTCTTATAAGAAATAAATTCTTTGGCTATGCAAAAAAACACTTTACCTTGGCTGATTGCCCTAACGGCATGGATTACAGGTTCGACTTACTGGCATGTCTGCAAAATCAAGGAAGTTTGTGATGAACCCCTTACAAAATCAGTTTCATCTGCAAATACCTTGGCTAAACCCTCCTTTGATATTCATAATTCTGACGGTCTTTCACTTAGAGCTTCAGGTAACATCAAATTTCCTCAGTCTGGCGAAACGCCCAATGTGTCGGAGATACAACCTCAGCTAGAACAACTCAAGGACTATCTCGCCAAAAATCCATCGCTTCAAATGCTTTTAATTGGGAGATATGCTTCCCATGAGAAGAATAATACCTCTTTTGCGAATCTGGGTATTGCTAGAGCGGAGGCATTGAAGGGTATTCTTTTAGGACAAAAAGGTAATCCACAGTCCATTATTACAGATGGAGTTTTGAGTGATTCGCTGTATTTTCAAGCAGATACGCTTATTGGTGGAATAGATGTGATATTTAAGCGAGTAGCACCACAAAGTGAAACTTCTTCAAACGTTGAATCTTCTCCTGATCTCACTTTATATTTCCCTTATGCTAAAACAGATTTTAGCCATTCTGAAGAAATAGATAAGAAAATCGATAACGCAATTACCTATCTCAAGGCGCATCCCAATCAGCAAGTTACGCTAACAGGATATACCGACAATAAAGGCTCCGACGAACTAAACTTAAAACTCTCGGCACGAAGAGCCCAAAATGTACAAGACTTTTTTGTTCGAAAAGGACTTTCTCCAGAGCAGTTTAAAATCGTTTCTCAAGGTAAGGCAAATCCTCAAGGCAATAACGATACGGAAAAAGGACGTCAAGAAAATCGTCGTGTTGTTTTATCTTTTTAACCCTAAATCATTATTAATATGTTTGAGCTAAATCCTCTTTTACACGAAAATGCTTGGTGGCAACATTTAACAATGTTTGTTGGCGCTGGCATATTAGGATATATCATCGGTTATCGAAGTGGAGAATCTAAGACCTTTCTCCAAGAACAACTAAGTAATCTTCAGTCGCAATTAGAATCATGTAAAGCAAGTCTAGTAAAATCTACCCCTATTAATACTTCTACAATCTCAATACCTACTATTGTTAATACTAATACCTATAATACAACGGTTGAAAAACCCGACGATTTAAAGAAAATCGAGGGCATCGGACCAAAGATTGAGGAGTTGTTGAATCAAAATGGTATTTTAACTTTTATGCAATTGAGTCAAGCATCTACCTATTTGTTGAAACAGATATTACAAGAAGCTGGACCTCGTTTTCAAATGCACGACCCAAGCACTTGGCCTCGTCAAGCCGAATTAGCCTCGGCAGGAAAATGGCAAGAATTAAAAGATTGGCAAGATATTTTAAATAAAGGAAAAGAATAAAAAGATATGATACTATTAGCATTAAATCCACTCTCAAAAGGTGTAGCTATTTTTGAAATGCTTATCCTTTTGCTGGCAATCGCATTCATGGGTTTTTTATTGGGTAGATGGGTTATCAACTCACAAACGGCTTCTCTAAAAAAACAACTCGCCGATACAGCAGATGAATTGAACGACTGCCAAAAGCAAAGAAACTCCTAATACTTAATCACCTCAAAAGCGCTTTGGTAACAACTCCAAGCGCTTTTTTGTGCTTTATAGTGGTGTTGTTCAAGTCTTTTGGTCATAAATTCGTACTTTTGCAAAAAATTAGACATTGAGCACTGTTGACTCAATACCAATTAGTTTAACTCATTACTACTGTGAACCAAGAACGCTACGCACAAAGAGGTGTTTCTGCCTCAAAAGAAGACGTACACAAAGCAATCGAAAAATTAGACAAGGGACTTTTTCCAAAAGCTTTCTGTAAAATTTCGCCTGATATGTTGGGAGGCGATGAGGCTTACTGCAATATTATGCATGCTGATGGAGCAGGTACAAAATCATCGTTGGCTTATTTGTATTGGAAAGAGACGGGCGATATTTCTGTATGGAGAGGTATTGCACAAGACGCTGTGGTAATGAATACCGATGACTTAATTTGTGTGGGAGCAACAGACAATATGTTGTTGTCTAGTACAATTGGTCGTAATAAAAACCTTATTCCTGGTGAAGTAATCGCTGAAATCATCAACGGAACCGAAGAAGTTCTTCAAATGCTTCGTGACAATGGTATCGGTATCTGGAGTACAGGTGGCGAAACTGCCGATGTGGGTGATTTAGTTCGTACTATTATCGTTGACTCTACGGTAGTGGCTCGTATGAAACGTGATGATGTTATCTCAAATCATACAATTCAAGCAGGAGATGTTATCGTAGGACTTGAATCTTTTGGTCAAGCTACTTACGAAAATAGCTATAATGGCGGTATGGGAAGTAATGGTCTTACATCTGCACGTCACGATGTTTTAGGACATTATTTAGCTGATAAATATACCGAAAGTTTTGACCCTGCTGTTCCTGAATCTTTAGTGTACAGTGGTTCAAAATCATTAACCGAAGCTGTTGAAGGTACGCCTCTCAATGTTGGACAGTTGATTTTGTCCCCAACTCGTACTTACGCACCTGTAGTAAAAGCGATGTTGAAAGAGCTTCGCACTGCCATTCACGGCATGGTACACTGCTCGGGTGGAGCCCAAACAAAAGTGTTACACTTTATCGATAATCTTCATATTATCAAAGATAACCTTTTCGAATTACCTCCTTTATTCAAATTGATTCAGGAAGAGAGTGGCACTGATTACAAAGAAATGTACAAAGTTTTCAACATGGGACACCGTCTTGAAGTATATGTACAACCTCAATATGCCCAAACAATCATTGACATTTCGAAATCATTTGGAATCAATGCTCAAATTATTGGTCGTGTAGAGGGTGCTGAACAAAAGCAAGTAACAATTCAGTCTCCTTACGGTGAATTTGTTTATTAGTAAAAAGAATATTTGCTAGGAGTCAAGAGTGAAAAATGATAAGCTTTTCAAAAAGACTTAATTATTGAAGCTCCCATCTCTACAATAACATAATAGGGAGTAAAGGTTAAAGCTTTTACTCCCTATTATGTTATATGGTATCTAACCTTGAGAAATGTAATGAAAAGGTAATTCGGACAAAATAAAGGTAGAATCCTCAAACCCGAAGACTAAATCCAACCATCACAACATGTACAAACATATCTTTTTTGATTTAGATCATACATTGTGGGATCACCATCGTAACTCGAAAATCGCATTAGGCGAAGTTTTTGAGTTATTTCAGCTTCAAGAAATCGGTATTCCTTCAATGGAGCAGTTTTATCATAAATTTAACGAAGTCAATCACAAACTTTGGTTAGATTACGAAAGAAGTAAAATTTCACAGGCCGAACTTCGTCATATCCGTTTTCGTCAGGTTTTTTCTCAACTAGGTGTCAACAATCATGATTCATGCGACCTAGTTTCGGATACCTATCTGGATATTTCTCCTAAAAAGCCTCACCTGTTACCTTATACCAAAGAGATTCTTGATTATCTCAGCCCAAAGTACCCATTACATATTATCACGAATGGCTTTAACGAAATCCAAGATGTGAAAATGAATAGTGGAGGAATCAAACATTATTTCAAACATATTATTACCTCTCAAAATTCTGGTCATAAAAAACCTGATCCTGAGATATTCCATTATGCACTCGAGCAAGTAGGGGCCAAACCCCGCGAGTGTTTGATGATTGGGGATACTTTCTATACAGATGTATTGGGAGCAATGCAGGTAGGAATTGATGCGGTGTTCTTTAACCCTAACGATCAACGTCATGTCGAACGCCCAACTTACGAAATCAAGCATTTGAGTGAATTGAAAGCGATACTGTAGAAGAGTCTCAAGGAATAATAGGGAATAAAAACGAATGAGATACTGTGTAAGAAAGTAGGCTTTTATTCCCTTGAACTCATAATAAGCTAAAATAAAGACAACTGAGTGTGATCATCTTCAGCCACAAAAAGCTTTTTATCTCTAATTTGCTTTCGATGACTATTCACAAAATCACTAAAAGCATCTATTTCTTTATAAAGCTCCGAAAAATTATAGCTATCAATATTGTAAGTTTCGACATATACCTCCGAAAAGTCCGTTATCACATAATCCAGCGTTTTGATACCATAATTTTGTAAACCCAATAAATACAAGTTCTGGTGATTGTACTCAAACTTTGGTCCTGTATATACTCGTGTACTTTTTAAGTCTATAGCCTTATTATTTCCAACAATATCTACATATCCATATATAATACAGTCTTTATAACGAGTTTCGGTATAAACTTGCGTTTTATATCGAGGAGGTAGAAGCGCTCTTGTTTTTTCAATCACATATTCTGAAAACATTTCTTCGTTGGCGCCCGTCGTAATAGCCTTTTCAAAATCAATTCCTTTTTGTTGCGCTTCGGTTGTTGGGCGAGGCACACGATTAATCCTATCTAACATTTCCTGAAGGTCGACCATCAGATTTCCTTCTGAGTTAGTTTTTTCATGTAAAAACAAAGAAAATGTATTTAAAAGGGTCGGATAAACGCGAATCATAATAAAAGCGTCAAAAGACTTTAAAAATGGAAAACTTTAGATACTCTATAAAATTGATGAAAAGTATAAAGTGATTCAAGACCACTTTCTCAAATCACTTTATACCTGTCGACAATGCATCAATACTATGCAATTACCAAACGCTCTACTACTTTATCATTTACTAGATGGCTTTCTACTATTTCAGGAATATCTGATAATTCTACATTACCATAAAATACACCTTCAGGATATACCACCATCGAAGGTCCAAATGCACACACATCTAAGCAACCAGCTTTCTGTGCACGGATTTCTAGATTAAGACCTTTTTCTTTTAGCTCATCTTTAAGAGCGTTTACCAATGCCATGCCTCTTTCTTCTCCACAACATTTTTTAGGAGCAGGCTTTACGTTTGTACAAACAAACACGTGTTTTTTGTATTTCATAAATAACAATGAGTTTAAATAGACGATTGAGCTTATGCTAAATCAATAATTCTTTTATCTGCAATTTAGGTCTTTTATTGTAAATTTGGCATTAACGAAAGTTAAGACATTAGAGATAAAGCAAAAAAGATAAGGATATTTACGCACATGACATTTCAAACGCAGGAACAATACCAATTTATTGAATCTATACTTTTCGAAAATTTAGGATACAATCCTGAGATTTTGGACTTCCAATTCTTTTATGGAGGAAATTTTAATTTGGCAGTTCGTGTAAAAGTCAAAGAAGGTGATTTCTTTATAAAATGGAATCAAGGAGATCACACTGGTATGTTCGAAACCGAAGCTCGTAGCTTGGAGTTATTAGGAAGTACTGGAGCGTTGTCAATTCCTAAAGTTGTCAACTTCGGCAAAATTGTGGATAAAGACTATCTCATGTTAGAATTCCTTTCAACAGCCCATCGTCAAAATGACTTTTGGCAGGACTTCGGACGCAAATTAGCAAAGCTACATTTAAACACTGCTCCCAATTATGGACTCGACTATAACAATTATATAGGAGCCCTTCATCAGAGTAATGAGTGGATGAATAATGGGGTAGAGTTCTTTGTAGAAAAAAGATTGCGTGTTCAAGCAGGATTAGCCTTATATGAAAGACGAATCACTACCGAATTGTATGAACGCCTAATGGGCTTTGTTCAGAAACTGTCTTCACTTATTCCTAATGAGAAGCCTTCACTAATTCATGGCGACTTATGGTCTGGAAATGTAATGACCGATGCCAATGGACAAGTAGCCTTAGTCGACCCAGCCTGTTATTATGGTCTTCGCGAAGCTGAATTAGCTTTCACAACGATGTTCGGAGGTTTCGATACAAGCTTTTACGAAGCATACCATGAAGTATATCCTATCGAAAATGGCTTCGGCGATCGTATTCCTATATATAATCTATATCCATTAATGGTTCATGTGAATCTATTTGGAGGGGGATATTTGGATGCTGTGGAAAAAATTATCAAAAAGTTTGAATAGAGGAGAAAAAGATTTTGACTAAAAATTGTATTATATCAAGTTGTAATTTACCAACATAGCAGCCTCACTAGGTTGCTATGTTACTTTATCATGAAATTTGTATTAAAAATTTAACAATTAAGGCTTTTGTTATCAACGACTTACAAAAAACTTTAAAAAATAGTGTTAAAAAGATTTGGAAGGATGGGAATAAAGTGGGAATTTTGCACTCCCAAACGACGGGAAAGGAGTTGTAGCGAAGAAAGAAAGTTGAGAGTTGCGAAAATAAATTTTAAAAATATTTTCAAAAACATTTGGAGGTTAAAAATAAAGTTACTAATTTTGCACTCCCAAACAACGGGAAGCGGTTAAATCGAAAGAGATTTGACGACAAATTTTGAGATAATGGACTGACGATAAGTTGGTTAATTGTTTTGAGATAAAGAGTTCTTT